>JAGOAA010000028.1 GCA_017984215.1 Cytophagaceae bacterium
CCTGTAGGGGCAGTTGTCGTTTGTCAAGGCAAAATTGTTGCGAAGGCATTTAATCAAACTGAAATATTGACCGATGTAACGGCACATGCTGAAATGCTTGCCATTACTTCAGCTGCGCAGACAATCGGGGGGAAATATTTAAAGGATTGTACATTATATGTAACGCTTGAGCCTTGTTTGATGTGCGCGGGTGCATTATATTGGTCGCAATTGGGCCGACTGGTATTTGGAGCTTCGGAAGAAAAACGAGGTTTTCGGGCGTTGGGTTCAACTGTTTTGCATCCCAAAACAGAAATTATTGGCGGGATTTTAGCCGAAGAATCGGAGGCATTATTAAAAGAATTTTTTTCACGTAAACGATAGGGAAAGCGAACAAAATTGTCGCAATTCGTGTTTACTAAAATCAATAGGTAATTCACAATTTTAATTTTATAGATATGGCTTTTGAATTAGCACCTTTACCTTATGCGAATAACGCATTAGAACCGCATTTCGATGCATTGACGATGGAGATTCACCATGATCGTCACCACAATGCCTATGTGACGAATTTGAACGCAGCTGTGGCCGGAACAGAATTAGAAGGAAAGTCTTTGGAAGAATTGTTTACAACGATTTCAACCTTATCTCCGGCAGTTCGTAATAACGGCGGTGGTCACTTTAACCACGATTTGTTTTGGAATATCTTATCGCCAAACGGTGGTGGGGCTCCTGTAGGAACCTTAGCAAAAGCAATCGATTCGAAATTCGGTTCATTTGATGCATTCAAAGAAGAGTTTAAAAAAGCAGGTTTAACGCGTTTCGGTTCAGGCTGGGCGTGGTTAGTTGCTCAAAAAGATGGCTCTGTAGCCGTTTCTTCTACACCAAATCAAGATAACCCATTAATGGATGTCGCGGATGTAAAAGGATTTCCTGTCATCGGATTAGATGTTTGGGAACATGCGTATTACTTAAAATTCCAAAACAAGCGCCCGGATTACATCGATGCATTCTGGAGTGTCATTGATTGGAATAAGGCTGAGGCGCGTTACGTAGCAGCTCAGAAATAATTTATTGCGGGGGATTTGAAAAAATCTCCCGCTTTTTTTGTCCTAAGGTTTGCATTATTGCAAGCTTTCCGTATTTTTGCAGTCCTAAATGGCGGTTGTAGCTCAGTTGGTTAGAGTAGGCGTTTGTGGTGCGCTTGGTCGTGGGTTCGAGTCCCATCATCCGCCCGTTTCATTTGAAAAGTCCTGGTATAATGCCAGGACTTTTTTTTATTTTTGGGCATGAACGAATCCAAGCAGCGCGTAATTGCTTACATCGATGGCTCTAATTTATATTTTGGCATGGTCGATGCCGGCCTGAAGTATTGTAAATGGTTAGATGTTAAGAAGCTGATGGAAAGTTTTCTAGATTCTGGTCAAGCCTTAGTCGCCGTAAAATTCTTTACGTCTCGTTTAACCCATGATGAAGCGAAAGAAGCACGCCAAGCAACGTATTTGGATGCGCTTGAATTAGCCGGGGTTGATTTGATTTTCGGATCATACCATAGTAAAACCATTGAATGTTATCAATGTAATCACAAATGGGTGACGCCTACGGAGAAAATGACGGATGTCAATTTGGCGACGCATCTACTCATGGATGCGCATTTGGATGCTTATGATGTCGCATTCGTTGTTTCCGGCGATACGGATTTTACTCCTTGTGTTGAAGCTGTCAATGAAAGTTTTGCTACAAAATCGGTGGTTATGTTGTTTCCTCCATTGCGCGAAAACGAAACATTAGAGGAGGAGGCGCGTTCAAGTCAATTGATTACCAAAGAAAAATTAATCGAGTGTCAATTTCCCATGAAGCTAGTCGGAAATGATGGCATTGAATTACAAAAACCCGCGGGTTGGTAAATAAAATAATATATGAATCCACAATTTTTAAAACGTTTTTTGATTGTCGTCTATGCTGCAGGATTATTTGGTATGCATATTCCTGAAACGGCTCAGTTATTTACCTCTTTGGTACCCTTGACCCTTTGGTTTACGGCCTTTATCTGTGTGATTTATTATCCCAATCCCAACCCCAACAAAAACGCCTATGTCATGTTATTTGCCTTGGCATTTGCTGGTTGGATGCTGGAAGTTGTGGGCGTGAAAACGGGCCAAATATTTGGTTCTTATGCGTATGGAAAGACGCTTGGATTTCAAGTGATGAATGTTCCGATTACCATTGGGCTAAATTGGGTTATTTTAGTCATCGCAACGAATGCCGTTGTCGCAGAATGGAATATAGAAGGGCGTATTGGAAAGGCAGCCTTGGGTGCAGGATTGATGACGGCCTTGGATTTATTGATTGAGCCTGTTGCCATGCATTATGATTTCTGGCAATGGGCAGGGAACACGGTACCTGTGCAGAATTTTGGGGCCTGGTGGTTAGCTAGTTTCTTTTTTCACTGGGTGTACAACACCGCGGGTTTATCTACGAAATCGAGTTTATTTCGACTCATCGCTGTCTTGCAATTTTGTTTCTTTTTGGGACATTGGATTTTATTGCAAATCTTTTCTTAAACATTTTACCATTAGATTCGTTAGCCTACTATACAGATTCGTGGAATGGCCATATATTCAATTAAAGATTTAGAGAATTTAAGCGGAATCAAAGCGCATACCTTGCGTATTTGGGAGCAACGCTATGGCATTTTGACCCCTAGTCGGACGGAAACGAACATCAGAACCTACACCGACGAGGAGTTAAAGCGTGTTCTTAATATTGCTTTGCTTCAAGATAAAGGCGGATTTAAGATATCAGCCATTGCGAATATGTCGGAGGCCGAAATGGCATCGCATATTTTACACTTGTCCGAAAGTCAATTCGATTTTCCCGAACAAATTCAAGCATTGACCTTGGCTATGTTGGATTTGGATGAAGCCAAATTCCAATTGTTAACAAAAAATATGATTCATGCGCATGGCTTCGAGAGCTATATGTTGCATGTTATTTATCCATTTATGCGCCGACTAGGCGGATTATGGTTATCAGGCTCTGTGGGCCCCGCGCAGGAACATTTCATAAGTCATTTGATTCGTCAAAAACTGATTGCTAACATTGATTCACAAGATTTAAGCTTAAAGCCAGATTCGAAGAAATTCCTTTTGTACTTACCTGAAGGTGAATTGCATGAGATTGGACTGTTATTTGCGAATTATGTGTTTCGCGCCCGCAAACATTCAGTGGTGTATTTAGGCCAATCTCTGCCCTATGAGGAATTGCAGTTGGCCTACGAAATTCATCAACCCGATTATATTTTTAGCGTATTTACCTCTGAGCCCAATGCGGAGCTAATCGATGATTATTTAGTTCAGATGTCACAGGATTTTCCCAAATCTCAGGTCTTGTTAACAGGCTATCAAATATTACAACCGGATCGTAAAGTTCCTGCTAATATTAAATTGCTCTCGGATTTTCAAGCCATGATTGATTTGGCGAATGCCTAAGAGTATTTAGGGTTCAAATAGGTAGCTGCCTCCACAAACTTTTTCACCTCTTGTTCTTGATCTTGCGGACAAATCATTAAGGCATTTTCATGTTCTGCAACAATGAAGTTCTGTAATCCTTGAACGACAACTAATTTCTCGCTTGGGGTTTTGATGATGCAATTTTGCGTATCATAGATCATCACGTTGCCGTCAATCACATTGCCGTTAGAATCCTTGTCATGAATTTCATAGAGTGATTTCCATGTTCCTAAGTCGGACCAGCCAATATCGGCAAGGATTACTTTAACAATCTGCGCTTTCTCCATGATGCCATTGTCAATGGATACACTTTTACAAACCGCATAGACTTTGCGGATGAAATCTTGTTCCTCGCTAGTGAAATAGAACTCTTCTCCTTCTTCAAATTGTTCAGCCAGGCGTGAAAGATGCTTTTCCAATTCCTTTTTAAAGACAGGAATTTTAAAGACAAATAAGCCCGCATTCCAAACATAATCACCACTTTCTAAAAACGCTTCAGCTAGTTCAAGGTGAGGTTTTTCAGTAAACGTTTTGACCGTTTTGGCTGTTGTTTCTCCGGGTTGGAATTGAATGTACCCATAGCCTGTATCTGGTCGAGTAGGAAGAATCCCCAAGGTTACCAATACGTCCTCTTTTGCCGTCTCAATGGCTGCTCTAACATGATTTTGAAAAGCAATTTCTTTAATAATCACATGGTCCGCGGGTGCTACAATCAGTGTGGCGTTAGGATTCTTTTTCCCAATCTTATAGGCTGCATAAGCAATACAGGGTGCCGTATTTTTTCGTTGGGGTTCTTGTAGTATTTGCTCTTCCGTCAAATAGGGTAGCTGTTCCTTGACAATACCGGCAAATTCTTCGCTGGTTACTACATATATATTCTCTTGTGGAATTATTCCTTCAAATCTTTCGGCTGTTTGTTGAAGCATCGTTTTACCTACGCCCAGTACATCGTGAAATTGCTTAGGATTTGCACTCCGACTAATTGGCCAAAAACGTGTACCAATGCCGCCAGCCATAATGATGAGGTATGTATTTTGCATATTATTTTGTTGCTTTTAAGTAAGCCGAAACTCGATTGCTAGCATTATTTCGGATGGGTGCGTAAAATAAATTCATATCGGCTTGATGCCAATTCTTGATTCGAACAAATGATCTACCGAACACATAGGGCGTATTAATCCAAAGGATACCCTGGTGATTTTGTGCGTCAGCAAAGTTTTTAACCCACTTGAACCCATAGGATACGCCACCATCATTAAGTTTCTTCGAAGCAAAGTTTTCATCAAGTGTCCAAGTTAACGGATTTGTCGAGACGAGTTCAGTCGGTTTGCCTGGATGCCACGGTGGCAAATAACCTTGTTGGAACGTCGTCCACGCAACAAAGCAGCCCGTTTGATCCGCATTTTGACATGGGCTAATTTGTTTAAAGGTATTTTTGGGTGTGGCAATCCCGATTAAATAGGCTGCAATAAATTGTTTTTGTAGGTCCTTGCCATCGATAAGCTCTTGGATGAGTTTCGTGGCATGAACAGTTCCTTGACTGTGTGAGGCAATGATAAAAGGCCTTCCTTGGTTATAATGGCTCAGGTAATATTCGAAGGCTTTTTTAACATCTGAGTAGGCTATTTGAAGCGCTGCATCTTTATCGGCCTTGTTCGGCGTGACAAAAGCAAAATAATGAGCTTGCCGGTAGCGCGGAGCAAATACCCTTCCTGCAGAGTTAAAAATAGAAGCCTGGTTCAAGATTGTAGATGAGTCAACTTTATGATTGAGGTATTGGTCCTGCACGTTGGCATTCCACTGATATGCTGTCGTGGGAGCGTAGGTATAGATCGTGGGGTGAACAAAAAATACATCGGCTACAGCCTGCTGTTGTTCATCTTTTAGCGGGGAATTAGTAGGAATTGCATCAGCAGCGTCCTTCCGCTCGGGTAAGGCAGCCCAATTTTCAGATGCGTTATAGTCAATTTCAGCAGGCACAGGGCTTTCTTTCCATGCAATGGATAATCGAGCGGGCTCTTGAGTTTTGCAAGCTGCTGTAATACAGAGTATTAGGAGGGTTTTTAAAAAAATACGAGTTTGCTGCATGTGTCAAATAATTGATCAAAGCTACTAAGAATTATGTCGTTACGGAAGCATTTTGGTAGGATTGGAAGCTAAGATTTATTTATAATTAAAATATTTTCGGAAAAATTGGTATATTTTTAATATGAAACATTGGGCAAATTCTTAATTCTTGTTTAGCTTTGTTAAAGAAGTGTATAAAAACGTTAACAGAAACTTCAAACAATCACATTTATGAAAAAACTTTTTACTCAAATCTTGCCGGTTTTTACGGTTGTCTTTTTACTTGCGTTTGCAGCAGTTGCTCAGACAAAAGTTGGGGGAACGATTAAAGATGCGGCATCAAAGGAACCATTAATCGGGGTAAGTGTATCGGTTAAAGGGAAGGTAATTGGTACAATTACCGATGCAAATGGACATTTTGCATTTACGACATCAACTCCAGTTCCATTTACGATTTCCGTTTCAATGGTTGGATATGAGCGTCAAGAAATTGCAGTTAAATCTGCAAAATCAGATATTCAAATCGATTTAAAAGAGCAATCTGTGTTAGGTCAAGACGTTGTTGTTTCGGCTTCACGTATTGAGGAATCAGTATTGCAATCTCCAGTTTCAATCGAAAAGATGGATTTGCGTTCGATTCGTGAGACGCCAGCGGCCAACTTTTATGATGCTTTGCGCAACATGAAAGGGGTAGAGGTAAGTACACAATCTGTGAATTTCTCTTCCATCAGTATGCGTGGTTTCAATAGCAATGGTAACGTTCGTGTTGTTCAATTGATTGACGGCATGGATAACCAAGCGCCAGGTTTGAACTTCTCGGTAGGTAATATCGTAGGTATTTCAGAGTTGGATTTGGAAGGCTTAGAGGTTTTACCAGGAGCTGCTTCTGCGTTATACGGACCGAATGCCATGAATGGTATCATTTTGATGAATTCAAAATCACCTTTCTTGTACCAAGGATTAAGTGCACAGGTGAAAGCCGGTGCGATGTATGCAGGTAATCGTGCTGAGGCGTTGACTCCTTATGGAGATGTTTCTTTGCGTTATGCGAAAGCGATCAATAACAAATGGGCATATAAGATCAACTTCAACATGTTAAGTGCGGAAGATTGGGCAGCTACAGATACGCGTGATCAAAGTTTATTGAACGGGCGTTCATTAGGTTTCGGTGATCGTTCAACGAATTTGGCTTACAATGGTGTAGGTATTTATGGAGATGAGACAAATGTAAATATGTTGTCATCATTGACTCCACTATTAGGTGTGCCAACAAATCCATTAACTGCAGGAATTAACCAAATTTCAAAAGCGACAGGAGGTTTATTGACTCCATCAGCTATTTTAGGTTACATCGTTCCTAACGTAGCGATTTCTCGTCAAGGTTATGCAGAAAGCGATATCGCTTCATATGCAAATCGTAACATCAAATTTAATGCTGCATTGCACTATCGTTTCAACGATAAAGTAGAATTGATTTTGCAAGGATCTTATGGTCAAGGTACAGCAATGTACACAGGAGCTGATCGTTATTCGATTAAGAACTTCTCTATGGGACAATACAAGGCAGAGTTAAAAGGTTCTAACTTCTTCTTACGTGCTTACACGACGCAAGAAAATTCAGGTGATGCTTATGCAACGGGTACATTGGGCCAGTTGATCAACGAAGCAGCGAAACCTAGCCAGGCTTGGTATCCAGAATACTTTAGCACATTTGCTGGTTTGGCATTAACAAACTTCGGAAAGGTGTTACAAACAACATTAGCGCAAACAGGAAATCCTACTACTGCTGTTGGAACTGCCATTGCAAGTACACAAGCTAGTTTTCCATACTACCATGGAACAGCTCGTTCGGTAGCGGATGTAGGTCGTTTGGTTCCTGGAACAGCGGCGTTTAATACAGCTGTTGAGGCAATCAAAGGCCAAGCGTTACCACGAGGTGCTAAGTTTACAGATAAGTCGGCTTTGTATCACCTAGAAGGGATGTACAATTTGACTGAAAAGTTGAACAATAAAGTTGAAATGATTGTAGGTGCAAATTATCGTCAATATGCATTGAACTCTGAAGGATCTTTGTTCGCTTTAGATAATGCAGGAAATGAATTTACAATCAATGAGTTTGGTGCTTATGCACAAGTGGCGAAGAAAATGTTTGCTGACAAATTCAAATTGACTGGATCGTTGCGTTATGATAAGAACGAAAACTTTGAAGGACAATTTAGTCCACGTTTGTCAGGGGTTTACTCGGAGGGACGTTCAAATTTCCGTGCTTCTTACCAAACAGGTTTCCGTATTCCTACGACACAAGACCAATACATTGACTTGCAGACACCTTCTGCTCGTTTATTAGGAGGTTTAGCAGTAGTTCAAGATCGTTACAAACTTTCAGGTAATTCCTATACATTACAATCTGTTTTGAAAGGAGCTCCTGTGGCTTATACATCTAAAGCTTGGAAGCCTGAGCAAGTTCGCACACTTGAATTCGGTTACAAAGGATTTTTAGGTGATCGTATTTTGGCTGATTTCTATGTATATCAATCAAACTTCACCAACTTCTCTGCGGGTCAAGTTGTTGTTCAAACGCCTGCTCAGCATCAAGATCCTGCTGTTTTGGGTAACAAACTTTACTCTTTTCCTTCAAATGTTGACAATGAAGTTGTTACAAACGGATGGGGCTTGAGTTTAGATTACCAATTAGGCTCTAACTGGACTTTAGGAACGAACGTATCTTATAATGCAGTGAAGGATAATGGTGGTTTGAATAATTACCAATTGGCATTCAACACGCCAAACTACCGTACTAACATTACAATTGGTAACCGTAACATCGGTGGATCAGGTTGGGGTGTAAATGCAGTTTGGAGATACCAAGAGAAATTTGTTTGGCAATCATCGATTGTTAACCAAGTGGTTAATCAGTCACAACAAAGTTTAATTCCTTCATTTAATACGTTAGATGCGCAAGTGAGCAAGAAATTGTCTGGCTTGAAATCTATCTTAAAAGTGGGAGCTACTAACTTATTTGGTACACCATACACAACAGGTTGGGCTAACCCAACTGTGGGAAGTATGTACTATGTAAGCATTACATTTGATGAGTTATTGAATAAATAAGATAATCTCATTTTTCTTGAGGCTGCCCCGAAAAGGGCAGCCTCTTTTTTTGTACCTTTATGGATTGAATTTTTAGCAGCAGGCATGGACTTAACGGGTTTTTCACATATTGAGGTATTGGGTGCTCGTGAGCACAATTTGAAGAATATTGATGTATCGATTCCTCGGAATCAGCTGGTAGTCGTGACGGGTATTTCGGGTTCAGGAAAATCATCTTTGGCCTTTGATACCATTTATGCCGAAGGGCAGCGTCGCTACATGGAAAGCTTTTCTGCTTATGCACGCTCGTTTTTGGGCAATATGGAACGCCCGGATGTAGATAAGATTGAAGGCTTGTCGCCGGTTATTTCCATTGAGCAAAAAACAACTTCTAAAAATCCACGTTCGACCCTGGGTACCGTAACGGAGATTTATGACTTCTTACGTTTATTATATGCGCGTGCATCAGAGGCTTACTCGTATTTGAGTGGGGAGAAGATGGTGAAGCAGTCCGTGGACCAAATAATTGGGACCTTGCTTTCTCAATTTGCAAACGGTAAAGTTGTTTTGCTTGCGCCCGTTGTTAAGGGGCGTAAGGGCCATTACCGTGAATTGTTTGTCCAGATTGCCAAATGGGGTTATACCAAAGTGCGCGTCGATGGGGAAGTGATGGATATCGAACCCAAGATGCAATTAGATCGCTTTAAAGTGCACGATATTGAAGTGGTTGTGGACAGATTAGTGATCACGGAAGATGAGCGTGTACGTTTGTCCCAAAGTTTACAAACAGCCATGAATGTGGGTAAAGGGCAAGTTTTTGTCTTGGATGCCTCCCATAAATTGCATTATTTCTCTCAGACTTTGATGGATCCTAAGACGGGTTTGTCTTACGATGAGCCTGCTCCCAATACTTTTTCATTCAACAGTCCTTATGGCGCCTGTCCTTGTTGTTCGGGTCTCGGTGTGGTGGAAGAAATAACCGAGGAATCTGTTATTCCAGATACATCATTAAGTATATTACGTGGTGCTATTGCACCGATTGGAGAATATCGGGAGTTGTGGATTTTTAAGCAATTAGAGGTTTTGCTGAAGCCTTATCAAGTAAGTTTATCAACCCCTATTGCTAAATTTTCCCGCGAGGCGGTAGAAGTGATGTTGTATGGTACGGATGAACCCGTTCCCGTGCCATCGAAGAAATATGTGGGTTCCGACTGGAATTCAAAATACGATGGAATAATCAATTTTTTAAAGCGTCAGCAGGAGAGTGGTTCTGAGAAAACGCAAGATTGGTTACGTGATTTTTTAGTGATCAAGACTTGTCCGGAATGCAAGGGTTATCGTTTGAAGAAGGAGGCTTTGCATTTTAAGGTTGCAGATAAGCATATTGGAGAATTAGCCCAAATGGATATTGCTGAGCTGGCTGCTTGGTTGGAAGACATCGATTCGCGCATCTCGGAACGTCAATTACAAATTGGTGCGGAAGTATTGAAGGAAATTCGGAAGCGTGTTTCTTTCTTGACACAAATTGGTTTGACTTATTTGACTTTAGATCGACCAATGAAGACCTTGTCGGGCGGGGAGTCCCAACGGATCAGGTTAGCTACCCAAATTGGAACGCAGTTGGTGGGTGTATTGTACATTATGGATGAGCCTTCCATTGGATTGCACCAACGGGATAATGAAAAGTTGATTCAGGCTTTGAAGGATCTAAGGGATTTGGGTAATTCTGTGTTGGTTGTGGAGCATGATAAGGATATGATGCTGGAATCCGATTATATACTCGATATAGGTCCAGGTGCGGGCCGACATGGTGGACAGGTGATAGGAAGTGGAACTCCCGCAGAGTTTGTGAAATTAGGAACTCCCACAGCACAATTTTTGAATGGGACATTGGCGATAAAGGCACCTGCTGTACGTAGATCCGGAAATGGTCATTCAATTGAATTGAAAGGCGCATCTGGGAATAATTTAAAAGGTGTTTCGGTTTCATTTCCTTTAGGGAAATTTATTACGGTGACAGGTGTTTCGGGTTCGGGGAAGTCCACCTTGATTCATGATACCTTGGTGTTGAAATTGAAACAACACTTTGATCGTTCGAAAAGAGATCCATTGCCATTTAAGTCGATTTCGGGTTTAGAACATATTGATAAGATTATTGAAGTAGATCAATCGCCTATTGGGCGTACTCCACGTTCAAATCCAGCGACCTACACAAACATGTACACAGATATTCGTGCATTGTATTGCGAGTTACCGGAATCGAAGATTCGTGGTTACAAAGCTGGCCGATTTAGTTTCAATGTGAAAGGCGGTCGTTGCGAAGATTGTGAAGGAGCTGGTCGGAAGAAGATTGAGATGGAATTTTTGCCGGATGTGTTGGTGGAATGTGAAACGTGTAAAGGAAAGCGATTTAATCGGGAAACTTTAGAGGTTCGCTTCAAAGGAAAGTCTATATCCGACGTGTTGGATATGACCGTTGAGCAAGCGCTTGAGTTTTTTGAACATCAACCGCGCATTCATCGGAGGGTTCAAACCTTGTCGGAAGTGGGGTTGGGGTATATAACTTTAGGCCAACACGCTACAACATTGTCGGGTGGTGAGGCTCAACGGGTGAAGTTGGCAGAGGAATTGTCTAAAAAGGATACTGGGAAGACTTTATATGTCTTAGATGAGCCAACGACCGGTCTGCACTTTCAAGACGTAAAGCTGTTGCTAGACGTCTTACAGAAGTTGGTGGATAAGGGAAATACCGTTTTGATTATCGAACATAACCTAGATGTCGTTAAGGTTTCGGATTATGTGATTGATATGGGGCCCGAGGGTGGAAATGCGGGAGGCAAATTGGTTGCATCAGGTACGCCCGAGGAGATTTGTAAGGTGAAGGGAAGTGAAACGGGGAGGTTTCTGAAAAAGGAAATGTAGGGTAAACGCTGCCGGGGTCGCAGACCCCGGCAGCGTTACCGCTCAAACGTGTTATATTCAATTTTATTCTATCAATAACTTGGATATTTTTTCTTCTGAAGAAGTGTCTGTTTCGTGAAATTTTTCAAAAATTGCCAGGTTGCCGAAGAAATTTAAACCTTCAGTTTTATTAACTATTCGAGGTTTGAATTTTAAATATTCCTGATAAGAAGAGTAAGGGTAAAATTCATAATTACTATAAATTTCATGCTTTACAGGGTTTAAATGGATGTATTTGATTAAATGCGTCAAGTAAATCAATGAATCCACGGGTTTTCTTCTAAAGGGGGATTCAAATAATCCTCCTGTTCGATCCGTCGCACGATTGAACATTTGTGCATGTGAATTCAAAATATCTCCTAAAACTCGGCTGATAAATAGTCCAATTGGTCCTTTTGGTTTTGGACATAATTTTAGATCAGTCAGTTTATCAATCTCTTGATAAGTTTTAACCCGAATTAATAGATGAAAATGATTACCTAAAAGGCAGAAAGCAAAAGTGTCAACATAGGGGCTTACTTTTTTATGGTACTTCCAGAGAAACGATCGGTAATGTTTGTCGGAAAGAAAAATTGGTTTTTTATCGATACCGCGGGTATAGATATGAAAAACCTTATTTTCTATTAGTGGCTCAGTGAAATTTTTCATTTTATTTTTTCTTCAAATTTGGCAATAAGTCTTTTTTGTGGATTGAAATAAATAGATAAAAATTATCATGATTTTGATTTTTTTCTCTCATGTTTTTGAGCTAGTTTGGTGTTGGATTTCGGTAACGCTGCCGGGGTCGTAGACCCCGGCAGCGTTTACCCAGAACACAATCAACATGACTCAAATAAGCTTCATCGCACTACTTCTAGCCATGGGCTATCTGATAGCAAGGCGTTTTGGACAAATTGCAAAAACAATACATCTCGCAAAGCCAATAAGTATTACGAATTCAAAGGAACGTTGGAAACGCGTCCTGTTGCTAGCTTTAGGGCAAAAGAAGATGTTTGAGAAGCCATTTGTAGGCATCATGCACCTGTTGATTTACCTAGGATTCGTGTTAATTAACATCGAAATTCTCGAAATTATCCTCGATGGAATGCTCGGAACTCATCGAATTTTTGCTCCTTTTTTAGGCGATTTTTATCCCGTAATTATCAATTTTTTTGAAATACTCGCTGGCGGGGTGGTACTAGCCTGTTTGGTATTTATCGTGCGCCGAGTAAGCAAACAAGTTACTCGATTAGACTCCGCGGCACATCGTGAATTAAAAGGCTTTCCCATCAAAGATGCGATGCAAATTTTAATTATTGAATTAGTCCTCATGTCGGCTTTATATATTATGAACGCCGCCGACCCGGATCAATCCTTTGTGATTTCGAAGCATCTCAAATCATTGCTGCCGGAAGAAAATCTTCACATCATTGAGCAAAGTGCATGGTGGATTCACATCATCGGCATCCTTTTGTTTGCCCTTTATGTGACCTATTCGAAACATTTGCACATTTTTTTCGCCTTCCCTGCCGTATATTATTCGAACCTAGATTCTAGCTCACAGATGTCGGAAATGCCACATGTGACAAATGAGGTCAACATCATGTTGGGTAAGCCTGGCGAACCTAGTAACCCTGATTTGAAATTTGGCGCGCAAGATATCAAAGACCTAACGATCAAGAATACATTAGATGCCTATAGTTGTACCGAATGTGGTCGTTGTACGGAACAATGCCCAGCGAATCAGACAGGTAAGGCTTTGTCTCCTCGGAAAATTATGATGGATACCCGGGATCGTTTGGAAGAACTTCAAAAAGACCCCAATTCCACCAATATCCTTTTAGGAAATTACATCACAGCGGAAGAACTCAGGGCATGCACGACTTGTCAGGCATGTGTAGAGGCCTGCCCGATTCAATTATCACCACTAGAGATTATTTTGGCTTTACGTCGCTATCAAATCATGGAACAATCTGATGCTCCTGGGGCATGGAATGCGATGTTTGCCAATATTGAAACCAACCAAGCTCCTTGGAAATTTAATCCAAGCGACCGACTAAACTGGGCCAAATCATGAAAAAAATCCTCATTGCCATTGTTGTTTTAGTAGGCCTTTATTTCGTAGGCCCTCATCCGGATGCCCCAACTTTTCCGGGTCCATCTTGGAATGATATTCCGAATGAACCTCAAGCCATCACGGCTTTTTTACAAGCTAAAGAAGCTGAAAATGGAAATTTGAAGCCTGATAACCAAGGTCAAATCATCTACGCAGATTCGGCGAATCCCCAAAAAACAAAGACGGTTGTATTGTACATTCATGGGTTCTCGGCGTCTCCTATGGAAGGAAATCCCTTACATAAATCGGTGGCTAAAGCATTGAATGCGAATCTCGTTTTAGCCCGCATTGAAGATCATGGTGAGTTCCCTACCGATTCTACCATGGCCAAAGCATCTGCCGATAAATTCTACCAAAGCGTAGAGAACTATTATGCACTTGCGAAAAAATTAGGCGATGAGGTCATTGTTTTGGGTACTTCTTTTGGGGGAGCGATGTCATTAGTTCTCGCGACCAAACACCCAGAAATGAAGGCCTTGATGTTATATGGCCCATGTATCGCCATCAAAGACCCGACAGCGCCGCTCGTTGACAATCCATGGGGATTGCAATTAGCTCGTACCGTTATGCAATCCGATTTCCGTGATATCCCTTCCGTGAGTCCGGGACATAAAAACTTTTGGAGTTTACATTATCGCCTAGAAGGCATCGTTGCGATTCAAAATTTCTTGACGCATGCGATGACTGACGAAACGTTTGAAAATGTAAAAGTGCCTGTGTTCTTAAGCTATTACTATCAAGACGAAGCGCATCAAGATAATGTCGTTTCCGTGCAAGCCATGCGTGACATGTTTCCGAAATTAGGTAGTGCAATTAAAAAAGAACAGGCATTCCCACTTTCAGGCTATCATGTGATAACGTCTGATATCTTAGGAAAACGTGTCGATTTACCGATTCAAGCTTCCCTCGATTTTATTAAGAAACTATGACCCCTCAACTAATTTTATACGCTGTACCGTTTTTTCTGATTACGGTACTATTTGAATCCTGGCTTGCCTACAAAGAACATCGTGATTTTATCGAGGCCAAAGACTCACTAACTTCTATTGGCCTTGGTTTAGGTAATTTGGCTGTAGGTACGATTACCAAAAGTCTAGCGTTTGTTACTTATTTCTACGTCTATGATCATTGGCGTGTGGCCGACTTCCAATTCAATTGGTGGCCAGTTTGGGTATTTGCCTTTCTAGCGGAAGACATGACTTATTATTGGGTGCATCGCATTTCCCATGAAGTACGTTTTTACTGGGCATCTCACATGGTGCATCATTCTTCGCCTAAATACAATTTAGCAGCTGCCTTACGCCAAACGTGGACGGGTAATTTAACCGGTGGGTTTCTTTTCTGGGCTTGGTTGCCTTTGCTAGGTGTTCATCCGTTTATTGTGTTCTTTTTCCAACAAACTAGCTTGCTTTACCAATATTGGATTCATACGGAGTTTATTCAAAAAATGCCTAATTGGTTTGAGCAGTTTTTCAATACGCCTTCACACCATCGGGTGCATCATGGTACCGATTTGGATTACCTTGATACGAATTATGCGGGGGTATTGATCATTTGGGATCGTATTTTTGGATCTTTTCAAACAGAAAAAGCTCGTCCACATTATGGATTAACGAAGCAAATTGAAAGTTACAATCCGGCCAAAATTGCCTTCTATGAATGGGTGCAAATCGGGAAGGATTTAATTCATGCCAAAAGCATGAAACAAGTGGCCGGTTATCTATTTGGCCCTCCAGGATGGAGTGATGATGGGAGCCGATTAACCGTCGAACAAATGCGCGCAGAGGCGAAAAAGAAATAAACATGGAACTACAAGTGACCACCATGGCCGAATGGGCCGCAAAAGGAGAAAGCCCCGATTTATTATTTTGGGTAGGCTGTGCAGGTTCATTCGATGACCGACACAAGAAAGTTACGAGAGCTTTGGCTGAAATCCTGAACCATGTCGGGATAAAATTTGCCGTTTTAGGAACGGAAGAAGCATGTACAGGCGACCCTGCTCGTCGGGCGGGGAATGAGTTTTTGTTTCAAATGCAGGCGATGCAAAACATCGAGGTGTTGAATATGTATGGCGTTCAAAAAATCGTAACCGCTTGTCCGCATTGCTTCAATACGCTCAAAAATGAATATCCCTCACTTGGTGGGACTTATGAAGTGATTCATCACAGTCAATTATTGGCAGATTTGTTAGCGGCTGGCAAGATTAAATTCAATGAACAGGCTGAGACGATTGCATTCCATGATTCCTGTTATTTAGGCCGAGGAAACGGAATTTTTGAGGCTCCTCGCGAAATAATTGCTGGCCTTAAAAAAGAAGTAAAGGAATTAAAAAGCTGTCGGACCAAAGGTCTTTGCTGCGGTGCGGGCGGCGCTCAGGTATTCAAAGAACCTGAGGCAGGAACGGGAGAAGTTCAAGTAAAACGTACGGATGAAATACTAGAATCTGGCGTAAATAAAGTAGCTTTGGCATGTCCTTTCTGCATGGTGATGCTTCAAGATGGCTTGAACAAATCCGGCAAAGAACATGAAATCCAAGTAGTCGATCTAGCTGAATTAGTTCAGCAAAGTTTAAAATAAGATGTATATACCTTTTCAGGAAATGCCGGGCCAAGCGCGTATATGGGTCTACCAGGCTTCACGTAGCTTACACGCATCGGAACTTGATCAAATCAAGCAAGTACTCGCTCAATCTTGCCAAAACTGGGAAGCGCATGGCGCACCCTTACAAGCCTCTTTTGAGATAAAGTATAACCAAGTAATCATCGTTGCCGTAAATGAAGCTATGAATGCGGCATCTGGTTGTTCCATTGACGCATCTACCCGTTGGTTTAAGGCTTTAGGTGAAACCTTGCAGGTCGATTTTTTTAGTCGGGATGTGGCGGTTGTTCGCAATGAACAAGTCGAATTATTAGGTTTAGGCCAATTAAAATCAGCGGTTCAAGCCGGGATTTTAGAAGCAGGAGATCAAATCATTACGCCCTTGCTGCAAAGTGTTGAACAGTACCGGAACAATTGGTTAAGTACAGCCGATCAATCCTATTTAAAGCGTTATTTCTAAGATGGCAGAAGATTTAATTATTCCCCAAGGCTCACGTTCCCAACAATATGAAGCACTTTTTCCGCAAATTCAAGGGCTTGTTGCGGGTGAAAATGACTTAACGGCCAATCTTGCCAACATAGCTGCTGCGATCAAAGAAGTTTTTGGATTTTTTTGGGTGGGTTTCTACCTCGTTAAGGATGAACAATTAGTTCTTGGCCCCTTTCAAGGTCCTGTTGCATGTACTCGAATTCCATTTCATAAGGGAGTCTGTGGACACGCCTACACGACGGCGGAAACAATCATCGTTCCCGACGTAGAAGAATTCCCGGGACACATTGCCTGTGCGTCTGCATCTAAATCAGAGATTGTTTTACCCGTGAAAAATCAGGCGGGTCGTGTGACCATGGTATTGGATGTCGATTCAGATTTGCTCAATGACTTTTCAGAAGTTGACCAAATAGGACTCGAAAAAATACTCGGATTAATTAACGAAGCTTGGCAATAACCGTTTCGCTTCCTACCGGTTTATCCCCAATATTCACGCAAATTTCAGCATCTAAGGGTAGGTAGATATCAATGCGGCTACCAAATTTGATGAACCCAAATTCTTGTCCTTGGGTTACTTGGTCGCCTTCTTTAACGTACCAACAAATGCGTTTCGCTAGTGCACCAGCGATTTGACGGAATAATACCTCCGTACCATTCTCATGTTTAACGACACAAGTTGTACGTTCGTTTTCTGTACTTGATTTGGGATGCCAAGCAACTAAATATTTGCCTGGATGGTATTTGAAATAGGTTACAATCCCTGAAATTGGGTTAAAATTCACATGCACGTTAATCGGTGACATGAAGATGGAAACTTGTTTTCTTTTGCCTTTGAAATATTCGGGCTCTTCGACTTCTTCGATTACAACCACTTTTCCATCCGCTGGCGCAATGATGTGATTGGGGTTAATTTCGGTGTGACGTTTCGGTACACGGAAAAACTGAAGAATAATTAAAAAGAAGAGCGATGTAATGACAACAACACTTTCGCGAAAATAAACTTGCTCTGGGAAAAAATAGGCGACAAGCCCATTAATCACTAAAACAATAAGTAATGAACTAATTAATAAAGATTTTCCTTCTCGGTGTAATGTCATAAATCGAATGGTTTTGCGCTATTTTAATAGCTTAAAGACAAAATTACTACATTTTTCCCGCCGTTACCTAAACAATATTCAATTTTTGTATAAAAAAAGTGCATTTTTGAGGCCTTGATATTTCGATACATGCGAGTTAGATTTCTTCTTTTCATTCTTTTTGTCCTATTAGTTGCCCCCGTGCCATCGCATGCGCAAGTGTTTTCCTGGCGTGAACCGGGAGTATCAACCTGTTATAAAGTTGATTTTGTAGCCAATCATTTATTTGAATCCAATGTCAAAGGGCAATGGGTCGATTTAGGAGAAGTAAATTTGGTTGATATTAAATCTGCCGATTTATACTCGAATGCAGATGCTATAAATCCGATCAAAATTAAGGGACGCCCGGGTACTCTATTGGTTATGGAATGCAGTGGACAAGTCTATCATTTTAATATTGCCACTAAAACGCTTAAAAGAGAGGATTTGACCTATTACCGTGGAGCAAATTGTCAAGCAGCCCAATTTACGAGAAAGGATACTTTGTACAGTTTTGGTGGATATGGATTTTGGCAGTCAACGAATATCATGACCCAGTTTAATTGGGTTTCGAAAGATTGGACGCATATTTTAGCGAAAGGAGAAATTCCTCATGCCATTCACAAAAAATCATCCGTTTATTTGCCTGAATTAGATCGCTTTGTCGCAATTGGAGCACGACGCATTAATCAGACAGAATCAGCAGGTGCGCTTGATTTAGATTTTTCTGTTTATGATTATAAATTTTCAGATAAAAGTTTCAAGCGTTTAGGTGAAGTTCATGAACCTTTGTTGAAAGAATTGATGTCAGGCGAACCTAGTAATTTTATGTTTTCCTTGGGTCAATATATTGTCATTTCTCCTAAACACGATATCCCTGGCTACAATCACGATTTACTCTATATTATTGATGTGAAGGATTCGTTCAAAGCCTATTTGTGGACAAATCCTGCGCGTTTTCAAGTACGAAAATTTATTGAAGATCGAGGTATATTATACAGTGTATTCGTAAATGGAACATCCATATTTTTGCCTCAGGCGCAGGAGACATTTCCCTATGGATCCTACCAGATTGTGGAGGTTCCGATCAAAACCTTGCTAGCCGAAAGTACACCGCTGGGTCCTATCATGGAAAAACCCTTGCTAGATACTGCCCGTGATTTTGCTGTGATTTTCTTCGGAGTGTTGATCGTATTTTTTGTGTTGCGTTTCTTGATTTTGCTGAAAAGACGAAATAAAAGGAAACAATTACATTTGCTATTAGGGCCAAACGAAAAACAATTCTTGGATTTCTTGCGCTTGAATTACCGACAAGGCTATGTTTCGGGACATCAGATTGTTGCCTTTTTTGGCAAACATAAAAGTAGCCCCGAATCGCAAAGGCAATTCAGGGCTAAATTAATTGAAGGATTGAATAAGTCACTTGGCCTTTTGTTCCCGGGGGAACAGGTACTCGATATTCAAGCTGATGATAAGGACCAACGGATGCTGACTTACCGACTAACCGATTCGATTTACCAAGCGATTAAAAAGCTATAGGTTCTTTTCTAAGAAATTTGTCAACATATTATACAAGTGCAAACGTGTATTCCCGCCTGAAATTCCATGATTTCGGTTTGGATAATAGAAGGTTTGAAATTGTTTGTTGGCTTTAATCAACGCATCTTCGAGAGCCACCGCATTTTGGAAATGTACATTATCATCTCCTGTTCCATGCACTAATAGTAAGTTTCCTTTCAATTTGTTTACATGGTAAACCGGTGAATTCTCATCATATCCCGTCGGGTTTTCTTGTGGCGTGCGTTGATATCTTTCCGTGTAGATCGAATCATAAAAACGCCAGTTGGTTACCGGCGCGACCGAGATCGCAGCCTTGAATACATCAGCTCCCTGCATCAAGCAATTAGACGACATAAATCCACCATAGCTCCATCCCCAAATTCCAATACGGCTTGCATCTACATAAGGAAGATTACCGATGAATTTAGCAGCAAAAATTTGATCTTGGACTTCAATGCGTCCTAAGTTTTGGTAAGTGATTTTTTTGAATGCTACGCCGCGTCCACCCGTTCCACGGTTGTCCACGCAATAGATCAAATAGCCTTTTTTCAACAACATTTGATACCAGTAAAAATCACCACCTGGATAGGAATCCAACACTTGTTGGCTGCCCGGGCCTCCATACACATGCATTAATACAGGGTATTTTTTGTTTGGGTCAAAGTTTGTGGGCTTAATCCAATACGCATTTAAGTGATCCCCATTCGCCAAAGGAATCTCAAAAAATTCACGAGGGGAAATCTGATATTCTGCGATTTGAGCTTGTAGTTTTTGGTTGTCTTCTAAGGCACGAACGAGTCCCTTTGAAGCACTGTATAAGCCAATACTTAAGGGTTTTTTTGCTGAACTGTTATTCAAAATATAATAAGAAAAGTCAGGGCTAAAGCTTGCCGTATTCGTTCCTGATAAGGTTGAAATGGTTTTTTTATTCGTTCCGTCTAATTTGATTGAATAAACTTGTCGGCCGATCGGACTTAACTCCGCCGAATTAAAATACAAGGTTTTCGTTTTTTCATTGTATCCATACAAATCATCTACTTCCCAGTTGCCTGTAGTGATGGGAGTGAATTTGCCACTAGCGATGTCGCCCACGTATAGATGTTTAAACCCGCTCCGCTCCGAGCTAAAAATGAACGATTTCCCGTCATTCAAATACGTAATATCATTGCCTACGGCTTCAATTTCAATGGAAGTTTCTGCATGTTCCTCATAGATTAAACTAGTTGTTGCTTTGCTAATGCTATGATGCAATAATTCCATGTGGTTTTGCAAACGGTTCAAGCGAATGAATCCAACGACATCTGAATTTTTTGTCCATTTTAAGCGCGGGATGTATTGGTTTTTTTCGGGGCCAACTTGTATCGCTTGGATTTTATTTTCATCTATTAAAGCAACCGAAAGGCTTACGATTGAATTGGCTTCGCCTGCTTTGGGATATTTATAACGGTAATCTTTGGGATATAAATCACCCCACATTTGCATATTGTATTCCGGCACTTGGCTTTCATCAAATGTGTAGAAGGCAATTTTTTTGCTGTCGGGTGACCAAGTAAAGGCTTTTGCAAATGAGAATTCTTCCTCATAAACCCAGTCACAAGCTCCATGGATAATGTGATTGAATTTTCCATTCGTCGTTACAGCGGTTTCTTTACCTATTTGAATGTCCGTCCAAAAAAGATTGTTGTCGCGAACAAATGCCGCGCGTTTTCCATCGGGGGACAAAGTAGCATGCATTTGTTTACCCCCTTGCGATAGAAGTTGCAATGTATTTTTGCTACGGGTAAAGATGTAATTCGTTTCCTTCGAACTTCTACGATATATGGATTCTGAGGCTGTCCCGATTAAAATCGTTTGCTCATCCGCTGAGATAGAAAACTGTTGTACGCGAATCGTACCGCCATTACTGGTTTTGTGAATCGATTCGTCAAACAAGGTTTCGAACTTGCTCGGCTCCAAAATATTGTACTTGATGATTTTACCTTCCTTTAGTTCCAAATATGATTGGCCATCTTGGGTCCAATTCAAGTTTTGGATGCTTTTTTGACGGAAAGTAGGCTTTGCCCAAATGTCTTCAAGTGTAATGTCTTTTTGTGCAAATGCTGCAGAAGAACCTAGTAATAGGAATCCTAAAAGAAAGTGTTTGATATTCATTGTTTGTTAGAAGTAGATTAATCTTGGAAAATAACAATGGGGTCGGTTTCTACCACATTGCTTGTTTGTAATGCATTATCTCGAATGTAAATTTGAAACTTTACCGTGTCGTTCTTGGCTGTAAACAGCGGCGAATACCCCTTGTAGAAGGCGTAAACGAATTGCGTAGAATAATCAACGGTCCCTTCGATCGGCCCGGGTTTTTGTTCCCCTTTAAATTTGAAATTCATGAGTCCCCCTAAACTTGGACTAAAGTTGACCGGAATAAACTTGCCATTTTTTTGTAGCAATACATTGACTTCGAAATTGCGGAAGTCCTTGTATTTTGTTGGATTAGCCTTTAGTTCCGCTTGCGTGATGCCTAAATCTCCGTCACCGTCTTGAAAGCGAATGGACATCACGACGGAATCAATTTTGGCTTTTCCTCCAAATCCATCGTTACTTATTTTTGTGATTTTTTGAATTTGACTAAAGCTAATGCTTGGAGTTAAACTCCATTGTGGTTCTTCTGTACAAGCCAATAGACCTGTGCAGCAAAATAAACCAACGAAAAAGCGAATGCCCCATTTCATAATTCGTAAAGTTAATGAATTGGTTTAATTTTGTATGATTATTCAAAAAAAGCGATGCAGGACGACTTGAACATGTGGGAATCTTGGCGTTTGGGTCTTAAAAATAAGGTTCTAGCGATGCAGGATGCTGATTTTGAGGCAATCGCTTTGGATATGTTTCGATTTACTTCGACATATAATCCTTTGTATCGGCAATATATCGACTTAATGCAAATCGATATCCAGGCTGTCAAGACAATCTCCGATATCCCTTTCTTGCCCATTGAATTGTTTAAAAACCACCGCGTGCTAAGCGGGAATG
>JAGOAA010000029.1:0-16009 GCA_017984215.1 Cytophagaceae bacterium
GAATTTCACTTTGACCGATATAACGGGGCGAAATCACCCAAGATGCACAAGGAGCTTCCTGGCCCCGGTGCGGGAATTATTTTCGATTTAGGACCACACATCATTGATCAGGCATTACATCTATTTGGCAATCCCACGCATGTATTTGCGGATATGCGTAAAACGAGACCCGGTACCGAGGTCGAAGATTTGTTTGAAATCTTATTGTATTATCCCGAAATGCGCGTGCGTTTGAAGGCAGGATATTATTTCAAAGTCCCTGTGCCAGCATTTCAATTGCATGGTAAATTGGGCAGTTTTATAAAAACGCGCTCAGACCGACAAGAGGCCGATTTGGATGCGGGCAGAAAGCCACAAGGAGATTCTTGGGGACAAGAAAACCCACAAGATTATGGGGTCATGCACGTAGATGGGGGAAATCCAGAACGCGTTCCATCGGAAAATGGGGATTTTATGGCCTTTTATGAGAATGTTTTTCAATCTTTACGGGGCGAAGCGCAACCGGCAGTTTCGGTTCTAGATGGAATCAATAGCATGCGGGTGATTGATGCAGCGATGGAAAGTAGTGAGGCGAAAAAAGTAATCAACTATTAGAAAATAGACGCGAGGTGTCGCGTCTCCACAAAGTGAACATGGAATTAGATATATTAGCCAATTTTGAACCCGAGTTAAAGAAGAAAATCCAACAGGTAGGCGTGATTCGTAAGTTTCAGGCCGATGATTTTCTTATGAAAACAGGCCAAAGCATTCGCTCCGCGGTATTGGTTACGAAAGGAATTATCAAAGTTTTCCGGGAGGATGACGAGGGTAATGAGGTATTCATGTACAACCTTCACCCTGGAGAAGCTTGTGCGATTTCCATGACCTGTGCATCCCGAAATCTGAATAGCCAAATCATGGCGAAGGCATTGGTTGACACCGAAGTTTTGACCATTCCGGTGGAATTAATGGATGAATGGGCGGCTAAGTACAAATCCTGGTATCAGTTTGTCCTAGAAACCTACCGTTCTCGCTTTGAGGAATTATTGGATACACTTGACCACATTGCCTTTCGTAATTTGGATGAACGATTATTGTGGTATCTAAAGCAACATCAGAAGAGTTTAAAGAGTGATATCATTAAAGTGTCTTTCACCGATATCGCACAGGAATTAAATTCCTCACGGGAAGTTATTTCTCGTTTGATGAAGAAGCTTGCAGAAAAAGGGCATATCAAAATCAACAAAAACCAAATTGAAATCATTGATTTGAAGACGCTGTGATATTCATCACGCAGGATAAATAGAAATGGGGCCAACTTGCAGCTGAAATTTATCACAGTATGCAGATCAAACACCTACTTCTATTTATCATTAGCCTAGGAACGAGCCTATCGCTTAGTGGTCAACACCAAGAAATTCATTCACCCCCACATCTTTGGAAAGGGAAAAAAAGTGTCGCTGAGGATTCCACCTCACTCCTTTTTGCCTTTAAACATGGCAAAGTACACGGTAACCTACGTTACTTTTTCATGGCGACAGAAAACCAGGACCACCTAACGGATGCACACGCGAATGCGATGGGCGGAGGACTTTTTTACGAAACAGCCGCGTTCAAAGGCTTTCAAATGGGTGTAGGAGGTTATTTTATCTATAACATGGGGTCATCCGATATGACACATATCGACAAATATACCCAGACGGTCAGTCGGTATGAAACCTCTTTATTTGATCTAGCGGATTTAGCTAACAAACATGACTTAGATCGCCTAGAGGAGCTTTATTTAAAATACAACTTCACGAAATCATCACATGTGACGATTGGTAAACAGCTCATTAACACCCCCTTTATCAATCTTCAAGATGGCCGAATGCGTCCTACTGAGGTGGGTGGTATTTACGGAGAATTATTTCCAGGCAAAAAGAATAAGCTGGAAGGGGGATACTTGTATGAAATTTCCCCGCGCGGAACAGTTGATTGGTATGGAATAGGCGAGTCAATCGGAATTTATCCAAATGGTACGAATGTAAATGGGACCAAAGGAAATTATAAAGGAAACATCGAATCCAATGGCGTATACCTTATAGGATATACTCACCAATTACCGCAAGGAAACTCACTTAAACTTTGGAATGTATTTGTGGAAAATGTATTCAACACCAGTATGGTACAATGGGATATGAAACGGGATGTGTGGGTGACAGGAATTCAGTATACGCAACAGCAAGCGGTTAATGATGGTGGAAACGAAGATCCAACTAAAACTTATTATTCAACTAATCAAAAATCGCGTGTTATAAGTACGAAAGTGGGATATGAGTCGGGCAAATGGAAATCATCTCTGAACTATACCCGCATCACCGGTGAGGGTCGTTACTTAATGCCACGCGAATGGGGTCGTGATCCTTTTTATACATTTATGGCTCGGGAGCGAAATGAAGGCTTTGGCGATGTGAATGCGTATGTAGGGAAAGTAAATTATAGCTTTTCTAAGGTACCCTTGAAGGCTTCATTAAGTTATGGTTATTTCCAATTGCCTGATGTAAAGAACTACGCATTAAACAAATATGGCCTCCCGAGCTACACACAATTAAATATCGATTTGAGTTATGAGTTCGTTGATTTCCTTGAAGGCTTAGAATTACAGGCCTTGTATGTATACAAAGCCAATCAGGGAGAAACCTATCAAAATGAAAAATACATCATCAATAAGGTCAATATGAGCAATTATAACCTGATTTTAAACTTTCACTTTTGATTAAAACTATTTTTAGCCTTGTGATAAAAATCACGAAAAAGCGATAAAAATGGCCCCAAATTTGTATCAACAAAAAACAATAAAACACGCATGGAAATTATAGGTTATTTCGCCTCTCTACTTATTGGAATCTCGTTGGGCTTAATCGGCGGCGGAGGATCCATTTTAACAGTACCCGTTTTAGTTTATTTATTTGGTGTAGATCCTATTTTGGCAACGGCATATTCGCTTTTTGTTGTAGGGGCAAGTTCCCTGGTAGGTGCATTCCCTAAATACAAACAAGGCTTAATCAATGTTAAAACAGCCGTTATTTTCGGCATTCCTTCGATAGCAGCGGTTTATGCGACACGTAAATTTATCGTTCCTTTAATTCCTGCTGAAGTTTTCACCGTTGGTGATTTTGTTGTCACCAAATCCATCTTAATGATGGTTTTATTCGCAGTATTGATGGTCGCTGCATCTATCTCCATGATTCGCGGCAAATGTGAACAATGCGAGAAAGAGAAATTAGGTACCTATGTAGAAGAAGAACAAGTATTCAACTATCCGATGATCTTATTAGAAGGTGCTGTAGTGGGCACTTTAACAGGCTTAGTAGGCGCAGGAGGTGGCTTCTTGATCATCCCAGCCTTAGTAATGCTGTCTAAATTATCCATGAAACAGGCTGTAGGGACTTCCTTATTAATCATCGCTGCGAAATCATTAATCGGATTTACTGGTGACCTAGGACATCAGGTGATTGATTGGAACTTATTGTTAATCGTAACTGGCCTTGCCATCGTAGGTATATTCTTAGGCGACATCATTAGTAAAAAAGTAGATGGAAATAAATTAAAAGTAGGTTTCGGATGGTTTGTGTTGGTGATGGGGATGTATATCCTAATCCAACAACTAGCTTTCCCAATGAAATAAAACAATCACATTCACAGCATAATAATTACCAAAATGAAAGTAGAACAAATTTACACAGGATGTTTAGCACAAGGTGCTTACTACATCGAGAACAATGGAGAAGCGGCAATCATCGATCCACTTCGTGAGGTGCAACCTTACATCGAAAAAGCAGAACGTAACGGGGCTACTATTAAGTATGTATTCGAAACACACTTTCATGCCGACTTCGTTTCTGGACACATCGATTTATCAGCGAAAACAGGTGCTCCGATCGTTTACGGACCCAATGCCGCTTGTGCATTCGATTGCATCTCTGCAACAGACGGGCAAGAGTTCCCATTAGGAAACGCGACGATCCGTGTCATTCACACACCGGGTCACACGATGGAATCTACTTGTTTTCTTTTGATCGATGAAAACGGAAAAGAAACGAGTTTGTTCTCTGGAGATACGTTGTTTATCGGCGATGTAGGTCGTCCAGATTTAGCCCAAAAAGTAAAAGCTGATTTAACAGAAGATATCTTAGCGGGTCATCTATTTGACTCATTACGGAACAAAATCATGCCTTTGGCAGATGATATCATCGTATATCCTGCACACGGTGCGGGTTCTGCTTGCGGCAAAAACATGAGCAAAGAGACAACGGATACCTTAGGTAACCAGAAAAAAGTTAATTATGCGTTGAATCCAGCATTAACCAAAGAGGAATTCAAAAAAGAAGTATTAACAGGATTGGTTGCTCCTCCAGCTTACTTCCCATTGAACGTTTTAATGAACATTCAAGGCTATGATTCAATCGACAAGGTATTGGAGCGTGGACAGCACGCCTTAAGTCCAGAAGGATTTGAAGCAGCAGCAAACGAAACGAGCGCGTTAATCTTGGATACACGAGATCCACAGACATTTGCAGCAGGATTTGTACCCAATTCGATTAACATCGGAATCGATGGATCGTTCGCTCCTTGGGTAGGTGCAATGATTCCAGACATCAAACAAGAAATCTTATTGGTGACAGACGAAGGTCGAGAAGAAGAAGTAATCACACGTTTAGCGCGTGTAGGATATGACTTTACGATAGGCTATTTAAAAGGTGGATTTGCGTCTTGGAAAGCATCAGGCAAGGAGTTTGATCAAATCGAATCAATCGAACCGGCAGAAGCATTTACGCGTGTCGCAGCAGGCGAAGGTGAAATCATCGATGTACGTAAAAATTCGGAATACTTATCTGAACACGTGATTGATGTAGAAAATGCACCTTTAGATTTCATCAATGATAGCATGTTGAAAATCGATAAAAACAAGACCTACTTCGTACACTGTGCAGGTGGTTACCGTTCGATGATCTTCAACTCTACCTTAAGAGCTCGTGGCTACGATAACTTAATTGATATCAATGGTGGATTCAAAGCAATCAAAGAATCTGGCAAGTTTCATGTATCTGATTACGTATGTCCTTCAACCCTTTTATAATCATGGAAGATTTATTAGCTAACCCAGCAACTACGGTTGTTGATGTAAGAGAAACAGGTGAATTTGCAGGTGGCCATTATGAAGGTGCCATCAATATTCCCTTGGGTATTATTCCTTTACGCTTAAATGAATTCAAGGCAATGAAAGGACCCATTGTTGTCTATTGCCGAAGCGGAAATCGTTCAGGCATGGCCATGAATTTACTGAAACAAGCAGGACTTTCGGAGGTTTACAACGGTGGTGGACTGCATGAAATGCTTGTTTATCAAGATTAATGACAAAATTTGTAGCCCAGGCAAAGCCTGGGCTTTTAATCCCTATCTGCTATGTTTGCTAACTTAACTCAAAATTGGAATGTAATGCGTATCATCCGCCTGGTTATCGGTGGATATGCCTTGATTGAAGCATACCGGGGCCAAGATACCCTTATGGGATTACTGGGACTTGTATTAGTGGGTATGGCAATCTTAAATGCAGGCTGTGGCGCTCAAGGTTGTGGCGTACCTATGTCAAAATCAAACCCAAAAGAAACAGCGGAAATTGAATATGAAGAAGTTCATTCAAACTAATTTTTGGCAAATCTTAGGTAGCCTATTTGGCGGCATCGCTGGATATTTCTACTGGAGAGATATTGGCTGTTCGACAGGCACCTGTCCGATCACAAGCAAACCCCTGAACAGCATTATTTATTTTGCCGTGCTAGGTTACTTGATGATTGGAACGATTGCCAAAGCGAGGGTGAAGAGGTAAGAGGTAAGAGGTAAGAGGTAAGAACGAAGAGATTAGATAGAAATGAATTAATTTGCCGAATTATTTAAACTAGCAACTAGCAACTAGCAACTAGCAACTAGCAACTAGCAACTAGCAACTAGCAACTAGCAACTAGCGACTAACGACTAGCGACTAGCGACTAACGACTTAAAAACTAAATTTTAACTTACAATGATGGAAACAATCACCCAACCCTGGCCTTGGTATACGGCAGGAATAATTATCGGACTTATCGTCCCTGCCCTATTAATTTTGGGGAACAAACATTTTGGTATTTCAGCTAACTTACGCCATGCGTGTGCAGCTTGCCTACCCAGCAATATTCCCTTTTTCAAATATGATTGGAAAAAAGAGTCTTGGAATTTCTTTTTTGTAGGCGGAATTCTGGTGGGTGGCATTATCTCTACAATCTATTTAGGTTCGGGGGATGCTGTTATCGTCCATCCCGATTTAGCCAAGGAATTAGCTAGTTATGGCATTACAGATTTCTCAGGCATGGTTCCCGTGCAATTATTCTCATTTGAAACCTTGTTCACAACGCGTGGCTTAGTCATGATGATCGGTGGAGGATTCTTAGTAGGATTTGGAGCACGTTATGCGGGCGGCTGTACATCAGGTCACGCAATCATGGGACTTTCCGACTTACAATGGCCATCTTTGGTAGCTACCATCTGTTTCATGATCGGTGGATTTATCATGGCAAATTTCATCATTCCATTCATTTTAAATTTATAATAAACATGGAAAACAAGACTAATCAACACGCAAATCCAACTGATTTCGAAGTACGTTCTTTGGACACCATGTGTGTCAATGAATCTGAATTAAATCACCCATGGTACTACAACTTGAAATATAGTTTAGTAGGCGTAATTTTTGGTATCGTATTTATCAAAGCTGAAATCATCTCTTGGTTCAGAATTCAAGAAATGTTCCGTCTGCAAAGCTTTCACATGTACGGTGTGATCGGTACAGCGGTAGTTGTAGGAGCTATCTCCGTATTTTTAATCAAAAAATTGAAGATCAAAACGATTCACGGCGAGGACATCACATTCACAGATAAGAAGTTCAACAAAGGCCAAATTTATGGTGGTTTGATTTTCGGCCTCGGTTGGGCTATGACAGGCGCATGCCCAGGTCCTCTTTTCGCACAAGTTGGCTCAGGCGCTATCGTAATCTTAGTGGTTATTCTGAGCGCTACGGCAGGAACGTGGGTATATGGTAAGTTTAGAGACCAGTTGCCGCATTAGAGGTAAGAGGTAAGAGGTAAGAGGTAAGAGGTAAGAGGTAAGAACTAAGAGGTAAGAGGTAAGAACTAAGAGGTATACGTTTTTAAAAACCAGCTGAAATAATATTCTGCTGGTTTTTTTATATCTCAAGCCAAAAAAAAGCTAGCCCAGGTTTACTGCGACTAGCTTTTATTATGAAATCCTTACCTCTTACCTCTTACCTCTAACCTCTAACCTCTAATTTTCAGAGTCTACCTAAAGGAATAATCCACCCCCGTCACTTGACTCAACAAATCCTGAGGACCATCCAAAATCTTTGCATCGTGGCGTAAAATAGGTGTTACAGGAGAGAATTTAACTAAATACTCCTTCATCATTGAGTGCAAGGTGTAGGCTGTATTCGTGGCCTCCTTTACCCCTTTCATGCGGCACAACATATCCTCGGGATCCCCATCACGCTCACATGCACATAAGGTATAAAGTCTATTTTTATCTAATTCAGCACCAGCAATCGTTACCTTTTGTACACGATGACCTACACGCTCAAACGCTTTGAATTCTACTTGCATACCTTTGAAGCGAATTAACCAACCACCAAAACGCTTTGATGCATCCTGTGCAAATACATTCTGCATCTCTTTTTCTAACCAATCTAGAATTTGTTGGCCTGAAGCTTTCGCCGTACGAATGGTACTATCTACGGGTAACATATCATATAAATATCCCTCCGTAATGGCTACTTTGCCATCTTTTCCGGGTACGCGTGGAGGACAAAAACGGAATCCATTCGATAATACCACGTCAGCGTTCACCTTCCATTTTAATGCATCTACGATCATTGTATCAATGGTATTCTCTACCACAAAATTGCGGTAAAGCGGAACAGTGCTATAGCCGAGTATTTTATTGATTTCCTCCTTATAAGGCTTTTCTAAATCCTGAACTAAGGTTTTTATCTCCACATCAGCTGGATATTTGATTGGATCAACCTCCACTAACTCATATGTGGACCCAACTACTTTCCCATCCTTCACTTGAATATCAAGTTTACCAATAAATGACCCAAAGGCACCTGGCTCCACAATCTTCGTGTATTCTGCCTGAATGGGCTTACGAACCCTTTCATGCGTATCAGCACCAAAAATATAGTCTACCCCTTGGCAATCCGGATGATTTCCTAAAGCAATTTGCTGAGATAAACCTAGGTGAGACAAGATGATTACAAAGTCACATTGCTCTTGTTCACGCAACAAGGTCACGTATTCCTTTAAATTATCTTCCGGTTTGGTATAAACAATTCCTTTTGAATACAAAGGGGACTGACGTAAAGGAACTAATGGGTCAGTATAACCTAAAAACCCAATTTTAACTCCCAAACGGTGCATGATTTGGTAAGGCTGAAAAATCAGTTCTCCTTTCTTTCCCTCCCCTAAATCATGGTACATGTTGGCACAAATTTTAGGAGCCAGTAAACCTCCCAATAATTTCTGCATGTTCTTCTTGTAATAGACAACCTCCCAGTTCCCCGGTAGATATAAATCGTAATCCATCGCATTTAACAAGGGAACGAACGCTTGACCTGTTGTTTTAACAGAAAGCATACTTCCTTGGAACATATCACCTGTATCTAAAGTGATTGTGTTTTCCGGATTCTTCTCTTTTAATTTCTTTAAGGCCGTAGCCATATGTGGATAACCTCCCGCTTTACGAAAAGTCAACTCATTATTTTCCCAAAACAATTCATCGTGTGCATGCAGTTGGCAATGCACATCGGTCGTTTGTAAAATCGTAATTTGACCAGACCCGGCGATTGACTTCGTTGACAAAGTATTCTTTGTAGAAGTCTTGGCTTGCGAGGCAAGGGGCGATAAAGCCGCTACGCTGGTCAGAATACCACCTTGTAAAAATTTTCTTCTCGAGTTCATTCGGTTTATTTTTTAGACTTCTTGTGTTTGGTAATCCATTCTTTAATCGGCTTATATGGCCCATATTTATGTTGATCTTCCGTAAATGGGTCTGCATAAGGCCCAAAAGGATGATCAAACGGCTTGCCTGCAATATCAGGCCAGTCCTGACTCAAATCTTTAGCAGGACGCGGCATCGTGTTCACATAAGCAGCTAAATCCCAAGCTTCCTCATCTGTCAATTGTGGTTTCTCGTAATTTGCCCCTAATGGCATATTGTATTTGACATACCCAGCAAAATTGGACATCCGGTATAGCCCAGCCCCATGATTGTAACTATGGGGTCCCCAAAGCGGAGGATAAGTATACGACTTCCCATGATCAGCCAAAACTCCACCCCCATCTGCTTGATGACAGGACTGACATTTGGCAGCATACACTTCAGCTCCTTTGATTGGATCAATGGCACGTTTCAAACCTTTCAATTTAAAAATGCCTGAACCTTTGGGTGCTACACCTTTCGCTACATCTGACCCTAACCACTTAATATAGGCCAAAATAGCCCGCATCTCCTTGCTTTCAGCCGCTAAGGCCTTGCCATTTAAACTACGTTCAAAACAATCATTGACCCGTTTAACCTGATCTTCAATTGCTCCTGAACGAGCTCTGAATTTAGGATAGGTGGATTGCACAGCGAAATAATTATTACCCCAAGGTTGAGTCCCTGCATTTAAATGGCAGTTTTGGCAATTCATGCCATTGGAAATAGCCTTCACTGACCCTTTTGGCCCTAAATATTCGGATGTATGGGCAATTAACTCCCGACCATATTCCACCAAAGCTTTCTCCTCTGGCTTTAAGTACATTAAGCGCCAATCCGATGGAGCCGTCCATAGATGGGTGAAATTTGAATCAGGTTCTACATACGCTTGAGTCGAATCAACCATTCCATCAGTTGAACGAAAGTGCGAAAAACTTAAATACCCCAATAATGCTATTAATGCGATTAGCAAGGTATATAGGAACATTTGCAAGAGACTATGCGGCTGGGTCTGATGGTTCATGGGATGAAACGTGCGAATTGGTAAAGAAACAAATGACTAAATAAAATAGTAGAATACGTGTGACTTTTGTCACTTTGCAAGTAATTAATTACATTTTTTCTGTAGGCGTAGTTACTATCGCAGTAAATTCCGCTAACGAAATGTATACAGGAACATACGTTCCTCCCGCATTCGATAAATTTTTGTAAAAAGACCTCAAGTGGTTCCGACTCCCCTTATTCAAGAAATCATACACCAATTTCACATCCTGATTATTAGTTACAGCAATCGATTTATTCAAATCATAAATATCTAATTCTTCAATTTTTGCACCTACCTGATAAGCCGCTAAAAGACTTACTTGACCTTGACTAACCAGGGCATTGTACAATGATTGAAGCACGGGATCCGTAAAAACACCACGCGGATGGGTATCCATTGGATCAATTAATTGATATTTTTTAATAATACTTAGCATTGCCTCCATGTGACTCAATTCACTGTTGGGGATATTTTGAAAAATTTTGACACCGTATCGATCAAACAGCGTTTGGTATACATCATAGGCCAATTTCTCTTCTTCGCGAATAAATAAAATCCGATCTCGCTCAGCTGGATCCAAGGATTCAAGCGGCAAATTCGTTACGGAACTTTGAATGGCCGCTAAACTTTGTGATAGACTCCCTTGATCAGCGTCCAATGGGCCATCTTTTTCACAACCACTTAACAACAATACCCCAAGCAAAAAGACTACATTTTTCATGATCTATCGGTTTTAAAATTTATCAAATGTAAACCTGATGGCCTCAAACGAGCGTGACATTTCACACGAAATCCAAAAGTGACTATTATCACGAATAGAACAATATTTTATGCTGAATATAGCGTTATCATTAAACACGTTAACCATGAAAAATCATCACCAAATCGTGATTGTTGGCGGAGGAAATGCCGGCATATCCATTGCCTCCCAACTCCTCCTCAAAGATTCCACCTTGGACATCGCCATCATTGATGGAGCCAAAAAACATTACTACCAACCCGCCTGGACGCTCGTGGGCGGCGGTGAATTTAACATCAAAGACACTGTACGAGATGAGGCATCTGTTATTCCTGCGGGGGCAAACTGGATCCAACAAATGGTTCAAGGATTTTTACCCGACGAAAACAAAGTAACTCTTGCGGATGGTTCGGAATTACACTATGATTATTTGATTACAGTACCCGGAATTCAACTCAACTGGGGTGAAATCAAAGGATTGAAAGAGAACCTTGGTAAACATGGGGTGTGCTCCAACTACAGTTTTGAGACGGCCCCATATACATGGGAATGCATCCAGCAGACGAAAGGAGGCAAAGCGATTTTTACAAATCCACATACCCCAATCAAATGTGGAGGAGCGCCTCAAAAAATCATGTATTTAGCAGCTGATTACTTTCATAAAAACAACATAAAATCACAAGTTGAGTTTTGGAGTGGAGGTACTCGGGTTTTTGGTGTGGAAAAATATGAAAATACACTGAAAGACGTGATTGCCCGCTATGGAATTAACACGCAGTTTTTTGTTAAACTAAGTGAAATTGATGGGCCATCTAAAATCGCTACATTTATGGGGATAGGTGAATCCAATAAGGATCAAGTGTATGAGGTCGCTTTTGACATGATTCATGTGACTCCGCCACAATCCGCACCTGATTTCATTAAATCAAGTCCGCTTGCAAATGCCGCTGGCTGGATCGATGTAGAAAAACACACCCTACAACACTTGCGATACAAAAACATTTTTGGGTGTGGAGACGCCGCAAATTTACCTGTATCGCGTACAGGAGCTGCGATACGCAAACAAGCACCTGTGCTGGTTAATAATTTACTCGATGTGATGAAGGGTAAACCCATGTCGGCTTCGTATGATGGCTATTCATCTTGTCCCATCATTACAGGCTACAATAAATTGGTATTAGCAGAATTTGATTACAACAATATACCGACGGAAACATTCCCATTTGATCAATCCAAAGAACGCTGGTCCATGTACCAAATGAAGAAATATCTGCTCCCCTATTTGTATTGGAATCAAATACTGCCGGGTAAAATGTAGGAATTTTGTGTAAATTCGAGCTTTTAAAACTTTAACGAATGCACATTTTAATCGTCCATGATCAGAAAATTCCAGTCGCTGGTTATGGAGGAACCGAACGGGTGATTTGGGGCTTAGCGAAATCCTTGCGGGATCTCGGGCACCAAGTCACCTTTTTAGTACCCCAAGGCTCCTACTGCCCTTTTGCTTCGGTGTTAATTTGGAATCCACTCGTGACATTGAATGAACAAATTCCTGCATCTGTTGATGTGGTTCATCTGAATCATACGCCTTCAGAAACTTTACTAAAGCCTTATGTTGTTACCATACACGGGAATGTGCCTGCTGAAACAATCCTAGACATCAATTCAATTTTTGTATCTCAAAACCATGCGAACCGCTATGGCTCCGAATCGTTTATTCACAATGGTTTGGATTGGAGTGACTATGGAAAACCCAATTTGGCACAATCTCGGAATCATTTTCATTTCTTAGGCAAGGCTGCCTGGCGCGTAAAAAATGTACAAGGAGCTATTGATACAACCCTACAAAGTCCTAACGAACAATTAGCCGTTTTAGGCGGTACAAGACTCAATCTCAAAATGGGATTCCGTATGACCTGGAGCTCTCGTATTCAGTTTTATGGAACGGTGGGTGGCCAACAAAAACTTGATTTACTAGGTCAATCAAAAGGATTAATCTTTCCGGTCCGTTGGCACGAACCCTTCGGATTAGCCATCACGGAAAGCCTCTATTTTGGATGTCCCATTTTTGCAACGCCCTATGGCTCTTTGCCAGAATTAGTTAAACCCGAATTTGGTGTTTTAAGTGACCAACAAACAGCATTATCCGATGCCATCCAACATGCATCTGATTTTAGCAAAGAAGCATGTCATGCCTATGCAAGAGACGTTTTTGATGCGCAGAGCATGGCTAAAAAATATGTGATTGCTTATGAATGTGTATTAAATGGTCGCACTTTGAATACCCAAAATCCTCAGCTAATCGAAAAAAATCCACCCAAATTTTTGCCTTGGAATAACAAAAGCCTGTGACTTTCATCACAGGCTTTTAATTGAAAGCACGCTAAATTGCCTTAGTATTTTAGGTAAGCCCAGCCGGCCTCTTGTTTAAGCACAACTTCTGCGACGCCTGATGGAACAGTACCCGCTTGGGATAAGATGGAGGCGCGATCGATTTTACGTTCACGAATCGTATTTTCACAAGCTTTAAATAACACACCCGAGGCTGCTAATTCAGTAATTTTGGCTTTTTGAGTTGTTTTGCCGTCAACAAGGATACTAATTCCTGAACCATGGGCCACTAATTCAATTTGCGTGTTAGCACCTAAAGCGGTTTGAAGATTGGATATATTTTTCAGTGCACCATGCCAAACAAGTGTATCTGAGGTATTTAATTGAATAACCACTTTGTGTATGGGCTGTTGGGCTTGAACAGCAAAAACAGCAGAAATAAAAATAAGGAAGGATAAAATAGTCTTTTTCATATGTTATATTTTTTACGAAACTAACCAATTACCCGAATGAAAGCAATGTGGGATGAACGATATCAATCAAAAGAATATCAATATGGAATCAATCCAAATGACTTTTTTGCCGAACAAATCGACCAATTACCCGTTGGACGTATATTGATACCTGCTGCGGGAGAAGGCCGAGATGCCGTATATGCCGCCAAACTTGGTTGGGAGGTTTATGCCTTTGACCTCAGTGAACAAGGTAAATCCAAAGCCATGAAGTTAGCTCGTGACCAGCAGGTTCAATTGCATTATATATGCGCGGATGCCTTGCAAGTGGAATTTCCAACTGAATCTTTTGACCTGATCATGTCAACCTATTTTCATACACCGCCCGATGTACGCACGAAAGTACATGACCAATTTATCAACTGGCTTAAGCCAGGGGCGACTTTGTTGATCGAAGGATTCAATAAACGCCAACTAGCGTACACATCCGGTGGGCCGAAAAATATTGAATGGTTATTTGATACACCGATGTTGGCATCCGATTTTAAATCATTGGCCATTCAGGTGAATCAAGAAATTCAACGTACGCTGAATGAAGGGCCATTGCATCAAGGATTGGCGGAAGTCATTCAGTTCAAGGGGATAAAATCAAAATAAAACCCAAGAGACAATTATCACGTTTTAGACAGAATGAGCCAAGTATCTTTGAATTATAAAAAAACAAAAACATGCTACAATTCATTAAAAACTTATTGGGCTTTGGACCATCCGTGGATATTCAAGCACTTATTGAAAACGGGGCCAAAATTGTCGATGTTCGCACACCGGCAGAATACAAAGATGGCCATGTTAAAGGGTCGATCAACTTACCTTTGCAAACTTTGGGTAGCCAAATGAACAAATTGAAGAAAGATGAGGTTATCATAACTTGCTGCCGTTCAGGAAGTAGAAGTGGTATGGCTCGCCGGCAATTACAAGCTGCAGGATTTACGCAGGTGTACAATGGAGGACCTTGGAATTCAATTAAGAAATAAGAGTGAAGAGTGAAGAGTGAAGAGTGAAGAGTTTAGAGTTAAGTGGTAGATAGAAATGAATTAATTTGCCGAATTATTTAAACTAGCGACTAGCGACTAGCGACTAGCGACTAGCGACTGAAAACTGACCAGGACAAAGAACCCCCTCCGGACTTCGGACTATTTCACTCCGGACCTTGGAAGACTTAGAACATTTAAATGCCAGTGACTAGCTTCTAGTGACTAGCGACTTTAACCTATGAGCAAATTCGCAGAATTATTGAAATCACCTGAACCGGTGTTGGTCGACTTCTCAGCCGAGTGGTGTGGTCCATGCAAGCAATTGAAACCCATTTTGGAACAAGTAAAATCGAAAGTGGGAGCTGCTGCCAAAATCATTAAAATCGATGTAGATAAGAACAGATCATTGGCTGAAAAATTCCAAATTCGGTCAGTTCCTACCTTAATCCTTTTTAAGGATGGAAAATCCGTTTGGCGCCAATCCGGTGTAGTTCCAGCAAGTACACTGGAAGGAATTATTAAACAGCATAAATAGTTGACAGTGATCAGTTGTCTGTCACTAGTCGACAGTCAACCTCTATTAATTTAAATTTTCAATTACATATGAAAAAGCTAAATACCATTTTCGCCACATTGTTCATCGCGCTCTCGTTACTTGGATGTACCAAACAAGAAGGATTGCAAAATTTGACTGCGTCTGAATTCCAAACCACGCTAAAATCAGCCGAACCTGGTCAAATTCTGGATGTCCGAACGAGCGATGAATATGCCCATGGACATATCGAAGGCGCCGTACTAGCAGACATTTCAAGCAATTTATTCCAAGAAGCTGCTGTTAAATTAGATAAATCGAAAACGGTTTATGTCTATTGCCTATCCGGTGGTCGATCAAGTGCAGCGGCTACACAGCTACAAGAAATGGGATTTAAATCAATCGTCAATCTATCCGGTGGGATGTTAGCATGGCAGTCGGCCAATCTACCGATCAGTACAAGTGAAGGCGTTTCAGCCCCAGGTGCGGGCATGACCCTCGCCGACTTTGATAAACAATTACAAGGCAAAAAATTAGTGATTGTCGACTACAACGCGACATGGTGTGGTCCTTGTAAACAATTAAGTCCTGTATTAGAAGCTTGGGTAAAAGCTCAAAATGGGAAAGTTGAGTTAATCAAAATTGACGTAGACGCCAACCAAGAACTCGCGAAAGCCAAACAAATTGAATCCATCCCCTATTTAGAATTCTACATCGATGGCAAATTAGCAGATAAGCAAATAGGGATGGGAGAAGCAAAAGCGATGACTGAAAAGTGGACGCAGATATTATTGTAATTAGACGTTTGACGTTAGACATTAGACGTTAGAC
>JAGOAA010000029.1:16109-22425 GCA_017984215.1 Cytophagaceae bacterium
TAGAAATTGAACCATAATAGGTTTACTATACACAAACGACTAATGTCTAAAGTCCAACGTCTAACTAACACCTCATCCGAATCTTAATTACCCCCGCTGATATAATCGTTAAGGTACCTATCGAAGCAATACTCACCCAGACAGGGAAATAGCCCATCAATATCCCCGTCATGAAGGCTCCTATCGCATAACCTAAATCTCGCCACAAACGAAACACCCCTAAGCTTTCTGCCCGATCCTCGGGATGCGTATTTTGCCCCACTGCAGCCATGAAAGTTGGATAAACCATGGCAGTACCTAAACCCAAAAGCACGGATAGACTAGCAAAATGCCAAAATGTTTGTGCAACAATTAATCCAAAAAGCGCTATGCCCTGAAAGAGCATACCCAAAATCAATAAATCCTTTTGGCAAATCAAATCAGATAACTTCCCTGTCCCCAATTGCGCTAGTCCCCAAACCATCGGGTATAAAGCAACAAGGATTCCGATTTCAGCTAATGCAAAGCCTTTGGCCAATAATAAAATAGGGAAAAGCCCCCATATCATCCCATCATTCAAGTTATTAATTAATCCCGCTTGTGTGACTGATCCTAGATTTGGATGACGCCATGTCGTATCCCAAAAAATGGATGTTAATCGGGGCACCGTACTCTGAACTGCCGCAGCGGAAACGTGCCCGCGCGTATCGTGCACAAAAAATACCGACAACAAAATTCCCAAGCTTACAAAAGCAATCCCTAAATAAAAAGGATACGGACGAATTCCATAATGCTGAGCAATCCAAGCCGTTAAAAAAGCAACTAATCCCACAGAAAGATAGCCCGCAAACTCATTAATTCCCATGGCTAAACCCCGATTTCGATCGCCTACCAAGTCAATCTTCATCGTTACCGTACTCGACCAAGTTAAGCCTTGATTGATCCCCAACAAAATATTGGCCGCAACAATCCAATTCCAGGTGGGTGCCCACATCAAAATAAAGGGAATGGGTATGGCGATAAACCAACCGAGAATTAATAAATTTTTCCGACCGATTTGATTGGCAAAATGCCCCGCGTAATAGTTTGCTATGGATTTCGTAATTCCGAAAACGACAATGAAAGAAAACATGACAGCATGTGACTCCATGCCAAAAGATTCCGATGCTAAACTAGGTAAAATGGAGCGTTCCAACCCAATCATCCCTCCTACCAAGGCATTAATTAAGACCAATAAACTAAACTGCTTCCAGTTCGCGCGTAAACCTAATTGCGTTACCATACATTACATTTATTCCTACAAAGGAGCCTAAATGCAAAGCAATTCCACTTATCAAATGTTAAATTAATCTTTCTTCGCGCGAATGCGACTCAAACTTACTTGTGTGATACCTAAATAGGATGCAATGAATTTCAAAGGTGCCCGACGTAATACTTCAGATTGTTCAAGAGCCAAAATTCGGTAACGTTCTTCCGCCGTATGAAATTGCAAATTCTCAATGCGCTGAATGGTTTGCACATAAGCACGCTCAAACAATCGCATAAACAATCGCTCAATATCCCGGTGGGCATCATATAAAGCAAATAAATCCTGCGTGGATATCGACCAAACCTCCGAATCCTCCAACACCTGAATCGCTTTTTTACTCGGCAAGCCACCAAAAAGACTTTCAGCCCGTGCAATCAAACAAAATGGCTCATAAAAACCTTCAGTGACATCGTTCCCATCATGAAAATAATAGATGCGCGCGAGGCCCGATTTCAAGAAATAAAGTGTTTTACAGGTTTGACCTATGTGCTGTAAATCCTGATTTTTAGGAATAGATTGCGATTCGATAAGAGAAATTAAGGCCTCCTCGGACTCAGAACTTAGCCCTGAAATTTTCTTTAGATACGAAATCAGCACGTGCGACATAATTCGATTACTCATTTGTAGTGACGCGAAACCTCGCGTCTACTACCTTTATTTATCCTTCTCAAACCCTAAAGAAACCGAGTTCACGCAATAACGTAAGCCTGTTTCCGTAGGACCATCATCAAACACATGACCTAAGTGGCCTCCACATTTGGCACAGGTGATTTCCACCCGGCGCATGCCCAATGTCAAATCCGCGGTTTCCTTGATGACACCTGCTTTGATTTCTTTGTCGAATGAGGGCCAACCGCAATGTGAGTCAAATTTGGAATCCGATTTAAACAAGCGCGTTCCACAGCCCTTGCACGTATAATAACCCTTATCTACATGCATCAAAAACTTACCCGTATAGGGGCGCTCTGTACCTTTTTGGCGCAAAATATAAAATTCCTCCTCACTTAATTTAGCCTTCCATTCTGCTTCAGAAGTTGGTAATTGATCCATCGATGGTGTTGATTTAGGTGCTTGGCTGCATGCTTGAAACGCAAGTGCCATAACAAACAAGAAATAAGAAAATGATTTCATAAGATTTCGTTTCAGATTAAACGAAAAATCTGTGCAATTGTTTTACTCGATCAAATCACCCAGAAACATTAAATACGGCGTCTCCGCAGGCGCATCAATGTCCTTATAGCGATGATAATTCCCCAAAATTAGATTTTGAATCGTTTTCTTCAAACGCTTCCAGCGCGCTTCGGGTAAGTTGGCCCGACGATCCCAATAATCAATACGCGTATCCAAAGGCTCAAATCGTTGATTCGGAAATTTGGCAGAAACCGCTTTGCGAAGCTCAACGAGAAATTCCAATTTCTTCCGATAAGGTCCTACCTTATCCTCATGAGGGCGTTGAATCCGCTCCCAAAGGGATGGTGGCGTTCCTTGATTTCCTTTCACACCCACTTGTTGCTCTGAATGCAAACGGTATTGCACATAGGTAGCGGGAATAAAATCAATCTTATTTTCAAGCGCTGCCGATAAACCTATCCAGGCATCATGTAAGAAATAACTAGGAAGGTTGGTAGGGAAAGGTGTCACGCGATCTAAAAATCGCTTACGAACACCCATGGTACATCCGGTAACTCGGTTACCGTCCAACAAGATATCAACCGATTTGCCCATTTTCCAATCTCGCTGCTGCTCTTCCCGAAAACGGAACGTAGACCACAAGCGTTTTCCTGAAATTTGGCCAAATTCATCCACCAAAACAGCATCCGTAAAAACGACTTCCGCATCTTCATGGTGATTAAAATAGGTCGCAATACGTTCAATTTTCTGTGGATCCCAAAAATCATCTTGATCTGCCGGGAAAATATAATCTCCTGTACACAGCGTAAGCGCTTTTTGGAAATTCTGATACGTACCTAAACGCGTGGGATTTTGATAAATTTGTAAGGGTAAACGATCCTTGAATTGCTCTAGAATCAACATGGTCCGGTCTGAAGAACCTTCATCGCACACAATAACCTCATCGGGTGGTAAGGTTTGATCAACCAAACTACTCAACTGTGTCCGGAGAAACTTCTCTCCATTCAAGGTACAAAGTGCAACAGATATCTTCAAAACTTATCCATTAATGGGCTTCCAACCAATTCATTCCAACTCCAATGCCCGTCTCAATCTTCACGCCTAAATCCAAGGCCTGACACATAATTTCATCAATGTGCGTACGAAGGTAATCAATTTCTGAAACATGCGCATCAAAAACCAATTCATCATGCACCGTCAAAATCATCCGAGATTTCAAGTTTTCCCGTTCAATAAACGCTTGAATCCGAATCATGGCTACTTTGATCATGTCAGCCGCGGAACCTTGTATCGGGGCATTGATCGCATTTCGCTCCGCAAAACTCCGCTCATTCATGTTGGCCGACAAAATATCACGTAAATAGCGTCGACGACCTAACACCGTTTCCACATAGCCTAATTCGCGTGCATTCGTTATCGTCGTATCCATAAAGGCTTTTACCCCTGGGAACTCAACAAAATATTGATCAATAATTTCCTTCGCTTCCGTGCGTGATATTCCCAGAGAACCCGCTAGTCCAAAGGCCGACTGACCATAAATAATACCAAAATTGACCGCCTTCGCTCTTCTACGTAATTCCGATGTTACCTCATCTAAACCTACTTTGAAAACTTTGGCGGCGGTCGCCTTATGCACGTCGATTCCCTGATTAAAGGCATTTAACATCGCTTCATCCTGGGCAAATGCTGCCATGATACGTAATTCGATTTGCGAGTAATCGGCCGATAATATCTGAAAATTCTCATCCCGAGGAATGAACGCTTTTCGGATCTCCCGACCACGTGGCGTCCGAATCGGTATATTTTGCAAATTAGGGTCCTTCGAAGACAATCGTCCCGTTGCCGTCACTGCCTGCATAAAAGAAGTATGGATACGGCCTGTTTTAGGCGAAATCAATTGGGGCAATGCATCCACATAGGTCGACTTCAATTTCTGTAATTCTCTGAAATCTAAAATCAAACGTGCAATTTCATGCTCCGCTTCTAATTTAGATAATATCTCCTCCCCCGTCTGGTATTGACCTGTTTTAGTCTTCTTAGCCTTGGGATCTAATTTCAGTTTCTCAAATAAAATCTCCCCTAATTGCTTGGGGGAAGCGACATTAAACTCCTGGCCAGCCACCTCAAAGATTTTTTGTTGGACCTCCCGCGAATCAGTCTCCAAAGTCTTCGACATTTCCTGTAAAAACGCCACATCCAAGTTAACACCCTCACATTCAATTTTAGAAAGCACCCGGGCTAATGGCAATTCTACTTCATTTAATAACTCGATGGCTTTGGGATTTTTCGCCAACTGTTCATCCAAGAAGGGCTTTAATTGCAAGGTTACATCAGCATCTTCCGCCGCATATTCCTTAATATCTTCCAAAGCTACATCACGCATATTACCTTGCTTAGCGCCTTTTTTTCCAATTAACGTCTCAATCGACAAGGGTTCATAGCTCAAATACGCCATCGACAAAGCATCCATGTTATGGCGTTTTTCGGGTTCGATGAGGTAATGAGCCAACATGGTATCGTAGGTGGCACCTTTGATTTCTACGCCATAATTAGCCAACACGCTCATATCGTATTTGATATTTTGCGCGACTTTCTGAATGGCTTCGTTCGCAAATAATTCCTTGAATAAATCAACCTGCACTTGCGCCTCTGCTTGATCTGCTGGGAAAGGCACGTAAAAAGCCTCCCCTTTGCGGTAGGCGAATGACATCCCAACTAGCTCAGCCTCCACAGCCGTTAAGCTCGTCGTTTCGGTATCAAAACAAAAGGTTGTTTGCCTAGCCAAAAATCCAATCAAGGATTTAATCGCCGCTTCACCCTGTACTAAATGATATTGATGCGCCGTGTTGGCCAAATTATTAAAATGAGATACAGCTTCTTCCGCCTCATCAGACATCATGAAATCAGCCGGCGCGGCAACGGGTGAACCAAACATATCCATTTGATTAGCAGCCACCTTCGGGCTAGCTTTGGCTTTGGCTGCGACGGGCTCAGGCTCTTCACCTAAAATTCTCCGACGCAATGTTCTGAATTCTAATTCGTCCAACAAAGGTTCCAACAACTCCCGATTAGGCTCCGTTTTAATTAATCGCTCTTCTTCATATTCAATTGGAACTTCGCATAATATCGTTGCCAAATGACGCGAAAGCATCCCCTGTTCTTGGAAATTTTCCAGGTTTTCACGCAACTTTCCTTTTAATTTATCTGTATTTTTAAAGAGGTTCTCCATGGAACCGTATTCTTCAATTAGTTTTTGAGCAGTCTTTTCTCCAACGCCAGGTACACCCGGGATGTTATCCACGGCATCACCCATTAAACCCAACATATCAATGACTTGGTCAACGTTTTGAATGTTCCATTTGGCACAAACCTCTTTGGGACCCAAAACCTCTACTCCCTTACCCATGAAGGCCGGCTTATACATTTTGATGCGCTCCTCTACTAATTGGCCATAATCCTTGTCGGGCGTCATCATATACACCTCAATTTCCGGATTTGCCCGAACGGCCTTTTTGGCAATTGTCCCGATGATGTCATCAGCCTCATAGCCATCCAAGATCAAAATAGGAATATCCAAGGCCTCCACTAATTTCTTCACATAGGGAATCGCAATCGTAATGTCCTCCGGTTGCTTTTCACGCTGTGCTTTGTAAGGCGTATACTCGATATGTCGGAAAGTGGGCGCCGATGTATCAAAAGCAACACCCAAGTAATCAGGCTTTTCCTTTTGAATGACTTCCAAAATGGTGTTTGTAAAACCAAAAACGGCACTTGTATTTAAGCCTTTTGATGAAATCCGGGGTGTTTTAGCGAACGCAAAATGGGCACGATAAATCAGCGCCATGGCATCAAAAAGGAATAATTTTTTCATAGAAATTGACTAAATTTGAACGAGCA
>JAGOAA010000008.1:0-1965 GCA_017984215.1 Cytophagaceae bacterium
AATTTCCGTCGGGATGGTAACGCTATTTTTATTCAAGCAGGCAAATTGATTCCAGCTAAACAAGTACAAACCGTTTGGGTAAAATACCATGGTCAGCCTCGGCCTGCCGTGAAACCACCTTGGGATGGCGGATTTTCTTGGACAAAAGATCCCAAAGGAAATCCATGGGTAACGGTATCCTGTGAGGGATTGGGCGCTTCTGCGTGGTGGCCTTGCAAGGATCATCCTTCCGACGAACCTGCCTCGATGGACATTCGTATCGAAGGACCCAAAGGGCTAGTTTCCGTTTCTAATGGAAATTTAGTTGAAAAAATAAGCAAGCCAACGACCGACGAATACCACTGGAAAGTCAGTTATCCAATTAATTTATACAATGTCAGCATTAATATGGCCGACTATGCACATTGGTCTAAAACGATGAAACAACTCAATGGGCAAGCGTTGAATTTGGACTATTATGTGTTGAAAGAAAATGAAAATGTCGCAAAAAAACACTTCGAACAAAGCGAGGAGATGTTACGCATTTTCGAAAAGTATTTTGGTCCCTACCCTTTTCCAAAGGATGGATACGCCTTAGTTGAGACAGATTACTGGGGTATGGAGCATCAAAGCGCGGTAGCCTACGGCAATCACTACAAAAACAATAAATTCGGTTTTGATTTCATCATCATTCACGAATCTGCACATGAATGGTTTGGAAATTCAATCTCTTGCTCAGATCATGCGGATCTTTGGATTCACGAAGCTATGGGAACCTACGCCGAAGCCGTTTATGTAGAGGAGAAATTTGGCAAAGCAAGAGCGCAAGAATACCTGAATGGTCAAAAGCGAAACATTCGCTATGCATTTCCGATTGCAGGCCCTTATCAAGTCAATTACCAACATCCCGATTCCGACATGTATTTCAAAGGCACATGGATGTTTCATACCTTACGAAATATCATAAACGATGACGCACTTTGGTTTAAAACCATGCGCGAATTCTGTTTAGCCTTCTATCATAAGAATACCAACACCCAAGAGGTAGTCGAATACTGGAGCAAGCACCTGAACAAACCCATCAAGGCATTGATGTTGAATTATCTGTATCAAGTTAAGAATCCCAATCTGCAGTATAGCGTCCAACAAACGGGGAACACCTGGACCCTACGCTATCGATGGAGTAATTTATCGGATGACATTAACTTTCCACTAAGCTTGAAAACGGGAGAAAAATTCAAACCCAATTCGACCTGGCAAGAAATCAAATTAGACCATGCACCCGAGTTAGATGAAGAAAGCTATTTATTTGACAAAGAATTGCTAAAATAAATCAGTGAAATCCCGTATTTTTGCACAAAATTAAGACAGAAAAGAAATGAAATTTGGCGTAATCGTATTCCCGGGTTCCAATTGTGATGATGACACCGTTGGCGTAATTCAAAGCTTAGGCCACGAGGCCGTTAAATTGTGGCACAAGGATACCGATTTACAAGGTTGTGATTTCATTATCGTTCCGGGTGGTTTCTCTTATGGAGATTACTTGCGTTCTGGTGCGATTGCACGCTTTTCACCGATCATGGACCATGTGATCGAATTTGCGAAAAACGGTGGCTATTTAATGGGAATCTGCAATGGTTTTCAAGTATTGGTCGAAGCGCATTTATTACCTGGCGTTCTCTTGCGTAATAGCTCTCAAAAATTCATTTCGAAAAATATCTACTTAAAAGCAGCAACGAACAATGCGTTGTTGACCCAAGAATTAGATCTAAACAAGGCTTATAAAATACCAATCGCACACGCAGAAGGCCGTTACTTTGCTGACGAAGCTACACTAGCGTCTTTGCAAGCGAATGATCAGATATTATTCTACTATTGCGATGCAGATGGAAACATCAATGAAGCTGCAAATCCGAACGGAAGTTTATTGAATATTGCAGGTATTTGCAATGAAGGTCGCAATGTATTCGGTTTGATGCCGCACCC
>JAGOAA010000008.1:2065-56755 GCA_017984215.1 Cytophagaceae bacterium
AATCTATCTTAAATCATTCACCTCAACCCCCGGAAATGCTTTCTTATTAAACGTAAAGAAGGCATCATCTGCTCCTGCTTTCGGATTCAACTTTGTTACACTAAACAACTGCTTCTTACCTGATTTATTTACAATCGTCCAAGACTTTACGGTAAAGTCGGCCGTATTGATTTTAAGGCTAATATGCTTCACCTGAGCAGCTTTCCCGCCGGGTACCATCTCAACAGTAGCAATGCCACCTGATTCGCCTACCAACGTGAACTTATAGCCTTTTTTGTCAAATGTGTAAATCTTCGCAGGATTCAAATCCCCATCGGCAGGATCGAAGGCTGAAATATTCACTTCATTGATTTCTTTGATGTAGGTCGCTACCTCTTTCCCATTATTAAATATTTCCTGCCCCGCGGTCTTTAGTCGAAATTTAGTCCCTTTTACAGTAATCGATCCATTCATCGGATTTCCGCCATCGGTTTGATAGCTAAAATTCGCCGAAAACGAACCCATGCTTTTATATTTCTTCTGCATACCATCTATTAAACCGATGGCCTTATTCGCTTGCCCCCAAACAGGCAACGATAACAATAATAAAACGACTAGCTTTTTCATTACTTTAAATTTTTCAAAATTTCTTCTAACTCCGTTTCGGATTTCACGAGTACCTCGCGCGCTTTTGATCCACCAAACGAACCCACAATACCCGCAGCCTCCAACTGATCAATCAAACGTCCCGCACGGTTATAACCTAATTTTAACTTACGCTGAATCAAGGACGTACTACCTTGCTGATGCATCACAACCAAACGTGCTGCTTCATCGAAAAACGAATCACGATCTCCTAAATCGACATCGCCACGATCTTGCCCTCCCATTTCATCCGCATCTGGCTCTGGCAACAAATAGGCCGACGAATAACCTTGTTGGTTCCCTATAAAATCACAAATCTCTTCTACCTCTGGCGTATCCACAAAAGCACATTGTAAACGAATTACCTCAGAACCCATGGACAATAGCATATCTCCCATACCCACCAATTGGTCTGCACCACCGGCATCCAAGATCGTACGAGAGTCAATTTTCGACATTACCTTGAACGATAAACGCGCAGGGAAATTGGCCTTAATCGTTCCCGTAATTACGTTCACAGAAGGACGTTGCGTGGCAACAACCAAGTGAATACCAATCGCACGCGCTAATTGGGCTAAACGCGCAATCGGATGTTCGACTTCCTTGCCGGCCGTCAACATCAAATCGGCTAATTCGTCAATCACCAAGACGATATAAGGCATAAAATCATGCTCATTCGGATTCAATCGGCGATTGATAAATTTCGTGTTGTATTCCTTAATGTTACGACATCCCGCTTCTTTCAACTTATCGTAACGCATATCCATCTCCTTACAAAGCGAGTTCAAGGTCGCAACAACCTTCTTGGTATCCGTTATAATCGCCTCCGCAGAATCAGGCAAGCAGGCTAAGAAATGACGCTCTAATTTATTAAACAAAGACAACTCAACCTTCTTTGGATCCACCAATACAAACTTCAACGTCGATGGGTGTTTCTTGTAAATCAAGGAAGTCAATAACATATTCAATCCAACCGACTTACCTTGTCCAGTCGCTCCTGCCATCAATAAGTGAGGCATTTTGGCTAAATCGGCCACAAAAATCTCGTTCGAAATCGTCTTACCTAAGGTAATAGGCAAATCGTACGTAGACTTTTGGAATTTCTCTGAACCGATTACCGCACGCACAGGAACCATTTCACGATTCTTATTCGCAACCTCGATACCAATCGTTCCTTTACCCGGCATTTGACCGATGATACGAACGCCCATCGCTGCCAAAGAAAGTGATAAATCATCCTCCAGCGACGTGATTTTACTTACACGCACACCTGCTTTAGGAACAATCTCATACAAGGTAACCGTGGGCCCAATCGTCGCCTCAATCTTCTGAATTCCGATGCCATAGTTCAACAAGGTTTCAACAATTTTCTCCTTGTTTTCCTTCAGCTCATCCATCGTCACCTGTGTCGTCTGATTCTTCTGATCGTATTCTTTCAACAAATCGAGTGTTGGATAGACATATTTTGGCAAATCTGCCGTCGGGTCATATAAACCAAATTGGGCAACTAAATCATTGGCTTGAACAGCCGTAGTAGGTTGTGTTTCTTCTACCTCAATCGCCGCATCATCTTCATCAGCCACCTTAAATGTAAATGGAGTTTCATCTACTTCTTCCAAAGCAGCATCCGCAATTTGCTCTTCTACAATAGGCAAATCAGCCGGCAATACATCCTCCACGTCATCTACCTTAACTGGCGGAACAAGTGGACGGTAAGTCTCTAAATCCTCATTATCCACATGAAACGATGGATCATCGTCATCATTAAACAAGGCCGCATCATCCTCGAATAATTCATCCGAAACTAATGCTCCACCGGAAGCAGCCGCTTGAACTTTAGCTTTGGCAGGGTTCCATTGGTAGAACAGAATCAAGAACACGAGCCCGGCAAATCCTAAGGCAAAAATGGCTAAGTAACCGATCAATTGTATCAATTTCTCACTCACAAAATACCCTACACCTCCACCAATGGAATGAGGCAAGTCCAATTGATACACAAAAAATCCAGCTAATAAACTTCCCCAAATGATGTAGAAAATCACTTGCCAAGTCAAACGATCCAAGGGATAGATTTCCTTCTTGAAAATAAGTTTGATGGCCGACAAAAAGAATAAGGGAATCAACAATAAAGAAGACCAACCAAAAGTTCTGAATAAGAAAAAATGTGCAATTTTCGCACCCAATAAACCTGCCCAGTTTTTAACCGGAATGTCGGAACCTGCAATCACATCCAAGGCACCCTCAGAAACTTCACTTTGGTCTGCAACGCCTACGAAGAAACTCGACAAAAAAGCGAAAAGCAAAAGAAACCCAATAAGAGACAAAAAGCATCCGAAAATCAATCGAACGCGGTATGCAATCTCGGCAGGTGTCTTAGGTTTCCTGTTTTCAGTATCAAAATTAATTTGAAGGGTACTCGTAGGATTTACTATCTTCTTGGCCATCTAAGAAACAATCATATTTAACATATAAATTTCGACTTTTTGATTCGATTTACAAAATCAATTTTATAGACCCGCCTGAACGATTCCTTGATTAATATCTTTGATCAAACCCGGACCTTCATAAATGAATCCCGTATAAATTTGCACCAAACTCGCTCCGGCACTCAATTTCTCAATGGCATCTGCCGCAGAATGAATCCCTCCTACTCCGATGATCGGTATTTGTCCATTTGACTTTTGATGTACATAGGCAATTACTTCCGTCGAACGCGCACGGACCGGCTTACCGCTCAATCCGCCTTGTTGGGCCTTGAGCGTATCCTCAGACAGCAAGCCTTCCCTCGACAAAGTCGTATTCGTGGCAATTAAGCCTGCAATCTTGGTAGATAATACAATTTCAATTACATCATCCAATTGTTCATTCGTCAAATCAGGGGCAATCTTAAGTAAGATTGGCTTTTGTTTCGGCTTAGCAGCATTTAACGATTGAAGCCGCAACAACAAATTTTGCAAGGGCTCCTTCTCTTGCAAGGCGCGTAAATTAGGGGTATTGGGAGAACTTACATTGACCACAAAATAATCCACAACATCATACAATGCCTCAAATCCTTGGCAATAATCTTCATCTGCCTCCTCGTTTGGTGTAACTTTATTCTTACCTAAATTCCCTCCGATAATCACCTGCGATTTGCGGTTTTGCAAACGCAATTTCATCGCATCCAAGCCTTCATTATTGAAACCCATCCGATTAATTATCCCGCCATCCGCAGGCAAACGAAATAAACGCGGTTTGTCATTACCCAGTTGGGCTTTCGGAGTAACGGTTCCAACCTCAATAAAACCGAAGCCCAAATGGGAGAATTCATCCACCAATAAGGCATTCTTATCAAAACCTGCTGCTAATCCGACGGGATTGGGAAATTTGATTCCAAAAACCGTTCGAGCTAAACTTGGATGCTCATATCCATAAACCCATCGAAACAAGGCGGGAACGCCTGGCATCTTCATGGAAAACTTGATGATGTCTGCAAGCAAATAATGTGCGCGTTCAGGATCAAACAGGAAAAAGAATGGCTTGATAAGGTACTGATAAAACATAAATTGGGATTCAAAAAGCTATTTAACAAAAATACAAAATGCCCTTAAGATTATGGGAATAAATCAAGGATAATCTGAAGTTTCTCGGGACTTTTTAAAATAACGCCCACAAGCGTGTGGCCAACTCAAAAAAAAGGCTAATTTTAAAAATACCTTATCGGGTAATCAAGCATTTAAAATTTATTAAGCCTATGTTAAGTCGTGTAGCAAACTCCATCTATTGGATGAATCGGTACATTGAACGTGCAGACAATTATGCGCGTTTCATATCAGTCAACTTCAATCTTGCCCTAGATTTACCACCCAATGTCCCTGAACAATGGGAACCTTTAATTGTCGCCACGGCAGATCATTACAATTTCTTTGAACACTATCCGACTGCAAACAGAGAAAATGTCCTCTACTTCATGACATTCGATGAAAGCAATCCGAACTCCATTTTATCTTGCCTGTACAGCGCACGTGAAAACGCACGTACAATCCGGGAAAGCATTTCGCGGGAGATGTGGGAATATGTCAACCAAATTTACTGGAAAGTAAAAGACCGCGTCGAAGGCAGTAAAGAATGGGAAATATCCCGCTACCAAGGCTTTTTAGAAGAAATCAAATCCGGCAGTCAATTGTTCTACGGGATTGTAGATTCCACGATTACACGTGGCGAAGGCTGGCATTTTGGCCAATTAGGCAAATTACTAGAGCGAGCTGATAAAACAACGCGCTTTTTGGATGTGAAATATTTCACACTGCTACCCGACATTGAAGCGATTGGTTCGCCGCTTGACCTCTTATTATGGTCGGCAGTTCTGAAATCCAACTCGGCCTACAACATGTACCGTCAGCAATACAAGGTCATCAACCCCAAAAACATCGTGGAGTTTTTGATTTTAGACAAAAGCTTTCCGCGTTCCGTGGTGCATTGCTTGCAAGAGGCAGAAGCTTCCTTGTATGCAATCTCGGGCACATCTTCCGACCATGGTTATTCCAATCCTGCGGAAAAAAAGGTCTCCAAATTGCTTTCTGAAGTTCAATTTACCGAGATTGATGACATCCTAACCACGGGACTTCATCAGTTTTTAGATAATTTCCAAAGCAAAAACAATGAAATTGGACAAACCATTTTCAATACCTATTTCGATTTGAAGCCGGTCAGCTAATCCAGCATCTCAAATTTAATTTGTAATATTGCGCTCCCATTTGCCACCCATCATTTATGACATACTGTTTAGGAATCACCGTTAAAGAAGGTCTTATTGCCATTGCAGATACCCGAATCACTGCGGGGAATGAAATGTATTCCAATAAGAAAATTTCGATTCATGAAATCAATAAACATAGTTTATTCATCATGACTGCGGGGTTACGCTCAGTACGCGACAAAGCCGTTACCTATTTTAATCAGAAAATAAAAGAGGAAGAGTCAAGCTACGATTACATGTTCCAAGCCGCGACGGCATTTGGACAAATGTTGAAAAAAGTGGCACAAGAAGACCGTGAGTCATTAGAAAAAGAAGGATACAATTTCAATCTACATGCCATCGTAGGAGGGCAAATGCCCAAAGACAGTGAACATAAATTGTTCCTCATCTTCCCAGAAGGCAACTGGATTGAAATCAATGATGGCTTGAAATACCAAATCATAGGAAACTCCAACTACGGAAAACCGCTATTGAATCGTAACCTAAGTTTCGAAACACCGCTCAAAGACGCACTCAAAATGGGCTTCTTGTCTTTTGATGCTACGCAAGTGAGTACCAATGATGTAGATTATCCGATTGATATTGTAGTCTACGAAAAAGACAGTTTCAAAGCCAAAGAAATTCGATTACATAAAGAAGACATGCAAAAGATTTCCGATGAATGGAACTTGGCCTTGCGTAATTCGCTCGAAACGATCGATGAACACTGGATGAAAAGCTTGCTTACCTTAGCTTCCAAATGATCGCCAAAATACACCACAGCCTTCAGTATCAATACAGTGAACCCGTCACATTGGATCCCCATATCTTGTATTTACACCCAAGAAAAAGCTCCCTATTGACCGTTCAATCCTTTGAATTAAGCATTGAACCAACACCCGTGCAGATTTCCAAAAATCTAGATCCAGAGGGCAATATTCAAAACATCTTGTTTTTTAAAGAGCCCACAAATTTCCTAAATATCCGTGTGCAAGCACAAGTAGAGACGACCGAGTTTAATCCATTCGATTTCGTTTACTTCCCCTTTGAAAGCAAGCGTTTGCCTATGCGCTATTCAGATTCTTATTTGAAAACGCTTAGCCCTTATTTAGGCCTTGAAGGAGTAACATCGGTGGTGGAGCAAACGGCCCGCCAATTAGCATCCCAGGTCCGATATGAAACATCTGAATTTTTAATGCAGATCAATGAATTCATCTACAAAAACTTTGCTTACGAAATTCGCGAAGAAGGCGCACCCAACACACCTGAATATACCTTATTAAACAGAAAAGGTTCTTGCAGGGATTATGCTGTCTTATTTTCTGCCTTGTGCAGAACGATGGGATTAGCTACCCGATTCGTATCGGGTTATTACACAGGTGCCGCTCCAGTAGATGTACCGAATCAAACCCATCATTTACATGCATGGGTGGAAGTGTTTTTACCCGGTGGTGGATGGAGAGGTTATGACCCCACGCAACACGAAGTTGTATCCGGCAATCATATTCCCTTAGCAGCTTCTTGCTTACCCGAAGAAATCACACCGGTTTATGGCACATACCGAGGCATGGCTGTTTCAACCTTAACAACAGAAGTTTTTATTGAGCGAATTTAGCCTACCAATAACTGGGCTAATAAGTAATCGGCAATTAGAATCGCGATACATGAATTTGTAACAGCTGCCGTACTTGCTTTTCCTACCTCGTAAGCTCCTCCTTTGGTGTAAAACCCTTGAAATGCGGCAATTGACGCGACCAAGAATCCAAACACAACCGATTTAATAATCGCAAAAATCACATAACTCGGTTTGAACGCAAACTGCAGGCCATAAATATATTCTTGCTGGGTTACTGAACCTGTCAACCATCCTGCCAAATACCCTCCGTAAATGCCAAGAAAACAGGCAAGGGTTACCAGCATGGGAAATGTTACCATGGAGGCAATCATTTTGGGTAAAATCAAATAGGAAGAAGAATTTATTCCCATGACCTCCAGCGCATCAATTTGTTCTGAAATACGCATGGTACCTAATTGGCTCGCGATATTGGATCCGATTTTCCCGGCTAAAACAACACAAGTAATCGTAGGTCCTAACTCCAAAATCGTCGAATCCCGAACAATTAAGCTAATGATGTATTTGGGTACAAAAGGATTGTCCATGTTGGCAGCCGTTTGCACACAAGTCACCGCCCCTAAAAAAGATGCCACAATGGTTACAATTAACATGGAATTAATCCCAATATCCTTGCATTCTTGCATCGTTAATGCCCAATACACCCGAAATTTCTCAGGATTTGTAAAAAGCTTACTCAGGAAGATTAAATATTTGCCTAATTTTGACATGCGTTTGAATTTAAGAACGCGCTAAGTCTCAAAGATAATGAACAAATCCGTAGTTATAAGTGGAGGAAGCCAAGGAATTGGCAAAGCACTCGTAAAAAAGTTTTTAGCCGAACAATTTACGGTGTATACCTGTTCCCGCAACCAATCGAAATTAGATGCACTGGCTGCTGAATTGGGATCTGATCGCCTTCATACCTTTGCGGCCGACTTGAGTCAAAAAAATCAAGTTCTTGATTTTGCCGCTTGGGTCTTAAAGCATACGAACCAGGTAGACGTCCTTGTCAACAATACGGGCGTATTCATCCCCGGTCAGATCCAAAACGAAGCGGAAGACTTACTTGAAAAGACAATCGAAACGAATTTATATAGCGCCTATCATTTGACACGCGCCTTATTACCCACTTTCCAGGCTAAAAAAGCCGGACATATTTTCAGCATCTGCTCGACAGCTTCCATTACGGCTTACACACTTGGCGGATCGTATTGTATCAGCAAATTCGCCCTACTTGGATTCACCAAAGTCCTTCGTGAGGAACTGAAAAATCAAGGAATCAAGGTAACGGCTATCCTTCCAGGCGCAACACTTACTCCTTCATGGGATGGCGTTGAACTTCCTGAATCGCGTTTCATTCCCGCTGATGATGTGGCACAAACCATTTGGTCGGCCTATCAAATGAGCCCATCCACCGTTTTAGAAGAAATCTTAATTCGTCCACAATTAGGCGATATTGATTTATGAGAACTTTGGAATCCTATACATTAGCTGACTTACCTGTCGTTGCCAAAGAAATGATTGAATCATTGCAAGGGGCACCGCGCGTATGGTTATTTCGCGGTCAGATGGGCGCAGGAAAAACAACGCTTAGCAAGGAACTCTTATTACAATTAGGAGTAGGCCAAAATGTACAAAGCCCTACGTTTTCTTTAGTGAATGAGTATCAAACCAAAACAGGCGAAATTATTTACCATTTCGATTTATACCGATTAAAAAATATCCAAGAGGCACTTGCCATTGGTATAGAAGAATATTTAGATTCAGGAAATTATTGTTTAATCGAATGGCCTGAACAAGCAGAAGAACTTTGGGATTTCCCACATGTTAACGTGGAAATAGAGGCAATCAATGAAGTTCAACGAAAATTAACTCTATCTTGCTAAGATGCGTATGACAAATCCATTTCACGAGTTATTATCCCAACAAGGCATCATGCCGATGGAGGCGATGAGTTGGACCAAACAAAATGCCAAAAGTATTCAAATTGCGCTTCCTAAAGAAACAGCAACCTACGAAAATCGCATTGGGTTAACCCCACAGGCGGTACAATTACTCGTTGCCAACGGCCATGAAGTGATCGTTGAACGAGGTGCTGGTGAACGTGCCGGATTTTCGGATGCCGACTACCTGTTAGCCGGCGCGAGTGTGACAGAAGACTTGCAACAAGTGTGGCAAGGTGGATTGATCTTAAAAATAAATGCACCTACGCTAGAAGAAGTAGGGCGTATGATGCCAGGACAATCTTTTGTATCCTGTGCCTCAAAGAATCAGTTATCAGGTGAGCTACTCGACGAAATAAATAAAAAACAATTGATCGCCATCGGCCTAGAATACGCCGAAGACAATGCGGGAGGCTATCCCTTCGTGAAAATCATGGCTGAAATTGCGGGCCAACTGGTTTTGCCGATTGCGAGCGGAATTCTCAGTAATCACAAGGGACCAGGATTATTGATGGGTAATGTTACTGGGGTTCCTCCCTGTAAACTCGTCCTATTAGGCTCAGGTCATGTAGTAGAACAGGTTGCACGCGCTGCTTGGCATGCAGGGATCCAAATGCAGGTATTCGATAAAGATATTTATAAGCTTCAACGCCTCAAACATACCTTAGGATTTCCTTTGGTGACCCAGGTAATTGACTCAGAGAATTTACCCCATGCCTTGCAAGATGCAACGGTCATTGTGGGTGCTTTGCGTTCTGATTCCGGTGTGACACCTTGCGTGGTTACGGAAGAAATGGTCAGCAAACTAAAACCCGGTACGCTCATTATTGATGTTTGCATCGACCAAGGTGGCTGTTTTGAGACATCTGAAATCACCAGTTTAGGCAAACCCGTATTCAAGAAATTTGGTGTGAGCCATTACTGTGTACCCAATATTCCTTCACTCGTATCGCACACAGCCAGCGTTGCGATGAGTAATTTATTAACCTCCTTTGTGTTAAAGGCAGGAAAAACGGGTGGAGTAGAAGAAATGCTTTGGCAAGGAAAATCCTTCATGAAAGGAACTTTCTGCTACAAAGGCCACGTTACCCTAGCGAGCATCGCAAAACTCTACAAAAAACCGTTAAAAGACATTCAACTCTTATTATTAGCCCGATGATTGAAGATTATACCGCAATATCCAACGCTCCTAACTCACCAGAATTGAATGGAAAATACCTGGGACTTATCTCCAGTGATTTTGTTTTAGTTGCTGATGCACTGAAAGAAGCTGCCTACCAAATCAAAAAACGTGGGTTTTCAGACTTTCCCGTATTTGTCTGTTCACAGCGTCCCATTGAAATTGGTCAAATGCTAATCGGTGTAGCTGAATTAAATGGCAATAAATGGAATTATCACGCTTCGATGATGGAAGAGTTTGTGCAACGCAAACTAATCGCAGAAGAAAATGTGGAATTGTTTGTTCAGAACTTTAAGGACGTCGAAGAATATGCGTGCTTATTTGTGGTAGATGGGCAGTTTACCAATTTCGTTTTCATTCCATATCCCGACGAAATCTAAGACTCTGATCGTCGGTTCAAGGGGTGAAAATCGTGTACCATTTGACTTAAATATGCCCGATCCAAATGGGTGTAAATCTCAGTCGTTAAAATGGATTCGTGCCCCAGCATTTCTTGTACCGCCCGCAAATCTGCCCCTCCTTCGATCAAATGCGTCGCAAAGGAATGTCGGAACGTATGCGGGCTAATCGTTTTTTCAATCCCCGCTTTTGCAGCTAAATCTTTACAGATCAAAAATACCATCACCCGACTTAAAGCTGCACCCCTTCGATTCAAAAACACGGTATTTTGCGCCTCTTTTTTCACATCCATGTGCGCACGCACTTCTTCTTGATACAACTGTAAATAACGAAATGCATCGCGCCCTGCTGGTACTAAACGTTCTTTATCTCCTTTTCCGCGCACCTTGATTAAGCCCAAATCCGGATACACATCGGTTAATTTCAGCGAAACTAATTCCGAAACGCGTAAACCAGCTCCATATAAAAACTCCAACATCGCTCGGTTCCGAATACCTTGCGCATTTGACATGTCATTCGATTCCAAAATCTTTTCGATTTCATCGAACGAAAGCGTATCAGGTAGATGACGACCTTTTTGTGGAGATTTAATGTGAACGCTAGGATCACGAAAATCAGGATGCTCTAGACTTAAAAATTGGAAATAACTGCGAAGTCCCGACAAGCAACGCGCTTGGCTGCTCGCTTCAATCCCTAGATCATGTAAAATTTTAAAAAAATCAAGAATATGATTTTCTTCTACCTCTAAGGGAGACAAGGATTGATCGGGAGAATCTGCCATAAACTGGGCAAATTTCTGCACATCACGCACGTAACCATCCAACGAATGTGCGGAGAGCCCCCGCTCAATCTTCAAATAATTACCAAATGCTTGGATTTCCGTTGACCACATGAATGCAATATTGCTAGATTCCTGTAAATTTAGGCTAAATTTGAAATATAGCACAGGCATTAAACATGGTACATAAAAAGATATTAATCCTGAATGGTCCCAATTTAAATTTATTAGGCACAAGAGAGCCTGAAATTTATGGACATCAGACCTTTGAACAATTTCTAGAAATTTTGACTGAAAAATTCAAAGACAGCTTGGACATCTCCTACTTTCAATCGAACGAAGAAGGCGCCTTGATTAATAAACTCCATGAAGTAGGCTTTAGTTATGATGGCATTATCTTCAATGCTGGCGGATATACACATACGTCCATCGCTTTAGGAGATGCCGTAGCCGCCATTAAAACGCCGGTTATCGAAGTACACATTTCAAATGTACACGCCCGTGAAGCATTCCGTGGACACAGTTATTTGAGTCCAAATTGCAAAGGAATCATCGTGGGATTTGGCTTACGCGGATACGAATTGGCATTAAATTCATTCCAATAAATTATGCTATCGTTCTACCCCGGTCCTTCTAAGGTACATCCGGAGGCCTTGGAATTTATCCAAGAAGCCTTTGACCAGGGTATAGTCAGCATAAATCACCGAAGTGCTCGTTTTGAGGAACTATTAAAAGACACGTTGGAAATATTGCATACCCAGTGGAATATTCCTTCGGATTTTACGATCTATTTTGTTTCCTCAGCGACAGAAGCGTGGGAAATTGTCGCCCAATCTTTGATTGAAAAACAATCCCTGCATATTTACAATGGTGCATTTGGTAAAAAATGGGCACATTATACGCAAGAAATTTACCCAAACGCACAAACTATTGCATTTGATACGCAGGAAGGATTAGCAGACATCCTTCTTCCTAAGCTTGAACATGTTGATACAATTTGTTTAGTCCAAAGCGAAACCTCGAATGGTACAGGCCAAACGATTTCACGGGCTATGTTTGGCGATGCGTTGATTGCAGTAGATGCCACATCATCCATGGGAGGAATCGAATTACCTTGGAATGAAGCCGACGTTTGGTTGGCCTCCGTCCAAAAATGCATCGGTATACCTGCAGGGCTTGGTATCATGATTTGTTCGCCAAAAGCATTAGCCCGCGCTGAAAAACTAGGCCGTAAATCGCATTACAACGACGTCTTGTTGATGGAGGAAAATCGCCAACGGCTTCAAACCCATTATACGCCGAATGTCTTAAGCATATTTGTATTGAATAGATTAACCCATTTACTTCCCAACTTAAGTATCATCGATGCTCAGACGAGAAAAAAGATGAAAACCTGGGAAGACTTTTGGGCATCAAATACAAGCTGGGGGCTAAAATGCTTAATAGAAAACCCTTCACTCAGACTTCCTACCGTATTAGCTTTGCAGGGAGAACCGGCGCAAATCCGGTTAATCCAGCAGAAATGTTTAGCTGCGGGAATTGAATTAGGGAAAGGATATGGCGATTGGCAGGCGAATACCGTTCGGATTGCCAATTTTCCAAGTCATACGGAAAACGATATACAAACACTCATCCAACTATTAACGCATGAACTTTAATTTCAAAGAAATCTTATCATCCTCACTCATTTTGTTTTCGGTCATTGATATTTTAGGTTCCATACCCATCATCATTGATTTACGTAAGAAGAATGGTAATATCCATGCGGAACAAGCGACTTTGGTGTCCGGTTTGATCATGATTGGCTTTTTCTTTGCGGGCAAATTGATTTTGCGATTTTTTGGGGTAGATACGAATTCCTTTGCCATGGCTGGCGCATTGATCATCTTTCTCATCGGTTTAGAGATGACCTTAGGACGCAATATTTTTAAATCGGAGGAAGTACAAGAAGGATCAGCGCATAGCATTGTCCCTTTAGCGTTCCCCATTATTGCAGGTGCAGGAACCATGACGACCTTAATTTCCTTAAAATCTCAATTTGAAGAGGAAAATATCATGATCAGTATCTTGATTAATCTTATCTTCATCTACATCGTATTGCGTTCCAGCGTCTGGATAGAAAACAAATTAGGCAATGCTGGGACACAGGTATTACGTAAGGTTTTTGGGGTAATTTTGATTGCCATAGCTATTAAAATCTTCAAAACCCGTTTAGGATAATGGCCAAAAAGCAGAAATACTATGTGATTTGGGAAGGCCATAAAAAAGGGATTTTCGACTCTTGGGCAGAAACGGAGAAGAACATAAAAGGTTTCCCGAATGCCCAATATAAATCCTTTGAATCAAGGCAGGAAGCAGAGGCGGCCTCAAAGAAAAATTACTGGGCAAGCATCAACCCCAAAGCGGCTAAAACATTAAAAGCATCAGGCACTGCGGGTAATTTCATCATTCCTAGCATTTCTGTTGATGCGGCTTGCGCTGGCAATCCCGGCGTTTTAGAATACCAAGGCGTTAACACGGCTACGAAAGAAGTCCTTTTCAAACGGGGACCTTTTCCAGTAGGCACAGTTAATTTAGGTGAATTTCTTGCTATAGTACATGGACTCTCCTACCTGAAAAAATTAGAATGCCCATTCCCATTATATTCTGATTCTCGAACGGCAATTGCATGGGTCAGAAATAAGGCGATCAAAACTAATTTAGAAAGAAACCCAAAGACCGAGGACCTATTTGAACTCGTCGATCGTGCCATCGAATGGTTGAAAAACAATAGCTACTCAACCAAAATCTTGAAGTGGGAAACCGAAGATTGGGGTGAAAACCCGGCAGATTATGGCCGAAAATAGATCTATTTTTCAGTTCAAGCAATTTGCACTTGCGCATGGAAATCCCGGTTTAAAAATAACAACGGAGGCCTGTTTGTTTGGTGCGTGGTCGGCGCAGTTCCCCCAACAAAATACATTGGACATCGGAACAGGATGCGGATTACTCATAGGTATGCTAAGCCAAGCCCACCCGAATGCCCATTTTACCGGCATTGAAATCCAGCCGGAAGTGGCCAAATTAGCGGAAGAAAACACAAGCTCCTTATCCAACGCACATATTCAGATTCACGCAAATGCACTGGAGAATTATAGCGGAAAACATGATTTCATCCTATGTAATCCCCCCTTCTTCATCAATCATTTAAAAAACAAGGATGCCTCCAAAAACCAAGCGATGCATAGTGACACCTTAAGTCCAGCGGAATTGGCATCGGGTATCCAGCGCTTATTAAGTCCGGAAGGGAAATTCACCGTTTTATATCCACCGGTCGGCATGAAGCAATTCGAAGAAGCAGCGAAAGAAAAGGGGCTTTATGTAAACCAAATATGCGAAGTCAAACATCAAGCAAGTCACGAAACGCTCCGGTTGATGGCACAAGGCTCATTTCAAGAAGGTCGGAAAGTACAGGAAATATTGATCATCAAAAATCCAGATGAAAGCTACAGTGACGCATTCATCCGCCTATTAAAACCGTACTATTTGATATTCGACTAAATTATCCACCGAAATTTGTATTTTTGTTTGTTTGAAGCCCAACTATGTTGCAAATATCCATTGTAGTACCTCTGTATAACGAAGCTGAATCAATCCCTGAATTATGTTCATGGATTGATCGTGTAATGCAAGAAAATCAATTCAGCTATGAAATGATTTTTATAAACGATGGCAGCAAAGATGATTCTTGGCAGGTCTTACAAAACTTATCTAAGCAGTATGCTACAATAAAAGGCATATCCTTTGCCCGCAATTATGGGAAATCGGCCGCCTTGCATGAGGGTTTCCAAAAAGCAAGTGGACAGGTCGTTATTACCATGGATGCTGATTTACAGGATTCTCCAGACGAAATCCCCGAATTATATCGCATGATTACCTCAGACGGATATGATTTGGTATCGGGTTGGAAACAAAAACGTTTCGACCCGCTGACCAAAACCATCCCGACGAAACTATATAATGCAGCTACACGCGCCTTATCAGGTGTTTATTTAAATGATTTCAACTGCGGTTTAAAAGCCTATAAATTGGAGGTTGTCAAAACCATCAAATTATACGGAGAAATGCACCGCTACATTCCGGTTCAGGCAAAATGGAACGGATTTACAAAAATCGGGGAGAAGGTCGTTCAACACCAAGCACGTAAATATGGCGTGACCAAATTCGGTTTAGAACGCTTTTTATATGGTTTCTTGGATTTATTATCTATCACCTTTGTGCAGACATTTGGGAAAAGACCTATGCACCTATTCGGGAGTTTAGGCATATTATCCTTCTTTTCAGGATCGTTAATCACCCTGTGGTTGATCGGCGTAAAGCTTTATAACATCGCGAATAATTTCAAGTACCGGAATGTCACCGACAATCCTTTGTTCTTTTTGGCATTAGTTGCCATCATTTTAGGAGTACAATTATTCGTCGCAGGGTTTTTGGGTGAATTACTCATCACAAATTCTGACAAAACAACTCAATACCAAATCAAGGAAGAAATTACCTAATGTTACACGAAAATGACCTTAGTTGGCTCAGTCGGTCCGAACTTTTAATAGGCACCGAAGGAATCCAAAAAATGCAAAACGCCCATGTCCTTATCGTGGGCCTAGGTGGTGTAGGATCGTTCGCTGCGGAATTCATTGCGCGGGCAGGCGTAGGAACCATGACAATTGTGGATGGTGACGTGGTAGACCCTACTAACCGGAATCGACAACTTCCGGCCTTATCAACCAATCACGGTGTATCCAAAGCTCAAATCATGGCGGAACGCTTACTGGCAATCAACCCAGCCTTGAAATTAACCAGCATTGAAACCTTTTTAAGTCCAGAAGCAGCCAAAGAGTTATTGGAGCAAACACGCTTTGATTATGTGATGGATTGCATTGATTCGGTTACTCCCAAGATAACTTTATTAAAAACAGCCTATGATTTAGGTTATCGAATTGCGAGTTCCATGGGTGCTGGAGGCAAATTGGATCCTACCAAATTGCGTACGGCAGATTTATTCGATACGCGGGAATGTTATTTGGCATCTTTGGTCCGAAAACGAATTCGAAAAATGGGCGTAGGAAAAGGGATTAAAGCCGTATTCTCGCTTGAAAAAGTGAAAGATGAGTCCTTAATTTTGACGGATGGCTCCAACTTTAAGAAATCCGCCTATGGGACGATTTCATATTTACCAGCTGCCTTTGGAGGGGCCGTTGCGTCCATCGTCATTCGCGATTTATTGGAAGAGCCTATTCCGATGGAAAAACGCATTAAAGCCTATAAGAAATGATCAAAATTGGCGTCATCAATGTGTCGGACCGAGCAAGTGCGGGTATCTACGAAGATATTCCGGGCAAGGCGGTCGTGGAATTATTGCATGAATATTTGACCTCAGCCTTCGAGGTGGTATATGCTGTTATCCCCGACGAGCAAGCTTTGTTGGAGGCCAAAATGATCGAAATGAGTGAAGAGGTTTGCCTCCTCGTAACAACAGGTGGAACGGGACCTGCCTTGCGTGATGTAACTCCGGAAGCAACAGAGGCCGTATGTCAAAAGATGATGCCTGGATTTGGAGAGCTGATGCGCTCGGTCAGTTTGCAATATGTCCCTACCGCAATCTTAAGTAGACAAACGGCAGGCATTCGTAATCAAACCTTGATTTTAAACCTACCCGGAAAACCTAAAGCCATCCGACAATGCTTAGAGGCCGTTTTTCCAGCGATTCCTTATTGCATTGATTTAATTGGGGGACCTTTCCTGGAATGCAATGAGGCGAATATGAAGGCGTTTAGGCCGAAATAGACGTTGGACTTTAGACGTTGGACGTTGGAATATTTTGTAGAGACGCGATACTTCGCGTTTATTAGACAATAGACCTTGGACTTTTGTCGTTGGAGTTTTTGTCTTTGGCAAACCTTCAAGGATTGCCAAAGTTTGAGGCGCCTCGCGCCGATTCTATCATAACATTCAATTTGTAGAGACGCGATACCTCGCGTCTATTTTATTTTATATGCTGTACTTTAATCTTGGAGTAGTTTTTTCAGAAACAGAAAAGATATGGGATAAAAACAGAACCTCTTCACTCTAATTTCACCAACTCATCATACAATCGCTTCGCCACCGGCCCACGCTCACCAGACCCAATCATTTGCCCATCAATCGCTAAAATTGGAACCACGCGTTTCGTACTTCCAGTTGTAAATACTTCGTCGGCCGATAAAAAATCATCCAAGGTACATGGCTGAACATGAACTGGATAATGTTGGCCTGCGATATCCAACACCTTCATCCGGGTAATTCCTTCCAAAATATGCGCATCAGGTGTATAAAGCTCCCCATTTTTGACATAAAACAAATTACTTCGGGTAGATTCTGAGACACCATGCTTTTGCGTGTAATAAATCAAATCATCAGCACCAGCGGCCTTCATTTCGGGTAGGTGTCGAATCCCAAAGGCATAATTCAAGGATTTAATATCCGCCATCTCTCGAACAAATTCCTTGCTCAATAAACGCATTCCCTTTTCTGGATCTGTGAACTGAAAAACACCGGGCAAAATCCATAGGTTTGCTTGCTCAGCAGGTACATATCCATTCATACTTTCACCGCCAGTCAATACCATTTTGATACCTAAACAGGCATCCTTTGACATGGAGGCTAATTCATAAATACAAGCGGATAAAGCCTCTGTTGAATAAGGCAAGCTCAAACCCATTTTAGCCGCCGAACGCTCAAAGCGCGCCAAATGATCCGCTAAAAAAACAGGCTTCCCATCCATGATGCGAAAAAAGTCAAAAATGCCATAGCCACGCAAAAACCCGATATCTTTGACTGATACATGTGCTTCATGGGCCGGCTTCCAAGCCCCATTAATCCAAATTGGGTAATCCATTCGATTGTAGTTTAGCAACTAAAGTGATCACTTCTTTGGCCTCCGCCACATCGTGCACCCGTAAAATATTGGCACCTTGTTGGAGCGCAATTGTATGCAACACCGACGTCCCATTCAAGGATTCTGCAGCCGTGATTCCCAAAGTTTTGTAAATCATCGACTTCCGAGAAACACCAAGTAATATCGGAGCGCCCAAGGTTTTAAAAACTGATAGATGAGCCAGTAAAACATAATTGTGTTCCATGGATTTAGAAAACCCTAAACCTGGGTCAATAATCACATCTTTAGCACCTAAGGCACGTAATTGTTGGAGCTTCTCAGCCAAGTCCGACCACACATCCGAAACAACATCTTGGTAATCGGGTACATCATGCACTTGATTAAAGGCTCCCCTAATGTGCGATAAAATATAAGGCACTTGATTTTGGGCAACCCACTCAAATATTCCTGAATCCATTTGACCTGCACCTATATCATTCAAAATATCAGCACCAGCGGCGATTGCAGCCTTAGCGACGGACAAACGGTAGGTATCAATTGAGATTATAAGGCTAGGGAATTGTTGGCGCAACAAGGAAATAACCGGAACCACACGTGCAATTTCCTCTTCAACAGATACAGGAACTGCTCCTGGACGCGTGGAATGCCCACCGATGTCAATAATGTCTGCGCCCAATGCAATCATTCCAGCTACGCGTTCAAGGCAAATAGAAACATCCAATGCCCGACTGCCCGCATAAAAAGAATCAGGAGTTGTATTTAAAATACCCATGATAAGCGGCTTATCGAGGCTTAGGATTCGACCCTGTACGCGAATTGTTTGAAATGATGGAAAAAGAGCGTTCAAATCAACGAAATTTAGGATAATTTAAATATTTTTGTAGGCTATAATTAAAAATACAGACCCGTATGAATAAGGACTCCGCGCCTTCCCAAACTGAAATCGAATATCGCCAAGTAATTTCATACTGCAAAGCCTTGTTTGATAAAAAAAACAAAGATTACGGTACCTCTTGGAGAATTTTACGATTACCTAGTTTGACTGACCAAATCTTCATCAAAGCACAACGTATCCGAAGTATTCAAGACAAAGGAGCGCAACGCATTGAAGATGGCATCGAAGGGGAATTCATCGGGATCATCAATTATTGCATCATCGCATTGATTCAAAAATCACTTGAATCATCCGATCAAATGGAATTTAGCCCAGAAGAATTAAGTGGATTTTACGACCTACAAGTCGAAACGACCCTTGAACTCTTGCGCAACAAAAATCACGATTACGGCGAAGCATGGCGCGATATGCGCATCAGTAGCATGACGGACTTAATCCTGATGAAAATTTTCCGCACCAAACAAATTGAAAACAATCAAGGTGTAACGCTCGTTTCTGAGGGTGTGGAGGCCAACTACCAAGACATGCTTAATTATGCTGTCTTTTGTTTGATCAAATTCAACGAGGAAAAGCAAATGCAAATGGCCCAACAGCAATAATTCGGATGAAGCAATACCGCAACATAGCCACGTTTGTTTTGGTCGGGATTTTTTTATTCTCTGGACTAATCAAACTTAACGATCCCATTGGAACACAACTGAAACTCGAGGAATACTTCGAAGTTTTCTCGGTGGATTTTCCATGGATGGCTGGTTTCTGGAAATTACTTATTCCTCAGGCACTTCTTTTTTCGATCGGGCTAAGTAGCGCTGAAATTGTTTTAGCCATTGCTTTAGCACTGAATTACAAAACAAAAAAGACGCTCTACAGCTTTGTTGGCATACTTATCTTTTTCAGCTTCCTGACATTCTATTCAGCCTATTTCAATAAAGTGACCGATTGTGGCTGTTTTGGCGAGGCGATCAAATTAACTCCATGGACATCTTTTGGCAAGGATATATTCTTACTTATTTTGACCTTAAGCTTATTCTTAACAGACAAAATCAAGCAAAGCCGCGCGACCGGAAAATGGGTCATCGCATCTGCCCTATTGAGTGTCGGACTAGGAACCTATTGCTATTTCTACCTTCCACTTCAGGATGGATTGCCTTATGCAGTAGGCCAACATATTCCTTCGAATATGAAGAATCGGGAAGATTTGAAATTCAGCTATATCTACAAAATTGATGGCAAGGATGTTGAATTAGCCGAAATGCCTACAGATCCAAAAGCGGAATTTGTTTCCATGCAGGCGATCAATGAAAAAGAGGCAAGACCATTAATTACCGACTACCGTTTATGGATTGATGGGGATACAACGAATTATACTCAAAAAATATTTAGCGGCGATCATTTGCTCGTCATCGTACCCAATGTACACCATGCACGATTAGCCGCACTTGAAACCATTAGCCAGTTGGCAAAAACTGTCAAGATTCCTGTCTGGTTGGTAAGCGCCTCATCCGATGCGGATGTTAACGCATTGCGCCATGAGTACCAATTAGCATTTCCAGCCCTATCGGCGGACACCAAAGTATTAAAAACCATCATTCGTTCAAGTCCTGGACTTTGGCTTATTAGCCAAGGAACCGTCAAAGGAAAATGGTCGGCCTATCGCCTACCCAATGCGGATGAAATTCAACAACATATAAAACAATAAGTGCAAGAATGAAGAATATCTATTTAGTTGGAATGCCCTCATCAGGAAAGAGTACATTAGGGAAAGAATTAGCAAGAAATTTGGGGTATAGCTTTACAGATATGGATAAATTGATTGAAACACGTGAACAAAAAACGGTTTCTGAGATTTTTTCCAATTACGGAGAAGCACATTTTCGCGAACTAGAAAAGAAGACATTACGTGGTTTCCAACCGAATCAATCGATGGTGATTGCAACGGGTGGAGGCATTCCATGCTTTAATGACAACATGGATTTCATCAAAGAAAATGGAGTTAGTGTGTTCCTAAACGTTGATGTAAACGATTTGGCCAAACGACTTTACAAGGCGCAAGGAAACAACCGTCCATTGTTAGATAAAAGCCAAAGTGAAGAAGTAGTCATTGCCTCCATCAAAAAGACGTTTGAAGAGCGTTTATCTTTTTACCAACAAGCCGACATCCAGGTAGATGGCGAAATCACGGTAAGCCAATTATTGTGGCTATTAGACCAATACCTGCCAGTTTAGAAGAATATTCCACCACCTAAGGTGAACTGCGTATTTGTTAGTGTCAATGCGGCTGATGCATAATCGGCCGCATTTTTTAATGTATAAGGAGTATAGGCATCTTTGCCGGTACGTTGAACGACAGCGAAGTCCACATAATATGCCGAACTGCGATAACCTAAACCTCCCGAGACCTGGAATTGATTACGATCGATGGAATCATAGGTACTTGAAAATCCACTACCATAAATGGCAGCGCCACCCCGGAGCGTCCATGCACTCGAAACACGAAACTCGGCTCCCACTTTCATGTTAAGTACCGTTTGGTAGTTTTTCGAGATTTGGCTGTTGTATTTATCTTTAAACTGTTGGTTTGCGTAAGGTCCTAATTCTGCCGAAGCAACTGACATCCCAGCATAATTAAGCATTTCAACATCAGCACTTAGCAAACCTCTTTTACCGAAGAAATAGGCCATTCCACCTGAAATTCGGAAAGGTGTCACCAGCTGGTAGGTAAACTCATTAGGCGTCAATTTAACCGGCTTTACATTCGTGATATAACCTCCGGTAACAGGAATTTCCGAAATTTGTGGAGACATCGAACCCGTCAATTGTTCCTTAATATTATCATAATAGGTTGGCGATTGCACATTTAATGCTACGCGCAAATTGGGCTTCAACTTATAAATAACACCCAATGAAGCAGAAATACCTGAACCCGTCGTAATTAACTGCTCTTCATAAGTAAAACCTTCCACAAAATTATTCCCCGCATAACGCTCTTCCCATAATTGCGATTGAGATGTATTCAGCTTCGTAAAATGTAGGCCAAGACCTACATATAATTGTTCTTGATAGGCTGCGCCGTAACTAATATCCCATTGTGAAACCGAACCCGAATTGACAGCATAACCAAATTGCTGCGTGGGTAAATTTGGCAAATATCGCTCAAAAGGAGCCCCACCTGTTTTTGCATTTGGATTGATTAAATAGGCTTGATAGGCTGCTGCTTCCGGACTATCCGCCGTATTGTAAACAGGATCAAATTCATTATCTAAACTTGCCCCGGTTGCACCCTTATCCCCTGCTTTTTGAATTAAATGATCCAAATAAGAACTCCGATTATTCGTGCCCTCCATATTCAAGGGCTGTGTTAAAATAACCTGACGTGAATAACCAATCCCGAAGGCTCCTCGCCAAGATGAACTTGACAAATAATCACCCGAAATAACGATGCCAAAATTAGGCATGTGAAACAGATTATTGGTACCACTTGTCGATTGACTTAAATAATCAGCGTCCGTTTGGGAGGAGTTCAATGCAAAATTTAAGCCAACTTCAGAACGAGAATAAAACCCTAAACCAGCGGCATTCCCAGCAATTGAACTTAAGTCAGCACCCAATACACTCTGAGTCCCACCCAAACCTTGCATGCGAGCAGAACCCGTCACATAAGAGGTGGAAAATTGTTTTGCCAGCATCGGATAGGTATAAACCTGCGCATGCGCAATATAGCTTACCAAAATAAGCGAGAAGATCTGAAATATACGTTTCATAAAATTATCTTGGACCACGTGAAGAACCACCATTTGAACCACCACCACTGTTATTAGAGCCTCCTGAATAATTGGATGAAGGAGAACTGTAGGATTCCGTTCTATTTTGACCATAATTCTGCTGTGGAGCAGATGGCCTGTATTCTACATTTGAATTTCTACGAGGTGCTGCTTGCACTGGGGCATTCGAATTACCCACGGATGAATTCACACGCAGTTGATTTGTTCCTTGACTATTGTAGGTATTATTACTACTTCGTGGCGTATTTGAATAGTTCTCACCTCCATAACGATTGGTAGCTCCACCATCACGCGGTCCACGATTGTAGCGCTGTATGGGCTCTTGCGAGGTCCCTACATTGGATTGATAAAAATTACCCCCATAATAATTTTGACCAAAGCCATGGTAGTAATTATAAGCAGGTCCATAACCAAACATCATTCCTGGCCCTACATAGCCGTAGAAAGGATCGTAATAGCCATAAGGACTAGAAAAACCAAACGAATTAAATCCATAACCCATACCACCCATATATCCGAAATTCGTCCCCATGGCAAAGCCTGAATAAAATGGATCATTCAGACGCCAAGCTTGCAAAGGTGAATACCAACGATTTGAATATCCAATGCCAAAATTGATGTAAGGATTTGAATACCAATTATTCCAAGGATTGGACGTGAATAAACCTTGATTAAATCCTGAATTGTAGCCTTGTTGGTACACCGCCCGTGAATTCAAATAATTCACATCGGCTTCTTCCTGAATGACTGTTGCCTCCTCTTCTTGTATAACCTGAGCATCTTCCTCAAAATTCAAATAAGATGCTTTTTTTTGTTTTGTGACAACAGTAGCTGGTTTTTGATAACTATCATATAAATCATCCGAAACAAAGGCTGTTTGAGAAATCGAACATGCGTTCAACAATGCGATCATTGCAATCAATACCGAGGCAATCCCTAAATTTTTCATGGCATTCAATGGATTAAGATCTGAGTTCAAGCTAGTATTTTTAAGTTCATGGTTTAATTCGTAAATTTAACCTTTGAACCTTGAAAATAGTTTCCATTTCAAGATCATACAAATTAACGAAATAAATACCCACCTAGTACGATTCCCAAAAAATATATGAGTAAATCCTTACCGTCACGTGCCGACAACTATTCTGAATGGTATAATGAGTTAGTCAAAAGAGCTGATTTAGCTGAAAATTCAGCAGTACGAGGCTGTATGATTATCAAACCCTATGGCTATTCTATTTGGGAAAAAATGCAACGCGCATTGGATGATATGTTTAAAGAAACAGGCCATACAAATGCCTATTTCCCTTTATTCATCCCAAAATCATTCCTTTCCAAAGAGGCTTCCCACGTAGAAGGTTTTGCCAAAGAATGCGCGGTCGTTACGCATTACAGACTCAAAAATGACCCAAATGGTGGGGGTGTCATTGTGGACCCTGATGCCAAATTAGAAGAAGAATTAATTGTAAGACCTACCTCTGAAACAGTGATTTGGTCAACCTATAAAAACTGGATTCAATCCTACCGCGATTTACCCTTATTGATCAATCAATGGGCCAACGTGGTTCGTTGGGAAATGCGTACACGTCTTTTCCTTCGTACCGCTGAATTCCTATGGCAAGAAGGTCATACCGCGCATGCAACAAAAAAAGAGGCGATTGAGGAAACAGAGCAAATGTTAGAAGTATACGCAGATTTTGCTGAGAACTTCATGGCAATGCCTGTCGTAAAAGGAATCAAAACGGCTAATGAGCGTTTTGCAGGTGCCGATGAAACCTATTGCATTGAAGCATTGATGCAAGACGGAAAAGCATTGCAAGCGGGAACCTCTCACTTTTTAGGCCAAAACTTTGCAAAAGCATTTGACGTCAAATTCTTAAGCAAGGAAAACCAATTGGATTATGTTTGGGGTACGTCTTGGGGTGTTTCTACCCGATTGATGGGAGCCTTAATCATGGCCCACTCGGATGACCAAGGTTTGGTATTACCTCCCAAATTAGCCCCTATTCAGGTCGTTATTGTTCCTATTTACAAAGGCGAGGAGCAATTGAACGCCATCATTGAGAAAGTTAATCCATTAGTAAAATCACTTCGCAAAAGCGGTGTTTCTGTGAAGTTTGATACATCGGACAACCAAAGCCCTGGATTCAAATTTGCTGAATACGAATTGAAAGGTGTTCCTGTTCGTTTGGCGATTGGAAATCGGGACATGGAAAATGGAACGATCGAATTAGCCCGACGCGACACACGCGAAAAAACAAGCATGGCTTTCGAAGGCATTGAGCAGGTCGTATTAGATACCTTGGAAGACATTCAAACGAAAATCTATGCAAAGGCTTTGGCATTCCGTACAGAGAAAACGCATGTCGTGAATACTTGGGACGAATTCAATGCTAAATTAGAAGAAGGCGGTTTCATTTCAGCACACTGGGATGGGAGCTCGGAAACAGAAGAGAAAATTAAGGAATTAACCAAAGCGACAATTCGTTGTATTCCTTTAGACGCTAAAGAAGAAGCTGGCAAATGTATTTTGACTGGCAATCCTTCAAATAAGCGCGTTTTGTTTGCGAGAGCTTACTAATCGCAGAGACGCGATACCTCGCGTCTAAATTAAAAATGTAGAGACGCGATACCCCGAGTCTAAAAGAAAAATGTAGAGACGCGATACCTCGCGTCTAAATTAAAAAAGACGCGAAGTATCGCGTCTCAACAAAACAAAAAAAGACGCGATACCTGCGTCTTTTTTTATGTTAATTACTTCACCAAGCGTTCCAACACCTCCAGCACCCGATCGATCTCTTCCTTCGTATTATTCTTTGAGAATGAGAAACGAATCGCAGCTCCTGTTGCCGAAGGATTCAAGGCTGAAAGCACATGTGACCCCACAGAAGTTCCGCTCGAACAGGCACTTCCGCCCGAAGCGGAAATTTTCTCAATATCCAATTGGAACAAAAGCATATCCCCATCCGCAACACTCGGGAAGCGAACGTTTAACACGGTATATAAACTATTGTCCACTTCGCCCGACCGACCATTAAACAGAATTCCTGGAAAGCGTTTTTGTAAACCTTCAATAAAATATGATTTAATGGATTTTATGTGTTCCATATGTTCGTCCATCTGCGCATAAGCCATGCTTAACGCTTTGGCCAAACCAACCATCCCATACACATTTTCCGTTCCGCCACGTTGGTTACGCTCCTGTGCACCTCCATGCATCAACGGATGAAACTTGGCACCCGCTCGTGCATACAAAAATCCGATTCCTTTGGGGCCGTGAAACTTATGCGCCGCTCCTACCAAAAAATCGACTGGCAATGCTTGCACATCATGAGTAAAATGACCCATCGTCTGCACGGTATCCGAATGGAAGCTAGCGCCGTATTGTTGGCATAATGCACCCACAGCTTTCAAATCCAACAGATTTCCAATTTCATTATTTCCATGCATCAGCGATACAAGAGCATTCGGATTTTCGGCCAATAAACTTTCCAAATGACCTAAATCAATATCGCCTTCTGTGTTGATTTGAACCAACTGCACCTTCACCATCCCTAATTTCTCCCAAGCTTCTGCGGTATGCAAAACCGCATGATGTTCCAAAGGAGATGTGATAATGGTCTTCACGCCACCATACAAAACGGCCGACTGAATAACCGTATTATCTGCCTCAGTACCGCCTGATGTAAAGAAAATTTCTGCCGGTGAAGCATTCAATAAGGTAGCAACAGCCTTACGCGCTTTTTCGACGATCACTTTGGCTTGTCGGCCATGCGAGTGAATCGACGAAGGATTCGCGGTAAATTGCTCAAAAAAGGGTTGCATTTCCTGCCAAACTGCCGGATCCACCGGGGTGGTTGCCGCGTTATCGAGGTAAATAGGTGTTTTTGTTGTTGATGTCATGTTCTACTTATTTGCTAGCAATCGCTTTGATCACCTGCATGATTTGTTGGGCCAAGCCACTCGCTTCTGCCTCCGTTGGAGCCTCTGAATAAATCCGAATAATGGGCTCCGTATTTGATTTGCGTAAATGTACCCAGCGGTCAGCGAAATCAATTTTCACACCATCGATGGTATTGACACGTTCCGCTTTAAATTGTTCAGCGACTGTCGCTAAGATTAAATCGACATTTAAATCTGCCGATAATTCAATCTTATTTTTCGACATAATGTAAGCCGGATATTCCGCACGAAGCGCACTAACTGTTTTATTTTTATAGGCCAAATGTGTTAAAAACAAACCGATACCTACCAGCGCATCCCGACCATAATGTGATTCAGGGAAAATTACGCCGCCATTACCTTCACCACCAATGATGGCATTTTCAGCTTTCATTTTCGTTACGACATTCACCTCACCTACCGCTGCAGCAAAATATGTACCGCCGTGCTGATTTGTTACATCGGCTAACGCTCTTGTTGAGGATAAATTTGAAACGGTATTTCCTTTTTCTTTGGCCAAAATATAATCAGCTATGGCAACAAGGGTATATTCTTCACCAAAAGGCGTACCATCTTCCGAAATAAAGCATAAGCGGTCCACATCTGGATCCACCACAATACCTAAATCATATTTTCCGGTTTTCATTTCAGCAATCATGGCTGTCAAATTCTCTGGCAAGGGTTCTGGATTGTGTCCAAAATGACCATTGGGTTCACCAAAAATCACATCCACCTGTTGAACACCTAAAGCATTCAATAATTGAGGAACAACGATGCCACCCGTAGAGTTGACCGCATCGACTAAAACCTTAAAGTTTTTAGATTGAATCGCAGCCTTGTCAACCCATCTTAATCCCAAAACGTGATCGATATGCTGTTGTAAAAAGCTCGCATCTTCGGTAATCTTACCTAATTCGGTTACCTCAACAAAATTAAAATCAAGGTTTTCAGCTAAACGAAGTAAAGCCTTCCCGTCTTCGTCGGAGATAAACTCCCCTTCCGCATTCAAAAGTTTCAATGCATTCCATTGAGCAGGATTGTGACTTGCCGTGATGATTATACCACCAGCAGATTTCGTCCAGGGCACAGCTAATTCAACCGTGGGTGTAGTAGAAAGGCCGATATCCAACACATTCCAACCAAGACCAATTAAAGTGTTTGCAACCAAAGATGATACCATGGAACCGGAGATACGTGCATCGCGACCTATTACAATTTGATTGGAAGTAGGATTCGTACTTTTCAACCAAGCGCCATAAGCCGCCGCGAAAGTCACCACGTCGATAGGACTAAGTCCGTCACCCGGTTTTCCACCGATGGTCCCACGAATACCTGAAATAGATTTAATTAATGCCAAAATGGAAAATTTTAGGGTAAATAGAAGAATAAAATTAAGGAGAAATTATCAGTTTCTCAAGTCAAATTTACATCTGAAAGACCTAGCTTTGGCAAACCTCAAAGGATTGCCAAAGCTTAGTGGCGAAGCATCCTTACAATTTGCCTCCACACATTTTTTTTGTACATTTCAGCAATTAAACCTATCAACATGAATTCCCAGCGATTAGAAGCCCTATTGGCTAAAATCAGCGCATTACGCATCGCGGTCATCGGTGACTTTGCCTTGGATTTCTATTTTGACTTCAATCCCAACACAACTGATTTTTCCATTGAAACAGGAAAACAAGTCCAACATGCCTCTAAGGCCAAAACCTATTTAGGCGGTGCGGGCAATGTTGCCAAAAACCTAGCTTGCTTAGGTGTTCAAGTAGACGCCTTTGGCCTACGCGGCGACGATGTGTTTGGCAGAGAAATGGAATACCTTGCACAATCCTTGCAAATAAATACACAGCAATTAAAGTCGAAAACCCAACTAGATACCCCCACCTACAGCAAACCCATGCAGGCTGGTATCGAACAAAGCCGTTTGGATTTTGGAACACAAAATCAGCTATTCCAACAATTCACGCCAGAAATCATACATGAATTGGCCATCCACGCGTCAAGTTACGATTGGATTATCATCAATGAACAGTTTCAAATCCCCTTATTGAATCAAGCGACATTCGAATACTTACAGAAATATGTGGGGGAACATGCGATTGCCGACTTGCGTAGCTTAGGACAATATGCGACTAACACCTTACTAAAAGTAAATGAGTTAGAATTAACAAAAATCATAGGCAATACAGACGACTTGGAAAAGGCAATCAAAAACTGGGTTGCCAAAAGACAAAAGCCCGTATTGGTGACTCTGGGTGAGCAGGGCATGATCTATGCCTCCCCGGCTGAATTTCATTGGGAAAAAGCAATCCCATTGCACGGTAGCATTGATACGGTTGGCGCCGGCGACATGGTCGTAGCAGCCTTTAGTGCGGCGAGAGCTTCGGGGGCCAACATACAAGAAGCATGCTTATTCGCCAGCCTAGCCGTTCATGTAAGCATTCACAAAATGGGCGAGACAGGCAGCGCAAGTCCACAAGAAATAATCGACGCATACTATGCAACAAGAAATTAAAGACTATACGGAAAACGCTTTACTTCCTTTTTGGATTAAACGCACCGTAGATCCGAATTATGGAGGATTCATTACCCATTTCGACGAATTTGGTGTTGACACGGGTGAAGACGAAAAATCCCTCATTGCGCAAACACGGTCCATTTTCACCTATTCACAAGCTTACCGACATGGCTTTGGAGGGCCCATCATGCTCGAAATGGCTAAACAGGGCGTCAAATTTCTCCTTGAAAAAATGTGGGATACTACGTATGGAGGATTTTACTGGATGGTTGATCGCGCAGGGAATCCAATAAACAAACAAAAAATAGGCTACGGACATAGTTTCGTGATTTATTGCCTGAGTGAATATAGCTTGGCTTCAGGGGATCCTATTGGGCTTTCATACGCAGAAAAGGTGTTTGACCTCTTACAAAAACATGCGGTCGACACCCAACATGGAGGCTACTGGGAGTTTTTTGCGGAAGATTGGTCGCTGATGGGTCCAGGTTCTCCCGGGGGAGATCGAAAAACCTTGGACGTTCACATGCACCTCATGGAGGCTTTTACAACACTTTATGAGGCAAGCGGCAAATCCTTGCATCGACGTAAACTTGAAGAAGTCATTGAAATTCTCATCCATAAAATCATGCATCCGGTGACAGGAACGGGTATCCCGCAATTTTGGGCGGATTGGTCGGTGGCTCCACAAATAAAATTCGACGTAGTCTGGGGATGGGACCGCTTTGCAGATGGAGGCCAAAAATCCTCCTCGACCGACAACACGTCCTATGGACACAATGCGGAATTCGGTTGGCTCCTCATGCATGCCATCAAAATTGGCGGATTTGACCTTGAAAAATACCGTCCAAATCTAGAAAAGGCTTTTTACCATGCCTTAGACCACGGCATCGACTGGGAATATGGTGGCGTCTTTGTGGAAGGATCACATACCGGCGAAGCGACGGATCATGAAAAAGAATTTTGGCAACAGGCAGAAATGCTGATTGGAATGTTAGATGCTTATCGCTTAACAAAAGATGAACGCTTTCTAGAAGCCCATAAGCAGGTACATCGATTTGTGTTTGATAAAATGATCAATCAACAAACAGGTGAATGGTGGCCTTTGATGACGCGCGAAGGCGAACCTATTTGGCGACATACGGCACATAACTGGAAAATCAATTACCATAATGTTCGTTCAATGATTCTCTCGTATGAGAACCTAGGCGAAATCAACCGATGAAGAAAATTGGCCTTTTACTCTTAATTACATGTCAAGCCTGGGCGCAGACAAATGAGCCTTCGGCGTTATTCATTCGCTATTTTTCTGGTCCAAACCAACAGCTAGAGATAAAGCATGACACCTTGTGGGTATATTGGTATGAGGCCGCCGACAAACAAAATCCGTTAGAATTCCGAGACACGAGTGCGGTAGATTTACGACAAATTGCGGATGTGAAAATCATCAAAGGACGGAATTTGGAAGGCAAAAAAGGCATAGGCATCCAAATTTACCCAAAAATGAATCCCGTAGAAAAAAGGTATAGTCATACAATCGAAATTGATGCTCAGAAACTGAGCCAAACCAATACAGCCTCGGTTACGCAGAAATTACAAGGTCAAGCTGCAGGTGTCACCATAGGCAATGATAATTCCCCAGGCGGTGGTACGATGGTGCGCATTCGAGGCATTGGCTCCATCAATGCGAATAGCCCTTTATATGTGGTAGATGGAGTTCCTTTGCAAGGCAATATTAATTCAATCAATCCAAATGATATTGCCTCTGTCCAAGTATTAAAAGATCCATCCCAAACTGCACTGTATGGCGTCCGTGGGGCAAATGGAGTCATCGTAATTAACACGAACAAAGGACAAGAACAAAAATGGGATTTTACGCAATCAACTGTTCTACCCTTAACATTATGGTCTTGGGGCAGCATGAGCGCAGAAATGCAAAAGACAAAAGCTGCGAAAAGAATTATTTCTTGGTTGAAAGGCAAATAAAAAAGCCCATCATTACGATGAGCTTTTTCTGTGTTGACCTACCAGGATTCGAACCTAGAAAACCAGAACCAAAAACTGGTGTGTTACCATTACACCATAGGTCAATACCAATTGTGTTGCAAAAGTAAGGCCTTGCTCCCAAAAAATCAAACATCGCCTAAAAAAAAACGAATTATTTATTGGCCGAGAAACCTAACTCCTCATTATCAACGATTTAAACTAACTCCATCGAAGCCACAATTGATTCTCCATTAATCTTCTTGACCAAACCTTGTAATACTTTTCCTGGACCACATTCAATGAATTCCGTCGCACCCATGTCTACCATCGTTTCCACCGACTGCGTCCACCGAACCGCACCTGTCAATTGAGCAATAAGGTTTGCCTTGATTTCAGCTGGATCTTGGGATGCTTTGGCATTTACGTTCTGAACAATAGGACAAATGGGTTTCAACACTTCTGTCGCCTCAATCGCCGCCGCTAATTCTACACGCGCTGGCTCCATGAAGGGGGAGTGAAAAGCTCCACCAACCGGCAAGGTTAATACACGCTTAGCGCCTGCTTCTTTCAGTTGAATCCCAACCGCTTCGATGCCTTCAACAGATCCTGAAATAACCACTTGACCTGGACAATTATAATTAGCTGCAACGACCGATGGACCATAGGCTGCACAAATTGCTTCAATCGTGGCATCAGGCAATCCTAACACTGCAGCCATGGTACTTGGTTGAATTTCACATGCCTTTTGCATCGCTAAAGCACGTTTATATACTAATTGCAAACCATCTTGCCATGCAAGACCACCTGCAGCGACCAAAGCAGAGAACTCCCCTAAGGAATGACCCGCTACCACAGCAGGAGCAAAATCTTTTCCTAATTTCGCTACCAACACAGAATGCAAATAAATAGCCGGTTGGGTAACACGGGTTTGCTTCAACTCCTCATCTGTGCCCTCAAACATAATTTGAGCGAGCGAAAAGCCCAAAATTGCATCAGCCTCATCTACAATGGATTTAGCCGCAGCGTAATTTTCGTAAAGATCCTTCGCCATACCTGGAAATTGAGAACCTTGACCCGGGAAAACATATGCTTTCATTTGTTATTTTTTTTATAATTTTGATATCAATTCAAGAGACAAATATAATCAAAGTGGTTTGAGATACCATTTTGAAACCCAATTATACAAATGAATAAATTCATTCATCTTTTTTTCATTACGATACCATGCTTCATTTTATTATTGGCATGTGAAACACAAAACATTGAACCTGAACCTGTCGACACAGGAACAAAAGTCACATTCGACATCGCTAACTGTCGAAAATTTGTCCAAAGAAACAACAATAACGAAGGTGAAATATTCATTACGGGCAGCACAAATGCGTCATTCACTTCAGCAAAAATAAAATTCAAAAACTTTCTTGGAGGCCAAGAAACGGGCTGGCTTCCTTTAACGAATGACGGGGGTAACAAATTCAGCGGTAGCTTTGTCTTGAAAGGTGGTGGTTATTATCCACAGGTGATTATTGAAAATGCAAACCAAGTCATTGAAGACACGTTGATGCTTTGGAACTTCAAAGTAGGCGAAATATTTGCTGTCGTGGGACATTCGCTAGCTGAAGGTCAAGACCCCTATAATATTGACAACTTTGACAAGCAATGGTGTGAGGTAATTACCTGGGAATCAGGACGAAATGCCTTTTGGGGAAGATTAGGAGATATTTTAAAAACACGTTTGAATGTTCCTATCCGCATTTATAACACGGGAATCGGTGGTTCTACCTCTTTACAGTGGGGTAACTCTGCTGTAGGACTTCCTTTTGAAAGCCCTATTTTTGATTGGAAACTTCGATACCCCTATCAATTTTTTGAAAATAGAATCTTAGCGGATTTCCCAAAATCAGGTCTTCGTGGGGTATTAGTCATGCATGGAGAAAACGACATTAACCTGACACAAGATGAAATTGTAGAAGGCACTAAACTATACATGAAAAAAACGCGTGATTTATTAAACATGCCAGACCTTACATTCTTCGTCGCTAAATGCAACCGAGGATCTGACAATGAAAAAGAAGTTAAAGTCCGTGCCGCACAAAAAAGAATCTTAAATGAAATTCCATATACCATCGTTGGAGCTGATTTAGAATCTCTTACAGAACCTACATTCCGACATGATGGAACCCATTTTAATTTTAAAGGAATTGAATTCGCGGCCAATAAATGGGGAGAAGCTTTATTGGATTCATATTTCACATCCGTGAAACCACTGTTAAGAACTAAGTAGCGAAACCGGAACGATATTTATAGGGGTAATTCGCAAGCCTGCGATTTTCGATTTCGAGCAACCCAGTCATACCCTCGATCCAACCACGCTTCAGGTAATAAAAAAAACAAACGTAAAGGTTGTGCAAACCAACGTGCCGTTCGCATCACCTCCGCGATCGCTTGGGATTTAATATACAATTTTCCTTCTGAGATTACCTTGATACTATCTACCGTCCAATGAGCTTCTGATGACCACGTATTTAAGAGATCTGGTGAAACGACAGCCAAAGAAATAATTTCCAATCCAGGCATACATAATTTTCCCAAAAGCTTAGAAGCCCATTGACAAAATGCACAATCTCCATCGATGATGACCAACATCCTATTTAACTAGCTCAAGCCAGCCTTTTAATTGTTTCTTTGCTTTTGTTGCATCAACTACATCAAACTCAACTTCCACCGTGTAGAAATAAGTACCGGAGGCCATTGCCTGACCGCTCATCGAACGACCATTCCATCCGAATCCTGCCAATGCACCTGCATATTCATAAACCAAGGCTCCATAACGATCTACAATTTTAGCATTGACTTGTTTGACAAATCGAGGACAATACATCGCCTGAAAAACATCATTCTTGCCATCACCATTCGGACTAAATAAATTAGGTAAATCAAAAGATGGACAATTGTCCACACAAACGTCATTGCTCTTTGGACTTTCAACCCCCAAAGAATTAACCGCTACAACATAATAACAAGCAATGTGTGATACTAAATTCTTGTCAACAAATGCTAATGTTTCGGTTTCGGCCAATTTAACAAAAGGGCCAGCTTCCGACTTTGCACCATAGACGCGATATTTTTCAATGTTGGGATCACAAGTACCCGAAACGACTGGCTTCCAAGCTAATAAATTTGCAATTGAAATAGATTCACAATTCGAGGTTTGAACGCCACAGTCGGGAACCGTTACTTCCAAAATAGGTGCACAAGGAGGATACAAAACAGCTAATGGTTTCACACAAATCGTTTGAGATGCATTTTCGATGCGCATAGCTGGCAATCCTTCCCCGAATCTACCCACTGTTTGTACGTAATAACAATAGGTTGAATCGGCCGACATGGACACATCCAATTTCCCATCACTTGGAATAAAATCAGTTCCAATATCTGTAAATTGATAAGTACCTGGCCCAGCCACAGAAACATCTGATATTTGGTTGAATTTTCCTGATCCCTTGTACGTTTCCCGGTATACCCGATGTACCTGAAAGTCATTCGACCAAGGAACAAAGGCTGTCCAAGCTAATTTCATCGACTTCACCGCTGTTTGAGCTTGTAAACGTACCGAACTCGCAGGGGTAGGACTGTCCAATAATTTCAGCACACCATTCGCTGTGTAATAAAAATCGACTTGGTAGCGGTAGGCCTTATCGGATGTATTCAAACCCTTATCCACGAAAAGTGTATCAGCCGTAGTCCCTACCTCAGCGAATTGCAATCCAGTTTGCCCCTCTCCACGTTTCAAGCGATATTGGTACGGTGCTTTAAAAACGGAGGTGTCCAACTTCAAGGGCTTAGTCCAACGAACTTGAATTTCACCTGCAATTATATCTGTTTTCAATACACTTACTTGCGTCATTAACGGAGCCGTGGACGGAATAAAGGCACAGACAGATTCCGACATGGGGCTATAATTAACAAGCCCTTTTGAATTCTGAAACTCAACAACGAGCACATAAGAATAATTCGTATTTTTCAACAAACCCTCTCCCCCATTTTTATCTGTGAACGAAGTAACATCTATTCCCACTTCTCCAATTTTAACAAAACCTGTCGCGGTCATTCCGGTGGCGCATGTGGAATTAACGACGGGACTACAAGCCCCCGTCCGACGATAAATAATCGTTTTAGCCCCCGTTAAGGCACAAGAAAAATCACTCCAAGTTAATACCGCATTGCTAGCCTGTAAAGCAACTTTTAAACCTTTGGGAGCTGGAGCAATGACCTGAATCTTCCAAAGTTTAGAATCCACTAATTTCAAACCATTTCCAACTGTAAACGGCGGATTATCTTCCACTTTAAAAAGTACGTCATACGTCTCCTTGCGAATATGTTGGCAAGCCGTTTGCCAACGAAACGTTGCACTGGCCGGTGAATTTTGTTTAGCAATCGAGGCAAAGGTGGCATAAGGCTGCTTCACCGCATAAACCGTATCCATGGCATACACATTACCAAAACTGTAAATCGTCAATGGATCGACGCGTCCTGTCTTCGATGGAACATCAATAGCCGTAATTCGCTCATTAATCAAAGCACCCGCTTGAATACACACATCGGGTGGTACGGTCAATTTAGGGGCTTTATTATCTACGTCTTTCACCTCAATTTGCATATCACGTACAGTCTCTGAAATCTTCACACCATTACGCCATTCTTCTATGATAAAGGCACAATTATATAAGCCCAATTCTTGTGGAGCATCCCAAATTAAATCACCTGTTAACGGATTAATCGTAAAATTAGATGGAAGTAAAGACACCTCATTCGGCTGTCTAAAGTTAGGTGCCGTGATCCCGCGACTGCTAGGATTACACGTTTCGGAATCGCCGGTACGGGAAACCGATAATCGATACGCTAAACTATCGCCTTCCGCATCCACGGCATTAGGATTATGAATAAACGCTTGGCCCACCACCGCCGTTAAGTCAACGGCAGGATTAAGCAACAAAGGCGTTGAGTTTTGGCCTAAGCCCGAGTTGATGGAAAATATCGTTTCCACATAGAAAGGAACTTCCACTGAGCGGGTCATATTTCGCACACCATCATTCCTATTTGGAATAGCTACAGACACCTTGTAAAATAAAGCGGGAGCAGGATAGGTATATTCGACTTTATATAAGTTTTTGAGCGTACCATTTCCGATATCCACTGGAGTTCCACAACAACGTTTGGCCTTGATAATTGCTGAACCATCTCCAAAACAAAAATTCACTTCTACTTGATCCTGATTCGCACGATTATTCTCTGTATATGTGGTTAAGGTGAATTCATAGGTTAAGGTTTTATCCGAAATACGTCTTACCGTAATCTCTCCTCCCTTTAAGTGCGTCGCGAATGCTGCACTTACCGAAAAAACAAGCATGAAGATGATTAAAATATATTTCCGCATAAAACAAACAAGTATGTTAGCAAGTTACTAAGGCAAAATTAAAATCGTAAAAAAAAGCATTTTTTTAAGTGATTAATTTGATTGACAAGCGATTGGATTGTAGTTTTGAAGGCTAAAATTCAGTAGCACAGTTGACTTGATTAATTCGCGCTGAATATTTTTACCTAAATCTAATAACCTAATTTATGGCTTGGCTAGCAAAATCTCTTAATTCATCCCTTGGAAAAAAGCTTCTCATGGCAATTACAGGCCTATTTTTGATTAGCTTCCTTTTAGTTCACTGCGGTTTGAATGCAACCATCTTCTTAAACGATGGCGGTGTTGCGTTCAACGAAGGCGCTGAATTCATGGCACACAACCCAATCATCCGTACGATGGAAATCGTTTTGTTTGGTGGTTTATTGTTGCACATCTTTGATGGTCTTCGTTTATGGTTAGACAACAAAAAGAAACGTCCCGTCGCTTATGCGGTTGTGGATGGCGCTGCCAATAGCAAATGGTACTCTCGTTCGATGGGGCTATTAGGAACATTATTGTTATTGTTCTTAATCATCCACTTGAAGCATTTTTGGTATTTCTCGCGTTTAACAAACGATTTAACCGAGACGCATACCTTGTACAATGAAATGCAAGTCGTATTTCAAAGCCCAATCGTCGTAGCGATTTATGTGTTAGGATGTATTTCATTAGGATACCACTTATTACACGGTTTCCAAAGTGCTTTCCAAACCATTGGTTGGAATCACCCAAAATACACACCAACCATCAAGGCCATTGGTGCGATTTACTCGATTATTATTGCTGCAGCATTTGCCGCAATGCCAATCGCCTTCCATTTTAATTTGATTCAATAATTCCTCAGCCGATACGATTATGACAAAATTAGACGCTAAAATTCCAGAAGGTTCGCTGGCCGAAAAATGGACCAAGTACCAATCAAGCGTACCGTTAGTAAATCCTGCCAACAAACGTTCATTGGAAATTGTGATTGTAGGTTCAGGTTTAGCTGGAGCATCCGCTGCAGCATCGTTAGCTGAATTAGGATATAAAGTAAAAGTATTTTGTTTCCAAGATTCTCCACGTCGTGCGCACTCCATTGCCGCACAAGGTGGTATCAACGCTGCAAAAAACTACCAAAATGACGGAGACTCAGTTTACCGTTTATTCTACGATACCATTAAAGGTGGTGACTACCGTGCGCGTGAAGCGAATGTTCACCGTCTAGCTGAAGTGTCGGGAAATATCATTGACCAATGTGTGGCTCAAGGTGTTCCTTTTGCACGTGAATACGGCGGATTGCTATCTAACCGTTCATTCGGTGGTACGCAAGTTCAACGTACGTTTTACGCGGCGGGACAAACAGGCCAACAATTATTATTGGGTGCTTATTCTGCTTTGCAACGTCAAGTGGGTATGGGTAACGTGAAAATGTACACGCGCCATGAAATGCTTGATGTCGTAACAATTGACGGTAAAGCTCGTGGAATCATCGCACGCGATTCAGTAACAGGAGCTTTGGAGCGTCACTTTGGACACGCGGTATTGTTGTGTACAGGTGGATACGGAAACGTATTTTACTTGTCGACAAACGCCATGGGATCCAACGTAACAGCGGCTTGGAAAGCAAACAAAAAAGGAGCATTCTTCGCTAATCCATGTTATACGCAGATTCACCCAACATGTATTCCGGTTTCAGGTGATCACCAGTCGAAATTAACATTGATGTCGGAGTCACTTCGTAATGACGGTCGTATTTGGGTTCCTAAAAAGGAAAACGATAACCGCAAGGCAAATGAAATTCCGGAAGATGAAAGAGATTACTACTTAGAGCGTCGCTATCCTGCGTTCGGTAACTTAGTACCACGTGACATTGCTTCTCGTGCGGCTAAAGAGCGTTGCGATGCAGGCTTTGGTGTAGGAGCTTCTAAAATGGCTGTTTATTTAGATTATGCAGCTGCCATCATCCGTTACGGAAAAGGAGAAGCAAATAAAAATAACATGCACAATCCATCAGATGAAGAGATTCAAGCGATGGGTAAAGCGGTCGTAAAAGAAAAATACGGCAACTTATTTGACATGTATAAGCAAATTACCGGAGAAGATCCTTACGAGGTTCCCATGCGTATTTATCCAGCGGTTCACTATACAATGGGTGGTCTTTGGGTAGATTATAACTTAATGACTACGATTCCAGGATTGTATGCCTTAGGTGAAGCAAACTTCTCAGATCATGGTGCAAACCGTTTAGGTGCTTCTGCGCTCATGCAAGGTTTGGCAGATGGTTACTTCGTAATTCCATACACGATTGGAAATTACTTAGCTTCTGAAATTCGCACACCAGCGATGTCAACTGATTCTGAGCCATTTGTGGCTGCAGAAAAAGAAGTTCGCGATCGTTTAGAAACTTTGATGAACATCAAAGGTTCAAAACCCGTTGATTACTTCCACAAGCGTTTAGGAAAAATCATGTGGGATGAATGTGGAATGGCGCGTAGTGCGGAAGGTTTAAAAGCTTCTATCAAAGAAATCCAAGCATTACAGAAAGAATTCTGGTCGGATGTGAAGATTCCAGGCGAAATCGATAACCTAAATCCAGAATTAGAAAAAGCAGGCCGTGTGGCTGACTTTTTAGAATTAGGTGAATTAATGTGTATCGATGCATTAGACAGAAATGAAAGCTGCGGAGGTCACTTCCGTACAGAATACCAAACAGAAGACGGCGAAGCACTTCGTGATGACGAGAACTACGCCTATGTTGCTGCATGGGAAAATAAAGGAGATGGAAAATTCGAACTACACAAGGAAGAATTGAAATACGAAAACATCAAAATTGCTCAAAGATCTTATAAATAATTCGATACAATGGAAGGACATTTAAACCTGACACTCAAAATTTGGAGACAAAAAAATGCTAACGTAGCTGGTAAATTCGAAACTTACCAAGTGAGTGGCATCTCCACAGATATGTCATTTTTGGAAATGATTGACGTGTTAAACAACCGTTTGATCGAAGAAGGAGATGATCCCGTAGCATTTGACCACGATTGTCGTGAAGGTATCTGCGGTATGTGCTCAATGTACATCAACGGACGTCCACATGGACCTAACCGTGGTGTTACAACTTGCCAATTGCACATGCGTTCATTCCAAGATGGTGAAACGATCACGGTTGAACCTTGGAGAGCAAGCGCATTCCCAGTGATCAAAGACTTAGTCGTTAATCGTTCCGCATTCGACCGCATCATCGCAGCAGGTGGTTTCGTTTCTGTGAATACAGGTAATGCACAAGATGCAAACAACCTACCGATTCCAAAAGAAGATGCAGATGATGCTTTTGCCGCTGCAGCTTGTATCGGTTGTGGAGCTTGCGTTGCTGCATGTAAAAACGCTTCAGCGATGTTATTTACTTCCGCTAAAATTTCGCAACTAGCCCTTTTACCTCAAGGTAAAGTGGAAGCTGCTAAACGTGCAGAAGCTATGGTAGCGCAAATGGATGAAGAAGGTTTCGGTGCTTGTTCTAACACAGGTGCTTGCGAGGCGGAATGTCCAAAAGGCATTTCATTAGAGAATATTGCACGTATGAACCGTGAATTCTTCTCTGCTACATTTTCTTCGAAGTAATTTTCAATTTGATAGCCCCTGAATGCAATTTCAGGGGCTTTTTACGCCCTTGTTTTTAGAACCTACCCATTCCAAGTCCAATCAAAAATCGACAGCCCTCGGCTGGATCGAAGTTGTATGTGGCTCCATGTTTTCTGGTAAAACAGAAGAACTCATTCGCCGACTCAAGCGAGCGAAGATTGCCCAATTACGTGTTGAAATTTTCAAACCGGCATCGGACACACGTTACCACGACGAAGACATCGTTTCCCATAATCAAAATTCCATTCGTTCGACACCTGTGTTAAGCGCTAGCGAGATTCTATTGCTAGCAGGCGATTGCGATGTGGTGGGTTTGGATGAGGTCCAGTTTTTTGACGATTCTATAGTCGAAGTTGTCGATACCTTAGCCAACCAAGGAAAACGTGTCATCATCGCAGGATTGGATATGGACTTTAAGGGAATTCCCTTTGGCCCGATGCCTAAACTGATGGCCATCGCGGAATATGTAACTAAAGTTCATGCCGTTTGCGTACAATGTGGTGCCGTAGCTCATTATTCCTACCGCATCGTTGACAAAGAGGAAACGGTCCTTTTAGGAGAGACTGAATCCTATCAAGCACGCTGTAGAGCCTGCTTTCATGCCAATATCTAATCATGCCCAAGGATCCACATTTCAAAAAGGTATTCCAACGAATCAAGGCGAAAAAGCCACGTGATTTGGATATGCAATTTGAAAAAGCCCACGAACAGGTTTTTGAAAATCTGGATTGTTTGACGTGCGGAAACTGTTGCAAAACAACGAGCCCCATGTGGAATGAGACGGATATCCAACGAGTTGCGCACCTATTGAAAATGAAAGTGGCCCAATTCTTGGATCAATACTTAATTCAAGATTCGGATGGCGATTGGGTTTATCCAGCTGCCCCCTGCCCCTTCCTAACCTTGGAAGATAATACTTGCCAAATTTACGAACACCGTCCAAAGGCTTGTCGGGAATATCCACATACCGACCGTAAAAATATGTTGGGCATCATGAATCTCACCCAAAAGAATGCGGTCATCTGCCCAGGCGTTGCGCAAATCATGGAAAAATTGGAAAGAATCTACAATTGAGCCCCTTTTCATTTGAAATTCACGGCAAAATTCGACAAATTCGTAATTCAATCAATACATGTTTATGGCAGCAGCAGAATATTTAGGAATTGACGTAGGAGGTACCGGCGTTAAAATGGGAATCGTTCATTCCGATACCGGCCAAATCAGCAACTTTCAGAGTTATGATACCGCAACTTGGCGTGAATCCCACCATTTCTTAGATCGTTTAGCTGATGCAATTGCCTTGCAATTATACCAACATAAAAATGTCAAAAAAATAGGCATCGGTCTTCCGGGTATTTTGACTAAGAACCGCCGTACCTTGATTGAAATCACAGCCATTCCAGAAATCGATGGGTCACCCATGATTGATATGTTGGAGAAACGCTTTCCTGAGCATGAATTTTTCATGGAAAACGATGCAAACGCAGCGGCGTTGGGAGAATTCTATTTCTCACCAGAAAAAAACACGATGCCAGAAGATTTCGTTTTTATTACCTTAGGAACGGGCGTTGGCGGAGCTGCCATCATCGACCGAAAAATTTTCTTAGGTGGTGATGGAAATGCTATGGAACCGGGACACGTTCCTTCGAAAAATGGAAAGGTCTTAGAACGTAATGTAGGCAAGAAGGAATTATTGCAATTGGCAACCGAAATGCGTGCAAATTATACAGGTCAAACGGTATTGGCCGGGGATGGAACAATCTCAACTACAGCCTTGGTTGTAGCCGCTGAAGAAGGAGATGCCTTAGCATTAGCTATTTGGGATGAAGTAGGAAGTTTGTTGGGCGACATGTTAGTTTCTTTAATTCGCATCTTAGATATCAAAAACATCTTCATCGGAGGAGGTTTATCTGCATCGTATGATTTCATTCTACCGAGCATGGAGCGTCAATTGAACTATTGGTTGACCCCCGCCTACTTAGAAAAATTAAATATTAAAAAAGCTTTATTAGGTAATGATGCGGGGCTTTTAGGCGCGGCATCACTCTGTTTTTAATTGAAAATAGGATAGACCATATAAGTTTTTTACCAAAAGAATTATTATTATTACAATTAATATTTTTAAAGTGCAAAATGGAATAAAATTTGTTTGATATTCTAACTTTTAATTCTAATCTTTGCATCGTTTTTGAACCCCAAAATATTTATAAAATGTCAGATATTGCAGAAAAAGTAAAAAGCATCATCGTTGAGAAGTTAGGTGTAGAAGCATCAGAAGTTACAACTGAGGCGTCTTTCACAAACGATTTGGGAGCTGACTCCTTAGACACGGTAGAATTGATCATGGAATTTGAAAAAGAATTCAATGTTTCTATCCCAGATGACCAAGCTGAAAACATCCAAACAGTAGGCCAAGCAGTTGCTTACTTGGAAGAAAACGCAAAGTAATCGAATCACACGATCATAATGATGTCAATTAGTACCTGGTAATTCCTAAGGATCTATCCTCAGTTGAACCCTTGACTAATTGACATTTTTTATTTTTACAAAGTCTATTAAATTAACACATGGAGTTAAAACGCGTAGTTGTAACGGGCCTAGGAGCTCTTACACCCATTGGAAATACAGTTGATACCTTTTGGGAAGGATTAGCCGCAGGTAAAAGCGGTTGTGCCCCCATCACTAGATTTGATGCTGAAAAATTCAAAACACGCTTTGCTTGTGAGCTAAAAGACTTTAAAGTAGAAGATTACATCAATACCAAAGAGGCCCGCAAAATGGATCCATTCACGCAGTATGCTGTTGTTGCTTCGGATGAAGCTATCGCAGATGCGGGTTTTGATATGGAGAAATTGAACCTAAACAAGGTTGGTGTTATTTGGGGATCAGGAATCGGCGGATTGAAAACATTCGAAGATGAAATGATCTATTTTGGAAAAGGAGATGGAACGCCTAAAATCAATCCTTTCTTTATCCCTAAAATGATTGCAGACTCAAGCTCGGGACAAATTTCTATTCGAAACGGATTCCGTGGACCGAACTACGTAACGGTTTCGGCGTGTTCATCCGCTAATAACGCAATCATTGACGCATTCAATTATATCCGTACCGGTCGTGTGCATGTTTGTATCACGGGTGGATCGGAAGCTCCAGTAACCATCGCATCGGTTGGTGGATTTACGGCGATGCACGCCATGTCAACACGCAACGACGATCCTACTACAGCTTCTCGTCCTTACGACGTGGACCGTGATGGTTTTGTTGTAGGTGAGGGTGCAGGCGCGTTGGTATTAGAAGAATACGAGCACGCAAAGGCACGTGGTGCTAAAATTTATGCTGAATTAATTGGCGGCGGTTTCTCATCCGATGCATACCACATTACGGCTCCCCATCCCGATGGATATGGCGCTTTATTGTCGATGCAAGACGCTTTGGAAGATGCCCAAATTAAACCTGAGGAGGTAGATTATATCAATACCCATGGAACATCAACACCGATTGGTGATCCACAAGAAATTAAAGCCATCGTTGATTGCTTCGGAGAACATGCTTATAAAATGGCTATTTCTTCTACGAAATCAATGACGGGTCACTTATTAGGTGGTGCAGGAGCTGTAGAAGCTGTTGCATCAGTCCTAGCCATTAAAAATCAATTTGTTCCACCGACCATCAACGTATTCAATCGTGATCCAGAAATTGATCAACGCATTGACTTAACGGAAAACGTAGGTAAAGCGCGTAAAATTGATGTTGCATTAAGCAATGGCTTCGGTTTTGGTGGCCACAACGCAACTGTCATCTTTAGAAAAATTTAATTTATGAAGTTATTTTCTCCGTTGACCTGGTTCGGCTTACATTCCCAAGATGAACGCGAGAAACACCTTTATAAATCTGTCAAACACCTTATAGGGGCTAATCCGTCTAATCTAGAATTATACCGATTAGCCTTTTTGCATGCCTCCGCATCCCGCGAATCTGCTTCAAAGTCCTACAAAGAATCCAACGAGCGTTTGGAATTCCTAGGAGACTCCGTATTGGGGATGATCACCGCAGCCTATTTATTCAGAAAATTCCCATTCAAAGACGAAGGATTCCTAACCGAAATACGTTCTCGGATGGTCAGTCGGGAATCACTGAATGTGCTTGGGAGAAAATTAGGCCTCGAAGAGGTGATTGAATACGAAAACCAACGCAAGACATCGCTTTCACGTTCAAGCATGTATGGAGACGCATTGGAAGCATTTATAGGTGCAGTCTATTTGGACAAGGGTTTTGGTTTTACTCAAAAATTCATCACACAAAAGATACTTACCCAGTATTTCGATTTAGACACTGTGGTTCAGAATAATCCGAACTTCAAATCCATTCTCATCGAATGGGCACAGAAAGAAGGCAAAAAAGTCCAATTTACGCTGGACGAGGAAGGTGTGCACCACGATAAAGAATTTACAGCATTCGTACTCTTAGAAAACGAGAAAATCGCCGAAGGTAAAGGTTATTCCAAGAAAAAAGCTGAGCAAAATGCGGCTATGAAAGCTTGCGAAGCGCTAAAAATCAATCAATAAGCGTATGAAACCGAACATTTTCTTACATTACTGGAACCAAGAAGGTCAAACCCTAAGTTTCCAAGAAGTTCTTTCGCTCGATTGCGATCCGATGATTCTTGCCACCATTCAATCAGAACTATTGCAACAATTAACGAGCGAAGCTATCGTGGAGAAGTTGCCCAACTTTGATTGGTCAAATCTGCGTATGCAAGAAAAATGGAATTCCATTGCACAAACACTTCTAATGCAAGTTCAATTGCCCGAGCAAATTTGGCTCGATTGGATTCAAGCATTGGGAGGCCAAAATGAAGTAACTTATCCCGAAGTACCAAGTTTCGCAGATTTATTAAACGCTGAGGTATTTTTTGAGCGCCCATCAGATTCCCTGGAAGATTTACCTGAGGAGGAAGAAGTGACTTTGGAAGCAGCAATGACAGCTACGATTGAAATCGAAGAAAATGACCTACAAGCAGTGGCTTGGGAGGATTCTGAACTTGCATTAGCGACCCAAACAACACCTGATTATTTTGAGGTATCCCATGAATTACCCGACCTGAGTGAAATAAGCCCAGAAGAAGTTAAAACGCAAAGCATTCAAGAAATGTTAGCGGATTCAAAAGAAGAAAAAGTGCTTGACACCATTCAAGTAGACGATCATTCCTTGAAGAACTTGGTTGCCAATCAAATGACCTCTTCGCTCGCTGAAAGTATTTCTTTATTTCAGCGACTAAATTTCATCCAAGAATTATTTGATGGAAATGCTGAACAGTTCAGCCAATTCATTGAATTTATCGATTTTGAAGCAAGTCCGGCCAACTGGAAAAGTGCAATTGCGGAGCGCTTTGACTTTCCAGAATCCGCTGCTTCACAAGAGTTAATGTTACTCATCGAACGAAAATTCAGTTAACTGATTTTCATTATCAGTTTTCTTTTGCGGTAAACAACAATCATGAGCTAGTTTCAAGAAAAAAAACTTGAAACAGCTCATTTTTATTTGTTTGCTCCTCCCCTATGTGATTTGCGCCCAACAATCCGCAGAACTGACCGAGGAAAAACAAGGGATACTCACCTATTACAATCAAAATCCAATCGATATCAACGAAGCAAGCGCAGCAGAGTTGTTGGCGATGGGTGTTTTACAAAACCAACAAATAGCGTCTTTTATTGACCATCGTAAACACGTTGGTAAATTCCTATCCTTATATGAACTACAAACAATCCCATTGTGGGATATCCCTACACTTCGGGCTATTCAAACACTATTCATTTGTCGAATAAATCCACCGCGCTGGTATGTATCAGAAAACACCAAGCAACAAATCATCTTACGCATCGAAAGAACACTTGAGCAAAAAAACGGATTTTCGCCTCCCACGACAAGAAGTAAAGTTCGTTTTACAGGTAATCCGTACAACACGTTGTTTCGTTATCGGGGTACATGGAATAGCCACCTTCGGGCAGGCATCTTAAGTTCAAAAGATGCCGGAGAGCAACATTACCATGATTTCACTAGCGCTTTTGTTGAATTAAAAGACACGAGAGGCAACTTTAAATTGATTCTAGGCGACTTTATCAACCAATGGGGCCAAGGACTTGTGCAATCGGGTTCTTTCTCCTTAGGCAAGAGTTATGAAAGCATTCGCGCCACTCAAAAGTTTCATGGGGGTGCGATGGCTTATACCTCGTCTGGGGAGTCTGAATTTTACCGTGGCATCAATGTACAAGCAACGTTCCGCCAAATGCAAGTGCAGGGCTTTTTTTCCACTCGGAAAAAAGACCTCATACTTTCCAAAGACAGCAGCTATTTTCGATCCTTCCAATTCGATGGTTTGCACCGCACTGCAACGGAAATTGGCCAACAAAATAGACTCAAGGAACTCGCCACAGGCATTCATTTGCGCTATCAAGGAAAACAGATGGAATGGTCAGTAGCACAGACAATTACGCGCTGGAATTATCCCTTTATGCCGAGTAATCCCTTGGATTGGCGAGGCAATGCGCTCATGAACACTTCACTTAGTTATATCAGGCAATTCGGAAATGTTCGACTTTCTGGTGAAGTGGCTCACGCGGCTCCCAAAGCCTGGGCATCGATTCATGCCATGTCATGGGCAATTAATAAAAAAACAGATGTTTCCGGCATTATACGGGTGTATCAATCAGGCTATTTCAGCCCCATGGCAAATGCAATAAGTGAGAGTTCAAACAATAAAAATGAATGGGGTTTATTCTTTGGGCATCAATACCAACGATCGAAATATCAACGTATTTCGAGTTACATCGATATATTTCAGTTCCCAAAAGCTAGTTCCAGTCAATGGGCTTCGGAAAAGCTAGGTTGGGAACTATTAAGCCGATTTCAATGGGACAGAAGAAAGCAGGGACAATATTTTGCCCAATTAAAATGGACGCATAAAAACCTGACAAGCCCCACTTCTCCACACGATTTATATCAAGGAAGTATCGATTGGCACAAACCATTGTTTCGATTCGAGTGGCATAGTCGAATCATGTGGACGCACATACAATCAAAAGAACAAAACGAATCAGGTTACTTATGGCTAAATGATATTGAATACCATATTAAAAGATTCAAGGTACAATTGCGAACCGCATGGATTTGGTCCGGGAGTTATGACACCCGACTCTATGCCTATGAACCCAGTTTACCCTTCGCATTTCTACTGCCCGCCTATTATGACCCCAGCACGCGCAACCTGTGCTTGATTGAATACAAAGGACTAAAGCAAGTATCCATTGCTCTGAAAATAGCAAGAACCGACTACTTCCAAAAAGAGGTAATCGGTTCCAGCTTAGATGCCATCGCAGCATCACATAAAACAGACGTTGGGCTACAAGTAGCCTATATTCCTTAAACGATCGCTTCGCGAACTTTCAATAATTTCTCTAATAAACCTTCCAATTGATCCAAAGGAAGCATGTTGGCACCATCGGATTTAGCAATAGATGGGTTAGGATGCGTTTCGATAAATAAACCATCCGCACCTACAGCAATTGCTGCTTTCGCGATTGTTTCAATCAAGGCTGGTTGGCCCCCCGTTACACCACTCCCTTGATTAGGGCGCTGTAAAGAGTGCGTACAATCCATAATGACCGGTACGCCAAAATTCGCCATTTCAGGCAGATTGCGGTAGTCAACGACTAAATCACCGTATCCAAATGAATTACCACGGTCCGTTAAATACACCTGTGCTTGCGGATTTTCATGCATAACCTTCTCTACCGCGAATTTCATCGATGCACCAGACATAAATTGACCCTTCTTAATATTCACTGCCTTGCCTGTTTGCGCAGCAGCGGCTAATAAGTCGGTCTGCCGACAAAGGAATGCCGGAATCTGCAACACATCCACATAGGCAGCAGCCATTGCCGCTTCAGCACTCTCATGAATATCCGTAACAGTAGGTAAGTTATAATGAGCACCCACCTCTTTCAAAATTTCCAAAGCTTTGATATCACCAATTCCCGTAAAAGAATCAATTTTTGTCCGATTGGCTTTGCGATATGAACCCTTGAAAATAAAGGGAATTCCCATCGATTTGGTGATTCCGTCAATGCGCTCAGCGATTTCGAAGGCTAAGTCCCGACTTTCGATGGCACAACTACCAGCCATCAAGAAGAATGGCCCTTTTCCTAAACTTTCAATCGTGGGTAAAGTCATATTATAAAATGTTTACTTCAGTCTCTAAAACGACACCGAATTTTTCTAAAATCGATTTCTTAATTTGCTCTGAGAGCATTTGAATTTCATTGCCTTTGGCATGACCATAATTCACAAGCACCAAAGCCTGTTTGGCATGCACACCCGCATCTCCTGAACGATAACCTTTCCAACCTGCTTGCTCGATTAACCAACCTGCCGGAAATTTAATCATCGAACTTCCTTCCACCGGGTAATGTGGAATATTCGGATAGCCTTTAATCAATTCTGCAGCAGCCTCAGCCGATAAGGTAGGATTTTTAAAGAAACTCCCCGAGTTTCCAATTTCTTTCGGATCCGGCAATTTGCTTTGGCGAATTTCAATCACTGCATTCGCAACATCGCTAATTCCAGGGTTTACAATACCTTTCTCAGCCAAAACCGATTGAATTGCCCCATAAGAAGTTTGAGGTTCAACCTGTTTATTTAATCGAAAACAAACGGCAGTAATTAAATATTGCCCTTTTCCTTCATGTTTGAAATAACTCTCACGATACCCAAATGCACAACGAGCAGTATCAAAACGCTCCAACTGCATGGTCGTTAAATTCAAGGCATCTAAATGATCAAAGGTATCTTTGATTTCCACTCCATATGCTCCAATATTCTGCATAGGTGCCGCACCGACCGTTCCTGGAATCAATGACATATTCTCAATACCCGCCCAATGGTGGTCTACCGCATAACAGACAAAATCATGCCAAACAACACCAGCACCCGCCTTCACCCAAATATGATCCGCATCCTCATCCACAACCTCTATCCCATCCATTTGAATCTTGACAACCAAGGCTTCGATATCCTTTGTCAACAATAAATTACTCCCCCCACCTAAAAACAAATGCTTAACATGGGCGTAATTCCCTGTTTGAACAAGCTCAATGTATTCTTGCAAATGATTTATTTCAACAAAATAACGCGCTGAAACATCGATGCCAAATGTATTATAAGGCAGCATGGATACGTTTTCCAACACACGAGGAGCCGATTTAACCAAGGGCATATTAGGTAAGTTTGGTCGATAAAAATTCTTGCAAAGAAGGCTCCTCCGTCTGAAGTAGGTTCTGGTTGTTTCCTTCCCATACCTTTTTACCATCTTTTAAAAAGATAATGTATTCACCTAAACGCATCACAGAATTCATATCATGTGAAATAACGATGGTGGTAATGTTAAATTCTTTGGTAATTTCTTGAATCAATAAATCAATTTTAACAGCAGTTAATGGATCCAAACCTGAATTGGGTTCATCACAAAAAAGGTATTTCGGATTCATCACAATCGCGCGTGCAATCCCAACACGCTTCTTCATTCCACCCGAAATATCAGAAGGCATCTGGTGAGCGGCAGCCTCTAATCCGACGCGCTGTAAACATAACATCGCACGGGTATTTTTTTCTTCAACCGATTGAGATGTTAGCGTATCCAATGGAAAGCGAACATTTTCCAAAACCGTTTTTGAATCGAATAAAGCACCTCCTTGAAATAAAACGCCCATTTCACGACGAATGGCTTTTACGGTATCTTGGTCAGCTTTCAAGAAGTCGCGACCATCATAAAGGACTTGCCCCTGCTCAGGTTTCAAAATACCAATCATACACTTGAGAAGCACACTTTTTCCTGTTCCACTCCCCCCAATAACCATGTTGATTTTACCTGGCTGGAAACTTGCGTCTATACCATCCAAAACAACACGACCCTCAAATTCTTTGTGTATGTGCTTCAACTGAATCATATTCAAAATTAGCTATATTTTACGTAAAAACGGCATGACAAATTTGTTTTTAACCGCAGAGAATTGTGTACCTTAGACCTATTAAACAACAATCCTATGCTACTTATTATTATTGGCGCCTTGCTCCTATTAGCAAGTAAAACCATCGACAATCCCAACCTCGTTTTCGCTAAATTTGCCTCCCCTATTCGAAAGGTGGCCATCGTACTCATTGTACTAGGCGTTAGCAGTTCCACCATCAAGCAAATTGATGCGGGTGAAGTTGGAGTTCAAAGTGTATTCGGAAAAGTATCCGATCGTACCCTATCCAGTGGTCTGAACTTCACAAACCCACTGGCCAGCATCACAGTATTCGATGCAAAAACACAAAACTATACCATGTCGGCCGTTCATGACGAGGGCGACAAAGAGGGGGATGACGCTATTCGCGTGTTAACAGCGGATGGTTTGGAAGTCGTAGTTGACCTCACTGTTTTGTATCGTATTTTGCCTTCGCAAGCACCGACGATTTTAAAAGAAATTGGCCCGGACTATAAAGACAAAGTTGTTCGCCCCATTACGCGGACGATGATTCGAGACAATGCGGTTTATTACGACGCAGTGGCTCTGTATTCATTAAAACGCAATGAATTCCAAACACGCATCTACAAGGATATCGAAAGTAATTTCAAAAAGCGTGGCTTGGTATTGGAGCAATTATTGATTCGTAATATCAATTTGCCTAATTCGGTGAAGCAGACGATTGAATCTAAAATCAATGCCGAACAAGATGCGCAGAAAATGCAATTTGTCTTGTTAAAAGAAAAGCAAGAGGCAGAACGGAAGCGTGTAGAAGCGCAAGGGATTGCCGATTACCAAAAAATCTTATCGACCGGATTAAGTGACAAACAATTGCAATATGAATCCATCATTGCACAGAAAGAGATTGCAAAATCTCCCAATACCAAGGTTATCATTATGGGGAACAAATCAACCCCAATCATCTTAGGAAATAATTAATAAAAAAAGGCTCCGAAAATTCGGAGCCTTTTTTTATTTCTTCAAAATGGTATGTCCCATTTTATCACGCTTGGTTTTTAGATAGGCCTCATTATGCGGATTCGATTGGATTTCAATTGGCAAAGATTCCACAATCTCTAATCCATAACCCAATAGACCAGCCCGCTTTTTAGGATTATTCGAAATCAATTTGATTTTACGAATACCCAAATCACGTATAATTTGCGCTCCTACCCCATAATCACGCTCATCCATCGCAAAACCCAATTCCAAATTCGCTTCCACTGTATCTCTTCCTTGCTCTTGTAATTTATAGGCTTTTAATTTATTCAATAAGCCAATACCTCGGCCTTCTTGAAACATATATAACACAACGCCCTTTCCTGCTTTCTCCACCATTTCCATGGCTTTATGCAGTTGGCCACCGCAATCGCACCGACAAGAACCAAATATATCGCCGGTTACACAAGAACTATGCACCCGAACCATTACCGGCTCATCGGCATCCCAAGTTCCCTTAATTAACGCTAAATGCGTATCACCCGTGTTTTTTTGCTTGTAAGCAATCAAATCAAAATGACCCCATTCCGTGGGCATATCCACACCAATTTCACGCTGAATCAGAGATTCTGTAGCCAAACGGTATTCAATCAAATCCTTGATTGTAACTAATTTCAAATCAAATTTATCTGCAATACGGCGCAAATCAGGCAAACGAGCCATCGAGCCATCCTCATTCAATATTTCAATTAAAACACCCGATGGTTTAAATCCAGCGAGCTTAGCGAAATCCATCGATGCTTCTGTATGACCCGTCCGACGTAACACACCCTCTGTACGACTCTTTAACGGGAAAATATGACCAGGCCGACCTAAATCACTTGGGCGAGTATCCACATTCACTAAGGCTTGTATCGTTTTTGCACGATCTTGAGCCGAAATACCTGTGGTACAACCATGGCCCAACAAATCAACAGATACTGTGAAAGGAGTTTCGTGGGAGGTTGTATTTTGATCCACCATCATTTCTAAACCCAACTCGATGCAGCGCTCATTTGTCAACGAAACACACATGAGACCACGAGCCTCACGAATCATGAAATTAACAATCTCGGGAGTAATGGCCTCTGATGCACAAATCAAATCTCCTTCGTTTTCCCGATTCTCATCATCGGCAACAATGATCATTTTACCTTGGCGAATATCTTCAATGGCATCCTCAATACGATCTAAGCGTATACTTTCCTCCTGCATGTTTGTTGTATTTTTTGAAACGAAAACACAAAGGTAAGCAGAAATAGTTCCCATTTTAGCTACCTTTGTCAGATAAAATTATAGAATCACGCATGTCGATTGAAGCGAAAAATCTGAGTAAACATTATGGCGCTCAAATTGCTGTGAATGCATTAAACTTCAGCGCCCACGCTGGACAGATTGTTGGCTTTCTAGGACCCAATGGTGCAGGAAAATCGACAAGCATCAAAATGCTCGTTGGCCTTATTCAACCCACTTCAGGAGAAGCTTACATCGCGGGCGAACGTGTTAGCCAAGATTCAATTGAGCTAAAGAAACAAATTGGATATCTAGCAGAAGACAATCCCTTGTACAAGGAGATGTATGTTAAAGAATTTCTAGCATTCATCGCCTCTTTACACAACATATCGCAAACTCGAATTCAAGAGGTCATTCAATTAACAGGTTTAAGCCTCGAACAAAACAAAAAAATAAATACCCTTTCGAAGGGCTATCAACAGCGCGTTGGAATTGCGCAAGCCATCTTACACAATCCATCTATTTTGATATTAGATGAACCAACGAGCGGTTTGGACCCGAATCAAATGGAAGAGATTCGTTCCTTAATTCTATCCTTAAAACCGGGACGTACCATATTATTTTCAAGCCAAATTCTTAGTGAAGTAGAAGCAATTTGCGACCGTTTACTGATCATTAATCAGGGTGTATTGCAGGCCGATTGTAGCATGGATGAAGCCAAAGCATTTCCTGGCGGCATCAATCAGTTATTCCAAGAAAAAACTAAGCTTGTAAAGTAAAATCATCTGCATCGAGATGAGCAGGAAATTTGTCACGAAAATCCTGCAAAGCTTCAAAGGAAAGCGTTTCAGTTTGGATAAGCGCCTCCGAAGATAAAGGAAGAAGGTCTTCGCCTTTAAATGATACAATACTTGAAGCTCCAGCATATTCCAGTTGGTTTCCGTCAACACCTACTCGATTCACTCCAACAACATACGCTAGGTTTTCAATCGCTCTTGCACGCAAAAGGCTTGACCAAGCATGCGTACGAGCTGCAGGCCAGTTCGCTACATACACCGCTAAATCGTATTTCAAATCTACATTACGTGACCATACGGGAAAGCGCAAATCATAACAAATAAAAGGGGCTATCGTCCAAGACTTATAGGAGATCAAACACGTGGAATTTCCTGCCGTATAAAAGGAATCCTCATTGCCCATTCGGAACAGGTGTCGCTTGTCATAGCCATCAATTTTACCAGATGGATGCACGGCTAGTAAGCGATTAAAATACTTTCCAGATTCCTTAATCTTGAGACTTCCAATAAGTAATACCTGCAATCGAGCGGCCTGCAATTTCATCCATTGTACCGTAGGACCCGCTGAAATTTCAGCACCCATAGCTGACATACTAAAACCTGTGCTGAACATTTCTGGCAGCACAATGACATCTGTATGTCCCTGTAAATTTTGTAGCGATTCTTCTAGATGAGCGCAATTGGAAATCGGATCCTCCCAAACCAAATTGGCTTGTACATAACTAACCCGTAAATCTTGATTCAGGGTAGACATGGCATTCCTATTTATTTAGCAATAAAAGAATAATAGATACGAATCTTTGTCTTTAAAGCCTTCAGGGAAGTAAATCGAGCCGTTTCACTAAGCATTTTCGTATACCCGGTTGAGCTCGTAGTAGGCGTAGGGGTAAGCAAGAAACCGTTATTAACTTTGCGACCGTTCAAAATAGATTGAAGCTCGGTCGTTACATTAAATGTATACGTTCTATTATATGCGTTGTAACTAGCTGTTTGAACACCTGAACCACCTTCAGATAGCACATATCCGAGACCATAGCTATTTCGCAAAGGCTTATTATTGCCATCAACCTGTAACAAGGTTAGTTGGCCTAGTGTTTGATTCAAATCTGCACCATCTTCTGCTTCAAAAACAAGTTCGGCTTTATTAACAGCCACGTTTCGATCACCTTTTAACTTTAGCAAAGTAGGAAAGTCCACTTTCGTTACTAGGCCAGAACCTGATTGAACAAAGGTAAGTTGACCCGTAGCTTCAGCTG
>JAGOAA010000008.1:56855-63810 GCA_017984215.1 Cytophagaceae bacterium
GTATCGCCTTGGTAACTTTTATAAACCAATTGCATCTTTAATGAATCTAAAATAGACTCCTTTTTAGCGTAAAGTGAATCCGCGTTAGCAAATTGGGTGAAAATTGAAGACGAAAAAGTACCTAAAACGGGATGCGTATATGAACCTACCAACAAAGAACTTGCTCCGCCAGTTTGAATAGAATCCATTAATACCGTACGAGATTTCACCTGAAGGGTGTCCGTAAAATTTAAGCCAACCTCAACACTAAACAAATCTGCACCAATTTCTTTTGGAGCATCGCAAGAGGCAAGAAAAAGGGAAACAATCCCCAACCATTTAATTACCGGCCAATTCAATGTACGTTTTTTCGAAGAAATCGAGGTCATTATCGGCAATGTTTTGGAAGGTTTTATCTTGATATTCATCAATAATCGGTTGGATTCGGGTATTATCCGCATTTTCTAAAGAAACAATTTTATCAGCAAATTCGGCGCCAAGTTTAATGAACGCTTGAAAATCTGCACCATCTAAACTAGATAAATGCGAATCGTCCATGTCACCAATTTTAACTTTCTCTTTTAAGTCGTCTGCTGAAAACGTAAAATCGAAGCTCGTATTGTGAGGAGAAAAAATTGTTTTAGAATCTTTGAAAATAGGGTGATTCCGGTAATAAGAAGAAATGTACAATGGAACGAAACTTGACATCCAATCATTGCAATGAATGACATCAGGCGACCATCCTAACTTAATTACAGTCTCTAGCGCTCCTTTACAGAAGAAAATAGCACGTTCATGGTTATCTGCATAAAATGCTTCTTCCTTGTCCGTCAACACATATTTCCGTTGGAAATAATCTTCATTATCAATGAAATACACTTGCAATTTAGCCGCAGGAATACTAGCCACTTTGATTGTCAAAGGCTTTTCTTCATCGCCCATCGGAATGGTAATACCTGACAAACGAACCACTTCATGCAAACGGTTTTTACGTTCATTAATCGACCCAAAACGGGGAACCAAAATTCGAATTTCCATTCCACGCTCTTGCATCGCAGTAGGTAACGCGCGAACAAAATCAGCTATTTTGGATGTATTGAGGAAGGGATCAACCTCGCTGGAAACGTAAAGAATACGTAATTTAGACATGCTAAAATTAGTTAGGGGAATTTATCCCAAAAAACAAATGCAAAAATATAAAAAATTAAGCACAATTCCGCACGTTTATTAATTAAAGGTCTTTATTTTGCCTATTGAATTAAACGGATTCCGCTCCTACATGATCAAAGCCCTCCTTAAATATAGCATTTCATCTCTTCTTGCGATTGGCCTTTTGTATTGGGCCTTCTCCAAAAGCGATTTACATTGGGCAGATATATACCAAAGTGCGTTAACCGCTAATTATCAATGGATCATTGTTTCCATCGTTATTGCATTGATTTCACATTTACTAAGAGCACTTCGCTGGGAACAATTATTAGGTGCCATGCACTATTCACCAGGCACGACTCGTACATTTTCAGCCGTTTTGATTGGTTATTTTGCCAATTTCATCGTTCCTCGAATGGGTGAGGTTTCTCGTTGTGGCTCCCTACAAAAGACGGCCAACATTCCCTTTGAAAAGTCGTTTGGAACCGTTATTACCGAAAGAATCGTAGACTTACTTGGCCTCGCTGTGCTGGTTGGCCTCACCTTTATCGTCGAATGGGAACCCATTCAACAATTTCTATTTCCGAATTTTCACCTCCCTCCTACAATGCTGTTAGCCGGGATTGCCGCAGGAGGAATCACATTTTTGGGGTTAATTTGGATCCTTAGAGACCGATTTCTTGTTCGCTGGCAACACTTTGCCGCTACAAATAAAGTTGGCAAATTACTACAAGGTTGGTTTGTTGGAATCCTAAGCATCAAGGAGGTTGAAAATCCATCTAAATTCATTTTGTACAGTATATTAATTTGGGTGGCCTATTTCGCCAATACCTATACATTGTTATTAGCCTTCCCAATCAGCTCCTCATTAAGCTTATCAGCAGGCTTGACAGTATTAGTCATGGGAACCTTTGGAATGGCAACACCTACCCAAGGGGGAATTGGCGCCTATCACAGCTTGGTCGCATCTGCGCTTAGCTTTTATTTAATCCCGCTGAAGGATGCAACCATTTTAGCTACATTTTTCCATGGAACTCAAATGGCAACGATCTTGTTATTTGGCGGATTAAGTTTTATCATCACCTTTTTCTTACCTCAAAAAAATGCAGGAATCGAGTCATAAAATTTGCACATTAGCTGATGCAATATCGAGGCGAGCTGCCTGGAAACAGGAAAACCAACAAGTCGTTTTTACGAATGGCTGTTTTGACATTCTTCATCTAGGACATGTTGACTACCTAGAAAAAGCGCGCCAAACAGGGACCAAAATGATTGTAGGCGTAAATGCAGATAGTTCTGTACGCCAACTGAAAGGACCGACAAGACCAGTCAATAACGAATATGCCCGTGCCCGGATTTTGGCAGCGCTTGGTTTTGTTGATATGGTTATCGTTTTCGAGGAAGAAACACCCTTAAATCTAATTAACGAATTATTACCAGACGTTCTTGTTAAAGGGGACGACTATTCGATCGAAACAATCGTAGGTGCCAAAGAAGTCATCGAAAACGGAGGCAAGGTTACGACGATTCCGTTAGTTCCAACTTATTCAACCACAAACATTATTCAAAAACTTAAAAACTAAATCTTATGATTATTGCAATCATCTTTGGCGTCTTAGGAATGCTTATCTCTTGGCGATTAAAATCAAAATTCAAAACTTATTCAGAAACGGCTTTGCAAAGTAATTTGTCCGGCCAGGAAATCGCGGAACGCATGTTGGCCGACCACGGCATACATGACGTACGGGTCATTTCAGTAGAAGGCCAATTAACAGATCACTACAATCCTGCAGACAAGACCGTCAATTTAAGTCATGATGTATACTACGGAAGAAATGCAGCAGCAGCGGCGGTTTCTGCCCACGAATGTGGCCATGCGGTTCAACATGCGAAGGCTTATAGCTTTTTGCAATTTCGCAGTGCTATGGTGCCGATGCTAAACATTGCGAATGGATTTATGCCCTTGTTGTTAATGGGAGGAATGATGTTATTGTATTCAACAGGCAATTCGACTGTATTAGCGATTGGGGTGGCTTTATTTGCGCTTGCAACGCTATTTAGTTTCGTAACACTTCCCGTAGAATTTGATGCATCTAATCGTGCTTTAGCTTGGATTAAGACAAATAACATTGTCACACCCGCTGAATATGAATTATCGAAAGATGCACTTTGGTGGGCTGCGATGACTTATGTCGTTGCGGCATTAGGAATGCTCGCGCAATTGCTCTATTATCTGAATTTGATGGGTGGCAGAAGAAGTGATGATTAACTAAGAGGTTAGAGGTAAGAGGTAAGAGGTAAGAGGTAAGAGGTAGGAGGTAAGAGGTAGGAGGTAAGAACTAAGAGGTAAGGAAGGCCTGCGAAATTCGTAGGCTTTTTTTACACCAAAACACGCAACCTCTTACCTAGTTTAACTTACTCTTCCGATAACTATATCCAAAATAAATCATAACACCAGCTAAACACCAATAAGCAAATCGCTCCCAGTTGGTCGCCCCCATTTGAGTCATTAGATATAGATTCACCAATAATCCCAAGACTGGAATCAATGATAAGCGGTGCGTGTAACTAAAAAACGCAAGTACTAACCAAATAACAAAAAAACCTGTCATGATCCAATGATCCGCTTTTGAATCCCCGTCTACGTAACTTCCCAACCAAGTTGTCCAAGAAGCTGAATCCGGCAAGGATAAATACAAGGCAACAATCCATGCTACCCCCACCCAGATGGACGCATTTAAATAAGGAATCTTAAACTTCGATTTCTTTTGATTCTCAGGATCCAAATCCAAAATCAACACCCCCGCACACACTAAAACAAATGCAAACAAGGTTCCAATACTTGACAAGTTAATCACCTCTTCTAAGTTGGCGAACAATGCCGGAACCCCCACCAAAACTCCCGTCATAATGGTCGAGAAGGATGGTGTACGGTATTTGGGATGAATGCGTGAAAATGCCTTTGGCAACAAACCATCACGTGACATAGTCATCCAAATACGTGGCTGACCTAATTGATAGACCAACAAAGCACTTGTCAGTGCGATCACAGCACTTGCGGCTACCACCCCAGCCACACCAGGCAAATTCACTTTCATAAACATGAAAGCTAAAGGATCTTCAATTCCAGTTAATTGTTGGGATGGTACAATTCCTGTCAATACAAGTGTAACTAGGACATACAGCACCGTACAAATAATTAGTGCCCACATCATGGCTTTAGGAATATCACGCTGTGGATTTTTACATTCCTCAGCGGTCGTAGATATGGAATCAAAACCAATGTAAGCGAAACAAACCGCAGCAACACTTTTTAAAACACCCGAAATACCATTTGGTGCGAAGGGTGTCCAGTTCTCTACTTGCACATAAAATGCACCGACTCCAATAACGATTGCAATCACCAATAATTTCAAAATAACGAGAATGTTATTGGTATTCTTTGATTCTTTAATACCAATGTAAACCAAATAAGTTATCGCAACGGTGATCAAAAGCGCTGGTAAATTGGCTACAAAATGCCAACCTATAAACGTAGGAGCCGACTGATAAGCCAAATAGCCCTCCCGAAGATTAACGTGCAAGGATTCTAAGGTTTGACCCGATTGCAATAAAGGAGAAGCCTCGTTAAAGGCTCGTTTGGCCGACAAATAATCCATCGTCAAAAATTCTGGAACATGAACGCCTAGGCCCTCCATCAAATCAACAAAATATTTTGACCAAGAAATCGCAACGGCAACATTGGAAATCGCATATTCCAAAAGCAAGTTCCAACCAAGAATCCACGCTACAATTTCGCCTAAACTCGTATAGGCATAGGTATAGGCACTTCCACTGATAGGCACCGTTGCGGCAAAACGCGCATAACAAAACGCGGTAAACATGCAGGCCATTGCCGTGAAAACAAACAGCATCGAAACGGCAGGACCACCGTTTGCTGAGGCCTGCCCAATCGCTGAAAATATACTAGCACCGATGATGGCAGCAACTCCCATGAATGTCAAATCACGAACGCCCAAATTGCGATGCATTTGGCCACCTTCTAACTTTTCAATCTCCAGTTGGTCTGAAATAATTTTATCTATTGACTTCTTACGAAAAAAGGAAGACCACATCATATTAGTTTGTTGATTTTTATACCGAAGAACAAAAATACATCTTTCTGAAAGAAATTCTAATTAAACGAAAAGCCTTACCTTTGTAGACATGTCAGTAGCCATCGTCATATTAAATTATAATGGAAGTGCATTTCTAACGAAATTCCTTCCAAAAGTTATCTCCACGAGTCCCGAAGGAGATATCTATGTGGCAGACAATGGATCCACAGATGACTCTATCGCTATAATTACAGCACAGTTTCCCCAGGTCAAGCTTATTCTATCAACCGAAAATTTAGGCTATGCGGGTGGATATAATCATGCATTAAAACAAATCGATGCGAAGTATTATGTATTAATGAACTCAGACATCGAACCCAAAGAACATTGGCTCAGCAATTTATTGACCTATTTCAAAGCAAATCCCCAAGTTGCTGCTGCACAACCATTTATTCTATCTTACCAAGAGCCCACTAAATTTGAATATGCCGGTGCGGCTGGGGGGTATTGGGATCGTTATGGATATGCATTTTGCCGAGGACGAATTTTTGATTCTATTGAAACCCAAACGAATCAGTTTGAAAGTGCAATCGTCAACTGGGCGACAGGAGCTTGTTTAATGGTACGCTCCCATGTTTATTGGGAAGTTGGAGGACTAGATGCCTATTTCTTCGCACACATGGAGGAAATAGATTTGTGCTGGCGCATGCAGCGTGCGGGATACGAGGTAGCGGCTGTTGCGACGAGCGAGGTACTGCATGTGGGAGGTGGAACATTAGCGCAAGGCAACCCTAAGAAGACCTACCTCAACTTTCGCAATAACTTAATCTTATTATATAAGAACCTGCCTGTACAAAAACGCACTGGAATTCTATTTACCCGCATGCTACTTGACGGATTGGCGGGTATCCAATTTTTGATTAAGGGTAAATTCAATCAAATTGCAGCTATATTAAAAGCTCATCGCGACTTCTATCGTTATGTATTTCTAGAAAATAATAAGCAGAATCTTACACCAGCATTAGATAAGAAAATTGTCACTAGTTATGCTGGAAGCATTGTTTGGGACTACTTCGTTCGAAAAATTAAACGATATGCTGATTTAGGCATTTAAATATCCCAAACAGAAGGATTATTTCGTTGGCGTAAATAACGTCGAATATTCATCCAAAAAGCCAAGAAAAGATAAATGATAATGGGGGAACCCATTGTCAAGAAAGACGTATAAATAAAATATAAGCGAATGCTACTTGTCGATATTTTAAACTTATCTCCTAAGCGTGCGCAAACCCCAAAGGCTTGATTTTCAACAAAGTATTTCAATCGGTACATCACGAATCATTTAGGTCACACAAAATTAGATTTTTTTCTTCACTTAAAGAAAAAAACAAAACAAATAAATAAAGTACAACAAAATAGAAGAAAAATATAATTTTATTTTCAATAAACTGATAATTAATTGTAAAATGCTTGCATACAATTTTATTTTTTCTACATTTGAACACTTAAAAGATTTAATTCAGCCATAGTTCAGACTTCCCTTCTCTAGTATCTCCCACTATTTATAGTTTTGATTCTAAAGTTTTCATAGTCTTCTTGCGCAGAACAATCGATTTAGGTATTAATTTTTTAACATTATTTTTATGCAAACTGGTAAAGTAAAATTTTTCAACGAGACTAAAGGATTTGGATTCATCGTTGATGATCAAACAGGCGAAGACATTTTCGTA
>JAGOAA010000009.1 GCA_017984215.1 Cytophagaceae bacterium
GCTGGTATTTCGATTGATCAAGCGATTGAGTTATTGGATTCGGATGGAGAATCAGCTTCTTTAGCCGACTTTGTTGAACAAATTAAGCGTTTAAATTTGCCAAATTCCATCTTTGCGGATTGTACGGCAAGTAAGGAAATCCACCAACATTATTTAGGGCTCTTTGAAGCAAACGTATCCGTTGTAACGCCAAATAAAGTTGCAAATTCGGGTCCATACGAGCAATATGCGGCATTGCATCAGACGGCCTTAAGCAAAGGTGTGAAGTTTATGTATGAGACGAATGTGGGGGCGGGTTTGCCCGTGATTAATACCTTGCAAGGCTTGATTGCCTCAGGCGATCGATTCGAGAAAATCGAGGGTATTCTTTCGGGAACCTTGTCGTTCTTATTTAATCAATTTGTACCGGGTAAATCCTTTGCCGCTGTATTACGTGAGGCGAAGGCAAAAGGTTATACAGAACCAGATCCCCGTGAAGATTTGAGCGGTATGGACGTGGCGCGTAAGATCTTGATTTTGAGTCGGGAAATTGGTTTGAAATTAGAGTTTGCAGATATCACGATCGAAAAAATTATTCCGTCAGCATGTGAGGCCGCACCTACAGTGGATGCCTTTTTCGAGGAATTAGATAAAGCAAATAGTTATTTTGAAGCCATGGTGAATGAGGCGTACGCCGAAAAGAAAGTGCTTCGCTACATTGCTAAATTAGAAAATCAGAAGATTTCGATTGGTTTGCGTGCAGTTGGGGCTGATCACCCATTCTATCAGATGGATGGCGCTGATAATGTTATTGCTTTTACAACGAAGCGTTATCATGACCGACCTTTGGTGATCAAGGGTCCTGGAGCGGGAGCTGAGGTAACAGCATCAGGTGTTTTTGCGGATATTGTGTCAATCGGTAGCTATTTGTCTTAATATGGAAAGTATACGCGTATATGCCCCTGCAACAGTAGCTAATGTAGCCTGTGGATTTGATATTTTTGGGTTTGCGGTGAATCGTCCAGGCGATGAGGTCGTATTAACGAAAAAAGCGTCTCCAGGGATTGTTATTAAGGAGATTACTGGGGATGAAGGTCGATTGCCTAAGGAAGTTGCCAAAAATACAGCTGGTATAGCCATTTTGAAATACTTGGAATTTATCGGCCAGCCTGATCAAGGTTTTGAGCTTTCCTTACATAAGGATATGCCTTTGGGTTCCGGTTTGGGATCATCTGCTGCTTCTGCTGTGGCAGGCGTTTTTGCTGCGAATGAATTAATGGGTAAACCTTTAAGTCAGAAAGAATTATTGCCTTTCGCGATGGAAGGTGAGCGTGTAGCTTGTGGCTCTGCGCATGCTGATAATGTAGGTCCTAGTTTATTAGGGGGCTTTGTTGTCATACGGAGTTATGATCCTTTGGATATCATACAATTACCTACGCCAACTGATTTATATGCAAGCATTGTGCATCCGCAGATAGAGGTGAATACCAAAGATGCGCGTCGGATTTTAGAGCGAGAAATCACGTTAGGCAAAACGATCACCCAAATGGGTAATGTAGCAGGTTTAGTGGCGGGTTTGTTGACTGCAGATTATGATTTGATTGGGCGTTCGCTTGTGGATGTCATCGTGGAACCGGCTCGTTCTATATTAATCCCTCAATTTCAAGAAGTTAAAGCAGCTGCATTAGGAGCTGGAGCATTAGGTTGTTCCATTTCAGGTTCTGGTCCATCCTTGTTTGCCCTGTCGAAAGGCGAGGAGACGGCGAATCAAGTGGCACTAGCGATGTCGAAGGCCTTCAATTCAGTTGGGATTGGTTCCGAGTCCTATGTTTCTCAGATAAACCAACAAGGTCCCATGATCCGTTAGGCTTTCGGGTGCGCTTGTTTGTAGATTTCTTTTAATTTTTCCATCGAATTGTGCGTGTAGACCTGTGTCGCAGCGAGATTCGCATGTCCCAATAGTTCTTTAATGGCATTTAAATCCGCACCTCGATTTAATAAATGCGTCGCATAACTGTGTCGCAATACGTGTGGAGATAATTTTTCAAGCGTACTTACTTCACCCAAATATTTCTTGACTAAGCGTTGGATAAACATCGGGTAGCAGGGTTCCCCTTTGTCAGTTAGCAACAAGCTGTGGCTATGAAAGGGGTTGAGCGATTGGTATTGTTTGATGAGGTCAACGAGCAGTTGGGGCATCGGAATGATACGCTCCTTATTCCGCTTTCCAATAACCCTTAAGGTTTTTGAAGCAAGATTGAGCTGTTGGTTCGATAATTGGATCAACTCTGCCAACCGCATGCCTGTACCATAGAGTAGCATTAAAACCAGCTGGTCGCGTACCTCTTCGAACGTGTTTTTTGGGATTTCTTGTTGGGCAAACACCTGTTCCATTTCAGATTCACGTAAATAAGTCGGGAGCGACTTACTCGTTTTTACCATGCGAATGGTTTGCATGGGATTGTCTGTTACATCGCCTCGGCGTTGAAGGTATTTGAAAAAGGTCCGCAGGGTAGCAAGCTTCCGATTAATTGAACGGTTTTGGATGCCTTGATTGGATAGCTCAACGAGCCATAAACGAATGGTTTGAGCTTTAATTTGTGTTATTTGATGGCTGTCGAGCGCTAGGAAATCGAGAAATTGGAGGAGGTCAATTTCGTATGAACGTAGCGTTAAAGGACTTAATCGCCGTTCTACTTGAAGATGTTGTAAAAAAAAATTGACTACTTCGCGATTCATAGATCGAAAGTAGTCAATTCTAAGAAAAATCGAAACAAACTAGTTGTTGATATTTCCGTATGTCGTTTGCTTGTAAGCAGCGCGAATCATTTCCTTACGACGAGCAATTGAAGGTTTTTCAAAAGCAGATCTTCTACGTAATTCTTTTACCACGCCTGTTTTTTCAAACTTCTTTTTAAAGCGCTTAAGGGCTTTATCAATTGACTCGTTCTCTTTGATCGAAATAATTAACATGTATATTTTCCTTTTTGAATTAAAATGTCTGCAAAGATAAATTTATTTTTTTGATTGTGCAAGCAGTCTTTTGGAATTTTATGAGTGAAAATATCCTATTTTTGTAGTTCATTTTAAATCAATTGTATGTCGGAGTTTTCACGGACAACTGTCACGGCCGCTTTAATCTATGCAAATGGTCCTATTCACATTGGACACTTAGCCGGATGTTACTTGCCAGCTGATATTTATGTGCGCTATTTACGTTTAAAGAAGCAAGACGTCATTTTTGTTTCGGGTACGGACGAGCATGGAGTGCCTATTACGATTAAGGCACAAAAGGAGGGGAAAACGCCACAGGAAGTGGTTGATTATTATTATGCCAACATCAAATCTTCGTTCGAGGATTTTGGAATATCGTTTGATATTTACGGAAGAACATCGGATCCTGCACACCACAAGATGTCGCAAGATTTTTTCTTGCATTTGTATCAGGAGGGTAAGTTTATTGAGGAAGTAACGGAGCAGTATTACGATGAGGCGGCAGATCAGTTTTTAGCCGATCGTTATATCACGGGTGAATGTCCTAAATGCCATCAACCGGGCGCTTATGGGGATCAATGTGAGAAATGTGGGTCTTCTTTGTCACCCACGGAGTTAATTAATCCGAAATCGTCATTAAGTGGTGCTTCCCCAATTTTAAAAGAAACCAAAAACTGGTTTTTGCCTTTGGATCAATGGCAAGAAGCATTAGAGAAATATGTCAATTCGCATCCTGAATGGAAGCCCAATGTGAGTGGTCAAGTGAAATCTTGGTTACAAGATGGGCTTCGTCCGCGTGCTATGACGCGTGATTTAAACTGGGGTGTGCCTATTCCTTTGCCTGATACGGAAGGTAAAGTGCTTTATGTATGGTTTGATGCGCCGATTGGATATATCTCGATGACGAGCCAGTTGACGGCCGACTGGGAGAAATATTGGAAGGCGAAGGATAGTCGGATCGTGCATTTCATTGGTAAGGATAATATCGTTTTCCATTGTCTGATTTTCCCAGCCATGTGTATGGCACATGGGGAGTTTCAATTAGCGGATCAAGTTCCTGCGAATGAATTTATGAACTTGGAGGGGGATAAAATTTCAACTTCACGTAATTGGGCGGTTTGGTTGCATGAGTATTTGCAAGATTTTCCTGGTAAGCAAGATGTGTTGCGTTATGCGTTGACTGCTTCAAGTCCAGAAACCAAAGATGCTGATTTTACTTGGGCTGATTTTCAGACCAAAAACAATTCCGAGTTGGTTGCCATTTTGGGGAATTTTGTCAATCGGGCGTTTGTGTTAATTGATAAGAATTTCGAAGGCATTGTGCCGCCAAAAGCTGCAGGTACGGGTCTTGAAGAAGATGTTAAGCAAGCTTTGGCTGATATTCCTGCCAAATTAGAAGCAGCGTTAGCGAATTATAAATTCCGAGATGCTTTGGTATTGGCGATGGAAATTGCGCGTATCGGAAATAAGTATTTGGCAGATGCCGAACCTTGGAAAATTATTAAAGAGGATAGGGAAAAAGCAGGAACGGTATTGAACTATGCGGTTCAATTGGTTGCGCATGCTTCCGTTGCATTAGAGCCATTTATTCCATTTACGGCCGCTAAATTACGTACAGCCTTAGGTATTCAGGAATTAGACTGGAATAGTATAGGTGATTTTGAATTGATTCCTGCCGGACAAAAGCTGGCTAACCCCGGGCTTTTGTTTGAGAAATTGGAAGACGACGTCATTCAAGCACAGGTAGATAAATTAACACAAACAAAAGCGGCGATGGAATTAGCGAGCAAGCAAGTGAACCCAATAAAAGAGACAATTGATTTTGATGCATTCTCCAAAATGGATTTGCGCGTCGGTCACATTACTGCTGCAGAGAAAGTAGAAAAGAGTAAGAAACTTCTCAAACTGGCTGTTAATGATGGTCAAAAAGAGCGTACAATCTTGAGTGGTATTGCGGAGCATTTTGAGCCTTCAGATGTAATCGGCCGACAAGTTTGTTTCTTGGCAAATTTAGCGCCTCGAAAAATTATGGGGCAGGAGAGTGAGGGGATGATCTTGATGGCAGAGGATGCTGATGGTAGTTTAGCATTCATGCAGCCAAGCAAGGATATTTGGAATGGTGCATCGATAAGTTAATGGGAATCGATTAAATAAAAATAAGGCCAGAAGAAACTTCTGGCCTTATTTGTTTAACCTCTAAACCTATTTAACTATGAAAATTTATACAAATATAGATGTTTTGTTTGAATAATATGAGTTTAGTGCAAAAAAAAATAAAAAAGGCGCCGTCAGAAACAGCGCCTTTTTTGATTACCTCTAAACCTATTTAACTATGAAAACTACTTACAATCTAATTTTGAAATACAACGATCAAATCTTGATTTTGGTCTGATACGTTGGTGAAATCTGCCTCAATTTTCGGTTCAATGGCCAATACAGACCAAATCGCGTTGATTGCTTTTGCAGATTTGTTAATTTCTTTCACCCAAGTATTCGTTTTTTCATCCGAAACGCCCGCTTGGTTTACAATGGATTGAACTGTCTCGTTGAAAAGAGCTTGTTCTGCCTTGCTAGCTTTTAAATAAGCCGACTGGTTGTTTTGATAATTCTCTAAAATCGAAATTGTTAAACTTGCTGATGTAGATGCGTAAGCTCCTACAAAATCTTTCTTTATCAATGACTGAATTACTTCAGATAGGGTTTCTTTTTTGTGTGACAATACTGTTGTCGACGCATCTACATGTGATGCCGTTCCGCTCGCTTTTACCGCTGTTGCTGTTAGGCTTAGTCCTACTAAAACGCTAACCATTAAAATTTGCTTTTTCATAAATTCGTTATATTTATTAACTAAATCAACGATACAAAATTATTGCATTTTTTTAATATAGCAAAACTTGCTTTTGGACAATTTTGGAACTTAAAATTTATTATTTTTTGATTTTGAATGTATAATCAGAATTTATGATATGTAGTTTTTATTTATTCCAAATATTATTTGGATAACAATTGTAAACCTTCGGGATAATTCTAAATCAAAAATTTAGGAAAAATTATAAAATTCTTTAAAAAGTACAATCATTGGTTGTATTTGTTCATTGTTTGTTGGATGCCTTGTAGGCAGAAGGAATCAATGATCTCATTGGATCGATTTAGGATGAATGGGATTAGTCCAATTTCTTCTTCGGAAAAGTTACTTAATACAAAATCGGCTTGCCGACCTTTTGAAAAATCGGACCCGATGCCCATACGTAAACGTGCATATTCCTGTGTATTCAAAACGCCTTCTATGCTTTTGAGTCCATTATGCCCACCGCTAGATCCCTTAGGTTTCAAACGAAGTGTTTCAATTGGCAGTGCGATATCATCTGTTAGGATTAATAGACGTTCATTTTCGATTTTCAATTGTTGGCACCAATAATTAACCGCCTTCCCACTCAAATTCATGAAGGTACTCGGTTTCAACAAGTGTATTGTATGTCCTTTCAACTTGTAGGATGCGACAGCACCTAATCGGTCTTGCGTGAAGCTAATTGATTTATCCTTGGCTAAGTAATCCAAAGCCATGAAGCCGATGTTGTGACGGGTAAAAAGATATTCGGGGCCGATGTTGCCTAAGCCAACAATTAAGAAGTTCATGCGTTATAAATATTTATACAAATTACGCGCAAATTTTTTAGAACACCTCGAAGGCATTACCTTCGGTAAAAATTTTTCCCATGAATAAGATTGCATGCATCACGGGCGCGAGCTCAGGTATTGGTTTGGCGACTGCTAAGGCTTTGTCGGCTGAAGGATATCAATTAATCCTTTGTGGCCGCCGCTTGGAACGCCTGGAGGCCTTGAGCAAGGAATTGAAGACTGATTCTTATCTATTAACATTTGATGTACGCGATCGTCATGGGGTAGAGGCAGCTTTTCAGTCACTTCCTGCTGCATGGAAAAAGATTGATGTCCTAGTTAATAATGCAGGAAATGCACATGGTATGAGTCCGATTCAAGACGGGGACCCTGCTGATTGGGATGCGATGATGCACAGTAATGTGGATGGTTTATTAAATGTTTCGCGAATAGTTATCCCGGGCATGATTGAACAAGCTTCTGGTCATATCGTAAACCTTTCATCGATTGCGGGCAAACAAGTCTATCCAAATGGAAACGTGTATTGTGCCTCCAAGGCCGCTGTAGAAGCACTATCGCAAGGGATGCGTCAAGATTTAAACGTACATGGAATTAAGGTTTCTAACGTTGCGCCCGGGGCTGTTAATACCGATTTTTCTGCTGTTCGATTTAAAGGGGACCAACAAAAAGTGGATGCCGTTTATGCAGGATATGAGCCACTTGTTGCGGAAGATATTGCTGATGTGATTCGTTACATCGTGACAGCGCCGGCACATGTTAATATTGCCGACGTGACCATTTTACCGAAAGCGCAAGCCTCGGCTACCCAAATATTACGAAAAAACTAGAGGCCTCGTTGGCGAACTGTCTCGAAAATGACAACACCAGCGGCAACAGACACATTTAGTGAGCCAACTTGGCCACTTTGTGGAATAACGGCTAAATCGTCTGATTTGCGGATTAACTCATCTGAGATGCCATCTTCTTCGGATCCCATGATGATGGCTACTGGGCCACTGTAATCAACTGCATAAACCGAACTGCGTCCTTTTTCTGTACAGGCAACGACCTTTAATCCGGAGTTCTGTAGGAAATCAACGGTTTGAAGGAGGCTATCTTCACGACAAACAGGAATGAAGTTTAGGGCTCCCGAAGAAGTCTTCATTGCGTCACTATTGATTTGAGCAGCGCCACGAGCAGGAATTACGATAGCATGGATGCCCGCACATTCTGCTGTACGTGCAATGGCCCCGAAATTACGGACATCGGTAATGCGGTCTAATATCAAAATGAATGGAATTTCACCTTTTTCAAAGGTATCAGCAATCACATTCTCCAATTTAGCATAATGAATCGCGGAAACGAATGCAATAGCACCTTGGTGGTTTTTACGCGTAATGCGATTCAATTTTTCCAAGGGAACCTTCTGTACTTGAATGCCTTTTTCGCGGGCTAAATCAAGGATTTCACTGTTTCCAAGCTCGCGTTGAACTAATAAACGGTCAATTTCTTTCCCTGAACGAAGTGTTTCTAATACGGATTGTACCCCGAATACAAACTCTTTGTTTTCTGTTTTTGGACTTGTAAAATGTCTAAATGGGCGCTTGAATGGCTGTCTTGATTCGTTTTCTTCTGACACGTTGATTGCTGTAAATTTGATACGAAGGTCGGCATTTTTTTTCAAATCATCTGTCTGAATGTCAAATTAAGCCTAGGTTCCTTGATTTTTTTTGATTTTGGCAACTGATGTATCCAATGCGTTTGGGTGGTTCCTTGCATCAATAATAAGCTTCCTGGTGCTAATGTTATACTGACTTTTTCCTCGGTCTGTTTATGTTTGAATTCGAATTTGCGGGCTGCTCCAAAACTAACTGAGGCAATGCAGGAGTTAGGTATGATGGTTTTCTCATTGTCGGCATGCCAACTCGCCCCTTCGTTTCCGTCGTGGTAATAATTCATTAAGCCACCGTTGAAGGTTATTTTCGCTTTTTCTTCGATGGCCGATTTAATCGACAATAAAGTCGGAGTCCAGGGCAAACCTATTTTTGTGCGTCCAGAATATGTATAGGGCCTTTCGTAATCGGCATACCAGGAAACCTTTCGAAGGGTTTGAATGACTTTGCCATAGATGACGACTTCATCATGTTTCCAAGGTATTTCATCTGTAAGGATGCGCAGAAATTCATGGCTTTGTTGGGCGGTAAAAAAATCTTCGTAGTAGAAAACCTCCCCGTCATAGGGTAGTAGGTTTTGATCAGGAGATATTGGAAACAAGGAAAGCATATTTCAAATTACAGATTCTACCTTAAAAATTTTACCTTTGTGTCAAATTTAATCTGCATGTACAAAACTACTGAAATTGCTTCGTCTGAAATTCCTTCTGATAATCCTGTTCACCAGCGTTTATTGTTTCCTTACCAACATGTTAGCCAATTGGTTGGCGGAAATGTATTGGAGATTGGTTGTGGTACAGGCCGTGGCGTAGCTGTTTTAGCAGATAAAGTTAGTGCTTATACGGGTGTAGATAAAAATACGGAATTGATGGCGAGTTTGTCGGTAACATATCCTGATTTCAAATTCATCGATATGTTTTTGCCACCATTGCAGGATTTGCCCGATAATCATTTCGATTTTGTGATTACATTTCAGGTAATTGAGCACATTGAGAATGATGCTTTTTTCTTGCAAGAAGCTGCCCGCGTGTTAAAGCCGGGAGGAAAATTGTATTTGACTACGGTGAATCGCGACTTTTCATTATCGCGTAATCCATGGCATGTGCGTGAATATTTAGCGAATGAATTAGGGGATTTGATGAAGAAATATTTCTCTGAAGTCATTATGGAAGGAGTTCATGGAAATCAAAAGGTCATGGACTATTACGAGGCGAATAAGAAATCCGTGAAGAAAATCACGCGTTTTGATATTTTAAATTTACAGTATCGTTTACCAAGAACTTGGTTGCAGGTACCTTACGATATTGCGAATCGATTGAGTCGTTTATCGATATCGAAATCGAGTAATGATTTAGTGAACTCTATTCAAGTGGATGATTATTTCTTGAGTGATAAGCCTGCTGAATCGTTGGACTTCTTTTATACAGGAATTAAATAATGGAATTCATCGACGAAGCCATTGAAGAATATTCGAGACTTTTTTCGGATAAACCCTCTGATTTACTACAATCTTTAGATCGTGAGACGCATGCGCGCATCTTACAGCCTCGTATGCTTTCAGGGCATTTACAGGGGCGTTATTTGTCCATGTTGTCCAAGTTGATATCACCTCAATTAATCGTTGAAATAGGTACTTATACGGGTTATTCTGCACTATGTTTAGCGGAAGGGTTAAAACCAACGGGTAAACTCATAACGATTGATATCAATGAGGAGTTGGAAAGTTTTACCCGTTCCTTTTTTGATCGTTCTGAATATGCGAAGCAAATCGATTATCGGATTGCGGATGCTCAGCTGGAATTGACGTCTATTGAAGGCCCTATTGACTTGGTTTTTATCGATGCGGATAAGCGCAATTATGCGAAGTATTTTGATTTAATTATTTCCAAAATGCGCCCGGGAGGATTGATCTTAGTCGATAACGTACTTTGGAGCGGAAAAATCGTTGACCCCAAAGCAACAGATAAGTCGACAAATGCCTTACGTGATTTTAATCAAAAGTGTCTAGATGACCCACGCGTGGAAAAAATGCTATTGCCACTTCGTGATGGGCTATACATGCTCCGAGTAATCTAAGGCTTCAACTTGATTTTTTGGCCCACTCGGATGCTTGGATTTTTACCTAGGTTATTCCATTTGATTAGGTCTTCGATGCTGACTTGGTAGATTTTTGAAATCTTGAACAAGGTTTCTCCAGCTTCTACTTCATGAATATAGAAAACGGTTCCTGCAGGTTGTTTAGCTACTTCAGGGGCGATGATTGGCGTTTCTTTGGATGGAGTAACTTGCGTTTGCTCCATAATCTTAGTTTCCCCCTTCGCTTCAGATCTAATCACGATTTCACGTGATTCCGCTGGAGCTATGTAAAAGGTTTTTTCAGAATCATTGGATGAAATCTTGCGGACCTCTTCCACTTCTACCTTGAAATCTTGTTCCTGTGTCGGTTTGACTTTTTTTACGGGTTCTTCCTTGGCACTTTTTTCTTCTAATTTTTGAGCGATAATTTCCAACATCGGTACACGCCGATTGACCTTGATTTTTTGGCCTATCGTAATCATACTCGATAAATTCATATTATTTAGACGAAGTAAATCGGCTAATTTCATTTCATATTGCGTAGCGATATTACTTAAATTATCCCCTGAAACGACCGTATGCGTTCTAATTTCAAATTGATCGCTTAGAATCTGCTTATTCTGTGTTTTTACCTTTTTGGTGGGTACATAGAGTTTTGTCGAATCGACAGAAGCTGTAAAAATAGGTTCCTCCTGTTTGATTTCATCGGAGTTGAATACTTTCAAATTCGATGGATGATAAAGCGTATAGCTTTTGTCTGATGGAATCCAATCTTTTAAGATCCAAGCATTGTAGCGTTTTAAATCATCGTAGCTGATTTTTAACTCATCGGATAATTCATAGAGGTTTTTACCCTTCGTATCGATGTGTGTCACCAAATTTGTGCTATCGTTTAAAACAGGTAAACTAGCCATTTGCTCCGCCCAAAATTCTTTATAAGCTAAGAATCGCAAGACGTACCAGTCGGTCGATGAATCCACCTCAATCTCCGTTTTTCCTGCCCAATTACCTGCATAGGGCAGTTTTTTAATTGTACCTAAGCCTACACGGTAGGACAATAATGTACTAACCCAATTGTTTAATACACCGTTGTTCCGGGTGAAATAATTAACAGCTCCTTTTGTTGCTTCGATGATGTGTCGGCGTTCGTCAATGTCCTGGTCCACTTTAAGTCCAACATCCTTGGCTGTCTCCAATTTAAATTGCCAATAACCCACGGCATTTGATGTGGAGACTGCATTCGGATTCAGAGAACTCTCTTGAACACATAAAAATTTGAATTCCGGTGGGATATTTCCTTTTGTTAAAATGGGTTCAATAACCGGGAAATAGAGACGCATCTTGTCGACAAGCGATGCGACGTATTTTTTATTAGCACCCAGCATGGCAAATTCCTTCTCAAATATGGGTTTAGCTGATGGATGGATGGATACTCGTACATTTCCAATGGAAATGGTATCCGGTATGGCATGGTTAGCCCATAGATTTCCAACAGATAAAAGAAGCAGTATAAGTAGGAAGGATTTTTTCAAACGGGCTTTTGTTATTGATGCAATTACAAAATTACCAAAATATTTCATTTAACGGAAGGCATTCCTTTTTATTGCGCATCGTAGAATTAGCTTTACCTTTGTGTAAATTTTGATTCCTATGATTTTAATTGACGATACCGTAATTAGTGAAGATGTTGCAGATGAGTTTTTTGTCTGTGATTTGACGAAATGCAAAGGTGCTTGTTGTGTGGAGGGTGATTTGGGGGCGCCGCTAGAGCAGGATGAATTAGCGATTATGGATCGCATTCAAGATGAAATTCGGCCATTTTTGTCGGAAGACGGTATCGCTGAAATTGCTAAACAAGGCAATTATATTTTAGAACCCGATGGCGATTATTCTACGCCGATCATCGCTGGTCGCGAGTGTGTTTATGCCATTTACGACGATAAAGGTTATTTGAAGTGTGGTATTGAGCAAGCCTATTTTGCAGGTAAAACGGATTTTCGTAAGCCTATTTCCTGTCATTTATATCCGATTCGTATTCAAAAGTTGGCTGAATATCAGGCAATTAATTATGAGCGTTGGACAATCTGTTCAGATGCTTGTTCGCATGGAAAAGAGTTAGGTGTACCTGTGTACAAGTTCTTGAAAGATCCTTTGATTCGTAAATTTGGTACCAAATGGTATGCGGAATTGGAGCGTGAGATTGCGGAACGTCAATTGGACTAATGTCTTCTTCTACTAATTCATTCGATTTAATTTATCAGGTGGTTCGCGAGATTCCAGCGGGCCGAGTAACGTCTTATGGTGCGATTGCGGCTTATTTAGGAATGAAAGGTGGCGCACGGATGGTAGGTTGGGCGATGAACGCCTCGCATACCATCGCTGATATTCCCGCACACCGTGTAGTTAATCGCAATGGGGTGCTAACAGGTAAGAATTTTTTCGGTGGTGACCGCATGCAAGAATTGCTAGCTTTTGAAGGAATTCGGGTTCAAGATGATCAAATCCTTGCATTTAAATCCCATTTCTGGGACCCTGCAATCGAATTATTATAAATTTCTTAGGAATTTTTTGCCTCCCAAAGCACTCATTTGGCGTTTAATGAATGAAGTGCGTTTACTTACGTAGCCGGATGGATTTTTGATCGAAAAGCGAATGGGATTGGGTAAGCATGCGGCAATGCGCGCTGCTTCGGTGGTACTCACTTCGGCGGCAGTATGTCCATAAAAACGTCTGCATGCCTCTTCTACACCAAAGGTCATTTTGCCCGTTTCTGCCACATTCAAATACACCTCCATAATCCGTTCTTTGCCCCAAATAAACTCGATTAATACGGTAAAGTAGGCTTCTAATGCCTTTCTGAAATAGGAGCGACCCTGCCAAAGGAATACGTTTTTGGCAACTTGTTGGGAAATCGTACTCGCCCCCTTAATTCGTTTTCCTTTTTGATTTTTAATCAAGGCCGTTCCCATGGCTTCGAAGTCAAATCCATGATGCTCGGGGAATAATTGGTCTTCGGATGCAATGACAGCCAAGGCGCAATTGCGGTCGATTTCCTCATAGGAAGACCATTGGCTGTGTATTTTGCTTGGTTCGCCATCCATCAATGCATCGATTTTTCGAGATGCCATGGTGGGCGTGAAGTAAACAGGAATAAACTTGAAAAGGACCACGGCCACAATGGTGCTGATCCAAATGTATAAGATTAATCGGCCTATTTTTCTTAGAAAGGATGAGGACCCTTTTTTAGGTGCTTTATTTAAACGTTCGAACTTATTGCTTCGAGGTGTGGAGCGGGAAGTATTGGTTAGATCGACGCGTTTGGCCATGGGGTTAATTCAATAAAGTTGTGAAGGCAAAAATACAAAAAATGAGCTAAGATTGAAGCAATCAAGTAAATAGACCTTTTGATCGTATCAATTCCACAGACGGAAGTCAGGGGTTAACATTTGTAATATAACCTCAAACTTTAGTCTGAGGAATCGACGGATTACATTCGTCTCAAACTTTGGCAATCCTGAAAGGTTTGCCAAAGAGGACATCCCTACAATACAAAGATTTCCGCCGACAAGCCATCTGCGATTAATTTCCCTTTACCCACAAGCTTTAGCCGATTATCCGAGATTTCAGCATATCCCGATGTCACCCAAGACGCAATCTCATCCTCAGGAAAAGGAACACGAATAGCAGCAAATCGTTCCTTTAAATAGTTCAAATCAATTCCCCAATGTGTGCGTAATTGCGTCATGATGTACTCGTTAATCTGATTCTCCGGACTTAATTGCTCGATTTCGGCTGGCATTATGCCCTGCGAAATTTGCTTCACGTAGGTAGCATTATTGGCTACATTCCATTGCCTTGTTGTTTGATTAAAGCTATGCGCCGCCGGACCTATACCCAAATAAGATTCCTGCTTCCAGTAACTCGAATTATGCTGTGATTCATGGCCCGCTTTTGCAAAATTAGAGGTTTCATAGGCCGTAAAGCCCTGATTCTCTAAATATTGGTGTGTGTATTCGAAACAGGCCGACATATTTTCTTCCGGCGTTTCTTGCATGAGGCCTTTTTTTAATTGGTGGCCAAAAACGGTTTTCGGTTCAATCGTTAAACTGTAGGCCGATATATGTTGGACACCCGTCGCGACCGCTGCTGCGAGGTCTTCCTCCAACATCGCCATACTATTCGATGGAATCCCATAGATCAAATCGATGCTGATGTTGGTTAATCCAATCGCTTGCGCATCCTGAATGGATCTTCGAGCTTGTACGACATCATGATTCCGATTCATAATTGTCAAATTAGCCGCATGAAATGATTGAATTCCGATACTTAAACGGTTCACCCCTAATTCCTTTAAGACCCAAAGGTATTCGGGTGTTAAATCTTCGGGGTTGGCCTCTAGCGTGATTTCTGCTCCTGGTAAAATGTCAAAATATTGATGAATGGCCTCGAAAATAGACGATAATTCGCTTGGGCTTAAGGTAGAAGGTGTTCCACCACCAAAATATACTGTAGTTAATGCTCGGGTCCCTAGGTAATCCTTCTGAAGTACAATCTCTTTGATCAATGCATTGACTAATTCCGATTTTCCCGCTAATCGCGTAGAAAAATGGAAATCACAATAGTGACAAGCTTGATGACAAAAAGGGATATGCAGGTAGAGATGCACCGAATTAAGGTTCAAATATCAAGTAACTCAATTGATCGGATTGCAACATTTCTTGGGCTAATCGCTGCAATTGCTCAGATGACACGAAGTCGATTTGCTCAAAGATCTCTTCAATGGTTTCGATTTTCTCGCGGTCTAAAAGACTTTTGGCCATCATCAACATGAAATTCAAATTGCTTTCCTCCGCCATGGCCATTTGACCCTTTAATTGTGATTTAATTTTCAACAATTGTGCCGGGCTTAAACTACGATCCTTTAATTTGTCGAATTCCTTGTGAATTAACTTGATTGATTTGTTTACTTGGTTCGATTCCGTTCCAAAATAAATTGCCCAAAATCCTGAGTCAACATAGGAGGTAAAATTTGCCTCAATGGAATAGACTAGGCCTCTTTTTTCTCGAATGGATACGTTCAAGAGCGAATTCATGGAAGGCCCACCTAATAAATTGATCAACATGAAAAATGCTAAACGATCCGGATGCTTGATGGCATAGGATTGGCTGCCTAAAGCCACATGCGATTGATTTAGTCCTCGTTTCGTGATACGCTCTGATGGAAACATGCTCGGAGGAGAGATGCGTTTGACCTGATTCCGCTTGACAGGAATTTGCCCCACATGTTTCTCCGCCCATCTAAATACTTTGTCGTGGCTATGTTTTCCGATCGACGAGATGACAATCCGACTTGTATCCAAATTGCGTGCAATAAATGCGTCTAAGTCTTTCTTATTGAATGAATTAACTGTTTCATTCGTGCCTAAAATATTAACACCCAAGGAGTGATTTGGGAATAATAATTCATCAAAATCATCTTGAATGGCATCTTCGGGTGCCTCGTAATACATGGACATTTCCTCCAAAATTACACTGCGCTCTTTCTCGATTTCCTTGGATGGGAAGGTCGAGTTAAACGTGATATCCGTGATTAATTCCAATGCCCGTTCAAAATAAGGACTTAGCACAGAAGCATGGAAGCAGATTTTTTCTTTTGTCGTATAGGCATTCAATTCACCGCCGATAACCTCCAAGCGATTGATGATCTGCATATTGTTTTTCTTTTGGGTGCCTTTGAAGGCTAAATGCTCCCAAAAATGCGCTAATCCTTGTTCATTGTCCAACTCGTCCCGACTACCTATGTCCAACATAATACCCAAATGTGATATTTCGGTATGCTGGACTTGTCGGTGAACAATCGTTATCCCATTGTTCAAAGTTGTTAACTGAATTGAATTCATAAATAATCGTAGCGCAAAAGATTTCAAAATTAACTAATTTTATGTCGAATCACGCATAAATTTTTCATGTCATCTGCCAACAAAGTACTTATTATTCAAACCGCATTTCTGGGAGATGCCATTCTAATTAGTTCTTTGTTGGAGAAAATGTGGATCGAATCCCCCGAAACAATCATCCATTTATTAGTTCGTAAAGGCAATGAATCCATATTTCAGGCCTATCCGCACGCTAATCTTGCGCAGGTTTGGGCTTACGATAAAAAACAGAAATGGGCCTCTTGGCGATCATTACAAAAGGATTTGAGGGCAGAAAAGTTTGATCAGGTTTTTGTGGCCCAACGATTCTTTGGGATGGGTTTATTGAGCTTGTCTATTGGTGCGAAAAAGGTGATTGGATTTGATAAGAATCCCTTGTCCTGGTTCTTTACGGAACGAGTAACGCATGACTGGGGAAATGGAAAACATGAGACAGAACGCAATACGGCATTATTAACCTCTTGGCTGGGATCTAAAGTTTATAAGCCCTTTTTGTCTCTCGCAGGTGACAATGTGGTGCCTGTCGAGAATTATATCTGCATTTCACCCGGATCCGTTTGGGAAACGAAACGGACACCTGTTCGAGTTTGGATTGATTTTATTAAGCTTTTGCCCGCATCGCAGCCTGTGGTTTTAATGGGTGCCCCGAATGAAGTTCATTTAGCTGAGGAAATCGAAATGGCATGTCCACAAAATACGATTGTCAATGAGGCTGGGAAACATGGATTAGTAGATGCGATTCGCATTTATCAACATAGTATGATGTCCTATGTCAATGACTCTGGACCGATGCACATTTGTTCGGCGGTAGATACGCCTACGGTTGCTGTATTTTGTTCGACTATACCTGCTTTTGGTTTTGGTCCTTTGGCTTCATGGAATCGGATTGTTGAGGTGAAAAATCTAGCATGCAGGCCATGTGGGGATCATGGTAAAATATCCTGTCCATTAGGACATTATGCCTGTGGAAATCAAATCACGGGAAATCAATTATTTAAATCTTACGAGGAGCTTTTAGCCGCGCGAAGCAAGTAGATACAGCACAGCCATACGAACAGCTACGCCATTTTCAACTTGATCGAGAATGATCGAATGGGGTGAATCTGCCGCATCGGAGCTTAATTCAACACCCCGGTTGATGGGCCCCGGGTGCATCAAGACGATTTCTTTGGGTAATTCTTCCAACATCTGGCGCGTGATTCCAAAGAATTGGGAGTACTCACGCAAGCTTGGGAAGTATTTGATTTGTTGGCGTTCCAACTGAATCCTCAATACATTCGCTGCATCACACCATTGTAAGGTACTTTTTACATCGTGCGATACTTCAACGCCTAATGATTGTATGTGCTTAGGAATCAGGGTGCTAGGTCCACAAAGGCGGACATTCGCTCCTTGTTTTTTCAAGGCATAGATATTCGAAAGTGCCACGCGTGAATGGAGGATGTCCCCGATAATTGCGATATTTTTCCCTGATAAATCCCCTAATTTTTCCTGCAAGGAATAGGTATCTAATAAAGCTTGAGTTGGGTGTTCGTGCGTTCCATCACCAGCGTTCACGATATTCGCTTTGATGTGTTTCGCTAAATAATGCGGAGCTCCTGGACTAGCATGTCGCATGACAATCATGTCCACTTTCATCGCGAGGATATTGTTGACCGTATCTAAAAGTGTTTCCCCTTTTTTAACGGAACTACCTGAGGCTGAAAAGTTGATGGTATCGGCAGATAAACGCTTTTCGGCTAATTCAAATGATAAACGGGTACGGGTAGAGTTTTCGAAAAATACATTGGCAATCGTGACATCACGCAAGGAAGGAACCTTTTTAATCGGGCGGTTGAGAACTTCTTTGAATTCTTTAGCCGTTTTAACGATTAGGTGAATAGATTCTTCATCTAAATCTTTGATTCCTAATAAGTGTGGCGATTTCAACATATTGTTATTGGGTGATTAACCAAATTTTATCTGCTTCGTGACCTTGTTCTTTCCATTCCACGAGTACTTTTTCGGTAGGCAGTGTATTGACACTTTTACCTACGTAGTCAGCGTTAATCGGAAGATCTCGGTTATATATACGGTCAATTAAGACACATAATTCTACTTTTGCGGGTCTACCAAAGGAGTTCATCGCGTCTAAGGCAGCACGGACCATGCGGCCTGTTGCCAACACGTCATCCACGAGTATAACACGTTTGTTCTCAATTAAAAAGGAAATATCCGTTGAATTGGGTGCGATGGTATCTCGGCGACGATAATCGTCTCGGAAGAATGTGGCATCTAAACGTCCTACTGGAAAAGAGGTGTTTAATTGTTTGCCTAATTCTGCGGCAATGCGTTCTGCGAAATAGATTCCGCGGGGCTGCAAGCCTAAAATAACTGTTTCCGTACCTTGAATTTGATTTTCAATGAGCTCTTGGCATAACCTTGAGATGGTTATTTCCAATAATGGGCTTGATAAAATCAGCTTGCGAGTCATTGTTACAAAGGTATGAAAATTACTTAAATATTGTTTCGTTTGGATCAAATAGGGGTAAGATTTGGTCCTTATCTGATACTACAGGGTTTTCAACGCCCCACGAAATGTTTAAGGTAGGATCGTTCCAGCGGATACCAGATTCAGCTTCTTTGTTCCAGAAATCGGTGCATTTGTAAACAAAAATGGCATCAGTCAAGGCCACAAAGCCATGTGCAAAACCCACGGGTACGTATAGCATATTGCCTATTTCTGCGTCAAGGATGTAGGTGCCATGTTGGCCGAAGGTAGGCGAACTCTTACGCAAATCGACAACAACATCCATCACTTTACCTGTCATGCAGCGAACTAATTTTCCTTGGCCGTGCGGTTCTTTTTGGAAGTGAAGTCCACGAATAACCCCTGCTGTTGAAAAGGAATAATTGTCTTGCACGAAATTTTCTGTAATCCCATTCGCCGCAAAACGCGTTTGGTTATATGATTCGTAGAAATGACCGCGGTCATCATGAAATTTAGTGGGGATATATTCAATAATTCCGGATAGATCGTGCTGGATAAATTGCATAGAATTTAAATTCCTTTGTTTGATATTGCCTAGGAAAGGCCTTAATTTGTGCCAAAATTATCGATATTTAGGCATTAATACAAAGCCTTTTCCCAAAAGCCCATGAATTCAACCGAATTAGTTAAGCAGATAGAAAATAAGCGCTCATTTTTATGTGTGGGCTTAGATACGGATCCTAAATTAATCCCTTCTATGTTTAAAAAAGAAGTGGACCCCGTTTTTGCTTTTAACAAAGCGGTGATTGACGCAACAGCGGATTTTGCAGTGGCTTACAAGCCGAATATTGCTTTTTACGAAGCTTTTGGTCCAAAAGGCTGGGAGAGTTTGCAAAAGACGATGGACTATATTCCCAAGGACATATTTACCATTGCGGATGCGAAAAGAGGGGATATAGGGAATACGGCTTTCATGTATGCGCAGACGTTCTTTGATCCTTTATGTGCGGGATTTAATTTTGACTCGGTTACGGTAGCTCCCTATATGGGGCATGATTCTGTGGAACCTTTTCTGCGTTTTGAAGATAAATGGGTTATACTACTGGCGCTTACCTCGAATTCAGGTAGCCATGACTTTCAAATGACAAAATCGGAAGATTACATTCCCTTGTATGAGCGCGTCATGCGTTTAGCGCAAACCTGGGGTTCTCCGGAAGAAATGATGTTTGTGATCGGTGCGACACGCACTGACTTCTTGCAGAAAGCGAGAGAGATTGCGCCGGATAACTTCTTTTTGGTTCCAGGTGTGGGAGCGCAAGGAGGAAGTTTAGAAGACGTTTCCAAATATGCCATGAACTCAAGGGTAGGCTTATTGGTCAATTCATCACGAGGAATTATTTATGCGGGTGATAATCCTGCTGTGGATGCGAAACGCGAAGCAAAGAAGGTTCAAGAAGAAATGGCTATGTATTTAGACGAGTATTATATCAAATAAGATGGAATTAGGCATAGGTACCCCGGCATTATTGTTCTCGACCGTTTCATTGTTGATGATTGCTTTTACGAATCGATTCATGTCGATGGCCTCGTTGATTCGTGGACTGCACGAGAAGTTCCAACAGAATCCCGATGATTCGATTTTGAAACAAATTGAAAACTTGCGATTGCGGATGAAACTGATTCAGAACATGCAAATCATTGCAATATTGAGTCTGATTCTGAGTGTTATCTGCATGTTTTTTATCTTTTTTGAGATGCAAATGGTTGCTCGTTGGTTTTTTGGCATCGCCTTATTGGGAATGAGCGTAGCATTGATGCTGAGTGCTTGGGAGATTACGATTTCGACCAAAGCGCTGGAGGTAGAGCTCTCCGACATGGAGGATATCTTGGCCAAAAAACATTAATTATTCGAATAGTATAAATTTTCCCGCTAATATTTCAAAAATTGAAATATAGTAGTATTTTTGTGTACAATATTGATTTAAAAGGGCTTACAATAAGCTTGATTATACAAATACTACTTAGGCGGATTGAATAAAGGCTCGGAATTTTTCTGAGTCTTTATTGTTTCCGCCTTTTTGTATTAAGCCTTTAAGATCAAACAAGATAGGGGAGGAAGGTTGATCGAAATCGAGAATGCTTTGCCTTGCCAGCCATATTCTTCGGTCATCACGGCACCTTTGGTAGGGTAGTCGGAACCGCCAAATTCACCCTTATCCGAATTAAATAATACCTTCCAAACACCTGGCAGCGGAACACCAATGCGGTAATCTTCGCGTGGGGCAGGAGTTAGGTTGAGAATGACGATTAATTGCTCTTTATTACTTTCCCCTTTACGTAAGAAGCTAATCACGGAATTACCTTGATCATTGGATTCTAACCATTCGAAGGTTTCGTGTGAAAACTGTTTCTTGTAGAGTGAAGGTTCTTCTTTATAGAGCTGATTTAACGCCTTTATCGTTTCTTGAATCCCTTTATGCGGTGCATATGCTGTTAAATGCCAATCGAGGCTCACGCTATGATTCCATTCTTCCCGTTGGCCAAATTCACCCCCTTGAAAGAGTAATTTAGTCCCTGGGTGGGTAAATTGTTCGGCAAATAATAAGCGGAGATTAGCAAATTGCTGCCATTCATCGCCGGGCATTTTATTTAACAAGGATTGTTTGCCATAAACAACTTCATCGTGTGATAAAGGCAAACAGAAGTTCTCTGTGAAAGCGTAGATTAGCGAAAACGTAAGTTCATTCAGGTGATGCTGGCGATGGATCGGGTCTTTTTGGAAGAAACGAAGCGTATCATTCATCCAACCCATCATCCATTTTTGGCCAAAGCCTAAACCGCCCATGAAGACGGGTTTCGTTACGCCATTGAATGAGGTAGATTCTTCTGCAATGATTTGAATATCAGGGAATTCGCCATACATGTGTACGTTGAGATCCTGCAAGAAAGATATCGTGTCGAGGTTATGGTTTCCGCCAAATTCGTTTGGAATCCATTCGCCGTCGTTACGTGAATAATCTAAGTAAAGCATGGAAGCCACGGCATCTACGCGTAATCCGTCGATGTGGTAGCGCTCCAACCAGAAAGCGGCGTTTGATAGTAAGAAGCTGCGTACTTCCGTTCTGCCGTAATCGAAAATGTAGGATTTCCAGTCGGGATGATACCCCTTCCTCGGATCCGGATGTTCATAAATAGGTGTGCCATCAAAATCTTTCAGTCCGTGGGCATCGCCCGGAAAGTGGGAGGGAACCCAGTCTAAGATAACGCCAATGCCTTCTTGGTGAAAACGTTCTACGAGGCGCATAAAGCCTTGTGGGTCACCAAAACGGGAGGAAGGGGCGAAATAACCCGTGATTTGATATCCCCAAGACGGTGCATAGGGATGTTCCATGACCGGCATGAATTCCACATGGGTGAAATTCATTTCTTTGACATAGGAAACAAGTTTATCTGCGAAATCATCGTAGGTCAAGTATTGATCATCGAGTGTTTTTTGCCAAGAACCTAAGTGGACCTCATAGACCGACATGGGAGCGTTCAGGGCATTTTTGGCTTTACGGTTTTCCATCCAAGGCGCATCGTTCCATTCTTTGTAGGTAGACCAAACGATACTTGCCGTTTTAGGAGGTATCTCGCAAAAAAGACCCATGGGATCTAATTTTTCCAAATATTCGCCTGATTTAGCTTGGATGCCGTATTTGTAGGTTTCGCCGTTGCGAATGCCGGGGATAAAACCTTCCCAGATTCCTGAGGCATCCCAGCGTTTCATTAACGGGTGTGAGAATTTATCCCAAAAATTAAAATTTCCGATGACGTGAACGGCTTCGGCATTGGGAGCCCAAACGGCAAAGAACGTTCCGATTTCACCTTCGTGTTCGATTTCGAAGGCGCCTAATTTTTCATAAAGGCGTGTGTGTTTGCCATTTAAGAAAAGCGCTATGTCAAAATCGGACAGTCTTGAATAGGGTTTTACATTTGCCATAAGGGGTTCAGTTTCAATGATAAGGCTAAAATAGCGAAAATAAATTAGAAAAAAATAAGCTTTTTTTGAATCAGGAGTTTGGATTTAAAAGGGAAAATCCTACCTTTGTGCCACCAAAATAAATAATGGTCCGTTCGTCTAGGGGTTAGGACACGTCCCTTTCACGGATGAAACACGGGTTCGATTCCCGTACGGACTACTTCGGTAGGCAAAAAACCACTCAGGCGAGTGGTTTTTTTGTTTCAAGGATGTTATATAAAAAAAGGAAAGGCCTCATCGGCCTTTCCTTTTTAACAAATACATAATCTGTTATTATGCTTTCGCAGCCGAAGCTCCTTTTGCAATGCTGTATACAACTAAACCAAAACCGATCTTGTTGATTGCATCCGCAATGTTGTAAGCTAAGTCAATATTACCTGACATACCGCTTAACAAGTTGCCTGGCAACATCATGTAACCGATTGGGTAGATTGCCCAACCTACTAATGTGAACCAACGCATTACTTTGTATCCTGATTTTACGTGTTCGTTGTCAGAAGCAGCAGCTAATTTAGATGCCTCACCTGCGTAGATTTCGTAAATGATCACAGCCCAACCTAATGTTGAGATGATTCCCCACATCACGTTTTGCTCAGGTACAACAGCCTCACCAATGTAACCTGCAACTAGCATCACAACCGATCCAAAGATCAAACGAGAAAGCATGCCTGTTTTTGCACCTGCTGGCTTTAAGATTAAGAAATACTCAATACACATCAAAGGAACCGTTAATGTCCAGTCGATGTAACGAAATTGAGTTGGAGACTCATGCGTATCTAACCAAACGCCACGCATGTAGAAATAATGTACTGCGGCAATAAATGTAATTAATGCGGAAATCAACAAAGATGTTTTCCACTTGTCATTTACTGTACCTCTCTCAACAATGAAGAAGATGGATGCAGCTAGCATTGACATATACCCCGTGAAAAAGGTAAATCCAATGTAATCTCCGGCAGCTAACGTACCGTTTAATAAAATGTTTAATGTTTCCATAATAGAAAATGTTTAAAGTGATAAAGAAAATAGGTAATTGAAATGTGTGTTTTGTGGTAATAAATGTAAAACTCTGAAAATCAGGCAATTGTTTTGATTTGAATTAAAAAAATTTAAAAAAAAATTAAAATTGTACAAAAAAGCCTATTCGGGCTTTTTGATGGTGATTTGGTGCATTAAAATAAAATGAGGCATTGTCAGGATTGATAAAAATATAAACGCATGGCCTAGCCATTTTTCTTCGCTTACAAATCCAACGTATATAGTACCCATAACCAATGCAAGGCACGTAAACGGAATGAGTCTTTTATAGAGTGTCGTAAGATTTATTTCAAGTGAAGTGGACAAAACCTTCAGGCTGTAAACGGCATGGCAACCCGCAAAATAGCATAAGAATGCAGGTAAAATAGGTAAATAAGTGCCTATTAATAAGGTAACGGCCGTATGAATAAAATAGGTTTTGTGATCTTTTTGATATCCTAATATTATACAAAGGATGTAAAAACTTAAAGGCAAGGCATCGAATGAAAAATCGACACCTAAATCGAAATTTTGTAGGATTCGCGAAACTTCCTGTGCGTGTTGTGTCAAAATAAACCCTAAAATACCCGTGCCTAAGATTATAGAACGAAGTATTGATATATAATATTGATTGCGGGATAAATGCAGATTTTGCTCACCACTCGTTTCCAAATCGCCAAAATGAAAGACGGAAATTGCTATGAATATTAGAAAGGAGAGAAGTGGTGAAACGTACCAAAGGCTTCCATAGAGCAGCATCACTAACAAATACTTTCCTATAAATGAAAAGATCTCGAATGTTTTATTTGCCTGGGAGGCTAGTTTTTGTGCTACAAGATGATCTGCTGCGCCATGTGGGATGCCCAATGTTGCCAATAACAATAAACAAAATCCCCACTCTACCTGCACTGGCATTGTTTTCCAAAGACTTATCACAAGCAAATAACCTAAGCTTAAGAATATCCCTGAAAAACGAAATGTCATTTTCATCGCTTCATTGTGAATAAGTGTTTCAAAAATAAAGGTATTTGCATTTGGCTAAAAAGCTTTAATTCCTCCCATATAGACGTTTTTTCGTCCAAAAATCGGAGAATGTTTACATATTGCATTTTGCTGAATAGTCGGTCCATCACCTTCGGGATAACCTGATTTTCTTCTTGAATCATGTTCAAAAGAATTGAATCATAAAACGTGTAGCGCGCTTTCTGGATACCCTTTTGTTGGTTTACCCTATCTTTTGCATCTGTATGCATCCGGGTAAATGCATATCCCGTAGAAGGTTTTACTCGTCCAGCTGCGGTTCCAATAGGGAATATTGGGTCATTTTTTGGCTGATTGGGCATTTGGACCATGGGGATAGTACCTCGCTCTTCCCCAACAATTTGGAACGTTTTGCCTTCGTAATTTTCGTGTATGTACTTTTTCCAAAGCATTTCGAATGCCTGTTCATCATACCCCTCAGTACTAAATACCGTTGTTTCAATAAGGGCCTTGCGAGGTGAAAAAGGTAGTATGTAATGAAAAACAGTAAATGCTGGATTAGATTGTTTTATGCTAAAGTCCATGAGCGTTACAACCTGACTATCTAATTCGTCTGAGTCGAATTCAATAAATTTTCCCCAGAAATGTTGATATACTGGTGGTTTCGCTGATTTTGTTATCACAGGAATTCTCGAATCGGCGACCTGTTTGGCAATAAACACATCTCCATTCGTAAGTTCTATTTGTGTTTGCGTATTGTCAGTGTTTAAATCTTTTACCCAACCCGTCACGCAAATGATTTGGGAGTGATCGGGGATGTAGGTGCCAAAGAAATAGTCAAAAAACCTTTCAGAAGGAATGTAGTGATATTGATGTGATCCGATTGCCTCAGTTCTAGAAACGCCTAATGAACTGCGATATCGTATTTTAGGCCACGATTTTTCAATCAGAAAGGGAAAGGATGTTTGATCTTCTGTAGACCAAAAGCACCAACTTTTTTTTGAACGATCACCGGAATCAATAAGCAATACCTTTTTATCAATATTTTCAGCTTTTTGGAGGTATTCATATAGAAGCTGAAGTCCCGAAGCGCCGGCACCAACAATAGCAAGATCATATACTGTTACCGCCTTCAATAGAAATATTTTTATAAATTATTGTAACTAAACAATGTGTCTGATGGATTGTTTTGATTTTCAGTCAGTTAATTCGAAATGGATGCCTGACTAGCAGGATACGCCCTTTTTATTTTCATTCAATACTCGGTAACTTTACTTGCTCATTAGTCTTTTTAATTTTTGTTGAAAAAATTTCTATTCGCTTTCTTGCTACTATTGTTTTGTTTTCCCCTAAGGGCCCAACAAATCAGTCGGTTACGATATGAAGATGATTTTTCTTATTTGAAATCGGATACTACTGCAAAATCTTGGGATGAAAAATTGAAATATTTACCCTTACTAGGACAAGCAACCTTATCAATCGGGGGAGAAATCAGGGAACATTATCAAAATTATACACATGTCAATTTTGGACAGATACCCGCTTCTTATGTGACGGAAAATCCGCATCAATGGCTACACAGGTTATTAATTCACGGTGATTTACAAGTGAATTCCAAATTGCGTTTATTCGCGCAAATCAATAATACTGTCCGATTTTGGAACCCGAATCCAATCACGTCCCAAGTGGATCAGAATACTTTCAGTTTTCATCAATGGTTTGCTGATTTGAAGTTGAACGATCAGTTGGTGTTACGATTAGGCCGACAAGAATTGCTGTTTGGTCAAGAGCGTTTTATTGCCTCTCGGGAGGGGCCTAATAATCGGCAAAGTTTTGTGGGGGCTCACATGATCCACAAACAAAAGAACATGAGAACGGATTTGTTTTACACGCATCCGGTTAAATTAAATTTGGGGGCTTTTGACGATGTGAAAACAACGGAGAAGTTGGCAGGTCTACATATTAAATACGATCGAATCTTGAAACAGCTTAATCTGGATGCTTATTACTACTATTTCGAGTCAAAAGCGCGCGAATATTATTCTTCCGTGGGTGCTGAAAACAGGCATACCTTTGGCCTACATGCTTATTCCAATCCGCAGCGTTTTAATTATGATTTCGAGTTTTCAAAACAGTTGGGTCGTTTTAAATCCTTGGATATCCAAGCCTTCATGGCCGTCTGGGATTTGAATGTAGCGGTTAAATCCCATCGATATATCGGTTTTAGTGGAAATTATGTTCCCGGAGATCGATCTACCAGTGATGGGCAATTGAATACGTTTAATACTTTGTTCGCGCGTCCTCCTTTTGGACAGACGGTCGCACTGAATATTTCCAATACTTTAAATCTAAGTCCTTATATCCGTTATCAAAAGGGGACTCAATGGCTCGTGACTGCGCGTGCCTCTTTCGTGCAACGTACAAGTACTAACGATGGCTTGTATACGCCTAATATGACGCAGTTACGCCCCTATGATCCACAGAAAATGACATCGGATGCACTGAAGGTTTGCGATATTTATGCCCTCGATGTCAACTATGTGCCCACGAAACATTACTTTTTCCAGGCTGAGATTGGCTATTGCCAAGCGGGTAGTTATTTGAAAAATACCGGAGCCGGAGAAAATGTAATCTACTTCGCCATTCGAAATGCGATTAAATTTTAGCCTTTTCGCGAATACTCCACAACAATAAATAGCAAATTGCTCCATTGAGGATTAGTTTGGCAAAGCCAAATCCGCCAAATAAGGCCTGCGATTGTGTTTCCAGTATAAATGTGATGATGGGGGATGCTACACAAACAAAGGGAACATATTTGTCTTTAATGGCTGTTTTAGTAAATAAACCAAAGGCAAATAGGCCCAACAAAGGTCCATAGGTATAGCCCGCCAAATTGAATACTGCCCCGATCAACTCCTGATTATTAAAAACATGGAATAGCCCAATCACGATGAAAAATAAGACCGAAAATCCAATGTGAACGCGGTGTTTAATTTTTTCTCGTTTGGCTTCTTGAAACTTCTCAATACGTAAGAAATCGATGCAAAATGACGTCGTTAAGGCTGTTAGCGCTGAATCGGAACTTGCGTAAGATGCTGCAATAATACCCAATAAGAAGGTAACAGCTGCTAAGGTTCCAAAGTTGCCTCCTAAGGCTAATAATGGATATAATTCATCCGTTTTGGTAGGTATCGCAATTTGATTGGCTTGTGCATAAATATATAAAAGTGCGCCTAAAGCTAAGAAGAGCAAGTTGATGAATAATAACACCCAGTAGAACCAGAACATGTTTTTCTGTGCCTCACCGATGGATTTACAGGTTAAATTCTTCTGCATTAAGTCTTGATCTAATCCAGTCATCACGATGGCAATAAATACGCCAGCCAAGAAGTCTTTACCAAAGAAATGTGGATTCTTCCAATCCCATTCAAACATGTGGGAATATGGGCTCTTTTGGATGGTATCAATCATTTCCCCGATGCCCATGTGCATTTGTTGGCCTACCAAAACAATTGTAATGAACAAGGCAACCAATAAGAATAAAGTCTGTAAGGTATCTGTCCAAATAATCGTTTTCACGCCTCCGCGGTGTGTATACAACCAGATAAGTGCAATCGAAATGAATACCGTTAGGACAAAAGGAACGCCGATGGGTTCGAAAATGGCGATTTGGAGTACATTAACCGCTAAATACAAGCGAGCTGCGGATCCAATCGTTCGAGATAATAAGAAAAATGCCGATCCTGTTTTATAGGCCCAGAAACCGAAACGTTTCTCTAGGTAGCCATAAATGGATATCAGGTTCAGTCGGTAGTAAAGTGGCATCAATACTAAGGCAATCGTTAAATAACCCAAGGAGTGGCCTAAAATGACCTGATAATAAGTGAAATAGGTTTTACCTACCGCACCTGGAACCGAAATGAAGGTTAAACCTGATATGGAAGTTCCAATCATTCCAAACGCTACAAGCCACCATGGCGATTGTCGATTGGCTGTGAAAAAGTCGTTGGTATCCGCTCCCCGCGAAGTGATGTAAGAGATGACAAGTAGAAGTCCAAAATAGATGGCTAGAATTCCACCGGCTAATTGTACAGACATAGAGGTTTAACGGATTTTTAGTAGATTTGTAAGAGGTGAATTAATTCTTTCAAAAATATGGATTTCTCCCAAGATATTGATTTGATAAACGGTTTTTCTTTTGCGGAACAAGCTCAAGAACAAACGGATGTTGAGGTCTTGTTGGAAGAATCTACCTCGTTTGGCCACCAATTAGTGGTATACAATGACGAGGTTAATTCCTTTGAATATGTGATTATTACCTTGATCGAAGTATGTGAACATACCGCCGAGCAAGCAGAACAATGTACCTTAATGATTCATTTTAGAGGTAAATGCGGTGTTAAGTCGGGCCTTTATGAGGATTTGTTAAGCATGCGCAATGAAATTTGCCGACGAGGCATTTCGGCTGAAATTGAATCTGTTGATATTTAACCTATGATGCATACGTACCCTTCTCGGATTATCGAACAGGCGGTGGAAGAAATTTCCAAATTGCCGGGTATTGGGAAGAAATCTGCTTTACGTTTGGCTTTGCATTTATTGAAGCGTCCGGAAACGCAATCCTTGCAATTGGCACATGCCCTTGTTCAATTGCGAACTGAAACGAAGTTTTGTCCTAAGTGTCACATGATTTCCGATGGAGATTTATGTGGAATTTGTGCGAGTACGAAGCGGGACGAGAAGATTTTGTGTGTGGTGGAGGATTTGCGGGATGTGATGGCAATTGAGAATACGGGTCAATATACCGGTTTATACCATGTTTTGGGAGGAATTATTTCGCCATTAGCAGGTGTGTCTCCGAGCGATTTGCACATCGATTCCTTGATTCAACGCATTGCATCAGGTGAATTTGATGAAGTAATTTTAGGCTTGAGTCCCACCATGGAAGGTGATACAACGGCCTTTTATTTGACAAAGAAATTGGCGGAATATTCGATAAAAATATCCACCATTGCACGTGGTATCCCGATTGGGGGTGATTTGGAATATACAGATGAGATTACGTTAGGTAGGAGTATCGTAGGTCGGGTGATTTACGAATAGTTAAAATATTCAATATGAAACGCAATACATTTTTACAAATGATGGGAGCCGGTGTGCTTTTATCAAGTTTTCGTTCTGCTCAAGGTCTAGAAAATGTGCCTTTTACACTTCCTGCCTTGCCTTATGCATTTGATGCTTTAGAGCCCCATATTGATAAATTGACCATGGAAATTCACCATGATCGCCATCACAAGGCTTATGTAGATAATTTAAACAAGGCTGTGGGAACCTCCACAAAGTCTTTAGAGGAATTATTAGCTACTATGTCTACGCAACCCGTTGCTGTACGTAATAATGGTGGTGGTCATTGGAATCATAGCTTTTTCTGGCAATTATTGGCTCCAGCTACGGGAAAACAACCGAGTGCTGCATTATTGGCCCAAATTCAAAAGGATTTTGGCTCATTGGATAATTTAAAGGCTGAATTCGGAAAGGCGGCAACGTCTCGCTTTGGTTCGGGATGGGCATGGTTGCTTGTTAAGGATGGTAAATTAGTTATTTCATCTACGCCAAATCAAGATAATCCCTTAATGGATGTAGCAGAAGTGAAAGGAAAGCCTATTTTGGCCTTGGACGTGTGGGAGCATGCCTATTACTTAAAGTATCAAAATAAACGTGCAGATTATATCAATGCGTTTTGGAATGTCGTGAACTGGGATTTTGTTTCCCAACAATTTATAAAATAGAGATTATGTTACTAGAGGAAATTCCATCATTGGATTTAGCTGATTTTCAGTCGGGCGACCCTGTTCGTAAACAAAAGTTTGTTCAAGAATTAGGTGCAGCATTCAATACGATTGGCTTTGTGGCGATTAAAGGCCATGGATTATCAGATGAATTTACCAAAGACTTGTACAAAGGTGTTGAGACATTTTTTCAATCTCCTGACGCATTGAAGCAAACCTACGAAATACCTGGAATTGCCGGCCAACGCGGTTATGTGGGAAAAGGAAAAGAGACTGCCAAAGGCTTTAAAGTCCCCGATTTAAAAGAGTTTTACCATGTCGGTCAGCCGCATAAGGCGGATGGAGATTCCGTTTGGGATGAATATCCTGCCAATGTTTTTCCTTCGGAATATCCGGAATTTGGGATGAATTCGGTGAAAGCATTTCAAACATTAGAGGCTGCAGGGAAGGCCTTGTTGGCTGCCATTGCGCTTTATTTAGAACTGCCTGAGGATTATTTTGAATCCCGCGTGAAAAATGGAAATTCTATTTTACGCGCCATTCATTATTTTCCAATAGCGGATCCTGATAGCTTGCCGGAGGGTGCAGTTCGTGCGGCTGCACATGGAGATATCAATTTGATTACTTTGTTGATGGGTGCATCAGCTGAAGGTTTGGAGGTATTGCGAATGGATGGGAAATGGATTCCAATTACCGCTTTACCTGACCAAGTAGTTGTGAATGTGGGTGATATGTTGGATCGTTTAACGAATCATAAATTAAAGTCGACTATTCACCGCGTGGTTAATCCACCGCGTGAGAAGATGGGAACCTCGCGTTATTCTATTCCCTTTTTCATGCATCCTCGCTCGGAGATGGATTTGACATGTTTGCCTTCATGTGTTACGACGGAATATCCGAAATTATATACGGATATGTCGGCAGGAGCATTTTTGAATGAGCGATTAATCGAACTCGGATTAAAGAAAAAATAAATTGAAACAGCCGAAGCATCTGAATTTTTTATGGGATGTATTAATCTTGGCTGCAACATCTTTTGGAGGGCCACAGGTACACTGGGCCCTTTTTTTAAAGCGTTTAGTTCACCAAAAGGCTTACTTGACAGAAGAGGAGCTATTTGAAATTCAAGCACTTTGTTCCGTCTTACCAGGCCCCACGTCCACACAAATGATCACGGCCATTGGATTGAAGCGGGGCGGGGCGAGTTTAGCCTATTTGACACTTATCGTATGGATTACGCCAGCCGTATTCATCATGACGGCAGCGGCCTATGGGATGACTTATTTGACCAATCGAGCGGTATTACAATTTGTTCTTCCTGTGGGTATTGGCTTAATTTTGCAAGCTGGCTGGACCATGGCGCAAAAGGTCATTCGAAGTCCCATGTACGTTTTGATCTTTTTGCTCACGCTTGGATTGGGCATTGCATTCTCGAGCCCTTACATTTTCCCCTTGGTGTTGGTATTGGGCGGGAGTATCTCTTCGCTGAATTTTAAGGAATTTCCGCGTCAAAATAAGCATAGGATGATTATCCCTTGGGCTAATTTCAATTTGTATTGGGGTTTTTTATTAGGCCTAGCCATCCTTGGTCATTTGACGGATTATTATCCCATTCGGATGTTTGAAAATTTCTATCGAAATGGAAGTATCGTTTTTGGCGGCGGACAAGTATTAGCCCCTGTGCTTTATACCGAGTTTGTTGAATTTAAAGGTTTGATTCGTTCGGACGACTTTTTGACCGGTATGGCGCTTTCGCAATCGCTTCCTGGTCCAGTTTTTGCACTGACATCCTATTTAGGCGTTTTGTTGATGCGTGATTATGGCTTTTTAGGGGAGTTGACTGGTAGTGCAATCGGAGCGCTGGGTGTATTTTTACCTGGAACGTTCTTAATCTTTTTTGTGTATCGGATTTGGGGCCAACTGAAGCAATATCGCTTTATTCGAGCTTCTTTGGCGGGTATTCAGGCTTCATCTGTTGGTCTGACGATTGTCGCTGTCTATACGTTTATGTCGCCCTTAATCGTCAACGGCGATGGGGTTTCCATCGCCGTTGTATTGGGTTCTTTTCTATTGGCACAGTCGGGGAAATTTCCTGCTATTGCCTTATTCTCTGCCGCTTTGGTTGCCGGCTATTTTTTAGCGTAAAATATTCAATAAATATTGGCCATATCCGCTTTTGACTAAAGGTTTGGCTATGGTTTCTAATTGTTCTGCACTGATGTATCCCATGCGGTAAGCAACTTCTTCGATACATCCGATCTTCATGCCTTGACGCTCCTCGATTACCTGAACGAATTGTCCAGCTTGCATTAAGGAGGCAAATGTGCCCGTATCTAACCACGCTGTACCGCGATTTAAGATACCTACGGATAATTTTCCGCGTTTTAAGTATTCTTTATTGACATCTGTGATCTCATATTCTCCACGTGGGGAAGGTGCGATGTTTTTGGCAATTTCAACTACATCATTATCGTAGAAATAGAGACCTGGAACCGCGTAGTTTGATTTAGGATTCGTTGGTTTTTCCTCGATTGAAATAACTTTATTCGACGCATCGAATTCTACAACGCCATAACGTTCGGGATCATTGACTGAATAGGCGTATACCACACCACCATCTGGATCATTATTCGCTTGTAATAATTTACTTAGACCCGAACCATGGAAAATGTTGTCTCCTAATACTAAAGCTACCTTTTCTTTGCCAATGAATTTCTCGCCGATCACAAAAGCTTGTGCTAGGCCATTCGGCTCCGGTTGGACAGCATATTCGAATTTACATCCGATGCTAGAACCATCACCCAACAATTTTTCGAAATGTGGCAGGTCGTGAGGTGTCGAAATGATTAAGATTTCACGTATCCCGGAAAGCATCAAGATGGATAGGGGATAGTAAATCATGGGCTTATCATACACAGGCATCAATTGCTTGCTAACCGCCAAAGTCAATGGGTGTAAACGGGTGCCAGATCCTCCGGCTAAAATGATTCCTTTCATCTTATCTTCCTTGATACATGTTTGTGTAATACTTTTGGTAATCGCCTGATGTGACGTCATTGAGCCACTTTTCATTCGACAAATACCATTCGACCGTCTTCTCAAGACCTTCCGCAAACTGAAGGCTTGGTTTCCAGCCCAATTCGTTCATGATTTTATTGGCATCAATCGCATAGCGTAAATCGTGGCCTGCTCGATCAGTAACATACGTGATTAACTGTACGGATGTTCCTGCTGCTCGACCTAATTTTTCATCCATAATCTTGCATAATAAGTGTACAAGGTCGATGTTTTTCCATTCATTGAATCCACCAATATTATAGGTATCACCAATTTTTCCATCGTGGAAAACGGTATCTATCGCTCTTGCGTGGTCGATTACGAACAACCAATCCCGTACATTTTCTCCTTTCCCGTATACTGGGAGGGGTTTGTTGTTGATGATGTTGTGAATCATCAATGGGATTAATTTTTCTGGGAAGTGATTAGGGCCATAGTTGTTTGAGCAATTCGTGATGACCGTAGGCAAGCCATAAGTTTCATGAAAAGCACGAACAAAGTGATCAGAAGACGCTTTAGAAGCCGAATAGGGCGATCTAGGGTCGTATGGTGTTGTCTCTAGAAAGAACTCTTCAGGGTTGTGTAATTCGCCATACACTTCATCAGTTGAAATATGATAGAATTTTTTACCCTCAAAATTTCCAGCCCAATGTTTTTTAGCCGCTTGTAATAAATTAACAGTTCCGATGACATTGGTTTTAACGAAAGCCAATGGGTCTGTAATCGAACGATCTACATGTGATTCAGCCGCTAAATGTAAGACACCATCGAATTTGTGTTCCGCAAAAAGTGCATCGATGTGGTCGGCATCCGTTATATCGGCTTTGATGAAATGATAGTTGGGTTTATCAGCAACATCTTCATTGTTTGCCAAATTGCCCGCGTAGGTTAATGCATCAAGGTTATAAATCTGGTAATCGGGGTATTTGTTGACGAATAAGCGTACAACATGTGAACCAATAAATCCAGCACCGCCGGTGATAACGAGTTTTTTCATATACTTATAAAATTGCTTCTTGCCACGCCCAAGCATCCTTTAACGATTCTTCTAGACTTCTAGTGGCTTTCCAATCCAATACTTTATTTGATTTTTCAGTCGATGCATAGACGGAAGTAATATCGCCTGCACGTCTTTCGCGGATTTCATAATTCACTTTTTTTCCTGTCGCATTTTCAAAGGCCTGAATTACTTGTAGTACAGAACTTCCTTCCCCGGAACCGATATTAAAATAATCGTAAAATGGAGCCTCATTTTGCTTAATTAAGTAGGCCAAAGCCTTTACATGCGCTTCTGCCAAATCACAAACATGGATATAGTCTCGAATCGCCGTTCCATCTGGGGTAGGGTAGTCGGTCCCCCAAATTTGCAGTGGTCCTCGTAAGCCTGCTACGGATTGAGTTAAATATGGAATTAAATTCGCTGGTGGCCCTAACGGTAATTCGCCTATTTTAGCACTTTTATGAGCCCCAATGGGGTTGAAATAGCGTAAGGATATCGATTTTAATTGTTGGCTTGCGCGTGTACTTTCCTCGATGATTTCCTCACACATTTGTTTGGTATTACCATAGGGAGATAATGCTTTCAAAACCGGTGAATTTTCTGTCACGGGTAAGGTTTCCGGTTGCCCATAAACCGTACACGAAGAAGAGAAAACGAGGTTTATAACGCCATAAGCTTGCATTTTCTCAAGTAGTAGGATGGTTGCCCCCACATTGTTACGGTAATATTTCAAGGGGTTTTCAACTGATTCGCCTACAGCTTTAGCAGCTGCAAAATGAATCACGCCCTCGATTTTATATTGGGTAAATACTTGGTCAAGAATGGCTGAGTCATTCATGTCGCCACGAACAATTTCAACTGGTGTATTCGTGATATCGGCTAATTGACCAATTACAGATTCGCTTGAATTTGAGAAATTATCAACAATAATCGGGGTGTAGCCATGCTCTAATAGAGCAACATAGGTATGTGATCCGATAAATCCAGCGCCTCCCGTTATTAAAATATTCATATTTAGCCTGTTCACTTGAATGCAATCACAAATTTAGTCCCATTTTTCAGCTAAAAAAAGTGAATATGGGAATAATGTTGGCTGCGTTTGCCACACGCAATAAATTGCCTATTTTTGCACATCAAAACGCAGTTATGGAAGAACCAGCAATTAAAGCAATGATTCAATTATTAGACGATTCCGATCAGGAAGTTGTTGAGATGGTTGAAGCAAAAATGCGTTCCTTAGGTCCTCAAATCATCCCGATTTTAGAAAATGAATGGGAGAATTTGAGTCTTAATCCATTGGTTCAGAGTAAGTTGGAGAACATGATTCATGATTTTCAACTCGATTCCACGAAACAACGCTTGCTCGAATGGAAGGAGCGAGGAAGCATGGATTTGTTAGAGGGCATGTGGATTGTCGCTACATACCGTTTTCCTGAGTACTCGTTGGCCCAATTGAAAGCCGACATGGATCAATTGTATTTTGAGGTTTGGCCACAGATTCGCGAGAATTTACATCCGATGGACCAATTGAAGATTATCAACGGCGTTTTGTTTGATCAGTTGAAATTCGGTGCGAATACGAAGAATTTCCATGCGGCCAATAATTCCTTTCTAAACGTCGTCTTAGAGACAAAAAAGGGTAATCCGATTAGCTTGTGTGTGATTTACATGTGGATTGCGCAAAAATTAGGTCTTCCAGTTTATGGCGTTAATTTGCCAAATTTATTTGTGTTGACTTATAAGAAGGATGAGGTGCAATGTTACATCAATGTCTTTAATAAAGGGTTAATATTCAATAAGGTTGATATTGATAATTATTTAGCTCAATTGAATTTAACTCCAAATGAGGTGTATTATCAACCTTGTACGAATTTGGAAATTATTCGTCGTGTCTTGCGTAATCTCATCATGGCTTATGAAAAAGCGGGCGATGATTCGCATAAAGATGAACTAACGGATATGATCGAATCCTTGGATTAGTGATTCACGAGGGTGATGACAAATTCATCAAATTGTTCAAAGGCTATCGGGAAATGCTCAGCGCTATTGACCTGTCCATAGAATTGTTCATCGATAAATTTCAATGCTATTTCTTGTTGGAAGGATAAACCCGGTTTTTTCCAGGCCTTGTAAATGGATTCTTTGGCTGACCACGCTAGGGTTAATTTGAGCGAATCCGCCTGCCAATTTGCTAATTCGGTTGGATTGAGAAAGCGAGGAGCGATTTTTTTAACATTTCGGTCTTTCTTTTCAATGTCAATTCCTGTGAAGGGCTTTTTGCTTATGCATGCAACTGCAAAAGGGTAGGAGTGGCTAATTGAAATGTGCCAAAGTGGGTGATTTAAATAAGGCCTTTGGCGATAATCTTGTTGGAGCTCCAACGATTCTAAACCCAAAGATTTCATTAATTCCCACAAACAATAGCGTGCTGCGACAGATTCCAGGTATTTGTTTGCCTGTATTTGCTTTTGTATGGGTGGCATTGACCATGAATCCGGGAAAATTTGAAAGAATTCGGCCGTTTCATCAATTCTCCAAAGCTTGATATGAACATCAAGGTTAGGATTTGAAAGCTGTGATGAAATTTCGGGCATAAGGGTTGAATTCCTGGTAAAATTACCAATTTTGTAATTATAATTATTGTCAATGTTGAAAATAGAGCGGATAGATACATTTGGTGGGCATCGGGGGGCTGTATATGCGCTTTCGAAAGGCCCAACTTCGCATTCGTTTTTCTCAGCAGGTTCAGATGGCTGGGTAGTTCAGTGGAATTTACAGAAACCGGATCTAGGTCAAGTTGTTGCGCAAATTACGGGTTCGATTTATGCAATGGTTTTCGATGAAAATACGGGGATTTTATGGGTTGGGCAAAATTTCGAAGGCGTTCATGGCATATTAGTTGCTGATCAGACGCGTGTTTTTTCCATTCAATTACCTCAGTTGGCGATATATTCCATGGCCATCATGGATGGGCATGTCTGGGTTGGCCATCAGGATGGCTTAATAACGGTGATCGACCAAGAAGCACAAGCAGTTAAAAAGCGCATCAAATCAGGTGAGGCCAATATTCGGTGTTTTTGCCAGCTTCCAAACGAAGAAATGGCGATCGGGTCGAGTGATGGATATATTCGAATCTTTAAAGCTGACTTTTCACCTCAAAAAGCATGGTTGGCACATACAAACAGCGTATTTTCAATTGTATTCCAATCGGAAAGTATGATTAGTGTCGGTCGAGATGCACACATCCGAAAATGGAATTTGGATGGGGAATCATTAGCGGAAGGGGTGCCAGCACACATTTATTCGATTAACACGGTTGTTGTCAGTCCTGATGGTCAATATTTAGCCACGGGAAGTATGGATAAGACGATAAAAATTTGGGATCGGGCAAGTTTGAAATTGTTAAAGGTATTGGATTTTGCGCGTTATGGTGGGCACAAGAATTCGATTAATCGATTGATTTGGAGTACTTATCAGGACTTATTGGTTTCGGGTTCGGATGATAAAAATATTTCAGTTTGGAAAATCGATTAACAATTTTTTATAATTTTAACCTAAATGCTTTTTCATATGCAAATTCCAGAGGTATCCTTTTCGAAAAGTTTTAGAGGTTTTGATGTTCAAGAGGTGAGCGATTATGTACAATCGGTTGCGCTTTTTGAGGAAGAGATGCATCGCCAACAAACCGTGTTGGTGGAAAAGGTACAAACCTTGGAGCAAGAGGTGAATCGTTTGCGGGAAGTCGAGACTTCGTTGTTTCGCGCCATGAAGTTAGCTGAAGAGGCTCAAAAGAATTGGCAAGAAAAAGTGGAGAAAGAGGCTGCTAAGGTATTGGAAAGTGCTAAGAAACAGGCAGAAACGGTATTGGCCGCTGCTGAAAAGGAAGCTCAAAAAGCAAAATTATTTGTTGAAAATGAGCGTAAGCAATTAATCGGCCAAGTTGAGCAAGAGGTAAAAGAACAGACGAGGGAATTGAAGCGTTTGGAGCGTATTCAAGCGGAAATTGCAGGTCAATTGGCGAATTTCGCTCGTCAAACCTTAACAAGTGTCGAAGCCTGGTCAAAACTAGAAGTAGTTAAGGAAGTTAAGGCCGAGCCTATAAAACCGGTAGCTAAAAAAGTTGCGCCTGCTAAAAAGGTCGTTGCTAAGGCTAAACCTGAAAAGGCTGTTAAAAAACTGCCTGCGAAAAAAGGCAAGCATTTAGATGTAGCGACCATTGAGGATGATGGATTACCAACTTTAAATAAGGTGTTAGAGGCGTATGCAAAGACGACGGGTCCGCGTGGAAAGGTAGGAGAAATCAATTAGCATATGCAGGAATATCAGGTTGGATTGGAAGAGGTGCGATTTTTCGCTAATCATGGATTGTTTCCCGAAGAGCGAATTTTAGGAAATTGGTTTTTGTTGACTGTGCGCGTTTCGAAGCAGGTTCAGGGAATAAAATTTGATCAGATAGAAGAGACTTTTGATTACGGCAAAATCTATACGATTTGTCAAGAGGTCATGGCTGAGCCAGTAGATTTATTAGAAACGGTGGCACAGCGAATCGCTAATAAGCTAAAGCAATCTTTTGGCGATATCATGTCCTATGAGATCCATGTATGGAAAGAACAACCCCCTTTAGGGATGTTAGGAGGTAAGTCCTGTGTGAGCTTAAAGGAAAAAATAAGCATTTAGAATCTCAAAAAAAGCGTGTAAATTCGAAGTAAATTAATAAACTATGCGTCATCAGGTTACGATCAAAGATATTGCCAAGCAGTTGAATGTATCCGTTGCAACTGTTTCGCGTGCTTTACGTGATTTACCGGATATTCATCCGGATACCAAAAAGGCCGTGTTGGATCTGGCTGCTGAGTTGGATTACCAGCCCAATGTATTGGCAGCAAGTTTGGTGAAAAGTAAGACAAAAACGATTGGGTTGATTGTACCTGATTTGGGCTATTACTTTTTTTCCACTGTAGTAAAGGCAATTGAATTAGAGGCCATTAAAGCTGGTTACAGTATTTTGATTACTCAAACGCAAGAATCTTTTGAGCGAGAATTAATCAATATTCAAAATTTATCTCGAAGTCAAGTTGAGGGGATCATCATCTCCTTATCTCGTGAAACGGTCAATTTAGATCATATTACCCGTTTGCAACGTCGTGGCATTCCTTTGGTTTTCTTTGATCGGGATAGCGACGAAATACATGCCTCTAAGGTCATGGTGGATAATGAGCAATCTGCCTATGAGGCGGTCAAGCATCTATTGGAAAATGGTTGTAAACGCATTGCGTTTTTGGCCGGTCCTAAGAGTGTTTCTGTTAGTAATCAACGTAGATTGGGCTATTTAAGAGCATTGCAAGAAGCAGGTATTCAGGAAGACGATTCGTTGATTATCCATTCGGATTATTTTCAAGATACGGCGACCTCACAAACGCACCAATTAATGGAAAGCGCAAATCCACCAGACGGAATTCTGGTTGTTTCTGATCGCTTAGCTTTAGGTGTATTGGTAGCTTTGCGTGAATTGAAGATTTCAGTGCCAGATCAGGTTAAAATGGTTAGTTTTAATAATGAACCGATCTGTTCGGTTGTTTCGCCTACGATTTCTTCGGTGGCGCAGCCCTTGGAAGAAATAGGTAAGTTGGCCATGAAGCTCATTTTGGATCAAATTGAAGGGCGCGCAGACGGTGCTGAGCCCGTTATTGAAGTCTTGAAAACGAATTTGGTCGTTCGCGAATCTTCTGTCAATCCTATTTAATAATTTTCAACACTTTTTCTTGTTGCTGATAAACAACCCGGAAGATATATCCTCCTGGTTGTAGTACACTCAATAATTCAGCATTGACATGGCCAGCCTGATTGAATTCTTTTATTAATTGACCCTGTAGATTGAATATAGTCAATTGGTCAAATGGTATTTCACGAGATTCTTGTGTACCGAGCGGCGCATTCACAGTTACATTGAATTTCTCAACTAAGCATTTTTGTGGATCACTTACTTGATAAGAACTCGAAGTTGTTGGATTCACAGTAATACTACTGCTGGTTTGATTCGTTGACCAATTGTATTGTCCTAACCATGAAGCTACTAAATCGGCGGTTTTGCCGTAATCGATCGTCAGATTGGTGTTTGGTTTGAGATTCAGATTTTTAAAAATGGTGAATTTATCTAATACGTCGCCATTCGTATCGAGGAATTTAGCATCGAATCGATTGTTTTCGATTTCAACATAAAAGGATCCATTGACACTTGCATTGGAGTAATACATGGCCTTATGCGGGAAGTCGCTCAACGGTTTTTTCGTTCCGCCACCTACACCATTAACGACATAAATGGTTCCATTTTGATTTGTGTTATCAAAAAGGTATGGGCATGAATTTTCATCTCCATTGTACTTGCCTGATGAACTAGCTGGGTTGTGTAACTTCGGGTCGAAGGAATCTGAGGTGCCTGTATGACCTAATAAGGGCTTGCTTCTTTCATATACATGACTATGTCCTGTAAGCACTAAGTCAACCTTGTATTTGTCAAAAATGGGCACCAATAACGTGCGCAAGTTGACTAAAGGAATGTTGTATCGATTGTTGTAGGTGGCATCCGGATTTTTGGCGTCTGAATCATAACTACCTTTCGTATAGGGAGGGTAGTGGAAAAATACAATCGTCCAATCCTGTTTGTTTGCTTCTAAATCCTTTTTTAGCCACGTTAATTGGTCACTTGGGCCATCGAATAGTCTTTGGTTGTCTTTTCCATAGGCATAGGAATCGAGGCATATAAAGTGCACGTTTCCATAATCAAAGGAATAATAAGCCTCTGAGTTCGATGGAATCCCATTCATTTCACCTTTCGTTGGTAACGTGAAGTTTTGAAAATAGGGGATCATGGGGTCGTCCTGTTTTTGGGAGGTGTAATCATAATCATGATTACCAACAGAGGGAAACATGCCGCTTTGTTTTAGGATGGGGCCATTTTGGTAAACTTGGAAAAAGTTTGTTTGGAAGTCGCTGTCTGAGGCGCCCATATATACGTTATCGCCAACGGTAATATAGAGGTTGGTGTATTTGTTACCAATATATTTTTTGAAGCCTTCGTACGAATCTAATTGTTGTTGGCCCGGAAACATATCGCCTGTACTCCAAAAACTAATTTTTGATTTGGATCCTTTGGTTGGTGCTGTTTGGAAAAAATAGGTTGAGTCTCCGAGGGATTGAGTAGGGGTGACGATCTTGTAGTAATAACGGGTATTGCTTGTCAGCGAGTCAATGGAGATCTCATGCTCTTTTGTGGAAATGGTTTGCTTAATGGTCCGATTAAGTGAGCTTGGGGATTTGCCAATCAATATATTCGGTTTACTATCCACGTCTGTGCGAAAACGAAGCTTTGTTGAATTTGTTGAAAGCAACTGCAAATAGGGCCCGCGTGTAATATTTTGTGCTTTTAGGTCATGCAATTGCAAGCTCAGCATACAGGTTAAAATGCCTAGAAAGATAATGTGAAATCTATTTTTCAAAGTCTCTTAATTTGTTCGTTTTTCAAAGGTAAATATAGCGTTCGATAAATGATTTATTTTCTCCAGATTTACTGAATTTTTTCTTGGAAAAATAGGGAGAATTAAGGATATTTGTAACTATTGAAAAACCGCTTTGTTTTTTCGAAAAGAGAAATTTTAGCGGGCGGTTTGTTCAACGAATCAAATCATTATTTATGTCATTACACACGAATATTATCCCAATCAACATCGAAGATGAAATGAGAGGGGCGTACATTGATTATTCAATGTCGGTCATTGTATCTCGTGCCTTGCCAGATGTGCGTGACGGTTTAAAGCCGGTGCATCGTAGGGTACTTTACGGGATGGAGGAGTTAGGAGTTAGTTACAACAAATCGTACAAAAAATCGGCACGTATCGTCGGGGAGGTACTTGGTAAGTATCACCCACATGGTGACTCATCTGTTTATGATACGATGGTTCGTATGGCCCAAGATTGGTCTTTGCGTTATCCATTGGTTGATGGACAAGGTAACTTTGGTTCGGTCGATGGTGATTCGCCGGCAGCCATGCGTTACACGGAGGCACGTTTGAAGCGTATTGCGGATGAGATGCTTTCGGATTTGAACAAGGAGACGGTTGATTTTCAGCCCAACTTTGATGATTCCTTGGATGAGCCGACGGTATTGCCTGCGAAGATTCCCAATCTATTATTGAATGGTACTTCGGGTATTGCGGTAGGTATGGCGACCAATATGGCGCCACATAACTTGACAGAAGTAGTTGATGGTATAGCGGCATACATTGATAATCGTGATATCACAATTACAGAATTGATGCAATACATCAAGGCACCGGATTTCCCTACGGGAGGAACTATTTACGGTGTTCAGGGTATTAAAAATGCATTTGAGACGGGTAGAGGACGTATCGTTGTGCGTGGAAATGCAACATTTGATACGAATAAGAATGGAAAAGAGCAGATTATTGTGTCGGAGATTCCGTATATGGTAAATAAAGCGTCTTTAATCAAGCAATGTGCTGATTTGGTGAACGATAAGCGTATCGAAGGTATTTCGGAGATTCGTGATGAGTCGGATCGTCAAGGTATGCGTATTGTGTTTGACTTGAAGCGCGATGCGGTTGCGAATGTGGTATTGAACAACTTGTATAAGCATTCGGCTTTACAATCTTCATTCAGTGTGAACAATGTGGCTTTGGTAAAAGGTCGCCCAATGATGTTGAATCTAAAAGATTTGATTCATCATTTTGTTGAGCACCGTAACGAGGTAATTGTTCGTCGGACGAAATTTGATTTACGTGAAGCACGTAAGCGTGCGCACATTTTGGAAGGCTTTATTATTGCATTGGATAATCTAGATGCGGTAATTAAGTTGATCCGTGAATCAAAAGACCCGAATGCAGCACAGGAGGGATTAATGAGTAAATTCAATTTATCTGAGATTCAAGCGAAGGCCATTTTGGAGATGCGTTTACAGCGTCTTACCGGCATGGAGCGTGAGAAGATCATGAATGAATTTGCGGAAATCATGAAATTGATTGATGATTTGGAAGACATTTTGGCGAAGCCAGAGCGTCAATTGCAGATCATTAAGGATGAATTGACGGAAATGAAGCAGCGTTATGGCGATGAGCGTCGTACGCAGATCAACATGACGGATGAAGAATTCTCGGTAGAGGATATGATTGCGGATGACGAAATGTTGATTACAGTTTCTGCGCAAGGATATATCAAGCGTACGCCGATAACAGAATATCGTGCTCAGAGTAGAGGAGGAGTAGGTTCACGTGCGGTGGCGACGAAAGATGATGATTATACCGAGCATTTGTTCTCTGCGACGATGCACAACTGGTTGTTATTCTTTACGGAGCGCGGTAAGTGTTTCTGGTTACGTGTTTATGCGGTGCCAGAGGGATCGAAAAACTCGAAAGGCCGACCAATTCAAAACATGATGAATATTGAAAACGGTGACACGATTCGTGCCGTGATTAATGTGAAGTCGATTACCGATCCAGATTACATTGATAATAATTTCATTGTGATGTGTACAGAAGATGGAACGATTAAGAAGACGTCGTTAGAGGCTTATTCTCGTCCTCGTCAAAATGGTATCAATGCGATTACCATTCGCGAAGGAGACCGTTTATTAGATGTCGCATTAACAAATGGTAATAATCAAATCGTTATTGCTACCAATACGGGCCGTTCGGTACGTTTTGAAGAGACACGTGTTCGTCCAATGGGCCGTACCGCTGCGGGGGTAAAAGGTATTTGGATTGATGAAAGTGTCGCGGATGAACGTGTGATTGGTATGGTTTGTGTGTCGGATCCGGAGGTTCAACAATTATTGGTTGTGTCGGAAAAAGGCTTTGGTAAGCGTTCTGAAGTAGAAGATTATCGTTTGACAAACCGGGGTGGAAAAGGGGTTAAGGCCTTGAATATCACGGATAAGACAGGTAATTTGGTCGCGATTAAGGAAGTAAATGACAACAATGACTTGATGATCATTACGAAGGCGGGTATTTTGATCCGTACGAGCGTGGCAGAGTTACGTGTCATGGGCCGTAATACGCAAGGGGTGAAGTTGATTCGTTTGAAAAACGAGTCGGATGAAATTTCATCGGTAACCAAAATTGAGAAAGAACCTGAACCTGAAGAGGTTGAATTAGCAGAAGGAGTAGAAATCGTAGAAGGAGCTGTTCAAGAAACGGCAGCACCGGAAACAGGGGAGGAGAATTCAGCAGTAGAAGGAGTAGAGGAATCAACTGAAGAGTAATTTCATGGGCCCGTATGCGAATACGGGCTTTTTTTTAATTTAACTAAACGTATGAAAAAAGTAGTTTTAACCCTGATTACTGTGGCAATGGCTGCAGGCTCAACGTTCGCACAGGTGGACAAAGCTTTGGTCGAAGCACAAAAGAAGAGTATTTTGGAAACTGTTAAAAAGACAGATGAATCCGTAAAGAAAGCACCTACAAAGCCACGTTTATGGTTAGAGCGTGCGGTTGCTTATTTTGATTTGGCTTCATTTCCAGATTCTACGCTGGCGAATACCGATTTAGATGCATCATTTAAAGCCTTGGATTACCTGGCTGAAGCAGTGAAATTGGATACCAAAGAAGGTAAGAAAGGTTCTATCGCGAAAGATGCAGAAAAGTTATTGGAAGGCCGTGAGAAGGCTTATGGAGCTTTAATGAACATGGGTGTGATTAAATACCAAGGAAAAGATTACACATCTTCTTTCCGTTATATGTCAAAAGCATCTGAAATAGCTTCGAAAGATACTGTTTCAGCGATGTATACAGGTGTGGTAGCTCAATTATGCCAAAAAGATGCGGAAGCACGTACAGCATACGAGAAATACATGAATATTGGCGGTAAGGATGTCGCGATTATTTATGGTTTGTCACAAATTTACAAAGTTGCTAAGGAAGAGGACAAAGCACTTGCTTTAATTGATAAAGGCATTGAAATTTATCCAACAAGCAAGGATTTGAAGAATGAGAAATTCAATATGTTAATTGCTTTCAATCGGATTGATCAAGCGATTTCTCAGTTGAAGGAAACTGTTTCAAAGGATCCGAAAGACGTGATGAACTTGTTTAATTTGGGTTTATTGTATGAAAATAAGACAAACACGTTAAAAGAAGAGGCAAATAAAATTGCTGATGCATCTAACAAAGTTGCTGATGCGCGTCGTAAAATTGCTTCTCACAAGGATAAGGCAGAGGTTTATATTGATGAATTGAAGCGTACGAAAGCAAAGTTAAAAACGGTTAAACCGAATCAAAAGCCTGTTATTCAGTCGCAAATCAATAAATTAGAAGCTTCGATTGCGAAAGATAATGAAGAATTAAAGGCCTTGGAAGGGGAGAAGCTTGAGGCAGAAAAGGCAGTAGGGGATGAAGCAGCAAACAAAGCTAAAATTGCTGAATTGAATGTTAAAATTGATGCTTTGAAGCAAGAGACACCATCATTCTATGAGCGTGCATTAGCGGCGGACCCATTATATTATGATGCATTGTATCAAATGGGAGCATTTTATTTCAACGAAGGTGCTGAAATCAAGCGTGTTGTAAATGCGATGGATATGGAAACGTATAAGAAGGAAGGGAAATCTGTTGAGGAGAAATTAGCAGCGAAGTACCAACAAGCGGTTCCATACTTTGAGCGTGCTTTGAAAGTTAAAAAAGACGAAGATTTGAAAGAAATCTTGAAACAAGTTTATCGTGAGTTGAAGATCGATAAGCAAGTGGATTAATGGTCATTAGACGTTAAATTGAATAGAGCCTCAGGAATTTCCTGGGGCTTTTTTTTTGGACGGTACATTGGACTGTAGACGTTGGACGTTGGATTGTAGAGACGCGATACCTCGCGTCTTAAGAACTGAGAGTTAAGAATGGGTCAATTAGGTGCTATTTGAGTAAAGCAATACTCTATTTAACATAATATAAATTATACAACAAATTGAAGATATTTCGAAACTTACGCTTTATGAGCTATTTGATGGTATTTTAAAACCATTGAAAATTAGACGCGAGGTATCGCCGCGTCTCTACAATCCAACGTCCAACGTCCAACGTCTAACGTCCAATGTCCAACGTCTAACGTCCAACGTCTAACGTCCAATGTCCAACGTCTAACGTCCAATGTCCAATGTCCAACGTCCAATGTCTAACGTCAAACGTCCAATATCTATTTATTAATTGGCAAATTTACCTTGAACGTCGTCCAACTGTTAACGGCTGAACTAACTGAAATTTGTCCATTGTGTAAATGAATGATTCGCTCAACCAAGGATAAACCAATGCCGTATCCTTTAGAATTTGCCGTATTTTCACCCCGGAAAAATGGTTGGAAAATGAATGGTAAATCAGCCTCAGGAATGCCTTTTCCCTCGTTTTTAATCTCAATTTCAATTTGATTAGAAACGATTGACAGACTTACTTGTGCCTGATTATTTGGACTGAATTTGCAGGCATTTTCGATTAGGTTTTTGATGGCCGTCAACATCAATTTTTCGTCCCCCTTCAACATCAGTAGCTCCTCGTCATCGGGCATGAATTGGGTATCAAAAAGTACTTTATAGGTTGAATTTAGCTTTTGAGCCAAGCTTCTCGCTTCCCAGATCACTTCATCAATTCGTATGATTTGAAATCCAGCCTGATAGTCGGTGACGCTGATTTTATTGAGCTCCAATAAGGATTCCGTAATTGCTGCTAAATCCTGCGTATCTTCTAAAACAGATGCGATGGTTTGTTTGTAATCTGCTGTATTTCGCTCATTCAATAAACTTACTTCCAATTGAGAGGAAATTTTGGTCAAAGGGTTCTTTAATTCATGCGAAACATTGGCAATGAAGGTCTTTTGGAATCGAAAAGCACTTTCAATTCGTTCTAATAGTCGGTTGATCGTGGCGACCATCTTCCCTATCTCATCCTCAGAGTCGGCGGATTCCAGCCTTTGTTCCAGGCGTTTGGGAGAAAGTAAATCTACTTGTTTAATCACCTCAGAAATGGGATTAACGGCCCTTCCAGCGAAAAACCAGCCCGAAATGACTACGATGAAGACAAATAAGAGAAATAAGGCAATGAGGATATTTTTGAGGTCTTTGGCATTCTCGGCTGAATATTGGTCAACTGCACCTGCAAATACGACGATTCGGCCTTCAGGTGTCACAAAAACAGTACCTAATACCTCTAAATCTTCTACACCAAAACGTACTTCTTTGCGTTTTAAGACTTCTTTTACCTTGTTGACATCTACATGGAAGTTGATGCTGTCATTCGAGCGATAAATCCGCTCATAACAGGTGTCATAGGCCATTATGTTCTCCCGGTACAGGATATCCCGATTCGCGCGGTCGATGATGCGTAATAATTTAGAATCTACCTGTTTCACGTTTACGAGCAATTCTGCTGCGGTGTTGGCTTTTTGACGTAGCCGACTGTAAAATTTATCTTTGTAGTTCTCTTGGGTAAACAAATAGATAATCAAATACGATACGAAAAGAATCGCAGACACCAGATAGGTAAATTGATATGTCAACCGAGAACGGATTTGCATCTTATTCCTGTCTTAAAATATACCCCATACCAAATTGTGTATGTATGAGCTTACTTGGAAAGCCTTTATCGACTTTTTTACGCAGGTAATTCACATATACTTCGATCAAATTTGAGCTTCCTTCGTCCTCTACCTCCCAGATGTTTTCGGCGATTTCGGCTTTGGAAATTACCTTTTCTTGATTGCGTAGGAAGTATTCCATCAGTTGGAATTCTTTGGCAGTTAGATTGATTTTTTGACCGGAACGTGTGACTATTTTACTTGTTAAATCTAGTTCTAAATCGGCAAATTTAAGTACTTGTGCCTCTATCAAGGTTTGATTTGAACGTTTAATCAATGCTTTGACACGGGCCAAAAACTCTTTGAAATCAAAAGGTTTGGCCAAATAATCATCTGCACCTGCTTCAAATCCCACTAATTTATCATCAGTCGTACTGAGTGCTGTCAACATTAAAATAGGTGTTTGAATTCCTTCAGCACGAAGCGATTTACACAATTCTAAGCCGTTCATTCCGGGAATAATGATGTCGGAAATGATCAATTGATAGGCAGTTCGTGTGGCTAATTGTTTTCCCATCAAACCATCATAGGCTACGTCAACGGTATAAAGATTCTCTTCCAAGCCTTGTTTAAGGGATTGGACCGTCTTGGGTTCATCTTCGATTAGCAGGATTTTAATCATCTATTTAAGGAGACTTACGAGGTCCGCTGGCGAATAATTGATGGATTTTAATACTTTATTGTCCGACTTTCTATAGACCTTCCATAGGCCATTTTCTTCCTTAATTTCAGCTTCAGTACCGTCTTTATCTTGGTAGAATTTTACGGTATATTCCGCTTCTTCTAGGCTTTGGCAGGCTTTTGACATGTTCGAACGCTGTACTTCGTTGAATAGGTCAACAAAGCGCTCACCCATACCAAATTCCAATACAGCGCCGGATAATACATATTGTAAATCGCAAAGGGCATCTGCGATTTCAACTAAATCATTCGCTGCAATGGCTTCTTTCAATTCGTCTAATTCTTCGGCTAATAAGCTTACGCGCAATGCACAACGCTCAGGACTCGGAATCATTGGGTTGGGTAATATAGGTGCTCCAAACGTATTATGGAACTCGGCAACTTGATTTAATGAATCTAATTTTTGCATAAAAACAGGTATTATGCTTAAAATTAAGCATTTAATTAGGGATTTCTATTAGGCAAATGGCTTAATGCTTAGAGAATATTTGCATCAATTTGTAAACAATTTTGCCATTTGTACACATTATCCACACTTATCCACACAAAAATGTGGATAACTATATTTCGATTGTAACAAAATGTTCACAACTGTGGATAAGTCGTGGAAAAGTGGATAAGTGGAAAATTATCGATTACATCGGCCGACTCTCTGAAAAAGTACCATCGGTATAGAAAATCAAAACACGCTCGATATTTTTTTCTAATCGTTGCGGAATGACTGGTGTGACCGGCTCATCTTGCCGTGCAGAAACGGGTGTTTCCTTAGGTCGTCTGAGATTCGATTGTACGATCGTTGGTTCAGGTAAAATATTTTTAGGCGATTCTGAGGGCGTTGGTAAAACGGCATCAAAAAGTGAAGGAGAAGTAGATGCGACTGGAATTGCCTCTTTCGGTGAACTTGTCGTGAGCGAAGCACCTAAGCTTCTGTCTTCAAACAATAAGTCCTCTGCACTGATCTCTGGAAAAACCCGCAGTATCTTCTGTACAACATCTAAACTCGGCTTATTACGCCCAGATAATATGTGAGAAATACTACTGCGGGGGATTCCTAGTTTATCCGCAAATTGAGAGGCGCTTAATTGCTTGCGCTTAATTAACAATTCTATCTTCTCACTTAAATTCATAATTGTGTTTTGTAAACAAATGACATTACAAAAGTAAATCAAAAATTAACAAAAACAAATTCAAAGTTGAGTACAATTGTAATTTACAAAAGTGAAATGCAATCGTTGTGTAAAGCGATGAGTTTACTTTTGTACAATGCGCCTACTCCCTTTTTGAAGTCCTTTTTCGACATACCGAATTGTTGGTATATGTCCTCAGCTGGACTCTTATCGTGCAACATTAATACACCATTGTTCTCTTTGATCGCAGCTAGAATACGCTCTGCTTGACTATCGATACGAACCATTCCAACAGCTTCTAAACGTAAATCTAATTTGCCATCCGGGCGAATGTTAGCAATGTATACAGATGTGGATTCACCAAATGTTAAATTTGTAAACACTTGATTTTTGAATAACATTCCGATTTTACAATTGTTTACTAAACATTTGATCCCAAGATCTGTATGTTCAAAAGGTATTGCGTCAACTTTGTCTCCAATTGTAAACTCGGATCCATCTGTTATCGGAAGAAATTTCTCTACACGCGCTGATGCGACGATGCGATCTGTTTGTCCATCTAAATAAATATAGACGAGGTAAGAGCGACCCACCGACATTTTTTGAAACTGTTGGCTGAATGGGACGAATAAATCTTTTGCTAGACCCCATTCCATAAATACCCCTAAGGGTGTTACGGCTTTAACCTCTAAGTAAGCAAACTGATCAATGGTCGCCTTCGGTTTAAGCGTTGTCGCAATAATGCGGTCTTCCGAGTCCCGGTAGATGAAAACATCAATGAATTGATCGATTTCATACGTTTCAGGAACATATTGTAAGGGAAGTAAGATTTCATCTTCATAGCCATCCAGGTACAAACCGAAAGGTACTTCCTTAATAATGCGTAGGTGATTGTATTCACCAATTTTTAATTCATTTTCCATAAAAAAAACCCGGTTGTTTGAACCGGGTTATAAAGGTAAGGATAGATTTTGGTTTAGACTACCACATTGTTTTCGCGCAAGGCTTGATTCAATGAAGTTTTCAAATCTGTACTCTCTTTTCTTTTTCCTATAATGAGGGCACATGGAACTCCATAAGTGCCTGCTGGGAAGTTCTTTTGAATGGATCCTGGAATCACGACTGAGTTCTCTGGGACATATCCAATGTATTCAACAGGCTCAGGACCTGATACATCAATAATCTTAGAAGAACCTGTAATAGTAACACCAGCACCTAAAACGGCTTTCTTGCCAATGTGTGCGCCTTCTACCACGATACAGCGTGAACCAATAAACGCACCATCTTCAATGATTACAGGAGCAGCTTGAGGGGGTTCTAACACACCACCGATTCCTACGCCACCACTTAAGTGTACATGTTTCCCGATTTGAGCACAGCTTCCTACCGTTGCCCAGGTGTCTACCATTGTTCCTTCATCGACATACGCGCCAATGTTCACATAGGATGGCATTAAGATCGTCCCTTTCGCTAAAAATGCACCATAACGTGCCACAGCAGGAGGAACAACGCGTACACCTAATTCCTTATAATTTGTCTTTAAACGCATTTTATCGTGGTATTCGAAAATACCAACCTCACTTACTTCCATTTGACGAATCGGGAAATACATCACAATTGCCTTTTTTACCCATTCGTTAACCTGCCAGCTACCATCTGCTAATGGTTCAGCAGTTCTTAATTCCCCTGCATCGACTTTCGCAACTACTTCTTCGATCGCAGCAACGACTGCTGGCGTATTTCTCGTTTCTGGAGCGTCCCACGCCGATAAAATGATCTGTTCTACTGAATTCATATGTTAAGTATCCAAAATTTGAAGACGCAAATTACCAATAAATAGGATTTTATTGAAGCCGAAGCGGAAATAAAAAACGGAAAATATCCGCTTTCGTGCAAATTTGGCAACAAAATAGCACATGAATTTAACTTAAACTTTAATTAGTTAAGTTGCTGATTATCAGTTAGTTGATAATCGTAACAAAATTATATATCGTGGAAATTGTTGCTCGAAATTAGCAAAATAGACGAATGACATTCTGTCACTCCCCTGCCCCACTCGATCCGTGCGGCATTCGCTTACACAAATATGCAAAAATAACTTGAATAAAAAACGTATCCGAGTTAAAATTTGTCAAAAATGCTATAATTATCCAATTGGCTAAATAAAAATAATGCGTTTACAATTGTTGAATTGTGTATTTAAAACGATTAAATAGCGGTTTTATTACGATATTCTTGGAATTGTTCAATGAAAAAGCTATTTTTGATTTTTAATAAGGAAATCAAATTAATTCATTCAATGAAAAAAATTAAAGTTGCCATTAATGGTTTTGGTCGCATCGGTCGACTTACTTTCCGTCGTTTATTGGAAAAAGAAAATGTAGAAATCGTTGCTATCAATGATTTAACTGACAACGCTACTTTAGTACATTTATTAAAGTACGATTCAGTTCATGGACGTTTTAACGGAACTGTTACTTCTGATGCTGATAGCATTACTGTAAATGGTCACGTAATTAAAGCTTTCGCTGAGCGTGATCCTAAGCAATTACCTTGGGGTGCTTTAGGAATTGATGTAGTATTAGAATCTACTGGTCGTTTTATCGATCAAGATGGTGCTGGCCAACACTTAACTGCTGGTGCTCGTAAAGTTATCATCTCTGCTCCTGCTAAAGGTGATATTCCTACAGTTGTATTAGGTGTTAATGATGATACATTGACTGATGATATGACAATTATCTCAAATGCTTCTTGTACAACAAACTGTTTAGCTCCAATGGCTAAAGTTTTAGATGATGCATTTGGTATTGAAAAAGGCTTCATGACAACTGTTCACGCTTACACAGCTGATCAGAACTTGCAAGATGCGCCTCACTCCGACTTACGTCGTTCTCGTGCTGCTGCTTATTCAATCATCCCTACTTCTACAGGTGCTGCGAAAGCTGTTGGTTTAGTATTGCCACACTTGAAAGGTAAATTGGACGGAAACGCAATGCGTGTTCCTACTCCAGACGGATCTGTAACAGATTTCACTGTTGTATTGAAGAAAGATGCTACTGTTGCTGAAATCAATGCTGCTTTAAAAGCTGCTGCTGATGGCCCAATGAAAGGTATCTTGGAATTCACGACGGACGAAATCGTTTCAATCGACATCATCGGAAACCAACACTCTTGTATCTTGGATTCTAAATTGACAACTGCTATGGGTAACCTAGTAAAAGTTGTTGGTTGGTATGATAACGAATTTGGTTATTCTTCTCGCGCTGCTGATTTGATCGCACGTGTTGGATAATTTCAATGACATATGGTTTAACAAAAAAGAGGCTTAGGCCTCTTTTTTGTTTTGTATCCGTGCATAGTTTATTGAGTATCCTTTATCAAACCAAATTTTCTCGAAACGTGTCTTGATACCAAAATGGTCCTCGTTCCATTCGGATTCATAGAGATTTTTTGTTTCAGCCAAAATAGGCAATCCATATGCTCGAAACTGTTCCATCGAATAATCGAAAAATGGTTCAGAATCTGTTTTCAAATGGATGATGCCTTCAGGTTTTAGTAATCTTAAGTATTTCTCCAGGTAGAAAGGAAATGTCAACCGTTTTTTCTCATCCCGATCTTTCATTCTCGGGTCCGGAAAGGTAATCCAGATCTCATCGATTTCATTGGGAAGAAAAAAATCTTCGATAAACTGAATCTGAATGCGTAAGAATCCTACATTCGTAAGTTCCAAGCGTTCAGCCTCCCGACCGCCAGCGGCCAAGCGATCTCCTTTCACATCCACACCTATGAAATTCATGTTGGGGAATAATTTTCCCAATCCATTCGTGTATTCTCCCCGACCGCAACCTAGTTCGACTACGAGCTTATTTGAATTTTTAAAATATGCTTGGTTCCATTTTCCTTGACAAGCGGAAAAGAATGGCTTAGGAAATTGAATGACGCTTTCTAATCGTTCCGCCCATTCATATTTATATGTCTTCTGTCTACTCAAAACGATTCTTCTATTTCAGCTACTAAATATGTGCTGCCTGTAATTAAAATAAAATCGGATTCACTATTGCGTGCGAATTCAATGGCCTGATTCACATTTTCCGCTAAGGTTCCTGATATTCCATGCAGATTAGCCATTTCCTGTAATTTATCTGCTTTCAATGCCCGCGGATTTTGTGCCTCAGTAAATAGATAAGCCGCATCTTTTGGAAATAATTTCAAAACCCGATCAATGTCTTTATCCGCAACCATACCCAATATGATTGTCAAACGCTTAGGTTTGTATTGCTTCACCTGTTCCAAAATCTGAGCTATCCCAGCTTCATTATGTCCCGTATCAGCTACAATCCATGGATTTTCTTGATATACTTCCCAGCGACCTCGCAATGAGGTATTTTTTCGGCATGCGGCAATGCCCGACTGTATTTTAGTTAATTCGAATGGAATAATTCCTAAATCGTTCAACTGTTCACACCAAGCAATCACACCTCGGACATTATTCGCTTGATAAATTCCGCCATAAGGACTTTGAACGTGAAATTTACCCCAGGTATTTGTTTCTACCTCCAGTTGAATGCCATCTCTTGAAATTTCTGTATTAAGTAACTTGACTTCATCTGAAGCAAATCGAATGGGTGCCATTTCTTGATTGGCTTTCTCCTGAAATATGGCGGTGGTTTCCAACTGCTTTTCACTGATGCAAACGGGTGTACCGGCTTTGATAATTCCTGCTTTTTCAGCAGCAATTAGTGCGAGACTATCGCCTAAGATATCTTGGTGATCAAATCCGATATTCGTAATCAAGCATCCTAGCGGATGAATGATGTTGGTGGAATCCAATCGACCACCTAATCCTGTCTCAATGATGGCAAAATCAACTTGTTGTTCCTTGAAATATTGGAATGCCATAATAACCGTCCATTCAAAAAAACTAGGACGAATGGAAGCCAATAAAGGCTGATTTTGATCAAAAAAGTCGACAATCCATTGTTTGTCAACTTCCTGTCCATTGATTTTTATTCGTTCTGTAAATGATTTTAGATGCGGCGAGGTATATAGTCCTACTTTATAGCCATGGTCCTGTAAGATGGATGCTATAAAATGTGAACTACTCCCTTTCCCATTAGTACCCGCAATATGCAAGGACTTAAATGATTCCTGCGGATTGCCTAATTGAGCAGAAAGGTTCACTATGTTACCTAAACCAGGTTTATATGCTTTTTTACCTTCCCGATGAAACACGGGCAATTGGGCATACAAGAAGTTGATGACTTCTTCGAAACGCGTCATAATTAGTTGGTAGGCACAATTTTAATCGTTTTGAATCCACTTGCTCCCCGACTGATACCATCACTCTTCGGATAAAAACGTGCATTCTTGATTAATTTTTTATAACGTTCTGCTAAGGATAATTTTACGTTTGTGCGATCAATACGAATTTCGGTCACATTGCCTTTTTCGTTGATTCGAATAAAGAAGGTGATTTCACCTGTTTCCGAACCATTATCGATGCCGTTCAATGATTTGGTATCAAATGTCCAATCCTGTGCAATTTTCCCCTCTCCATTTCCTGATCCTGAACCGTTTCCATTTCCACCGCCACCAACTCCGGTACCTGTTCCTTTTCCTGTTCCTACTCCTGAGCCAGTTCCCGTACCGTTTCCGCCTGTGGTTGCGCGTGGCGAACGTTTACCCATCGTAAGATTCAAATCTACAACAGGTTCAGCCTCTTTTTCCTCCTTTGCTACGACGGGAGGACTTTGTTTAACTGTAACAGGACTCGACACCGTACTCGTCATCGGAGGAACGGTATTTGCTTGCTCAGCTTCTGTTGTCTGTGTAATTTCTTGTTGGGACTGAGACTCCGGTGCGGGTGGCTCTTGTTCGAACGTGATCTCACCTGCTGAACCATCTTCCATTGTTGGAATTTTAGGCGTCGGTGATTCATTCCAAATTTGAACTTGCCAAATCAATAAAAACAACACCGTATTAATCAGCAAGGTGATTACGAATGCTTTACGTTGATTCTTTTTCTCAAAGTCTTTTTGTGAATAGCTAATGCTCATATCTTATCTTTTGTAAACCCAAATATCTAATTTCTTTTCTGTCTTCAAGCGTGCCGCCGCAGCATAACCCGCATCAAAATCCGCAACTTCACCTACACTAACGCGGTAATGCCCCTCACCTGCCTGCTTCTCAATAATTTGTACATTTTCAAAGCCTTTAGCCACAAGTTCCGCCTGGCAAGTCGCCGCTTTTGCTTCGGTTTTAAAACTTCCTGCCACTAAAAATATCCCTCCAGAAACAGGCGCTGTAATTTCTTCCTGAACTGTCGCAACAACTTCCTTTTTAGGAACTTCAATTACAGCTATTTTAGCAGGAGCTGCTGGCTTGGTTTTCTTAATCCGAATGGTCAAGGGACTAAATGAACTATTCACATAGCGTGAATTAGGCTCTGTTAAGTAATATGCCGCAATTCCACCAAAGAAAAAAGCCATTAATACATACGTGTAAAATTGATTTTGACGCGTACGCTTGACTGGCGGTTGGACAGTTGGTAAATCCACTGCCGACTTCTCTACCGGGCTTTCCTGAAGAACAGGTTTCTTTTTTGCTTGACCAATTCCCACAGGCATTAAGCCATATTGATTCAAATCAAAATTGATTAGTTGATTTGGTTCAAATTGCAATCGGCCGGATTTGCTCACTTGGAATACGCCAATATTTCCAAATTGGAATTGTTTATCCGCTTTAATCTGTGCTGATAATGTTTGGCCAAATTGATGTACGGCAGCAAATGCTTGTTTCAGGCTAATCCCATTTTCCTTTGCCCAGCTCGTAGCTAATAATCCATCGTCTGATTGAAGACGTTCATTAAATGCAACCCATTTAGACTTGGGATGAATTACTTGTTCGTCATCCAATTTGAAGTCTTGTGTATTCAACACAAAACCCCCAAAATGAGGAATGATTACACAATCGTGTGTGTAAAGTAAATGTTCAATAAATGCGATCATCGGATTCATTGTTGTCATTATTAAAACGAATAGGCAACGCCTACGGTATAATTAAGTCCTTGACTCGTGTAATTTAAATAGCGTTGGTAGTTTTTGCCCAACAAGTTATTTGCGCTTACTGAAATATTGAATTTCTTCGTAATCAAGTAATTCACTTTCAAGTTTAAATCGATGATATCATCCAAGGGTTCAGCTTTTGGCGTTAAGGACTTTTCAAAGCTGTATAATCCTGAAATGTAGAATAAGTCGGGCGATACAATGATTTTGTCCTTGAAAGTTATCGAGTTTGTAAAGGATAAACTCATCATAGGGCGATGAATCGGTTTATTGATCGTACTCAAATCTGCCTGATCATAAACGATATCTTGGTAGGTATTAAAATCATACTTCAGAATAGACAGGACCTTATCAAAAGTCTGGTAGTTTACTTGCCCTGACATATTAAACACCTTCGCAGATTTTTCCACTTTGGTATTCGCATAAATCATTTCAAAATGCGATGGGTCTGAAGTTGAATTCAAGAACATTGCTAAATTGTTGTATTCTGAATAGCCAAATTTCAATTCAAAATCGAGATTACGCTCATTTGATCCCTTAATACCCCCATAGATGTTCGAAGTTTGCGTCGTATTCTGCAAGCTTGGAGCCAAACGAGGGTCTAACCAGTTGTTTTCGCTCGTATATTGATTATAACTATTGAAATAGGTTTCACCACCTAAGCCTGCAAATACATGCAAGAAGTCGGTCGGTTTAAAATCAACCTTCAACAATGGGAACAAGCGCGTCTTATTCAATGAAATGTTCGCATCTTTCTCATTCACGATATTTAATCCCCCTGTAACGGCTAAACGATTATTCTTGTACAAGAATGTTGGTTTAACACGGTATAACTCCCTGCGGTTATTTACGAAAGCAAACGTATTTTCCGACATGTTCATCTCCCCTGTTAAATAGGCCGAGAAATTATCGGTTACGCGCAAAATACCTTGAAGTTTACTGTCCCAAATCCACTCTTTGCTTGTGTAATTATTTGTCAAATAAGTCAAACCCGATGTGGCGATGTAATCCCACTTGACATCCTTTTTTGAATTTGAAATACTTCCCGAATAATTGAATTTATTGTAAGCGATTTCTAAATCCTTGATAAAGGGTACAGATGCAAAAGCTGCTTCTGGACGGCCATAATAATTGTTTTCCGTACGCTTAAAGCTAATTTGACCATCCAAGAAATAATTACCGGTAAAGGTTTTGCTATACACTTTAGCTTCATTCTCATTACGGCTAGAATTTCCCATGCTCACGGGACCTCTACGGTTTGCATCGTGATTGATGTAGACACCTTGGAATTGGTTTTCTTTTGGCGTGAAGCCAAAGTGACCATTTAATAAAGTATGTCCATAATTTCCGGCACCAATTTTTACTAAGTTTTTGAATTTAGGTCCGAAAGAAGAAACCAACTCATCCCCTTCTCTAGGTCCAATAACGGAAGTTGTCAATAGCGTATTGTTTGTCGCATCCCATTTGCGATCAAAAAATTCGTATTTCATTTTACGACCTTTCTGCGTATTTTCAATCTCAGTTAAGGGTTCGAAATTACGCGAAATCTGCGGTTGAAGAACAATTTTACGCTCCTTCTCCAAAATGATATCATCATTTTGGATATTACCTTCTTTCTTGTCTTGAGCAAATAAACTAGTGGATACCCCCAGCATGAGCACACTACAAATGATCAATGGATTCGTTTTCATTTGAAATTTCATATTCAATTATTTTAGGGGTAAGCTTTTTAATGTGTTTTTCGCTAATTCAATTACCTCATTATCGGTCGAATTGTCGATGACTGATTTCAAAATGGCTTTCGCCTGTGGCAAGTTTTTCATGGAAACGAAGTTGTTTGCCAATAAAATATAAGCCTTACCCATCACGGCATCAGATGCCTCAGCAAATTCGTTTTTGAACTTATTGCTGATCATGTCATTTGATTCTTTGAATTTTCCTGCTTGCGTTAATTGAAGGGCTAATTGGTATTGCGCTTCCGCACCGATGTCTCCCTTAGGATCCAAAACAATTGTTTTGTTTAACCATTCTGTACGCAAGTTTACAGATGCACTGTCTGAATACGCTTCCGCTAAACCTCTACTCATTTTTGCCTTTTCTTCCGTACTATATAAATTTAAAGGTTCTACTTCCGTAAATACCTTCGCAACAGAATCTAATTGTTTGCTCGCATAATATGCCTTAAAAATATTATTGAAAGCATTTAACTGATTTTCAACTTCAGGATTTTTACTAGCATGCAATCGATATAAGGCAACGGATTCTGGCGTATTGCCCGCGTTGTTTGCTAATTCTGCCGCTCGTAAAATAGCCTTGTTCACTTGTGGATGCGCATTTTGCTCAATCACTTTTTTATAGGCTTGTAATGCTTCTGTTGAATCATTTAACTGATCTGCCGCATCTGCAATTAAGAAGTAAGCCTCAACTACGTTTTCATCTGTTGGGTATTTCGCAACAAATTCCTTCAAAGCAGGAATCGCCTTGTCAAATTTCTTTCCATCATAAATACCTTTCGCTGCACTGTATTTCAAGTCCATCGATTCAGCATCCTCAACCGCATTTGTCGCAGTTTGGTAGTTTTCCAATACTTGACCAAATTCTTCTGGTCGGCCTACTTTAATCAAGTTTTCTTGTAAACCAATCAAGGCATCTTTGGCAATTTTATCACCTGAGAATTCATTGATGATGCGTTTGTAATCTGCTAAAGCCTGCTCAAATTGTTCCGTATTTGTGTAAGCTTGTGCACGTTTTAAAATCGCTGATGATAAAAACTCACTTTTCGTTTTTGCCTCAATGATATCTGTAAATCCAGCAATTGCTTCTTTATAATTGTGTCCGTTAAACAAGATTAAATTCTCTTGATATAAAGCATCCTCCGCATATTTAGAATCCGGGAAGTTACTTCGAACGAGTTTGAATGCTTGACGTGCTTCTGCATCGCGATTCAAATAGCTTAAGGTCATTCCTTTTTGATACAATGCATAATCCTTTTCCGTTTTTGCTAACTCTGCCGCTTGACTGTAATACGTTAATGCATCTTGGTATTTGCGAGAAATCAAATAGGTATCCGCTAAGCGAATCAAAATCGTCGGATTGTTTTTCGCATTCGGTGTTGCTTTTAAACGATCCACATAAGCTCTAAATAAATTATTCGCCTTGCTGAATTCCTTCGTGTTGAAATAGGCAAATGCCAAACCTATGCGTACTTGTTGGATGAAATCCTCCGTTTGTCCTTTTCCGCTCAATAATGGGCTATAAAGTTCGATGGCATCTTCAAATTTCTTCAATTGGCTGAGTGCCTCTGCTTTCCCTAAGGTAGCTAATGCCGTATAACGCGGCGATTGTGCCGTTTCAATGGATTTGTTAAATAAATCAATCGCTGTCTCGAAACGCTCGTCGTTATACGAACGAACTCCAAGATTGTAACTCAAGGTTTGATATGCTTCATTTAAACGTGCAGAACGATTACTGATGCCTTTTAAATAGTTCAAGGCAACTTCTAGGTTATTGGAATTCAAAAAGGCATCTGCAACTAATTCGGTTGCCTCTTCTGCAAATTTACTTTTCGGGAATTGCGCATTGAACGCTTGAATTTCTTGAATCGTTTCAGATGCATGTCCTAAGTCTAATTGAACTTTTGCATGATTAAACGAGGCTTCTTCCTGGATAGCTGCACTGAAAGGTAATTTCTTGGCTACCTCAAAGGCTTCTAACGTTGCTGCTAAATTTCCGGCATTTAATTGAGCTAAGGCTAAAGTAAATGCTGCATATTGACTCAAACTATCTTTGGTGGCTAATAATCCTTTTAATTGATTCGCCGACTCGTTGAATTTCTTCGTCCGGTACAAAGAATATCCCAAACGATATTGAGCTAATGGATTGATTTTGCCATTGCTTGCACGAATTAAGACCTCGTAGCTTTTAGCTGCTTTTTCGAATTTGTCTAATTTGAATTGTACATCGGCTACTAATTGAGATAATTCATCCACACGGTAACCTGAGTTCTTTTTAGCTAAAATAGGTTCAGCATAATTCAATAAATCCGCGAATTTAGATTGATTGAAATAACATAAAGCGACCCAATTGGCAATTTCTCTACGGTATTTGCTGCTTCCCTCTGCTTTTATGAAGTCAGGCACAGCATCCGCATAACGCTTGTCATTAAATTGAATAATGGCCGCATAATACGCAGCTGAAAATGCGTATTCCTCGTCTTGTTCCGTTTTGATGTCATTAAACACGGTCAACGCATCAACATAATTTTTCAATTCGTAATAGGCAACGCCCAGACGGTATTTAGCTTCTAAATTGGTATCTGAAGAACGAGATAGGTATTTGATTGCTTTCGCATAATCGCCATTATCATAAAAGAAGGTACCGATGCCACGTAGCAACTTAACTGCCTGTGGGTGTTCCGGATTATTCGCTACAAAACGCTCAGCAAGAATTTCAGCTTCTGGCTGGCTCATGTACAAGGAACACATCGTCATGTAGTATTCGGCAAGTACCTTTTGGCCCGACTGCTCATTGCTCATCGGCTCAATACTCCCTAGGTATGCATTGAATTCCTCGCGTGCAGCGACATAATTCTTCGCATCGAAATATTCTTTTGCTTGCCGAAAGTGCAAGGTTTGGTCTTTATAAATAAAGGTTTGCTGTGCTTGCGCACAAAAACTTATGCCAGAAATGAATAGAGCCAGGATCCAGCTTGTTGATTTTTTATTTAGTCGCATTATAATTTGATTACAGCATGCACAATTAATCAAAAATACGATTTTTCTTTCAAAATATTGTTGGCCGTTCTGAAAATATTTTCAAGGTTTTAAGGCAATAAATGTCCAATTCATAAAAGATATGGCGTATTTTTTTAATTTTAAATTTTCAATTTCATCTAATAAACGATAAACCTATGTATTTGAAGAGATTAGGTCTGTTAGGCCTATTATTCCTTGGATTTAATTTGAGCGCGGCGCCGATTAAACATCTGATCCAAATGCCGATTCCCCACTCCCATTATTTTGATGTTACTACGACATTGGACGTCAGTAAAGAACACGGGAAATTTATTGATTTGAAAATGGCGGCTTGGAATCCCGGCTCTTATTTGATTCGTGAATTTGCCAGAAATGTAGAGCAAGTTTCAGCGCAAAGTGGAAATGCCAATTTAGCCATTTCAAAAGTTTCAAAAAATACCTGGCGCGTTGCTTTACAACCGGGCCTCAAAACGGTTCAAGTGCATTACCAAGTGTATGCAAACGAATTATCGGTGCGTACTTCTTTCCTTGACGATGTGCATGGATATATTAATCCGGCAAGTGTTCTGTTGTATGTAGCCAAATGGGCTAAGCAACCGCAAGAATTGAGCATTGTTCCTCACAAGGACTTCAAAAGGGTTTCTACCGCGTTGAAAAATGTGGGAGGATTCAACTACATCGCGAAGAATTTGGATGAGTTGATCGATTCGCCGATTGAAATTGGGAACCAGCAAGTATGGAATTTTAAAGTCAATAACATTCCGCATCAAATCGCATTCTTTGGACAAGCGAAAGTTGATTCCGTGAAATTCATTGCAGATGTGAAGAAAATGGCGGAAACAGCCCAAGGGGTTGTTGGCCAACATCCATGTGACCATTATGTATTTATTATTCATAACATCCAACGCGGGACAGGTGGTTTGGAGCATTTGTATTCAACGACTTGCTCGGTTTCAAGAACATCTTACGAAACGCCTGGAGGCTACCAAGGAGTCTTGAATTTATTAGCGCATGAATATTTCCACTTATGGAATGTGAAACGCATTCGTCCGATTGCCCTTGGACCATTCGATTATGAGCAAGAAAACTATACCCATAACCTTTGGTTTTCAGAAGGAATTACCAGCTATTATGCGGATGTAATCAACCTAAGAACTAAAATGGTTGCTCCTGATGCTTATTTGGTTGACTTAGCAAAAGATATTGCAGGTGTGGAAAATACGCCAGGTGCTCATATTGAATCTGCCGCGGCATCGAGTTGGGATGCCTGGATTAAATACTATCGCCCCAACGAGAATTCACGTAATTCAACGGTTTCTTATTATGACAAAGGAGCTTTATTGGGAGGTATCTTAAACATGTGGATCATTCAAAAAACGAATGGTGCAAAATGTTTGGACGATGTATTTCAATTACTCTATCAAAACTATTATTTGAAGCAAGGACGTGGATTTACCGATGCGGAATTAGAAAA
>JAGOAA010000030.1 GCA_017984215.1 Cytophagaceae bacterium
CAGCCGCGATGCGGTTCTTGCGCGTCGGATTTAAGATATCTGGATTTTGACGTTCTGCTAACGTCATGGATTGAATGATTGCTTCAATTGGCTTAAATGAATCATTCGAAATATCCACATCTTTTACAGCCTGCCCCATGCCGGGAACCATGCCCATCAAATCCTTGATATTACCCATCTTCTTGATTTGCTGCAATTGTGCGTAGAAATCTTCGAATGAGAAATTATTTTGACGAATCTTCTTATTTAAACGAGCAGCTTCATCCTCATCAAAGGCTTGTTGCGCACGTTCCACCAAGGAAAGCACGTCACCCATACCCAAAATACGATTTGCCATCCGGTCTGGGTAGAACAAATCCAAGGCTTCCATTTTCTCACCCGTGGAGATAAACTTAATGGGCTTATCAACAACTTGACGAATCGAAAGGGCTGCCCCACCTCGTGAATCACCGTCTAATTTAGTTAAGACAACACCATCAAAATTCAAACGATCGTTGAAGGTCTTCGCTGTATTCACCGCATCTTGCCCCGTCATGGAATCCACAACAAACAAAATCTCAGTAGGACGAATTGCCTCTTTCACCGCGGCAATCTCATTCATCATCGCCTCATCAACTGCCAAACGACCCGCTGTATCGACAATCACGACTTTCTTACCCATTTTACGGGCATATGACAAGGCGTTTTGTGCGATGGAAACGGCGTCCTTATTTTCAGGCTCTGCGTAAACTTCGACGTCTACTTGCTCGCCCAATACTTTCAATTGGTCAATCGCAGCGGGGCGGTAAATATCACAGGCAACCAACAAGACATTTCTGCCTCCTTTTTTAATATGTTGGGCTAATTTTCCCGAAAACGTCGTCTTACCTGAACCTTGCAAACCCGCGATTAAAACAACAGCAGGATCGCCTTTGAGGTTAATATCTTGTTTGGTTCCACCCATTAAATGGGTTAGCTCCTCCTGAACAATTTTAACTAATAATTGGCCTGGTTCAACGGCGATCAAGATTTTCTGGCCCATGGCCTGATCCTTGATGCGATCGGTGATTTCTTTGGCAACTTTATAGTTAACATCGGCATCCATTAACGCCCGTCGAATTTCTTTGACAGTCGCGGCTACGTTCACATCGGTGATGCGGCCGTTACCTTTGAGGGTCCGCATGGCGGTACTTAACTTGGAACTTAAATTTTCAAACATAGTATGATAAAAAAGGAATGCAATTTACGCAATTTGAAGCAAATTCTTAATCAAAAATAATCGTCTTATTCTGGTGCATGAATACACGATCCTCGAAAACCATCTTCAAGGCATTCGCTAGGACAATCTTTTCTACATCCTTTCCTGCTTTAGCCATCTCTTTGGCCGAAAAAGTATGATTCACGGCCACGACATCTTGGCAAATGATGGGACCTTCATCCAGATCATCCGTTACAAAATGAGCGGTAGCACCAATAATCTTTACACCGCGATCAAAGGCTTGTTGGTAAGGCTTCGCCCCCACAAACGCTGGTAAAAACGAGTGATGAATATTTATCATGCGACCTAAATACTTGGCAGAAAAGGCAGGCGTTAGGATGCGCATGTATTTGGCTAACACGATATAATCCGGAGCATAGGCGTCAATTTGAGCCTCGACAAGTTTTTCATGGGCTTCTCTTGACAGACCATCCGCGCTAATGAGATGAAAAGGCATTTGAAATTGGGCACATAAACCAGCTAATGTCGCATGATTACCAATGACCGCTTCGATTCGAAATGGAAGGTCCTGAAATTGTGACCGGATTAATAAATCGCCTAAGCAATGATGCTCTTTGGTTACTAATAAGACGACGCGCTTTAAAGCTGGCGGAATGATTTCAACCTGGGCATTTTGCGGTAAGACGGCAAAAAGTTCAGCTTGAAGCGCATTAATTTCACAGTTTCCTACATAAGAAATGCGCATAAAAAACTGATTAAATGCCTCATCCACAAATTCATTGGTGCGTGTGACATTTAATAATTTATCGTATAAAATGCCTGTGATTTTGTGCACGAGACCTTTTTCATCCTGACAGGCAATCTTAATAACCGTTTCCATAAAAAATATTGAGTCAATCCTTCAAATTTACCTCAAAATCGTGAATAAAAAAGAATTCCTTATTTACCTTTGCAAGATTAATCGTGCCTAAGCCCGATAATTAGAAAGCTTATAAACAATCTGTATCAAAATGGAAAAAATTAAAGTGGCCAACCCGGTCGTTGAGCTTGATGGAGACGAAATGACTCGCATCATTTGGAAATTTATCAAAGACAAATTGATCTTACCTTACGTGGATGTTGATATCAAATACTACGATTTAGGTGTAGAGTATCGCGATGAAACAAATGACCAAGTAACGATTGAGGCAGCTGAGGCCATCAAGAAATACGGAGTAGGTATCAAATGTGCGACTATCACTCCTGATGAGGCACGTGTAAAAGAATTCGATTTGAAGCAAATGTGGAAATCACCAAATGGTACGATTCGTAACATTTTGGATGGAACGGTTTTCCGTGAGCCAATCGTTTGTTCAAATGTACCGCGTTTAGTACCTAACTGGACAGCACCTATCATGATTGGTCGTCACGCATTCGGAGATCAGTATAGAGCTACGGATTTCGTAACAAAAGGAAAAGGCAAGTTAACGGTAACATTCACACCGGAAGAAGGTGGCGAAGCACAAACATTTGAAGTATATAACTTTAAGGGTGATGGCGTTGCGTTAACGATGTATAACACAGATGAATCTATCAAAGGATTTGCACACTCATGTTTTAACATGGCATTGAGCAAAGGATGGCCATTATACCTTTCTACCAAGAACACAATCTTGAAGAAATACGATGGTCGTTTCAAGGATATCTTTGAAGAAATCTACCAAGCAGATTACAAGGCGAAATTTGAGGCTGCGGGAATCGTTTACGAGCACCGTTTGATCGATGATATGGTTGCCTCTGCATTGAAATGGAATGGTAACTTTGTTTGGGCTTGTAAAAACTATGACGGAGACGTTCAGTCGGATACGGTTGCACAAGGTTTCGGTTCATTGGGCTTGATGACATCTGTTTTAATTACACCAGATGGAAAGGTTATGGAAGCTGAGGCTGCGCACGGAACGGTAACACGTCACTACCGTGATCACCAAGCTGGAAAACCTACTTCTACGAATCCAATTGCATCCATTTTTGCTTGGACACGTGGATTAGAATTCCGTGGTAAATTAGACAATAATGCGGCATTGATTAACTTCTGCCAAACATTGGAAAAAGTATGTGTTGAGACAGTAGAATCAGGTAAAATGACCAAAGATTTAGCTGTATGTATTCACGGTAATAAAGTGAATCACGGAGAGCACTACTTGTACACAGAAGAGTTCTTAGAAGCGTTGGATACCAACTTGAAAGTAGCGTTAGCTTAAGCTTTTAGTCAATTATAAAAAAGCCATCCGTCGAAAGACAGATGGCTTTTTTTATGATTAGCGATAATCGACTACGATTGTTTTGTATAATAATTCAGTCCCATTCGTTGGCTGAATGGTCAACTTGTAAATGGCAGGAGAAAGACCGCTGACGTTGATAACGAAAGCAATCGAATTGTCGATAACACCATGCAACATTTCGCGACCATCAAGGCCGTAAAGCACATACTTAGCACCAACTAAATCATATTTCGACTGAATAAATAATTCTTTAGAAGCAGGATTTGGATAAGCTACGACACCGTTTCCTGCTGGTAGTTCGTAATTAATTTGATTTGAAAAATCAGAGGTACACGTTGGTCCTTTCGGATAAATATAAGAAAACTTAGCCTGATAGAGTCCTGACTGCTTAACATGCAGATTTATCGCATCGGAAGCGACTGGCAGCTTATTTCCGTTAAAAAACCACGAATAACTTACACCTGTCACACGAGGACCTGTAGTCAGGTAGAATGGCGACATGGTACTAATTTGAGGATTGGCTGGTAGAGGATAGACTTGGGTTGTTACCGCTTTGGATTCCGGAGAAAAACAACCTAATTCATCATACGTTTTCGCAGCAAATAAGCCAGTTTTTGAAACGGTAATGTCTTGTGTGGTTGCCCCTGTATTCCAGACATAAGAAACCTTTCCTCCTGTTGCTGATAATTTCACCGAGGCATTTGAACAAAATAAGGTGTCTGAATTTGCTAAAATAGAAGGTGCTTGGGGCAATTTTAATTTCTTGAACTCAATGATTGGGATACTAAACTCCCGACCTAATGAATCAAATAAGTTGGCTTGATAAATACCATAACCGACATTATTATTCTTAAGCGCATCGACACGAACGACACCGTCTAGATCCGTCCAATCTCCACGAATAAAGTCACCCGCGATTTTTTTGATGACCAATGAATTATCTGGCCCACAAGCCGTTTCAATCTTAGGCATATCCCGATAGCTCAAATGTTTCATCCCATTTACGATTGCATCGTCAATGCTTTTGAACCAAGCTGAGCCTAAGAATGGGAAACCCACAGGCGAAAAATGCACACATTCGTAATACGGCAAGGCTGGATTACGAGGCACTTCAATATCATCGGTATTCGGGCCCTCAAAAACCTGGCTTATTGCTGGGTCATGTGCTATACGCCTTTGGGCTGCACGAATTTCAGGACTTAAAATCACTGTAGCACTATCGCAGCCTCCTCCTCGAGTCGCCTGAGCAACAATCCATGGTATTGATTGATTTGCGTCTTTTCTCGAGAAATCAATTAGCTCTTCCAGGTAATTATAATATTCATCTTGGGTCATTTTCACCCGCGCGTCCGTTTCCCCTTGGTGCCACAAAACAGCACGAAAACCCATTTTTTGACCGTAGACCTCCAATGAACGCTTGAAACTTCGGTAAGGAAAATACAGTTCATAATTGATTGCGAGATTCCATGGATTAGGAGAAGGAACGCCACGCGCACTTTCAACCCAGTTTCTGATTGATGAACCACCCCAACCCGTATTAATAAAACATACAGGCACATTGTATTTTTTTACTAAGGTATCTCCCACTGCAGGCCAATAATGCAATGAAAGGCCATTGGGACCTATGGTTGAAAATGAATTCATTTGGCTGAATACACCTAAAGGATAATTCAACCCAAAATTCCCAATATAAAAATGTGTTTGACTGTTATTATACTCCGGAAAATGAGCATAAAAATTGGAGCAATTAACCCGATCGTCTTCTGCACCTATTTCGATTGGCATACGAAAAGTTCCTTGCGCATTTGATTGACCCGCAATCAAGAAATTTTCACCCACACCAACCCGGTTTAACTCCGTGGAATCGATCAACTTATCACCTTGAAATGATCGAACCTTCATTCGATACCATCCTCCAGTTACGACAACCTTGCCCTGGTAAATACCTGCATTGGGATTTGAATCAAGCAGTACCCAATCAATCAATTTCCCTTGCCCTTCCTTGACTGGGACAAATGAAACCTGAACCTTATCAGCCGCTTCCGTACAGTTTCCTAATACAGAGACGGTAGCCTCATTCTTATCATTACGCTGAAAAATTTGACGATTACGCGGAAATGCAACGAACATTTGAGCATTCGCCAAATTTGTAAGTAATATCCCAATACATAAAATCAGTACGCGCATACCTGGTTTAAATGATGACAAATTTACGAAAAAAGTCGTATCGGAAAACCAATACGACTTCAATACTTACTGAACGTTAACCAAATTACTCTCCTACTACAGAAAATGCAATTTTGTGTTTCACATCCTTGTGTAAATCTAAGGTAGCTGTGTAATCACCAGTCGTTTTAACCTCTGAATCAAAAGAAATTTTCTTACGATCTACATCGAATCCTTTTTCTTTCAACATCTCAGAAATTTGTAAACTTGTTACACGTCCAAAGATTTTACCGCTATCTCCTGCTTTTGCAGCGATAGTCAATGCCATTTCGCCGATTGATGCAGCTAAATCAAACGCATCTTGACGGATTTTCTCCACTTTGTGCGCTGCTTGCTTAATGTTCTCAGCTAATACTTTACGATTGGATGGAGTCGCCATCACAGCAAATCCTTGTGGGATTAAGTAATTACGACCGTATCCAGCTTTCACCGCTACTACATCGTTCTTATATCCTAACCCAGCAATATCCGTTTTTAATATAATTTCCATCTTATTTTACAATCAAATGTTTATCAGGTTCCCCCAGTTTATTTCAAACCATCTGCCACATATGGCATCAAGGCTAAGTGACGTGAACGCTTAATTGCTTGCGCCACACGACGTTGGAATTTCAAAGAAGTTCCAGTAATACGACGTGGTAAAATTTTACCTTGCTCGTTTACCAACTTCAATAAATAATCTGGGTTTTTGTAATCAATATATTGAATGCCAGCTTTCTTAAAACGGCAATACTTCTTGCGACTACTATTTTTATCTACAGGTTCGTTAACTAATGTCATCTTATGCTTCTGTTTTTTCTGGTTTTCTACCTACTAAACCTTTTCTCTTTTTCTCGTTGTATAATACTGCGTGCTTATCAAGTGCAGTAGTCAAGAAACGAATTACTTTTTCATCGCGCTTGTATTCAAGCTCTAATTTCGCGATTAACTGAGGATCCGCTGCAAATTCAAAGATTTGATAGAATCCAGTGTGCTTGTTTTGGATTGGGTAAGCCAACTTGCGTAAGCCCCAAGCATCGTCATGAACGATTTGAGCACCATTATCTACCAATAATTTTTTGAATTTTTCAACGGCGTCCTTTGTCTGTTGCTCAGACAAAACGGGAGTTAAAATGAACACCGTCTCGTAGTTTTTTAATTGCATACAAAATTGTTGTTTAAAAACTTAAAAAAAATTTGGATTGCAAAAGTATGAATAATACTTAACAATCAAAAACTTAGCCAAAAATAAATTGAAATTAACGGACCTCGAATGTGCCAAGGCCAATTAAAAATCCTTCCGAATAGAGCTCGATTTCGTGCTTACCTTCCCGGTAAGCCGTTGAACGTGCGTAAATAAATTCCACCGACTGGTGATTATTCTCGTAAAATATGCGCTGCTTAGCGGTATAAACTAACTCTTTCCCCTTAAACATCACGGTTCCAGAACCTAAGGCATAGTCGGAAAGGGTATTTCCCGTCGGCTCAATAATGCGCAAATAAATGGTCTTAATTTCACGCGTAGCCAAAGGGTTATTCTGTAAATGGAAAATGACCCGTATTTTATCAATTCGTTTCGCTTTCTGTACCCCCGTTTCTTTCCCACGTGTCGAAATAGCATATACGTTGACACCTTCAGCCCGTAATGCGGCTGCAACTGTTACCTTCTCCGTTAATTCCTGATTCCGCACTTCCAAAACCCGTGAACGCTCACTCAATTCTTTTTTCTCAATCCCAAAAGTCGCACTGGAATCCCGCAACGCCTTTTGAACGTTTGTTAATCCGTCTTGTAATAATTTGGCTTCCCGACTTAATGAATCATTCCGAGCGATTAAGACGACATTTTCCCGACGAAGTTTTTTGATTTCTTGATCCTTTAACCCTAAAAGACGCAGGTAGTAAGCTAATTTCTTTTGAAAGGCGGCTTGTCCCATCTCGGGATGTTCCGCTAATTCTTTTTGATCCCCTTCAATTTGCAAACGGGCCTTTTCTAGTTCATTCACTCGGCCACCTAAGCGTTTGATTTGAACCATACGCACTTGCAATTGCTGCGAAATCGAATCCAAACGCGCTTGCGCATCCTCCACAAAATCTTCTTGCCCTTGCTCCGAAGCCCAAAAGTTAGGCTGGTATTTCTCGATGTAAAGCACCCCTGCCAAAAGAAACACCAAAACGGTCAGTAGATAGACCAGGCGCTCCAATCGCTTTTCTCGAGAACTCATCGAATCTGATTGCATTGTTGTATAAATAATTGATGTGGACTTTCGCCCTGCACCGCAGAATCAAAAATAATAAATTAATTTTACATCACAATTTTTTTCCGAATCGATGTCCATATCACAAGAAATCGCCAAAATTCAATTAGAATTAACACCCTATGCAAGCAAATTGATTGTTGTGACTAAAACTCGATCAATCGACGAATTGTTATCTGTGCATACATGCGGTACGCTAGATTTTGGTGAAAACCGTGTCCAAGAGATGGTTGAAAAACAAGCCCAACTGCCCAAAGATATCCGTTGGCATCAAATTGGCCACCTTCAAACGAATAAAGTTAAATACATCGCACCTTTCGTTCACCTCATCCATTCGGTTGATTCTTGGAGTTTGTTGGTGGAAATCAATAAACAAGCAGCAAAAAATAACCGTGTCATTCCCTGCTTATTGCAAATGTACATCGCACAGGAAGATACCAAATTTGGCTTAGACAAGCAGGAGGCAATCGACATTCTTCAAAATCCCGCTTTGACTCAACTCGAGAACATTCAAATTGTCGGACTCATGGGCATGGCGTCTTTTACATCAGATACGGACCAAATCCAACAGGAATTCAAGCAATTAAAAGGCCTATTTGAGCACTTTAAATCTCAGCAAACGGGAGTTAACTCTGGGCGAGTAGCTTGGAATGAAATCTCGATGGGCATGTCGGGGGACTATTTACTCGCCGCACAAGAAGGTTCCACCATGGTTCGCGTAGGTTCTGCAATCTTTGGCCCAAGGGTATAAAAAAAGCCCCCAAAGGAGGCTTTCAAAAATATCAAAAGAAATTTAACGAGTCAAGGACATCACTTCAAATTCCAAATGCCCAGCAGGCGCTTGAATTTGAGCTAATTCCCCAACCTTCTTTCCTAATAATCCTTTTCCAAACGGAGACGACACAGAAATCTTACCTGCACGCAGATCCGCCTCTTCCTCAGAAACAATCGTGTATTTAACTGTAGCGTTGTTTTTCGTATTACGAATTTCAACAATTGAATAAATCGAAACCTTCGACAAATCAATCGTCGACTCGTCTAATACACGTGCGTTTGAAACAACGGCTTCCAATTTAGAAATCTTAAGTTCTAAAAGACCTTGGGCATCTTTAGCAGCATCGTATTCGGCATTTTCACTTAAGTCACCTTTGTCACGCGCCTCAGCAATTTGCTTAGCCATGTCAGAACGCCCTTGAATCTTCAATTGATGTAATTCAGCCTTTAATTTGTCGAGCGCCTCAGCGGTATAATATTGAAAATTTGCCATAAGCTATGAAATGTTAGTGCCTGTGTTAAAAAACAAAATAGAACGGCCTCCGACCGTTCTACTTAAATTATTTGTAGTTTTGTTTCGGATTCGGAACTAAAATAAATGTTGCTTTGCTAACACAAAATCAGTTTTCGTAAGCCACAAAGGTAAACAAAAAATGTTTTACAATAACCAAAAAACATTTTCACCTAGCCCTACACAAATATGCGTATTGTTTTTTTTGGCACCCCCGATTTTGCCGTTGCAAGCCTTGAAGCCCTAATTCAAGCGAAATTCAATGTCGTAGCTGTCGTTACGGCGCCCGACAAACCAGCGGGAAGAGGCCAACAACTACAATCCTCGGCCGTTAAACAATATGCCGAGACGCAGGGACTACCGGTTTTACAACCAATTAAGCTAAAAGATCCCGCATTTGCGGAGGAATTAAGGTTATATAAGCCTGACCTACAAGTCATCGTCGCTTTTCGCATGCTACCAGAAGTAGTTTGGAACTTGCCGCCCATGGGCACGTTTAATTTACATGGATCCTTGCTCCCCAACTACCGAGGAGCGGCTCCCATTCATTGGGCAGTTATCAACGGTGAAACAGAAACAGGTGTCACGACCTTTTTCTTGCAGCATGAGATTGACACGGGCGATTTACTTTTCCAAGAAACGGAACCTATCCACCCAGCTGACACGACGGGAGATGTATATGAGCGTTTAATGAAACGTGGTGCTAAATTGGTCGTAAAGACAGCAGAATCGATTCAAGCCGGCACGACAAATCCAGTCCCTCAAGACGAAACCGCAGCCATGAAACCTGCCCCAAAGTTAACACGCGCAACAGGTGAAGTCCATTGGTCCAAAAGCGGAGCTGAAATCTATAATTTGGTTCGTGGGATGTATCCTTTCCCGGGCTCTCACACTACATTCCAAGGTAAAAACTGCAAACTCATTCAGGTTAAATTCCATCCAGAATCAATTCCCGACTTAGGCATTGGCATTTGGGATACTGACCAAAAAACCTTTTTACGTGTAGGTTGCCAGGATGGATACATTGAAATCTTAGAATGGCAAATGGAGGGCAAAAAACGAATGAAAATTGATGAATTTTTACGCGGCTATAATTTTAATTTTTAGTCACATAGGCCCATCGGCCTAGGGAATAATAATATCCATTGCCTTGATAGGGTTTGATAAAAACCCGATTTTGAGTCGTATTCACTTCGACGCGTGCAGCATCAACTGCCGGCTGATTTGCATTCGGCAGGATGGCTTGTTGGCAAGCACATACCTTCCCCGCTTTTAATCGATTTAGCGCAATCAATAACGCTTCGGTATCAAGGACCTTATCGACACGCAAGGCATTTTTCCGATATACGGCTTCGTAATGATCTCGGTACTTTTCAAATTCAAAAGCCAACACAGGATATTTCGCTACCAAGGCGGCACTGTTTTTAAATCGCTGAATGTGACCTGGGTCTGGAAAACCAACAAAATCACCTCCCCAATAGATCCCTAAATCCTTCGCCATTTGGCCCATGCGTTCATAGCGTGGCGACCGCCGCAAATAGCGCCGACGGGCATAAAGACCAACATCAGCGGCCAAATTAAAATTATGAAAAGAGAGTAAAACTTGCGAGCGCCCGCTACGATTCAATTGTTGTTGTCGCTGCAAGTTCCGAACAGCTTGTAGGTAGCGCATGGACCAGCGAAGCGCGGAAACCTTTGCCAACAAGCTATCTTTTTGCATGGCAAAATACTTCGTTTCTGCTTGCAACACAGTTGAATAAATTGAATCCAAAGCCGGATAAGTTGACTGTAAACTTGCTAAATACCGTAAACTAGTTGAATCGGTATAAATGAGCTGATTCCCATTTAAAACCACTTGCAAATTTGTCGCGGCTCCATGATGACGCAAAGTGTCCCGCTGGCGGTACATCCACAATAAATCTTGTTGATTAACTAGACTTACTTGTTGGGGCTGGCACACCAATCGCAACGAATCGACTTGCGCGTTGATGGTAAAACAGCAAAAAAAGAAAATTATGCCAACGAATAAACGCATTACTGCAATGGAATTACGAGCTCTTCGCCACGCATCGTAACGTCCTCTTTTTTGTGGTTGGCATCCATCAAAGCTTTCTTAGAAATATGGTATTTCTCTGCAACGACACGTAAAACATCTCCTTTTCCTACGATATGAATGGCTTGAACTTTCACTTTTACCTTTGAACCGCCCTTTACTCCAGCTGGGTTCATTGCTTTCAATTGATCGACAGTTAAGCCAAAATGTTTGGCAATGGTTTCAGCAGATTCTCCTGGATCGGCTTGGTAAGTAAACGATTTGCCCGAGGGCTCTTCTACCGCAACTTCAGGTACCTTTTCTGCTTCTGCTTCTTTCTTTTGTTGGTCTAAATCTACCGCATCCTGATCGACCGACGTCGTATCCGTTGAGGTAGTATCCCGTATAACGGTGGACGAGACGATATCTTCCATCGGCAATTCATCCTCGTCTACTTGTACTTTTTCTGCCTTTGCTAGACTACTCGTTTCAGGTCCGAGAAAATGCTCATAACCTACAAATAATAAAGCAACCACTGTCCCGATTAATACGAACAAGGTAACTAAAGGAAGATTCGACGATTCGCTTTCTTTCATAAAAGAGAAAGGGTTTTTCATGTTTACTTAATTAAATCGTTGGTTTTTTGGCTCATTTCGGCGACCTTCTCAATCAATTCCAATTTGTATTGATCTAATTTCGACGATAATGCAGCATCGCTGATGGCAATCATCTGTACAGCTAAAAGCCCTGCATTTTTAGCGGCATTTAAAGCCACTGTTGCTACAGGAACGCCATTAGGCATTTGTAAAATGGAGAGAATGGAATCCCAGCCATCGATCGAATTAGATGATTTCACCGGAACACCGATGACAGGCAAAATTGTTGCGGATGCAACCATCCCTGGCAAATGTGCCGCACCACCTGCACCGGCAATAATGACTTGAATTCCGCGAGATTTGGCACTTTGTGCATATTCCAACATTTTAACAGGCGTACGATGTGCAGAAACAATGTCTACCTCAAACGGAATGCCAAAATCCTTGCAAACTTGAATTGCATCTTGCATTACAGGCAGATCAGAGCTGCTTCCCATGATGATTCCTACCATAATTTTCTATTTAACTAACCACACGGATTAGACTTTTTACTTGTTCTGACTTTTCGATAATTTCCTCTTTTGTCGTACCCAAAATGGTCACATGCCCCATTTTCCGAAAAGGCTTAGTCTGTTTCTTCCCATACAAAAAGGGATATACCCCTGATATGGCTAGCGTTTCATTGAGCCCTTCGTATTTGACTGGACCGCTAAATCCAGCTTCGCCCAACAAATTTAACATTCCCGATACGCCTTTCGCTTTTGTACTACCTAATGGCAAGCCAGCGATGGCCCGTAAATGCTGTTCGTATTGAGAGGTTTCGTTACCACGTATAGTCTGATGCCCGGAGTTATGTGGCCTTGGCGCTACTTCGTTGATCAGTATTTCTCCTGTTGGAGTTAAGAACATTTCCACAGCTAATAGGCCTACAAGCTCCATTTTATCAATCAAGTCGACTGCGATTATTTCTGCCTTCACTGCTATTTCTTTTGAAATGGAAGCAGGTGAAAAAAGAAAATCTACCAAATTATGTTCCGGATGAAAAACCATTTCAACGGCTGGGAAGGCAGAAATTTGCCCCTGTTCGTTTCGTGCAACAATCACCGCTAATTCTTTTTCAAAATCAACCGCTTTCTCCAATAATCCAGGCGAATTAAATCCTTTTGACTGGTCGGCAAGTGAAGCAATCCGTTGAACCCCTTTCCCGTCATATCCCCCTTTGCCCAACTTATGGAAAGCTGGCAAGAAATCAGCATGCTTTGCGATATCGGCCTGGTCTTCAGTCAACACAAAGGATGCCGTTGGGAATCCGTGATCTTGAAAAAATTGCTTTTGAAGTCGTTTATCTTGAATCATCCGCAAAATATGCGGCTGAGGGAAAACCTGCTTTCCTTCTTTTTCTAATTGTTCGAGCGCTTCAATATTTACGTGTTCAATTTCGATACTGATCACATCGAAATGCTGACCAAACTGATAAACTGCATCATAGTCCTGAAAGGAACCTACTTTAAAAAAGTGAGCCAATTCGTGACAGGGTGCTTCAGCATCCGGATCTAAACAAGATACCTTAATATCTAAATCGATCGCCGCTTGCAATAACATGCGACCCAGTTGACCACCACCCAAAAGCCCAATCGAAGGCAATGCTTTATACATAAATTGAAATAGAATGGATAAAATTACGGCTTTTGTTTTACCTTTGGAAATTATTTAGCTTCCCAAATCAAGAAATATCAAATGACAAAGCGCACAATGGTCCTGTTGGGATTTTTAGCTCTCGCAGTAGCCAGCCGATTTTTAATTTTACTGAATCCATCATGGGCGAATTTTTCCCCGGTAAGCTCAATGGCATTGTTTGCTGGCGCTTATGCCTTAAATCAACGTCAAGCGATTTTATGGTCGATTCTTCCTATTTGGATTTCGAATTTAATTTTAAATAATGTGGTTTATCCGCAGTATTTCGATGGGTTTTCATTTGGCATCGATTTTGTTCATTTAAGTATTTTTGCAGGAATTGCATTCATTGGATCTCGCATTTCGAATATCGGTTCGTTTGTCGGAGCAAATGTCATCAGCGTAATCGGATTTTTCATCCTTTCTAATTTGGCTGTTTGGGCAGGAGATGCAATCGGATATGGCTTTAAGGTGGGTAACGCAGTCGTTTACGCCAAAGATTTCTCAGGCCTAATGACTTGTTACGCGGCAGCCTTGCCATTCCTGAAAAATGCGATTATCAGTCAATTCTTATTTTCTACTGTATTGTTCGGTGGATTTGAACTTGTAAAAAATAAAGTACCCGCACTTCAGCGCTAGTTACATATTTGATATTAAAAAAGCCCGAACTCACATTCGGGCTTTTTTTAGTCTTGTTTGTAGACTTTTCCGTCTCGCATGACGAATTTCATCTTCAGAATATCTTCGATATGTTGGATGGGATCCCCATCAACGGCTACAATATCAGCCAACTTCCCAACTTCAATGGAACCAATTGAATCCGATTGACCCAGCAGATCAGCTGCGGCAACCGTGGCAGATTGAATAGCTTCCATGGCCGGCATACCCGCCTCATGCATTAAAATAAATTCATGCAAATTCTTCCCGTGACCAAATACGCCCGCATCTGTTCCAAAAGCAATCTTCACGCCAGCCTTATAAGCCTTACCAAAAGTAGATTGAATAATGGGTCCAATGGATTCCGCTTTCTTCTTCACCATTTCCGGATAGTAATTCGGGATTTTTGCTGAATCAGCTACCGAACGGCCAGCAATAATGGTAGGTACATAATATGTTCCTTTGGCTTTCATTAAATCCATCACCTCTGGCGTCATATAGGTTCCATGTTCAATGGAACTAACACCTCCCAAAATCGCACGCTTCATCCCTTCAGCACCATGCGCATGAGCAGCAACTTTAAACCCATAATCTTTCGCTGTTTGAACAATGACACGAATTTCTTCTTCGGTAAATTGAGCACCCATACCATCTTTGGCATAACTCAATACGCCACCTGTAGCCGTAATTTTAATTAAATCCGAACCTTCTTTGTAGCGCTGACGAACCGCCTTTGCCGCATCAGAAAGGCCATTGACAACACCATCTTCGGGTCCTAAATCTTTTTTGAATGTTTCATTTAGTCCATTTGCATCATCAGCATGCCCACCCGTGGAGCCAATCGACACACCCGCGGTGAAAATCCGAGGACCATCTACAATGCCTCGATTGATTGCATTACGCAAACTAATGACAACGTGGGAACCTCCTAAATCACGCACCGTTGTAAAGCCAACATTAAGTGTCTTCTTCGCATGAACTAAGGCTTGGTAGGCTACATCACCCGGATTTTTAGTAAACCGATCTAAATAGGCACTTGGATTAGTTTCACTTTCCATGTGCACATGCATATCGATCAGCCCAGGCATGACCGTTTTGTTTTTAAGGTCAATGATGCGGTCTCCTTTGCCAGCGGGAATATATCCAGGTTGAATGCTTTGAATCTTTTTGCCTTCCACGACAATGGTCAAGGCAGTTTGTACTTTTCCGGCCTTCACATCGACCATTTTACCGCAGTATAATAACGTTTTCTGACCCAATAAGGCCAAAGGTGATAAAATTAATAGGACTAAAATCTGCTTCATCGTTTGAGTTGGTTTTGGGGTAACGCTGCCGGGGTCTGAAGACCCCGGCAGCGTTTACAATTCTACGCAAAAAAAGAGAATTTTTACAATCAAGAACTGATAAAAAGCGGAATTTTATTCGTTAGTTGATGAATTCAACAACAAATCCATATGATTCCAAAAGCTTGGATAGGATTTAGCGACTACGCCAGGTTCATGAATGACAATCTCTCGCAATAGCCCCACAGGAGCAAAAGCCATGGCCATGCGGTGATCATCGTAGGTATCAATTTCAGGTACGGTGCCCTGAGAAATAAATGAACCTGACACCGTGTAAAGTTCATTGGTTTTCATCTCACGTAATTCGGCCCCCAGTTTTTTCAACTCATTTTGCAAGGCTAAAACACGATCAGTTTCTTTTACTTTGAGTGATTCAACACCCGTTAGATGCAGAACAATATTTTTGACTGCGGCCACGACACTAATGGTTTGGGCCAAATCAGGACAATCGGTAAAATCCCATGTCAATTCGGATACAGCTTCACATTTCGTGAGTAAATAACCCCGACCTGTAAATGTACTTTTTACGCCAAGTGGCAACATGATATCTCGAATCGCGGCATCACCTTGTAAGGATTCTTCCTTCAAGCCCAATAACTCCAAGGAACTATCTTCAAATGGTGACAAAGCAACCATAGAATACCAATAACTCGCTCCAGACCAATCTGATTCCACGGCAAATGGAGCCGCTGCATATTGTTGAGCAGGGATATCAATCAACCCTTTGGTCCAATCCACTTCAGCTTTGATGCCAAATTGGGCCATTTGCGCCAAGGTCATTTCAACATAAGGCTTTGAGCCCAAAGAACCCGTTATCTGAAGTGCAATTCCCTCTGGCAATAAAGGTGAAATCATCAAAATAGCCGAAATAAACTGCGAACTCACATCACCTCGAATGGACAATTTCCGACTTCCGGCATATTGAAATCCACCTATTTGCAATGGCGGATATCCTTCTTGCTTTTCATAGGCAATGAAAGCTCCAAGTGAACGCAAGGCGTCAACCAAAATTCCAATAGGACGCTCACACATGCGCGCAGTCCCTGTCATCTTTTTCGTTGCCCCGGTGATGGCATAATACGCCGTTAAAAACCGCATCGTTGTTCCAGCATCCAAGACATCTGCGATGGGGTTAGCTGAGTCTGCTAGGAGGCGGATCATGGTTTGCGTATCGCGAGCCTCCGCCAAATTTGATAAGTTATCAATATCTCCTCCTGCTAATGCATTAATAATTAAAGCACGATTACTCTCAGATTTTGATGAGGGCAAAGGGATAATTTCTTGAAAAGAATTTGAACGAGGGAAAAGGCGAATTTGACTCAAAATAAATATACGATTAACGTAATTTTAAGGTTACTAAAGAAATAACAGCAAGGATAATTCCAACGATCAAAAACCGGGTAACAATCTTAGCCTCATGGTAATTTTTCTTTTGAAAATGATGATGTAATGGGGACATCAAGAAGATGCGTCTACCCTCTCCATATTTTCGCTTGGTGTATTTAAAATAACCCACCTGCATGATGACCGACAAGTTTTCAATTAAAAAGATGCCGCATAAAATGGGAATCAACATTTCTTTCCGGATTACAATCGCTAGGGTCGCAATAACTCCCCCAAGCATCAAACTCCCTGTATCGCCCATGAACACTTGGGCAGGATATGCATTATACCAGAGAAAGCCGATACAAGCCCCAACAAACGCCGCACAAAAAACAGCCAACTCGCCAGAATTCGGAATGAACATGACGTTCAGGTATTGAGAAATCACTTTATTCCCCGACACATAGGCTAAAATCGCCAAAGCGATACCGATAATGACGGAAGTACCTGCTGCAAGCCCATCAATTCCATCCGTGATGTTTGCTCCATTAGAAACAGCCGTAATGATAAAAATCACGACTAAAACATATACAATCCAAACGTATTGATCCGGAATAAAACTCGGCAATAACATATTGTAATCAAAAGAATTTCCCTTCATAAAAGGGACTGTGGTCAAGAGTGATTTATGATCTACAAAAGTGCCATCCGCAGCAAACTCACGTACTTTGATATGTTGGTTGAAGTACATCGTTAAACCTACAATGATACCCAAACCCACTTGACCTACGATTTTAAATTTCCCAGAAAGCCCTTCTTTATTCTTTTTGAATACTTTGATGTAGTCATCTGCAAAACCGACAGCTCCTAACCAAATCGCGGATGTCAGCAATAAAACAATGTATACGTTGGTTATTTTTGCAAATAATAATGTGGGGATTAGCAAGGACAATAGGATAATGAAACCTCCCATCGTTGGGGTTCCCTTCTTTGCCATCTGACCCTCTAAACCTAAATCACGAATTTCCTCACCAATTTGAAGGCGTTGTAAACGATAAATTACGGCCTTTCCCCAGATAGCAGCAATACCTAAGGAGGTAATTACGGCAGCTACCGCACGAAATGTAATGTATTGAAAAACTCCAGCACCCGGAATATTTAAGCTTTTATCTAAGTATTCGAAGAGGTAATAAAACATGCCTTTGGGTGAGTGATGGGTAAAAATTTAAAACAATTGACAAATTTGCAAAATTTTATGGCCAAATCAAACTTTGGCAAAGGCTTCCGAAATGACCTGTTTGTCATCAAAATCATGCTTAACACCTTGAATATCTTGATAGGTCTCATGCCCCTTTCCTGCCACGAGAACAATATCCCCCGTATTCGCTAATCCCTGAATAGCCTGCTCGATGGCCTTTTTACGATCTGAAATCCGAATGACCTTATCAGCGTCAGCGGCTAAAATACCGGCCTGCATTTGATCCAAAATTAATTCGGGATCTTCAAAGCGCGGATTGTCGGACGTCAGCACGACGTGATCGCTATATTGTGCAGCCAATGCAGCCATGATTGGACGCTTCCCTGCATCGCGATTTCCGCCACAACCAACAACCGTAATAATATGTTGATGTTTTTGACGAATAGCTTGAATCGTTTTTAATACATTTTCCAACGCATCCGGCGTATGGGCATAATCCACAATGGCCATTTTATGATTGGGTCCGTGCATTTGTTCAAATCGACCAGTCGCCGTCTTCAAGCCAGAAAGTGCGATCAATACCTCTTCTTTATCTTCTCCCAACAAGATGGCTGTGGCATAGATGGCCAATAAATTATACGCGTTAAACTGTCCAATTAATTGGGCATGTATCTCACTCCCATCTAACTCCAGTTGCAATCCAGACAATACATTTGCCTTTATTTTTGCTTTGTAATCAGCTGCCTCTAAAATCCCATAACTGGCTTTTTGGGCTTTCGTATTTTGCAACATGACCGTACCGCGTTTATCATCCACATTGGTTAATGCAAATGCCGACTTTGGTAAGGCATCAAAAAATCCTTTTTTAGCTTTGATGTATGCATCGAAGGTTTCGTGAAAATCTAAATGATCGCGCGTTATATTAGAAAAGATAGCCCCTTTAAATGTCAAGCCAAATATTCGTTTTTGCACAACCGCATGGGAACTCACCTCCATAAAAACATGCGTGCAACCAGAAGCCAACATCTCGGCCAATAAGGCATTTAAATTTAATGCATCTGGTGTCGTATGGGTCGCCGGAATAATCCGATCTTCAATTTTATTCTGTACCGTTGATATCAATCCACATCGATGTCCCAAAGCCTTGAACAGCTCAAACAACAAGGTAACACTCGTTGTTTTTCCATTTGTGCCTGTAATGCCAACTAGATTCAACTGGGTAGAGGGATTGCCATAAAAGGAAGACGCTACCAGCGCCATGGCTTCGTTTGAATCTCGTACTTGTAGGAACAATACTCCTGCCGGCATTTCTTCAGGCAAATTCTCTACAACACATGCCGTACACCCTTGCGCAAAAACTTGTGGTAAAAATTGATGCCCATCCACCTGAGTCCCTGGAATTGCAAAAAATAACGATCCCGATTTCGCCTGCCGAGAATCAAAACACAAATGACTAATTTTTTGATGCCCCCCAACTTGTTGGATGATATCAATGGACTTAATTAAACTGCTCGAATCGTGGGACATAAATTAATGAAGCTGAATGGTAATGAGTGCATTTTTTTGAATGGGAAATCCTGCCGGTATCGATTGTGACTGAACAAAACCTAAACCTTGTGCACGCACTTTCAAGCCTTGATTTTCTAACACGAATAATGCGTCTCGCAAATTCATCCCAACTACATTGGCAACCTTTTTAGGCGCAAAACTGACACCATAATTCTTCACTTCCTTTTTATTCAATTGAAATGACAACCAGCGCCCGTCTTCTTCTATACGAGGAAAACCTAAATTGGAATACAAGATACCGTGATCCAATGGATGGATTAAATGATTTAATGAGGCATTGTTCAATGAATCGGGCAAGTAGCCTGTAAGTTTTCGTTGAATTTTCATGTCCCTCGCATAAATATGATCCGAGATATCTTTAAATACGGGAGCGGTAACCTGACGCGCATAAGTACCTTCTGAACTACCCAATGGCTTATCCATTGCTACGAGCATCGTATATTTTGGATTGTTGACAGGAAAATATCCAATGAAAGAAACATAATATGTCCCTTTAATATAATTTCCATTGACACGTCGCTGGGCTGTTCCTGTCTTACCAGCAATCCCATAGGGCGTACCCTTCAAGTTATTTCCTGTTCCACTTTCCACAACCCCTTTTAACATAATACGGATTTTATCCAACGTTTCTTTCGAACAAATAGGCTTAGAATCCCGCTTCTGCGTTTGTGTATAATCAATCACGACCTCATTCCCTTTCGTTGCGTTTTTCACGATGATGGGTTGCACCCAATAGCCATTATTGGCAATGGCATTGTAAAAAGACAACAAGTGCAATGGTGAGGTGTTAGAAGAATAACCGACCGAGGTCCACATATATGTCAATGCATCCCACTTCGTAGGCACATTGAAATTAGGCTTTCCGGTGACGGGCTTAATTTGAAAATCTAATGGATCCAACATATGAAAATTCCTCAAATAGTCGTACCATTTTGATGGTTTTGATCCAAAAACACGCTGCATCAACTTGATTGTTCCAATATTTGAGGAATGTTCAATGACACCCTGAGCTGTTAGGGTCCCATAATCATGGGAATCCGTCATTGTCTTATTGTAAACCGTATATTTCCCTCCGGTTGTTACCGTTGCCGTCAAAGGCATATGCGATTCTTCTAGCATAGCCATCATCGCTGGAAGTTTAAAAACAGAACCCGGATCATTTTCGGAGACCTCAATCGCATAATTAACAAATTCCGAGTAGCCGGTAGGCGATTTTTCATTCTTCATTAAGTTGGAAATCGCCTTAATCTCACCGGTTGCCGTCTCCATCACAATCGCCGTTGCATAATTACCCTTGTAGGCATCTAATGATTTCATCAATGCCAACTCAACGATATCTTGAATATCCACATCCAAAGTTGTGTGTAAATCCAAACCTCGCTGAGGCAGAATTTCTTTACTTCCATCCAATGGGCGCCACATATTCTTATCCATCTTCTCGAAAATTCCATGCCCAGGAACTCCAGCTAATTCCTTATCGAATGCGCCTTCAAGACCTACGCGCACTTTATCCTTCATATAGCCAACTGTCCGATAGGCAGTTTGTCCAAATGGCGCATAGCGAACATTGACCTTATCAAAAACAACCCCTGTTTTAATCGGGTTTTTGGGATGCAACTTAAATACAGGAAAGGTTAACACAGTTTTGCGCTCTTGAAAATCAAGCAATCGCATATTAATAAGCACATAAGGTTTTCGCTGTTCGAAGCCACTCTTCAATTTATAATAATATTCATCGGCAGTTCGATCCTTATAAAATGCTGATAAATGCTCGGCTAAGGGACGCATATTCTTCTTGAAAACATCCCGCATTTTGGACGTTTTAAATACCGAAAAATCCATACCTAAGCGATATTTAGGCAAAGACGTTGCCAATAAACTTCCATCGCTCGCATAGATATTTCCGCGCACTGCCTCGATAGACCGCTCCTTTAAATATTTTGATGATGCATCCGCCTTCAAGGTAGGTCCATCCACAAAAACAACTTTAAATAAGAAAAACAGCAATAAACCAAAAGCCCCAAGCATAATGACAAAAAAGCCATTAAAGCGCTTGGTGATAATTTGGCGAATATTCTGTGTTGTTGACTTAGCCATACCTA
>JAGOAA010000031.1 GCA_017984215.1 Cytophagaceae bacterium
GTGGGAACCGATCCCGATGTCGCGGCGGTCAACGTCCAAACACGTGTTCAAACGGTACTGGATGAATTACCCGAGGAGGTGATTAAAGCCGGTGTAATTACAGAGAAAGAGGTAAACAGTATGTTATTGTACGTGAATCTATTGAGTGAGGATTCCGACATCGACGAGAAGTTTATCTACAATTTTGCGGATATCAACGTGCTTCCGGAATTGAAGCGAATTGATGGGGTCGGTTTTGCCGATATTATGGGTCAAAGAGAATACGCCATGCGTATTTGGCTACATCCAGATCGTTTGTTTGCCTATAAGCTTTCAGCAGATGATGTCATTCAAGCCCTACGTAATCAAAACGTAGAGGCAGCGCCCGGTAAAATTGGGGAAAGTTCAGGAAAACATCCGCAGGCTTTGCAATACGTTATGCGCTACACAGGAAAGTTTACGCAGGTGGCGGAATATGAAAACTTAGTGATTAAGGCAACCGAGACAGGTCAAATATTACGGTTAAAAGATTTGGCCGAAGTGGAGTTTGGGTCCTTGGATTATGATGTGCTTTCGAAAGAAAATGGCCGACCTTCTGCTGCGATTCTGTTAAAGCAACGTCCCGGTTCCAATGCGGCTGAGGTTATTGACAACGTGAAAAAACGGTTGGCTGAATTGAAAACGACAACCTTCCCTCCGGGCATGGGTTTCACGATTTCGTATGACGTTTCCCGTTTCTTGGATGCATCGATTCACGAAGTAATCAAAACCTTGCTCGAGGCGTTTTTACTCGTGGCTTTGGTTGTGTTTATCTTCTTGCAAGATTGGCGGGCGACGCTTGTTCCGATTATCGCGGTACCCGTTTCGCTCGTAGGAACGTTTACGTTTATGTTGGGCTTCGGGTTCTCCATTAACTTATTGACTTTATTCTCACTCGTATTAGCCATCGGTATTGTAGTGGATAACGCAATTGTCGTTGTGGAGGCCGTCCATGCCAAAATGGAGGAAAAAGACATGCCTGTTCTTGCTGCTACCCAAGAGGCAATGCATGAGATTTCTGGAGCGATTTTAGCGATTACCTTGGTGATGGGAGCGGTGTTTGTTCCAGTGGCGTTTCTTTCGGGGCCAATCGGGGTATTTTTCCGACAGTTCTCCGTAACGATGGCGATATCGATTGCACTTTCTGGATTAACGGCTTTGACTTTAACTCCTGCACTTTGTGTGTTATTGTTGAAAAAGCCAGAGCACAATCAAAAGAATTGGCTGGGTAAATTCTTTCATGCCTTTAATCACCGCTATGATCAAATCGCGCAAAAGTATTTGATTTGGGTAGGGGCTTTGATTAGTAAGCGAATATTGATGTGGTTGATTTTGCTGGGCTCGGTCGTGGGAACTGTCGTTTTATCTGGTATTGTGCCGAGTGGATTTATTCCATCAGAGGATCAAGGGACTTTATATGTAAACGCAACGACTCCGGCTGGTGCAACTTTAGAGCGCACGGAAGGTGTCATGGATCAGGTATTTAAATCCATTAAGGGAGTAGATGCGATTGAATCCTTTTCCACGTTGGCCGGTTTTAGTTTATTAACCGATGGTTCAGGGGCTTCTTATGGAACCGGGATTATCACGCTGAAACCGTGGGAAGAACGCAAGGAGACGGTCGATGAATTAACGGAAATCATTCGTTCGAAAACGAATGGGATTAAGGATGCGAGTATTCAGTTTTTCCCGCCGCCGGCGGTTCCAGGTTTTGGAAATGCCTCTGGTTTTGAATTTAGAATTCAAGATCGGAGTGGTTCAGGGGACTTACAGAAGTTGGCAGCCGTTTCCAATGAATTCGCAAAGAAATTAAACGAAACGCCAGCGATTCAAAATACCTTTTCGAGTTTTGACCCGAGTTTCCCGCAGTATATGTTGGAGGTAGATCAAGAAGCTGCTGCTCAAAAAGGCGTGAATGTTCTTCCGGCCATGGATAACTTGCAAACGTTATTGGGTAGTTTTTATGCAACGAACTTCATTCGTTTTGGCCAGATGTATAAAGTGATGGTGCAAGTGGATCCACGTTACCGCGCGCATCCAGACGATGTGTTGAAGTTTTATGCTAAAAACAAAGCAGGTGAAATGGTGCCTTATTCATCTTTCGTGAAAATGAAACGAGTTTATGGTCCTGAGCAATTTACGCGCTACAATATGTTTACGTCGGCCATGGTAAATGGCGAGCCGGCACCGGGCTTCTCTTCGGGGGCTGTATTGGACATTATTCGGGTGGAGGCGTCGAAAAGTTTGCCTAGAGGTTACACGCTGGAGTGGTCAGGGATGACGCGAGAGGAAGATTTAGCGGGGAATCAAGCTATCTTCATTTTTGCCATCTGTCTTTTGTTTGTGTATTTATTACTCGCGGCGCAATATGAATCCTTCCTGTTGCCATTCCCGGTATTGTTATTTCTACCATTGGGAGCGATGGGGACTTATGCGTTCTTGTACCTATTTGGTCTACAAAACAATATCTATGCGCAAGTAGCGCTCGTGATGTTGATCGGTTTATTAGGTAAGAATGCGATTTTGATTGTCGAGTTTGCGATTGCAAAACAGAAAGAAGGTGCATCGATTATCGAGGCTGCCAAAGAAGGAGCCTTCTCTCGTTTACGTCCAATTTTGATGACGTCATTCGCCTTTGTCGCGGGCTTAATCCCACTGATGATTGCCTCGGGTGCTGGTGCTATTGGAAACCGGACAATTGGTACGGCCTCAGCCGGCGGGATGATTCTAGGGACAGTAGGAGGTTTATTAGTAATTCCGGGATTGTATGTTGTCTTTGCAACGCTCTCGGCTAAATGGTCAACAAATGAGAAATAGATTTTGGTTAATCATATTTGGCGTTGGATTTTTTTCCTGCCAAACCAACTTAAGCGTTCAGAAGCGTGTCGATGCGGATTTAGAAAGCTATCACATCGTGAATGATCAAACTTCCGTTTCGGATGTTCAGGCTTGTTGGCGCCGCGACAGTTTACTGGTGCAGCTAATTGATTCTGTATTAGTGCGAAGCAACGACATTAAGATTGGCTTTCTGGACTTGGCTATGTCGCGTGCAGATTTTACGTTTCAACGAGGTTTGCGTAAGCCAATCGTTTCCGGTATCATTCAGCCGAGTCTCAAACGATTCGGTAAGTATACCATGGATGGCGTAGGTAATTATGACACGCAATTTTCAACAAACATTACAAAGGACCAGATAATTCCCGAAAATTTACCGGATCTACAGATTGGAATTCAGTCAAGTTGGGAATGGGATATTTGGGGGAAATTAGCGAAACGAAAAAAGGCAAGTGCTTTACGGTATTTAGCGACGGAGTCAGGCCAGCAGTGGTTGATTACTTCGTTGGTTTCTGAGGTTGCGAGTGCCTACGGTCAATTGATTTCGTTGGATCAGGAATTGGAGATTTTGAAAACCAATATTTCGATTCAACGGAAAGCCTTTGAGCTAGTTCAAGTTCAAAAAGAAGCCGGGGCCGTGAACGAGTCGGCGGTCCAACAATTAGAAGCACAGTTGTTGAATTCCCGTGCGCAGGAGGGCGATGTCCTTCAACAAATAACGGTATTGGAGAATCAAATTCGTTATTATTTAAACAAGCCAGGAGCCAAAATTAAACGGACTCCATTCCCTTTTCAATGCACGTTGGATAGTACTTTGTTTGCGCATGTGCAGATTGATCAGTTGGAGAGACGGCCTGATATCCGACAAGCAAAATTAAATTTGTCGGCCGCATTTGAATCGAAAGAAAGTGCCAAATTAGCCCTAAAGCCGTCTGTTGTGTTGTCGGGTATTTTAGGCGTTCAAGGATTTCAGCCGGCGTATCTATTTCAATTGCCGGCATCTATGGCCTATCAATTGCTGGGAGGGGTGACCGCACCGTGGTTAAATCGGTCTGCGATAAATGCTGATATTTTACGTTCGGATGCACAATGGAAGTCACAAGATTTGGCCTATCAAAACGCCTTGATCAAAGGATATTTAGAATGGGATACCGAGGTTAAATCGTTGGGATATTTGCAAAGACAGAATCAATTAAAGGAGCGCGAAGTATTGCTGACGAAAGGCGCCATCAATACGGTTGGGACATTGTTTTTAACTGCAAATGCGAATTACTTGGAGGTTTTGACGGCGCAGCAAAATGCGTTGCGTTCTGAATTAGAACTACTTGAGATTTCTCGAAAACGATGGACGCATGCGATCCAATTGTATCGCGTACTAGGTGGTGGCTGGTAAAACAAGCGATTCGATGACCTTTGGGAAATCCCGGTGCTCCAATACCTGCCCTTTTTTAGCTACATCTTCCGGAGTGTCACCTGGTAACACGGGGAATGAACTCTGGAAGATGATGGCTCCTTCGTCATAATGTTCATTCACATAATGAATGGTGATGCCAGATTCTTTTTCGCCTGCTTCGACAACAGCCTCGTGGACAAAATGCCCATACATGCCTTTTCCGCCAAATTTAGGAAGCAATGCAGGATGCAGATTTACGATGCGTTGCGGATAGGCTTGCACATATTCCGACGGGACTAACCACAAAAAGCCTGCTAAAATAATCCAGTCGGTTTGCAGGGATTGGATTTTACGCAAGACGGTTCCGTTTTTATATTCTTCACGCGAGAAGATGCTACAAGGAATTTGCAATCTTGCCGCTCTTTCGATTACGCCTGCCGTGGGATTGTTGCAAAATATGTGGGTAATAGTTACCTGATCGGATTGCTTGAAATGTTCGATGATTTTCTCGGCGTTTGAGCCAGATCCAGAGGCAAAAATGACAATGTTCTTCACAGGTGCTTATTTTATTTTTGCAAATTTAGGGCTTATTCAGGAACCTTTCGGGATTTGTCGTAGTTTTGTTTGCGTTTGAATCTTCAAATATGAAAATAGGAATCATTTGTTACCCAACCTATGGCGGCAGTGGTGTCGTTGCAACTGAATTAGGCAAAGCCTTAGCGTCAGTTGGACATCAGGTGCATTTTATTACCTATACCCAACCCCCTCGATTGGATTTTTTCAGTGAAAATATCTTTTATCACGAGGTCTCGGTGGCATCCTATCCCTTATTTGAATATCTGCCCTATGAATCTGCATTAGCCAGCAAAATGGTCGATGTAACGGTGAATGAGCAGTTGGATTTGATTCATGTACATTATGCGATTCCACACGCTTCGGCGGCCTATTTGGCGAAGCAAATCTTAAAATACAAGGGCATTCACGTACCCGTAATTACGACCCTTCACGGAACGGATATTACCCTGGTGGGTCGTGATCCTTCTTTTGAGCCGGTTGTTACCTTCTCGATTAATGAGTCAGACGGCGTCACAGCGGTTTCTGAAAGTTTGCGGGATGATACCTATTCGTCCTTTGAGATTTTAAGCAACATTGAGGTTATTCCAAATTTCATCGATTTGGAGCGTTTTCAAAAGCAACCCAAAGAGCATTTTAAATTAGCGATTTGTCCAAACGGCGAAAAGCTTTTGATGCACACTTCGAATTTTCGGAAGGTGAAACGCATCGAAGATATTATTCAGGTATTTGCCAAAGTGCAAAAACAAGTTCCATCTAAACTGTTACTCGTAGGTGACGGACCCGAACGTTCAGGTATTGAAGCATTATGCCGTGATTTAGGCGTAGCATCGGATGTTCGTTTCTTAGGCAAATTGGATACCATTGAGGAGGCGCTTTCGTTGGCCGACTTATTCTTCTTGACTTCTGAAAAAGAGAGTTTCGGCTTAGCGGCCTTGGAGGCCATGGCCTGTGAAGTTCCGGTTATTTCATCGGATGCTGGGGGTATTCCGGAAGTGAATATCCATGGTGTCACGGGCTATGTTAGCAAGATTGGGGACATCGATGATATGGTTTCGAATACAGTCAAAATTCTTACCGACGAGACTTTGCACCTGCAAATGAGGGCAAATGCCTTGGCGCGCGCAAAAGACTTTTCACTAGAAAAAATCTTGCCGATGTACGAGCGCTACTACGAGAAGATTGTAGGTCAAAGCTGGCGCTTCCCAACCCAGAAATTTACGGATTCAGAATAAGTGACACAGCCGTTTCGTCTGTCGTTTCTTCCAATAATTCAATCATGGATTTATTGAATACAGGGTGCTTGAAGTTTCCTGCGATTTCCTCCATCGGAATTAAAACGAACTTCCGATCTTGTATGTGCGGATGAGGAACTTGTAAAACAGTCGTTTGAATGATTTGTTGGTCGATGAATAATATATCCAAATCCAATGTTCGTGGTCCCCAAGTAATTTTTCGCTCCCTGCCCAAAGCCTTTTCTATCGCTTGAATTTCGGTTAATATTATACGTGGACTCAGTGTTGTTTCGACTAAAATAACCTGATTCGTAAAGTCGGCTTGATCTTGCAATCCCCATGCTGCCGTCCGGTATAGGCTGGATTGTTGGAGGATGGCCCCAACTTTATTTTCAATCATCGGATAACAAGCTTCAAATATTTCCTGAGTATTTCCTAGATTGCCTCCTAATGAGAGGAAGACGTGCATAGTTTGTGCGTTTATATTCTCAGCAAACTTACAAATTTCTTTTTTATGCCTAGCCCATCTGACTTGAAACCAGGTGTTTTATTGATTTCCGAGCCTTTTCTGGAAGACCCTTCCTTTAAACGTGCGGTGGTTCTTTTATGTGAACATACGAGTTCGCATTCGTTTGGCTTGGTGCTCACACAACCCCAAGAAGTGATTTTAGACTCCATCATGGATGCCAAAGTCATGGGGGAAATTCCCTTATTTGCCGGTGGTCCAGTTGACCCTACGATATTACAATTTATTCATCGGCGTCCAGATCTCATTCAAGGGGGGCAAGAAATTTGTCCGGGCTTATTTTGGTCTGGCGATTTCGAACAAGCGATTGAAGCTGTCGTCGACGGGACGATTTCTTTTCAAGAGATTAAGTTTTTTATTGGGTATTCGGGGTGGTCGGCGGGCCAGCTTGACCGCGAATTAAAATCGAACGCGTGGATGGTTTCTCAGGCGCGCATTGAAGATGTATTTGAAGAGGAGCCTGGAAAATTGTGGCGCAATGTACTTTATCAGAAAGGTGGTAATTTTCGCGTTTTATCAACTTATCCCGATGATCCCAACTTAAATTAAGGTTCTTCCGTGTACCTTTGGCAAACCTTGGAGGATTGCCAAAGGTAAGGTGCTAACTAATCCGTGCCCAGTTTGTGGTCTCTTTTCGTTGCTGCATTACTTGTTCGCGAATCATCAGATGCCGGTCTAATGCCAAATGTGGATCTTCTTCTAAAATCTTGATCGCCGTTTCTCGCGCCACTTTTAAAATCTCACCATCCTTCGCCAAATCCGCAATCATTAAATCGATTGCCCCACTCTGACGCGTTCCCGTGATATCGCCGGGTCCGCGTAATTGTAAGTCGACTTCAGCAATCTCGAACCCATTATTGGTTCGTACCATCGTCTCAATTCGCTTCTTTGTATCGGCACTTAATTTATAATCCGTCATCAAAATACAATAACTCTGTTCTGCTCCCCGACCAACCCGGCCGCGCAACTGATGTAATTGCGATAAGCCAAAACGCTCCGCACTTTCGATAATCATGATTGACGCATTAGGGACATTCACCCCAACCTCAATCACGGTTGTCGCCACCATGATTTTGGTTTCATGTTTGACAAAGCGCGCCATTTCGATATCCTTATCCGCGGGTTTCATCTTTCCATGCAAAATACCCAACGGAACTTCCGGAAAGGCTCGTGAAATACTTTCATAGCCATCCATCAAATCCTTGAAATCCATTTTTTCAGATTCCTCAATCAGCGGATAAACAATGTAGACTTGTCGGCCTTTCGCTAATTCATGCTCAATAAAGGCAAACACTTGCAGGCGGTGACTGTCATAGCGATGTGTCGTCTGAATCGGTTTGCGCCCTACAGGTAATTCGTCGATGACAGAAACATCTAAATCTCCATAGAGCGTCATGGCTAACGTACGTGGAATGGGTGTCGCGGTCATAACCAAAACGTGAGGATGAATATTTTTATTCTTATCCCAAAGTTTGGCACGTTGCGCTACTCCAAAACGATGTTGCTCGTCAATGACGCATAATCCCAAGTTGTGAAACTGCACAACATCCTCGAAAATCGCATGAGTCCCCACCAATATTTTCAGTTCACCGGAAGCTAAATCTGCGAGTAAACCGACTCGGTCTTTTTTCTTGACAGATCCGGTCAGCTTCGCGATGGTGATGCCAAGTATATCGGCAAATTTCTTCAAACCCTGGTAATGTTGGTCTGCCAAAATTTCGGTTGGCGCCATGATGCAGGCTTGCGCGCCATTATCGATGGAAAGCAACATGGAAATAAAGGCAACAATGGTTTTTCCTGAACCCACATCTCCTTGTAACAGGCGGTTCATCTGTTTGCCCGACTTCATATCTTGAAAGATTTCTCGGATCACTTTTTTCTGTGCATCCGTTAAATCAAATGGCATATGGTCCTGGTAAAAGGTCGTTAATAATGCAGCTGATGCGAATACCTGACCCGGAAACTGTTCTTTTCGAACGAGATTCTGCTTAATGAGGCGTAATTGATTGTAGAATAATTCCTCAAATTTCAGTCGGCGCCTAGCCTGATGTAACCAATTTTCACTTTGTGGGTGGTGGATGTGGTAAAGCGCTTCTTGTTTGGAAACCAAGCGAAACTGTTGGATGATTTCCATGGGCAAGGTCTCGCGAATATGGGAGAAAGCAGCCCCGAGTAAGGTCCGCTGTAATCCTGCGATTACTTTGCTATCGATGTATTTTTTACGCAGTCTTTCTGTGAGTGGATAGACCGGTTGGTAAAATTTATCGGTATGATTAGCCCCTTTAAACACCTCCATTTCGGGATGCGTCATTTGCATCTGCCCATTAAAGGAAGTTGGCTTGCCGTAAAATAAATAATCAACCCCGGTGACCAGTGATTTTTCGAGCCATTTGACTCCTTGAAACCAAACAAGTTCGATGCATCCGCTCTCGTCACAGCATTCCGCGACGATGCGTTGTTTGGATCCATTGCCCAGTTTTTCTTTGTAGCGAATGCGACCAATGAATTGCGCATGCTCCATTTGGTCCGTTATTTCGGCGATTCGATGAATCTGTGTTCGGTCCTCGTAGCGAAAGGGGTAATATTGAATAAGGTCGCCAAACGTGAATAAGCCCAGCTCCGTTTGGAGTAAACTGAGACGGGTGGGAGTCATGCCGCGTAATTGCGAAAGATCCGTATCGAAAAAATGGCCTACCGACATTGAACAAATTTTTTGTGAATTTAGGTATATTTACAAAACGGTTAAAGCGTATCTTAAAATCCTTTATGTCGATTTCTACTTTTTATCATAAAATCACGTATTCTATATTCTTTCTGGGAATATCGTATGCATTATCGGCACAGGCGGTTCCAACAAATCCATGTAAGGATGTTTGGGTCGCGACAGATTCCAAGATTTTGATGTTCTCTCCGGAACCAGGCGAAATCATTAAGCCAATTCTAGTTCCCGTGAATGGGTCGTTGAGTCCTTTGATTGAGTGGACTTGGACACCCGCTTTGGGCATGGTTGATAAAAATGGAAATGATGGTTCGCGTCTTTTGCAGCCCTATTTTGATGTTCAAAAATTAGGAGATTTGGGGGGGAATGCCTTCAAGACCTCTTTTATTATTAGCGGTAAAGCAACGAGTTTAGGCTGTAATGTCTTCGCCTCGATCGATGTAATCATTCTGGCGAGAGTAAAACCTTACGATGCGATAACACCCAATGGGGATGATTTGAACGACTATTGGGCCATTGATAATATTTCATCCTATCCGGAGGCAACCATTACGGTTGTGGATCGCTGGGGTGTGCCGGTGTTCGAAGGGAATGGAGAAACCTATGAAGAAAGACCATTTCGTGGAAAATTAGATGGCAAATTATTGCCTACGGGCGTTTATATGTACCGAATTAAACCTAATGCGGATTATCCGGATGTGGTCGGTTCGTTAACCATCATTCGCTAAATGAAGAGTTTACTAGACCAAGAATTTCAGGAAGAGGGATTTGTCATTACGAAAGTAGAGGACCTGTTGAACTGGGCGCGTGCGAGCTCTTTGTGGCCGATGAGTTTTGGATTAGCTTGTTGTGCCATTGAAATGATGCAAACTTTTGCCGCAGGCTATGATTTGGATCGTTTTGGCGTGTTTCCTCGGCCTTCCCCTCGTCAGTCTGATGTGATGATTGTCGCGGGAACGGTAACCTTCAAGATGGCGGATCGTATTCGTCGGCTATATGAACAAATGCCCGAACCTCGTTATGTGATTTCCATGGGTTCTTGCGCGAATTGCGGTGGGCCCTATTGGGAACACGGCTACCATGTTGTGAAAGGGGTTGATCGGATTATTCCTGTTGACGTTTATGTGCCCGGTTGTCCGCCTAGACCCGAAGCACTTATTGGTGGCATTTTGAAATTACAAGAGAAAATTAATCGGGAAACGTTGGTCGTTCCTCAACGCATTTTAGACGCCATATCGTAACATCATGGATTTGCTAGAAATCAAAGCATTACTCGAAAATGAGCTGAAACGATCGGTTGAGCTGAATGAGAAATCAGGCCAACTAACCTTAAGTACCCAAGACCTTGTTGCTGTCTGTGATTTCCTTTGGCGGAATCCGACTACCTATTTTGATTCGTTATCCTGTGTAACGGCGATTGACTTGGGTGTTGATTCAGGCCAAATGGAAGTAATCTATACACTCTATTCGATTCCTTTTCATGTGACTTTGCACTTGCGGGTTGTCCTAGATCGTGAAAATCCAGAGTTGCCTAGTTTATCGGGTATTTGGAAAACCGCCGACTGGCATGAACGCGAGGCATTTGATTTTTTTGGCATTCAATTCATTGGACATCCAAATTTGACACGGATCTTATTACCCGCTGATTGGGAAGGCCATCCTTTACGAAAGGATTATGTGGAGCAAGAGCGTTACCATGGAATTAAAGTCAAGTACGAAGGATGAAAGTAGCCGGATTTACTTTTATTCGAAATGCGGTGCAGAATGACTATCCTATTGTGGAAGCCATTACGTCCATTTTGCCCATTTGCGATGAATTTGTGGTTGCTGTGGGGAATTCGGATGACGGTACGCTCGAATTAATTCAAGGGATTCCTTCGGAAAAAATCCGAATCATTGAAACGGTCTGGGATGAATCAGCCCGAGAAGGGGGGCGCGTATTTGCTTTAGAAACGGATAAGGCCTATCAAGCGATTTCGCCGGATACGGATTGGGCATTTTATATTCAAGGAGATGAATGTGTCCATGAAAAGGATTTGCTGATTATTCAGCAGGCGATGCAAAACAATGCAAACGACCCCAAAGTTGAAGGTTTGCTTTTCCATTACAAACATTTTTACGGTTCGTATAATTTCATTGCGGATTCACGCCGGTGGTACCGTAGAGAAATTCGCGTGGTTAAATTTGACAAAGATGTACATTCGTATAAAGATGCGCAGGGCTTTCGAAAAGCAGGTCAAAAGATACACGCAAAATTAATTGATGCATCAATTTATCATTATGGATGGGTCAAACCTCCCACTGGGCTCAATAATAAGGTTCGGAATTTCCATCAGTTTTACCATGATGATGCGTGGCTTGACCGACATATGCCGGAAAATTTCACATTTGATTTAGGTAATGCAGAGCGGTTAACTCGCTTTGAGGGAACGCATCCGCAAGTCGCCCAAAAACGAATTGAATCTATGCAATGGCCTTTTCAGTTTGATCCTGTTGCATTGCGTAAACGTATGAGTTTACGACGCAAAATCTTGCAGCAGATTGAAGATTGGACAGGGTGGCGAATTGGTGAGTATTGTAACTATAAAATGATTTAGGTGAAGGTTCCTGTTTTTTTTGATGCCGAACGCTTGAAATACCCGAACACGGGTTTATATCATTTTTGCCTCCAACTGGGCCAAGCTATTTCGAAACGCTGTCATATTCGTTTTTTTTCGCCTAGCGATGCGCTTAGTCCACGTATATCGATACATTTTTGGAATAAATGGTGGTTAAAACCTGTGAGTGGTCCATTCATTTGGCATGCCTCACACCAGGATACCGAATATTTTCCCACTAGTTCCCAGGCATCTATCGTACTGACCATTCAGGATTTAAATTACTTGCATGACGCCCGGAAATCGGAGGCAAAAAAGCAGCGATTTAGAGATCAGTTACAAGCGAAAATTAATCGTGCCGATTACCTCGTATTTATTTCGGAATACACACAACGTGATGTGCAGGCGAATTTTGTATTGGGTGATACGCCCCAACAAGTTATAGCCAATGGCTGTAATTGGTCTACTATATCGACGGACGTATCTTATCCTGCGCTTGCTGCTGGTCGACCTTATTTATTTACGATTGGAACGATTGCGGAGAAAAAGAATTTTCACGTCTTGCCACGCTTGTTGGTCGGAAATGATCGCTTGTTAATCATCGCGGGGATAACCCAGCAAGCACATTATTTGGAGCAAATCAAGCAGGAAGCGAATGATCTGGGTGTTTTGGATCGTGTCATTTTTGCGGGAGCGGTCAGCGAGGAAGATAAAATGGCATTGTACGTGCACTGTGAAGCTTTCGTGTTTCCTTCTTTGGCGGAAGGATTTGGCTTACCCGTTGTGGAGGCGATGCACCTTGGGAAACCCGTATTTTTGTCCCAATTTACTTCCCTGCCTGAAGTGGGTGGTCCAGATGCCTATTATTTCACCGACTTTGATGGGGCTTCCATGCGGGATACCTTGGTTAATGGCTTAAATGATTATCGGGAATATGATAAAAAACAGTCGATTCAGGAATGGTCCAAACGTTTTGACTGGTCGATGGCTGCTGCAAGCTATGTTGATGTATATACCAGACTCGCCGAACGTAAGTAAATGTGAAAATTGTCGTAATTTGCCTCAAATTTTGAAATAATCCGTTGAAGACCTATATCCGTTTATTGACCTATGCTAATTCTATCCGCAAATATGTATTTCCATATTTCGGGTTCTCGCTGCTAGGTAGTCTATTTGGGATTTTAAATTTCACCTTGTTGATTCCTTTGTTGAATGTTTTATTCAATCAAGCATCAGCAAATCAAGCGGCAATGTTTCGTCATCTGCCTGCGTTTTCAGTTACACCAAGTTACTTTTCGTTCGTATTCAATCATTATTTTTATGGGGCTTTGGAGTCCTATGGTCGTTTGGGTGCTTTACAATATGCATGCGGGGCGATTATCATCTCGGTTTTGTTAGCCAATATTTTCCGGTATTTTTCGCAACGTATTTTGAAAACGGTGGAGGCTGATACGATTGCCTCGTTGCGTCAGGCCGTATTTGAACGTGCTATACGTATGGATTTGAGTTATTTCTCAGAACAAAAGAAAGGCAATTTGATGTCGCGCTTAACGACGGACGTTCAAGAAGTTGAAAATAGTATCGGTCGAGCTTTCACGGCGACCTTTAAAGAAATATTCACGTTGATTATGTTCTTCGTTTTCCTTGCGAGCATGTCGGTGAAATTAACCCTCTTTTCTCTCATTATCTTGCCATTATCCGGTGGCGTAATTGCACTTATCACGCGCCGTTTACGTCGCGCGGCTGGAGAAGTTCAACAGCATTTGAGTGGAATTATTAGTTTGTTGGATGAGACATTTGGTGCAATGCGCGTTGTGAAAGCATTTCGTGCGGAACCCGTTATGGATGCCCGCTTCCAAGAAACCAATTTGCGTTACCGCCATTCCTTATTGCGTATGGTTTTTCGGCAAGAATTGACTTCCCCGGTTTCGGAGAGTTTGGGTGTTTTGGTGGTGACAGGTATATTGATGTATGGCGGTATTTTAGTGATTGCAGGAGACAATGAATTAAGTGCTTCGACCTTCATCGCCTTTATCGCTACGTTTTCACAAGTAATGCGCCCTGCCAAAGTAATCGCAGATGCGTTTTCTGGCATTCAAAGGGGAGTGGCATCGGCAGATCGGATTATTGAAATTTTGGATACGGTTTCGGAGATTCAGGTAGAAGAACCTGTGCAGGCCGTGAGCGAATTTAAAGCTAAAATTGCGTTTAATACTGTGGGTTTTGAATATGTACCCGGGCGTCCTGTTTTGAAATCCGTTAGTTTTGAAATTCCCAAAGGAAAGACCATTGCGCTGGTGGGGGCATCTGGTGGGGGCAAATCTACATTAGCTGATTTACTGCCGCGTTTTTATGATGCGACGTCCGGTCAAATCACGGTTGACGGTGTGCCTTTGAAGCAAATTCCCTTGGAAGATTTACGTGCTTTGATGGGGATTGTAACGCAGGAATCAGTGTTATTTAACGATACCATTCACAATAACATTGCCTTTGGTACAAATGCTAGTTTGGAAGCGGTCATTGAGGCGGCCAAAATTGCGAATGCACATGAATTTATTGAGGCAAACGCAGAAGGGTATCAAACGGTGATTGGTGATCGAGGATCTAAGTTGTCGGGAGGGCAGCGCCAACGAATTTCTATTGCGCGAGCCGTATTGAAAAATCCACCCATTTTGATTTTAGATGAAGCCACGAGTGCGCTTGACAACGAATCGGAGAAAATGGTACAGGCGGCGCTGACCAATTTAATGAAGAACCGGACGGTTTTGGTGATTGCACATCGCTTGAGTACCATTCAGCACGCTGACCAAATTTTAGTTGTGGATAAAGGGGAGATCGTTGAGCGGGGCACACATATCGAATTATTGGCGAATTCCAAAGGCTTCTATGCGAAGTTAAGCCAACAATATTAAGCATGCTTTTTCGTAAATTTATTAGCAATTCAGCGTTCAAATAGCTAATTTGCGCCCGAATTCAACTTTAGTATTTATATATTATGTCGTCATCCTTATTAGCCCAACGCATTCAAGCATTAGAAGAGTCATCCACGTTGGGAATGACAAAAAAAGCGCGTGAATTAGCTGCGCAAGGTCACAAAGTTATTAGCCTTTCGGTAGGTGAGCCTGATTTTAAAACACCGGCACACATCTGTGAAGCTGCAAAGAAAGCCATTGATGATGGTTTTCACGGATATTCGCCGGTAGCAGGTTATCCAGATTTGCGTTTAGCCATTGCTAATAAATTAAAGCGAGATAACGGTTTAGAGTGGGGTTCAGAGAACATCGTGGTTTCTACGGGAGCGAAACATTCTTTAGCAAATGCCATTGCTGCATTAATTAATCCAGGTGATGAGGTGATTATTTTCTCGCCGTATTGGGTTTCTTATTCTGAGATGGTCAAATTAGCGGATGGTGTTTCTGTCGTTGTTCAGGGAGCTTTTGATAATAACTTTAAAGTGACTGCCGCACAATTTGAGGCAGCCATTACGCCGAAGACGAAAATGGTAATGTTTGCTTCGCCAAACAATCCAACAGGTTCGGTATATACAGAATCAGAATTGCGTGACATCGCAAATGTTGTCGCTCGTCACGAAAATATCTTTGTATTGGCAGATGAGATTTACGAATACATCAACTTTACACAAGGAGGTCATTTCTCAATCGGTTCTATCCCAGAAATTAAGGATCGTGTGATTACGGTTAATGGCGTGGCAAAAGGACATGCGATGACGGGATGGCGTATTGGATTTATTGCAGCTGCGAAATGGATTGCAGATGGAATAGAGAAATTACAAGGCCAAGTGACTTCGGGAACGAATTCTATCGCGCAAAAAGCAGCTGTAGCAGCGTTCAATGGTTCATTGGATCATGCCTATGAAATGAAAGCTGCCTATGATCGCCGTCGTAAATTGGTGGTAGGCAAATTGCGTGAAATTCCAGGATTTAAGGTGAATATGCCAGATGGTGCGTTTTATGCGTTTCCTGATATCTCTTATTATTTTGGCAAATCAGATGGTACAACAACCATTAATGATTCAGATGATTTTTGTACTTGGTTGTTGAATGAGTCCTTTGTTGCGACGGTAGCAGGTTCTGGTTTTGGTGCTCCGGATTGCATGCGTATTTCTACAGCTGCAGCTGATGAGCAATTAGAAGAGGCTTGCGAGCGTATTAAATCGGCCGTTGCTAAGTTGAAATAAGTAGATTTACATTGATTTATATTTGAAAGTCAGGGGCATAAAACCCTGACTTTCTTTTTTATATTTACGTCATGGAAATAATTTCAGTTATCATTTTTATTGTTGGATATCTTGCCATTGCGTTTGAACATCCAATTAAAATTAATAAAACAGCATCTGCCTTAGTGACTGGTGTTTTAGTGTGGGTCGTTTTCGCCTTAGTTCGCGGGCCTCATGATTTAGAATCGTTATCCCATCATTTGGGCTCAACGTCGGAAATCTTATTTTTCTTATTAGGTGCGATGACACTCGTGGAGCTAGTTGATGCGCACGAAGGTTTTCATTTTGTTAGCAGGCTAATTAAAACCAAAAATCCTGCCACATTGATGTGGATTATTGGTTTTGTTACTTTTTTCCTTTCGTCTGTATTAGACAACTTAACCTCTTCCATTGTGATGGTGGCATTATTGCGAAAGTTGATTAGCGATAGTTCCACACGTAAATTTTATGTGGGTGTTGTAGTCATTGCAGCGAATGCGGGTGGGGCATGGTCGCCTATTGGTGATGTAACGACAACCATGTTGTGGATTGGTGGGCAGATTTCTGCTTGGGGAATCGTTAAGAGTTTATTCGTTCCATCGGTTGTTTCTTTGTTGGTTCCATTATCAGTAGCAGCATTTTGGGTGAGAAAGAGTCATTTGGGTGCGATTCAGCAGGAGAAATCAATGACAATTGAAGAAGAACGTCATGGTCGTATCATGTTATTTGCGGGCGTTTTAAGTTTATTGGGAGTGCCTATTTTTAAAACCGTGACCCATTTGCCACCCTATATGGGAATCTTATTGGCTTTGGGTTTGGTATGGATTTTGTCTGAGTTTTTGCATGCCGACAAGGATGAAGAGGCCAAAAAGCCTTATACCGTTGGGCATGCGTTAACTAAGATTGATACTTCAAGTGTATTGTTTTTCTTAGGCATTTTATTAGCTATTGGTGCACTAGAATCCTTTGGATATTTAGGTCAATTAGCTGCTTATTTGGAAGCAAGTTTAGGGAATCAATTTTTCATTGTTACCGTGATTGGAATTGCCTCTTCGGTTGTTGATAATGTGCCTTTAGTTGCGGCAACGATGGGAATGTATCCAATAGATCAATTTCCATTGGATCACGCCATGTGGGAGTATCTAGCGTTTTGTGCGGGTACGGGAGGAAGTATTCTGATTATCGGTTCTGCAGCGGGTGTTGCGGTAATGGGGATGGAGAAAATTGATTTTGTATGGTACGCCAAACGCATCGGTTTTCTTGCCTTGCTCGGTTATTTTGCTGGGGCAGCTACCTATTTGTTGGTCCATTAAAAGGCATAACGAACACGCGCAGCATAGAAGTTGGGGGCTACAACAGGTTCCCAAGTCAAACTAGTTTTATTCAAGGATTTCTTGAGTTTCGGGTATGCCCAATAGGCCAGTTCGGCGGAGGCAATACCGATGGCGGCACCCATGGCAACATCGGATGCCCAATGTTTATTATTCGCCATGCGTAATGCTCCTGTGGCAGTTGCTAAGGCGTATCCGCCTATGGCAATGGCCGGGTATTTTTTTCCGAAGGAGCGATCGAGCATGCGTGCGCCAAAAAATGCTGTGGCTGTATGTCCAGAGGGAAAACTATGATCGGTCCCGTTAGGCCTCGTTTCGTTAACGGCATATTTAAGTCCCTGGGTAATGACGGTATATGTACCGGAGCCAATTATAAATACGGCTACTAGGTCTTTGGGTCTTTGAGTATCTTGAAGGCCGGCAAGATGTAAGCCTATGTTGATCAGTGTAGGGCTATATTGAAGGTAATCGTCGGCTGAGGTATGAAAGCCAATCAGGTTATGCTGATAGTATTTCTGTTGTTCATTTTTAGCATAATCAGCATATAGGATAGCGCTCGCACTTGATAAGCCAGCGACATAATACCAGGCTTTTTTTTGAGCATAACTGGGTAGGCTCAAACATAAAAACAAAATGCTGAAGATTTTACTTTTCATTCAAGAGGTTTTGAACCGTTTGTTCGAATTCATGAATCCAATCCGTGTAATAAACGCCCGTTCCTGGTCCTGAAAAGCCGGTATGTATTTCGCGTACCTTACCTGATTTATCCAATATGAACGTTGTTGGATAGCCATTGATTTTGTGCAACATCGGTAATACTTGCGCAATGGTTTCGTCATTTGGTTGGCCTGCGAATAAAATTTCGTAATCCACGCCGATTCGCTTTTTGAAGTTTTCAATTTTGGGTCCAGAAATACTTAATTCCGGTGAATATTCGAATGCAAGGCCAATAACTTCTACGCCCTTGTCTTTCATTTTCTTGTAATAGGGTGCCAGAAAGCGAGATTCATCGAGGCAATTAGGACACCAAGATCCCATCAATTCGATGATGACCACTTTGTTTTTGTAACGCTCGTCTTGCAAGCTGATTGTTTTTCCTGCTGGATTAGGTAGGCTGAATGTAAGACGATCAAATCCAGGCTTTAAATACGTGAGTTTTTTAAGGTCGGGAAGACTGGCCTTGTCATCTTTTATTGCCTTAAAATTGCGTTTACCTGCCAGGCCAGAATAGAATTGGCCATCAATTTGGTTGCCATTGACTTTGCAGCGGAATTGTATTAGTCCACTACCGTCAAAATAACTTAACAACAAGCTGTCTCCGCTGATATTTCCTTGTAGAAAACGGTAATCACCACTCGTTTTTAGGACAGTTCCTGTCACTTGATTTCCTTTTTGATTCAAGAGTAAGACGCCAGAGCTATGGTTACTTTCGTCCGACCAAAAGTCGGCAGAATATTTCCCACTTACCTGAACGCTGGCTTGTTTCGTTTGTAGAAAACGCTCCGAGCTACCTGCCTGCGCTTGAAAGGGTATGCGATAGAGTGTTTTGCCGTTGCGTTTTTTTTGCCAAAATCCGATGATGGATTTTTCGTTTTTCAATGATCCCACCATTTCTGAGTCATATAAATCAAAGGGAATCACCAATGAATCGCCTCGGAAATAGGAATCACCTAAAGTAGCAATTTCGGATCCATTTTGGATTCGGATGTCTAGCTTGTTTTTTGCTACGATGAAGTTGAAGGGAAGTTTGCCTCCTAAGTGGTCAATTTCCCCACGCCAAGGTCCGCTTGCAGGATTTTGAGCAAAGCTATAAGTACTTAAAAAGATCAATAATAATGCAGCAATGATTGATTTCATGGGGATTGATAATTTTGACAAAGATAGCGGATAAAACTTGTCACAAAAAAATCGACATCCTGATAAAAAAGCTTATGCTTGCCGACAGATAATTTGTAAATTTGAATTATGTCTGAAAGTGCCTACCATACCTCGGTTTTATTGCAAGAATGTTTGAGTGGTTTAGCGATTAAACCGAACGGGATTTACGTGGATGTAACCTTTGGGGGAGGCGGGCATTCGAAAGCTATTTTAAATGCGTTGGGGCCGGAAGGTCGATTGTATGCATTTGATCAGGACCCGGATGCATGGAAGCAGGCAGACTTGATTGATGATGATCGATTGACTTTGATAACGGCTAATTTTCGGTATTTGGAGAAGTATTTGCGGTTACAAGGTGTCAAGCAAGTAGATGGGATATTAGCTGATTTGGGGGTTTCGTCGTTTCAGTTGGATGCCGCGGAGCGTGGATTTTCGACACGTTTTGATGGCCCTTTGGACATGCGGATGGGACCATCGGCTTCCACAAGTGCTGCGGAGGTTTTAAATACCTATTCAGCGGGGGAATTACAGAAGTTGTTTGGGATGTACGGTGAAATTAAAAATGCCAAAACTTTGGCATTAGCTGTCGTTCAAGCGAGGACGCAAAAGACCCTTGAAACGACTGGCGAGTTCAAGGAGATTTTATTTAAATTAGCTCCTCGTAATAAAGAGTTTCGTTATTTCGCTCAGGCATTTCAGGCGATTCGGATTGAAGTGAATCAGGAGTTGAAAGTGATAGAGGAATTTTTGGAACAATCACCCAAGGTCCTTGCGCCAGCAGGCCGACTCTGTGTGATTTCCTTTCACTCGTTGGAGGATCGTTTGGTTAAAAATTACGTCCGGACAGGAGATTGTTTTGGGAAAGAAGATAAAGACATGTTTGGGGTGGTTCATAAGCCGTTGGAAAGTGAAATTCGCAAGCCGATAACAGCTTCTGAGGAGGAATTAAAAGTGAACCCACGTTCAAGGAGTGCAAAATTGAGAATCGCTAGCAAAATATAAGATGGCAAATGCAGTAAAAAATCAATCCAATGAACCCGCAGGTAAGCCACAAACTGGGGTGATGGACTTGTTGTTTAATATTGATTCCATGACCGGGGGCGAATTACCCGTCGCCTTGTTGAAGAAAATTATTTACATCGCGGTTTTAATTATGATTTACATCTATTATACCATGATGGCGGAAAGTAAAATTCACCGCATCGAGCGAACAAAAATGGAATTGGAAGAGATTCGTGCTGACTATACCACTCAAAAAGCGGATTATATGAAGGTAGGAAAACAGAGTTATTTGGCACTTTCGATGAAAAAATACAAGTTGGAGGTAAGCCTTACTCCACCGATTAAATTAGTAGCAGAATCAGAAAAAGAGCAATAGGTATGGCTAAGTCAACAACACAGAATATTCGCCAAATTATCACCAAGCGCTTTAATGGCTTTTTTGTCATTATGCTTGGGGCTTTTGGTTTATTGCTGTTTTTCTTATTTAAAGTTGTTTTTGT
>JAGOAA010000032.1 GCA_017984215.1 Cytophagaceae bacterium
ATTATCCTTGTCTTGAATGCTACTTATTATGACTAATTCATTTAAAGAATTAATCTCGTCTTTATTTCTATCAACACGTCAAAGAACTCTTTCAACTTCCAACGCCTACCCTCCAGCCGAAACCTTCAAGTAAACCCTTCCGTTAATGTGCTAGAAGCTTTTTCCTAGCGATTGGGAGTGCAAAGATGTAGGATTAATTTAAATATACCAACACACCCCCTAAAATATTTTCACTTTTTTTTGTTCAAGCGCTATTTGCTGAACTATTTAAAGGATAAAATGTAATTTTTCTGTTTTCCGTTACCTACTAATAAGTATTTGCCACGAATCTTTTCGAAATCTAGCGCAGCATTCGGATCCGTTACCTTCACTTTATTTACGCTAATGGCATTGTTTTGAATGGCTTTCCGCGCCTCTCCTTTGGAAGGAAAAATTAAATTGTCTGTCCCTACACTAATTAAATCCGTCAGGTTTTTGCATTCAGCTAATAAGGTCGCCGAAACTTCATGTATTGGTAATTGGCCTAATAATGCTTCTGATGCTCCTGCAATTAATTCAACGGCATCTTTAGAGAATAATAGGGTAGAGGCCTCGATTACTAAAGCACATACTTCCGCTCCATGTACGCGTGTCGTTACTTCCTCCGCTACGGCCTTTTGCAAGATGCGCAAATGTGGCGCCTCCGCATGTTGCTTTTCTAATTCCTCAATTTGTTCTTTCGTGTATAAGGTAAACACACGTATCAAACGTGGGACATCTGCATCCGCTGCGTTCAACCAAAACTGATAAAATGCATAGGGGCTCGTTTTCTCAGCATCCAACCACACATTACCTGATTCTGATTTACCAAATTTCGTTCCATCCGCCTTTGTAACCAAAGGTGTCGTTAATGCAAAGGCTGCACGCTCGGTCGCATCTTCATCATGGCCTTCTTTCCGACGAATAATTTCCGTTCCCGTGGTGATGTTTCCCCATTGATCCGAACCGCCCATTTGTAAGCGTACGTTCTTCGACTTATATAAATGGTAAAAATCGTACCCTTGTAATAATTGATAAGAGAATTCCGTGAATGAAATACCGGTCTCCAAACGTTTCTTAACGGAGTCTTTTGACATCATGTAATTCACCGTCAAAAATTTCCCCGCCTCACGCAAAAATCCCAAAAAGCTAAATTCCTTAAACCAATCATAATTATTAACTACTTCTGCCGAATTTGCTCCTGCATGGAATTCTAAGAATTTTTCAAGTTGTTTCTGAATGCCAACCTGGTTTGCACGCAAGGTGTCTTCCGATAAAAATTCACGTTCAGCTGCTTTACCCGATGGATCTCCAATCATGCCTGTTGCACCGCCAACCAAGGCTATAGGCTTGTGACCACACAATTGAAAATGCTTCAACAACATGATTGCTGCCAAATTACCTATATGTAAACTGGGTGCAGTAGGGTCGAAACCAATATAGGCCACCGTCATTTCTTTGGCTAATTGATCCTCTAATCCCGGAATCATATCCTGTAACATACCTCTCCAGCGCAATTCTTCAATAAAATTCATAATTGGGTCTTTTATAGTCGCTAGTCTCTAGTCACTAGTCTTTGTTCTGTCAATAAGTTGTCAGTCCGAAGTCTGACAGTCCAACGTCCAACGTCCAACGTCCAACGTCCAACGTCCAACGTCCAACGTCTATTTTCTTGGGCCACAAAATTAGTGATTCTTCGGAATTATTTTTCCTTTTTGAAAAACAAACACGCATCGCCATAACTTAAAAAGCGATAGCCTTCTCGCTTGGCCTCATCATATATGTCCTTCCAATCATCGCCAATCAATGCAGATACAAGCACCAATAATGTCGATTTGGGTTGGTGGAAATTCGTTATCAAGGCATCGCAAAACCGAAAACGATACGTCGGCATGATGAGCAATTCTGTTTGTGCGACCCATTTTGATAGTAAGTGAACATCCATATACGATAAAATGGCAAGCAACGCATCCGTGTTATTCACTTCTTGGCGATCATGGTAAGCGAATTCTTTTGGGATAATTAAGCCTGCTTCAGGAATTGAATGACCTTCCAGTAACCATACGCCCGACCAATATAAACTCTCCAATGCCCTGAGTGCTGTTGTGCCTACAGGAATAAAAGTTCCTTGATGCTCTGTTAATTGAAGGATAAAGTCGCGTTCAAAGATTAATTGTTCCCGATGCATCGGGTGATTCCGGATTTCATCTTCTTTGACGGGTAAAAAAGTGCCAGCACCCACATGAAGTGTCAAGAAACTTTGTTGGATGCCTTTTGAACTTAATTGCTCTAACACTTCTGAGGTAAAATGTAGACTTGCTGTAGGCGCCGCAACGGCTCCGAGTTCTTTGGAAAATACCGTTTGGTAGCGATCCTGATCTGATAACTCGGTGTCCCGTTCCATATAAGGAGGGAGGGGTATTTTGCCGATTTCGTTGAGTATGCTCGCAAAGGTATGTTCACTTGACCACTGAATTTGAACTTGATTTATTTCGCGATCATGCCAACAAACCTTTAGTTCAATGGCCTCGCCATCAATTTGAATCGTCTTATGAAGTGTTTCGCCTAACTTCCAACGCTTTTTATTGCCTACCAAACATTCCCAGGTAATTTCACTGCGCTGTTCCATGACCTGCTGCGTAGCGATGTTGTCTGTCAAAGGTTTTAGGAGAAATATCTCGATGGTTGTGCCACTTTCCTTTTGGATCTGAATTCTCGCAGGAATAACCTTTGTATTATTAAAAATAAAGAGGCTATCAGTAGGAACCAAGTCAGGAAGGTGCTGAAAGCTATGGTGGCTTATTGAATCGTTACAATGTACGAGTAAGCGGGATTTATCCCGCTGTTGGCTCGGAAAAAATGCGATATGAGAATCGGGTAATTCGTAATCAAACGCCTGAATCGAAATGTCGGGCATGTTCTGAATCATGCTTCTTCTGGGCTGTAAGTCGGTGATAAAAATAGTCGGATTGGAAGGTATAGTAACCAAACGAGTATCAGTAAAATTCCTAATTTGGGTATGTACGTATAGTCCGCATCGTAAGTACGCTGATCATTTAATAATAGCAAGACACGGAAGACCAAAATTAAGTACGTATTGATTAGGGCTGGCAAGAAATGTAGCCAGTTGACCAATGTTGATTTAATTGTTGCATCTCCTTTACTTGCGAAAACTTGGAATACTTTTCCCCAAACTTGTTCAGCAACATTTGCTACACTTTTGATTAATAATAAAGCCAATACGTTGAGTATTGTTACGATACCCGCCGCCAAATAAAAGATTTCTTCCTTGGGTAAAAATCCATCTCCCCGACCTGTTTCGCCGAAATGTACGGCCGCCGGATCTGGCAATCCGCGATAAACGAATAACAAGGCAATGCCAAAGGCAACCATGGAAACAATGCGCCAAGCGCGCGAAACGAAATAATCGATTGACATAGGATTCAAAAATATCCTCAAAATTAGTTCATCCGAAGTCGATTGCCTAATCTTTCTTGTTTTTTGATAAATATGGGCTTTCCTTTGGATTAAAGGCCGAAAAAACTATTTTTGTTATTCTTTTACAAATTATGAAGATCTATACAAAACAAGGTGATGGCGGGTTTACTAGGTTAGCCGATGGCAAGGGCCTGTCAAAGTCAGATTTCCGATTGGAAGCAATCGGCGATTTGGACGAACTGAATTCTCACGTAGGTCTGCTCGTTTGTAAAGTTGACTCGGAACTTGCAAGTAAATTACAAGCAATTCAATCCAGTCTCTTTGTGTTGGGCGCACACGTTGCGAGTGATTCCAAAGAGGTATTGGGGAACATGGAATTAATTTCATTGCATGAAATTGTCGCATTGGAAAACAACATTGATGCCTTAGATGCTCAATTAGCCCCGATGCGTTTTTTTATTCTTCCGGGTGGACACGAGACCATTGCTTTCGCACAAATTGCTCGTACGGTTTGTCGGCGTGCTGAACGAAGTTTAATTCGTTGGGTACAAGCCACAGAACATACCGACTACGAGATTGCGATGGCTTACATGAACCGATTATCTGATTACTTATTTATGGTGTGCCGTTTTTTACATCATAGCCTAGGTATACCTGAAATTCCTTGGAATTCAGGTAAATAAATAAAATAAAGCGTATGCAAATCCACATTGAACCTATCTCAAAATCTAGAATTGATCAAGTTGACTTTGATCAGTTAGCCTTTGGTCGCAGCTTTGCTGATCATATGCTTGTCGCTGAATATGCGAACGGTGCTTGGCAATCTGTCAAAATTCAACCTTATGGTCCGTTGGAATACCAGCCCGCGATGATGTCTTTGCATTACGGTCAATCCATTTTTGAAGGCATGAAAGGTTACCGTGGCAAGGATGGGAGTATTCAAGTTTTTCGCCCAGAGGAAAATTGGAAGCGTTTTAATAAATCGGCCTACCGCATGTGTATGCCCGAGGTGCCCAAAGAGATTTTCTTGGGAGGCTTACGCGAATTATTGAAATTAGATCAAGCATGGGTTCCCGCGAAAGAGGGTTGCTCATTATACATTCGTCCCTTTATGTTTGCAACGGATGAATATGTGGGAGTTACACCTTCTACAACCTATAAATTCATCATTTTTAATTGCCCAGTTGGATCGTATTATTCAAAACCATTACGTGTTCGTGTCGAGACGGAATACATCCGTGCTGCGAAAGGTGGGGTAGGATTTGCAAAGAATGCGGGTAATTATGGGGGGTCTTTATTTGCAACGCAAAATGCAAATAAAGATGGGTATGATCAAATCATTTGGACAGACGCGGCGACGCATCAATATGTCGAGGAAGCTGGTACTATGAATTTGATGTTTGTTATTAATGGTGCATTAGTTACGGCAGCCACTGGAGATACAATACTCGATGGTGTTACTCGGAAATCCGTTATGCAAATTGCAAAGGATTGGGGCATGGAGGTGCAGGAGCGCCAATTAGCTGTGAAGGAATTAATTGAAGGGATTCAAAATGGATCTGTCACGGAGGCCTTTGGAGCTGGAACTGCGGCGGTGATAGCACCGATAGCCACGATTGGTTTTGAAGGAAAAGATTATGACTTGCCAGAGCGCAAAGACTCTGATTTTTCTGTTCGCGTGTACAATGAAATTAATCAAATTCGTTTAGGTGAAATTTCGGATACCCGCAACTGGGTTTGGAAAGTTTAAGACTTCGCCTTTAATACAATTTTAATACCTGGGTCCTTGGAAGTACTTACATCTTCCATCTCGACCTGGGTATTTTTATTTTGGGTCCAAGAGGTCTTCTTTCCAGTTGACTTAGATGCCCCAAATTTTACATCGAAATATTCCTTGATGCTTTTTTGTAATTCGCTTACTTGCGCATTTTCTTCCACATAAATATCCAGATCGATTTCATTCAATTTTCCTTGCTCGTTGGCTAAATAGCTGATGTCAACAAAATTTAAATCACTGTCATCAAAATACATCGAATAGGATTTTCCCGATTTTGGTTGGCTTTCAGCCATTTCCACAGACTCTTGGATTTGATTGATATCGATTCCCCAAGATTTATTTCGAACGATTAAGGAGTCGCTAAGTGTCATTTGTTTGACCCATTCATGGCTTACATTCCATGCCTCCTTGATTTTAATTTGTGCAGTAGCACCACTAATTTGCGTGTTTTCTGATGAATTGGTATCCTGGTTACATGCGCCCAAACTCATGGTAAATACAATAAATAATAGGCTCAGTGGCTTGATTTTCATACAGTCATAGATTAAAATGTCTTTTCAAAAATAAATAAATTCAAGGTGGCTTAAATCATTCTATTGAAAAATATTCTTATTTTTGGAATTAGGAATACGAATTCATGCGTTCGCGCACAATGATATTTAAGATTATTAGTGGTTAGGTATTTTAAAAAGAAGCCGGTCTGTGACTGGTTTTTTTTTGTTTAAAATTCCCGACCAATGCTGACTACCATCCCTGTTTTTCCCCCATTAATGATTGGGAAGCCTACTTTGCCCACAAAGTTGTAATAGGTGACAAAGTCGAAGCCCAGACCAGTTCCTATCAACCATTTGTTTGCGCTGTTTCGCGTTTCTTTGTTTGCGTTATACACATACCCAACATCTGTAAATACCGTTGGATAGATAGCAATAGGCATTTGATTGAATTGTTTGTATTTGATGTATGGTAGTTTCAATACGGTTGAAAGTAATTGGAACCGTAATGTATTTCTCCAAAGAAAATAGTTCGTTCCATCAATGACGTTTAATTCATAGCCACGTACAAGGTCATTTTCGTAGCCCAAACCTTTTATATTGGCATAGGGGATAAACCCCTCTTGGCTTATTTTGGTTTTCACTTGACTCGCTAGGAAGAACCGACTGCCTAAGTCAAAAAATAGCGCGATGGCTGCTTTTGCTTCCCAAAAATTCACTTGATCATTCGGGAGAATTCCATGTTTGGTAAAGCTGACGTCTATTTTTCGACCTCTTAAGGGATAGGTGACAAAGTCACGGAAATCATAGGAAAATCCGTACCGAACCTGGGTATAATTTTGTTCTGTTTTCCCTTCGCCAAAATAATCAGGATTTAATTGCGCAATTTTATCTGCAATCTTGGCGTGGTTATACCTCAGCTCCAGCGTTTGAAAATCGTAAAACCTAAATCTTTTTCGGAATTGTATAGCTCCGGTCCATTTTTCGCCCAAGATTACATCACTTTCTAAGTAGGTAAGTGTGTCTTGGTTTGTCTTGTAAGCCAGGTTTTTTTGCGTGCTGTAAGCGAGGCTTAACGTCATTCCCAAGGTTTTTTGGGGATCCAAATAGGGGTTCTGGTAAGATAATTCCAGTTTATCTGTAAAGCCTGTTTCGGCCTTAATGACTACTTTCTCGTTTCGCCCCATGAAATTGTTGTGCAAAAAACGTAGTCCATAAATGGCTCGATCAAAATCGTGTCCCCGTGACCACCAATCGTTCAGATTTCGGTCGGCCAACTGGAATGCAGGGTAGGCTAATACATACCATTGCTCCAAGCACTCATAGTTTATGGAAAGGTTTCCGTTGGGTAATTGGTGATAATCCGATTTGACCCAAATGAACAGGTTGGTGTTCATTAATTTCCGGCGGTTGAATTCAATGCGCTCACTTAATTCTTGAACTGTTAATGAGTCGCGCTCTTGGAAGTCAAGTTCCCGACGTAAAATATTTTCACGGGTCTTTTCGTTGCCCACGAAATGAATGGAATCGATGCGCATGGATTGCCCAAAGCCAACAAAGCCTCCAAGCAATAGTCCAATAAAAAGCATGAATGAATAAAAACGCATTCACTCAAGTTACAAAAAAGCCGCAGAATTCACGTTAACCTATTCGAAAATGATTGTTGGCTTATCGTGATACCATTCCTCCATCCGAGCTTCCACATTTTTTTCAATTTGCATCCGACGGATTTTTAAGGTAGGTGTCAGGCAAGCATTTTCAACGGTCCATGGTTCCTGAAGTATAATCAGTTTTTTTAAGTATTCGTATTTTTTGAACATGGGATTAATGTCCGTTAGAAGCTGATGTAAGGATTCGGTTAATTCCTGTTTCGATAGGTTAAGAGCCTGAGGGCTTAATTGAACGAGGCCCAAGGGTTGTGGTAAATTCACGCCAACAACACAGGCAACTTCTACATATTCATGTAATGACAAGGCATTTTCAATCGGTGCTGGTGAAACATATTGTCCTTTGGCAGTTTTGAAATTGTCTTTTACACGACCAACAATGGATAGGTAGTTTTCAGAATCCAATTGCCCCATATCACCCGTTTTTAACCAAGGGCCATCAAAAAGAGCATCTGTTTGTTCTTGATTTTTGTAGTAGCCAAGGCAGTTGTAATTCGCCTTCATTTGGATCTCACCTGTTTCGGAGTCGATGCGTGTGGTGCATTGGTCGTGAACTCGACCCACTGTTCCGAGCTTTATTTTGTGGCGAGGTGTAAGGCTGTTTAGTCCGAGGTTCTCAGTCATTCCATAAGCTTCTTGAATGTAAAGCCCGATGGTTTGGAACCAGGCCGTTAACTCTTGAGGCATGGGAGCTGCACCTGTGATAACCATTAAGGTTTGATCCAAGCCTAAGCCTTTTTGTATTTTCTTTTGAATAATTCCTCGGATGATTGGAATAGAAAGTAACAGGCTTAATTTTTTCTGCCCACCGATTTTGTGTAGGATACCTTCTTTGAATTTTGCCCAAATACGCGGAACGGCTAAGAAATGACTTGGTCGGGCTTGTACAAGATTTTGTTGGAATGTATCTAGGTTTTCAACAAAGTAAATTGTTCCACCTGCAGCCGTTGAAGCAAATTCAACAAAATTACGTTCGGCAATGTGGCAGAGAGGAAGGTAAGAAATGAAGCGTGTGTTCGGAGTTTCCAAATAGGCAATTTCGCGCGCAATGTTGAGCGCCTGTGCAATGGCTCCATTGGTGATCATGACACCTTTAGGTGTTCCTGTTGTACCTGAAGTGTAAACGATTGTCGCAAGTTCATCATGCTTAGGTAAAACAGGTTCGCGTTTTGGTTTGGCATTTGCCAGGATTTCGTTCCAGGCAATACCTGTCTGACAAGGGCTGTCAGGTGTAAAAATGAGCTGAATGGAATCCGGAATTCCCTTTTGGATTTCATCCCAATTGTCAAGTTTCCCTACAATCAGTATTTGGCAATCGGAATGGACTAAAACTTGATTTAATTGTTCGCTCGTCAGTGTTGCGTAAAAAGGAACTGAAACGGCACCTGCATAGGAAATGGCTAAATCGGACAGAATCCAATGGGCGCTATTTTTAGCTAAAATACCGATGTGCTTCGGCTTTTCATCTGACAATTGTTCGTTTAGGTAAGAACCTATTTGCTCAACAATCTGAAGGGATTCTTGGTAGGTGTATTCTCTGTAATTCCCCGCCTGCGGTTGTTTTAAATAGATGTTATTAGGCGTGTTGTGTGCCCAATGTATGAAGTTTTCTAGGTTGCTTTGGTAGGTTTGAATCAAGGTTTTTTTGAGGTTAATCCTTAAAAATAAAACTTAATTCTTTTATATCATAGGATTCTGTCTCGTGGTTTCGTTCAATTTCTACCAAACCCTGTTCGTTGACCTGTATTATTTTTCCCTCGAATAGTCCATTTTTATCCTCAAAATGATGCCATTCTCCTTGGCGAAAAAGTTGCGCGTGGTAGGTTTCGTCGATCGACAAAAAGGATTTGTTTGTGAAATGTTCGTATTGATTCTCTATCCCAATAGAAATGTATTTATAGATTTCGCTAATATCAATTGCTTGTGGGTTTTGCGTCCATTGGCGAAGGGAAGTAGCACGTAAGTTATTAAAATCTAATTGATTGATATTCAGCCCAATACCTATGATTGAGAAGGCCCATTTGCCAGCTTGAAAATTACTTTCAATGAGAATTCCGCCCAACTTTCTTCCCTCGAGGTAAATGTCGTTTGGCCACTTGATTTCGAGTGGTAAACGTTCCCCTAAGGAATTGGATGCCCATTGTTGGAGACCCAATACTATCCCATTAGCAATCGCCTTACTCAAGTAAAATTGCGATGGGAGCAACTCATGATTGGGCTTGAGTAAATAGGAAACCAATAAATTTTGATTGGCTTCGGCCAGCCATTGGTTTCCTCGTTGTCCCTTTCCTGCGGTTTGGTGTCCGGCAATCCATGCAAAACCTTCATTTATGTCACCTGAAATTGCTTCCTGAAAGCCATAAGCGTTCGTGGATTCGCAAAGGTCCATATATTTTGAGAATTTGCCGACGAAGCGGGTGGGAGCTAGGTAATTGTTCAAATTTTCTTCGTAATTTTAGGTTTACAAGAAACAAATTTAAATTTTTATTCGTTAATCGATATGTTAACATATTCGATTATTCGATTTTAGACAAACATATGAGCAAAAGCACAAAGAAGACAGCAGTAGAGGCATCAGAACAATTAGCGCAGTGGGTGGTGAAAGGGATGCAGGAGAAGAAGGCTCAAGATATCGTTGTGATGGATATGCGCGGAGTTGCGAATGCATTTACTGATTTTTTTGTGATTGCATCAGGTACATCAGATACCCAAATTGAAGCGATTGCGGATTCTGTAGACAAGGAAGTGTGGGAGTCAGGTAAAATTCATGTACATGCGATGGAAGGTAAGGCGAATCGGGAGTGGATCTTGATGGACTATTACGATGTGATTGTGCACGTGTTTTTGAAAGATAAACGTGATTTTTTCAAATTAGAGGAGCTATGGGGTGATGCGAAGTTTACGCACATTTCAGAGGAATAATTCTCAATTCGAACTTTTTTAGGTATCCTCATTGTTAATAGCCCAAACAAATTATTCTAATGGCAAAACAAGGTAATAGTAAAAACACCAAGCGTTCAGGACTTCAACCGCGCCTGCCCAAAAAACCGGCAGGAGGTATGCAAAGTTGGATGATTATAGGTTTGGTCATTGCGATGGTGAGCATGTTCTTCTTTACGAAGCAGCCTACATTACAAGAAATTAATCAGGGGCAATTTGAGTCCATGATCATTCAAAAAGAGGTTCAGTCGGTCGTAATCGTCAATGATAAATTGGTTGAAGTTAGCCTGAAACCTACTTTCGTTCCGAAGTATTTTAAGAAATCGCCTCCAGGCTTAGTGTCAGTGAAGCAGGGTCCACACTTTGAATTTCCGATTATTTCCAAGGAAGGTTTTGAGCATTTTTTAGAGGATCGTCAAAAGGATTTTCCGCGTAATGAGCGCATTTTTGCGACGCCTGAAACACGTACTGGGCCATTGGATTGGTTGGGTACTTGGGGCTTTTTCATCTTGATGGGATTGAGTTTTTACTTTCTGTTCTTCCGCATGGGCGGTGGTGGCGGTGGTGGAGGCCAGCTGTTTAATATTGGTCGTAGCAAAGCAACCTTGATTGAGGGTGAGTCGAAAGTGCGTGTGACATTTGATGATGTTGCCGGCTTAGATGAAGCGAAAGAAGAAATTCAGGAAATCGTTGAGTTCTTGAAATTCCCAAAGAAATTCACCGATTTAGGTGGTAAAATTCCGAAGGGAGCCTTATTGGTAGGCCCTCCGGGTACAGGTAAAACTTTGTTGGCCAAAGCCGTTGCCGGTGAGGCCGGAGTGCCTTTCTTTTCCCTTTCGGGTTCAGATTTTGTGGAGATGTTTGTGGGGGTTGGGGCAGCGCGTGTTCGTGATTTGTTCAAACAAGCAAAAGAAAAAGCACCGTGTATTATCTTCATTGATGAGATTGATGCAGTCGGTCGTTCACGTGGACGTGGTCAAATGCCAGGTTCAAATGATGAGCGAGAGAATACATTGAACTCATTATTAGTTGAAATGGATGGTTTTGCAACGGATTCAGGAATTATCATCATGGCTGCGACAAACCGTCCAGATGTCTTGGATGCAGCCTTGCTACGTCCAGGTCGTTTTGATCGTCAAATATCCATTGATAAGCCCGATATTATCGGTCGGGAAGCGATTTTCAAGGTTCACTTAAAGCCATTGAAATTAGCTGCTGATATTGATCCGAAAGAATTATCGGCGCAAACGCCTGGTTTTGCTGGAGCTGAGATTGCCAATGTGTGTAATGAAGCCGCATTAATTGCCGCTCGTCGTAGTAAAACTGCGGTCGATATGGACGATTTCCAAGAAGCTATGGATCGTGTGATTGGTGGATTAGAGAAGAAAAACAAGATTATCAATCCATTGGAAAAGAAGATTGTTGCTTACCATGAAGCTGGTCATGCGATTGCTGGATGGTTCTTGGAGCATGCGAATCCATTGGTTAAAGTATCCATCGTCCCACGTGGCGTAGCAGCTTTGGGTTATGCGCAATACTTACCAAAAGAACAGTTCTTGTATCGTACGGAGCAGTTGATGGATGAGATGTGTGTAACATTAGGAGGTCGTGCGGCAGAAGAAATTGTCTTTGGGAAGATTTCAACAGGTGCGCAAAACGATTTGGAGCGTATTACGAAACTAGCCTACTCGATGGTGACCGTTTACGGCATGAATGAGAAACTAGGTAATATTTCTTATTATGATTCGAAGGGTTCTGATTATCAATTCAACAAGCCTTATTCGGAAACGACAGCGCGGGAAATTGATGAAGAAGTACGTAAGATCATTGCAGAAGCGTACACACGCACAAAGAAATTGTTAACCTCGAAAAAGGATAAATTAACTATTTTGGCAGAGCAGTTATTAAAGAAAGAGGTCTTGTTCCAAAGTGATTTGGAAGAGCTTGTTGGCCCACGTCCATTTGAGCAATTAACTTCTTATCAAGAGTTCATTAAGGGTGAAACGGAGAAGAAGCGTCAAGACGCCAAGGATGAGCGAGAGCTTGCGGAAACGGTCAAGCGTGCGGCTAAAAAGCCTGCAGTAGCAAAAGCAGAATCTGCTACAGAACCGGTCGTTAAGAAAAAGCCGGCACCTCGAAAAAAGAGTCCTAAGAAAGAAGATTAACCGAATGGGGTGGGTATTCCCGCCCCATTTTTTTATTTATGAAGCAGCTACTTATACCTTCAGGCAAACACGTGTATTGTATTTCAGACATGCACTTGGGCTTTCCAGATGCACAGACATCTCGAGTGCGCGAGCGTGTTTTGGTGGATTGGCTTTCGAGTATTTCAGCTGATGTTAGTGATTTGTTTTTATTGGGTGACGTATTTGATTTTTGGTTTGAGTACAATCAGGTTGTTCCCAAGGGTTTTGTGAGGTTTATTGGTGCACTAGCTCAATTAGCCGATCAAGGTGTTCGTATGCATATTTTTGTAGGGAATCATGATTTATGGATGCGGGATTATTTTGAAGAGGAGTTAGGTGCTATTATTTACACCGAACCCACGGAATTTGAATTCCAATTCGAGGACAAAAAGATTCGTGTTTGCATGGGGCATGGCGATGGGATGGGTCCGGGTGATTATGGATACAAGCTTTTGAAAAAGGTTTTTGTGAATCCAATTGCCCAATTTCTCTTTGGTTGGCTGCACCCCGATTTCGGAGTCCGATTAGCACATGCTTGGTCGGGAACGCGAAAAACCTCGACAATTAAAGCTGGTGAAGTGCCTTTTGATCCGGCAACCGACTTTATTTTGGCGGCAGTGCGTGAGCAGCATGCTATCGATCAACGTGAAAATCGCTTGATATCCGCTTATGTTTTTGGTCATCGGCATCATCCAATCGCTTTGGAGCTAGATGCTTCGGCCACTTATTACAATTTAGGAGATTGGTTTACGCCAAATTATAAAAACGCATATGTGTTAAAAATTGATGCGAAGGGGCTTGATTTTGTGCATTTTCAGCCAAAATCCTGATTTTTCTATGTATCTTCATAGCTCATTATGTTAACCCATTGAATTATGTCTCAATTCCACACGCGTTTAGAAGTTATGTCCGAGCTAGCCAAAAATATGGATAGCTACATGAAGGATTTTTTGAATCCGATTGATTCCAACTGGCAGCCCGCAGATATGCTTCCTGATTCGACGAAGGAGAATTTCTTTGATGAGGTGAAATTGTTACAAGAAGCTGCCAACGAATTGCCTTATGATTATTGGGCCGTTTTGATTGGTGATACGATTACGGAGGAGGCATTGCCAACATACGAGTCGTGGTTGTTGGGTATGGAAACGGTGGATCATTTAGACCAAGAAAATGGTTGGGTAAAGTGGATTCGTAGCTGGACAGCAGAAGAAAATCGTCACGGTAATTTATTAGGTACTTACCTGTATTTATCAGGGAAAGTGGATATGCGCGCGGTTGCTATTTCGACACAATATTTGATTGCGGATGGTTTTGATATCGGTACATCGGCAGATCCTTACCGCAACTTTGTCTATACTTCTTTTCAAGAGTGGGCGACGAATATTTCCCATCGGAGAACGGCTTCATTAGCCAAGCAGCATGGGAATTCTAATTTGTCACGTATGTGTGCGCAAATTGCCGCGGATGAGTTGCGTCATGCTAAAGCATATAAGGCCTTTGTTGCTGAGATTTTCAAATTAGATCCTTCTGAAATGATGTTGGCCTTTGCTGATATGATGAAGAAAAAGATTGTAATGCCTGCGCATTTCTTGCGTGAGATGAGTGGTGCGAAAAGCTCCTTGTTTGATCATTTCTCAGATGCGGCCCAACGTATTGGTGTTTATACTACGGCAGATTATACGACCATCATGCGTGGTTTGATTCAAGATTGGGATTTGGAAAGTGTTCGAGGATTAAATGATCAAGCTGAAAAGGCACGTGATTATGTGATCGGATTGCCTGCTCGTTTAGAGCGTTTAGCTGAGCGTGTAAAGGTTCCAGAATTAGCTTATCCATTTAGTTGGATTGTTTAATATATGCCTCAGAAGTTATCGTTAGATGAGCTAAATCGGCTCGATGTATCCGCATACAAATCTGCGGAGAAATTCCCCTTTGTTTTTGTGCTCGATGACATTCGTAGTATGAATAATATTGGATCTGCATTTCGTACGGCCGATGCATTTCGCAGCGCTCATGTGTATTTAGTTGGCATTACGGCTCAGCCACCACATCGTGAAATAAGTAAAACGGCTTTAGGTGCTGATGAATCTGTCGATTGGACCTATTTTGAGTCGGCTGAAGTATGCCATGAAGCATTAAAAGCCTTGGGATATACGGTTTTTTGTATTGAACAAGTTGATCAGTCGATTTCCTTGCATGATTTCAAACCTGAGGCTGGCAATAAATATGCCTTTGTTTTTGGTAATGAAGTATTTGGTGTGAATGATTATTGGATTGAAGCTGCTTCTGGTAGTTTGGAGATTCCTCAATTTGGCACAAAACACTCATTGAATGTCTCGGTAACGATGGGAGTTGTTGCCTGGGACTTTGTCAGCAAATCGCAGCTCTAGCACTTTCAATATTAAATTTTTCTGTTTCGTTGAAAACTTAATACAGATAAATTTTTAGTTCTCATTAGTTTACCTAGATTTATCAAATATTTAATTTTAAGATAATGAACGGTCAGAAAAAAACATTAGCGAATCAGCTTTCATCTTTGGTGCTCCCTAAATTAAAAGGTCTTTCAGAAAAAAATGCCAAAAAGGTGTTAGCAACGGTTGAAAAATCAGTCGGTGCTATTGCAAAGAAGTATGTGAAGTTGGTGCAAGACCAAGAAAAAGAAGCTGCCAAGGCGAAAGAAAAGGCTGAAAAAGCAAAGAAAAAATCAGTAGAAAAAGAAGAAAAGAAAAAGGCGAAGTTGGCTAAAAAAGCTGCAGAGATTAAACAAGTAGCTCAATTGATGGCAAAAGAGGCGGCACACGCTGCCCCTAAGTCGGCAGCTAAGGCTCCCGCAAAACCAAAAGCTAAGGTAATTAAGAAGTAAAGGAATCATTTATCCTATTATTCTAGCGTTCATCCTAATATCATGTTGGGGTGAACGCTTTTTTTTATCTTTGAATATTCATTCATGACAAACAAATATGTTATTATCTATACGGAATTTAGGGAAGCGTTATGCGGATCACGTGGCATTGTCGGATGTGAACTTGGAGATTCCTAAAGGGAAGATTTTTGGTTTATTAGGTCCTAATGGGGCTGGAAAAACATCCTTAATTCGAATAATTACCCAAATCACGGGGCCAGATGCTGGTGAGATTCTTTTTGATGGAGAGCCTTTGCGGTTAGCACATGCGGATCAGATAGGTTATTTGCCTGAGGAACGCGGTTTGTATAAGAAGATGAAGGTTGGTGAGCAACTCTTGTATTTGGCCCAATTAAAGGGGATGCCTAAGGATGAAGCAATCGCTAAATTGAAGGAATGGTTTATTCGCTTGGATATTAAGGAGTGGTGGAATAAGCCGGTGGATGATTTATCCAAAGGCATGCAACAAAAGACGCAATTTATTGCTACGGTGGTACATGAGCCGAAATTACTGATTCTGGATGAGCCATTTTCGGGTTTTGATCCCATCAATGCCAATATGTTGAAGGATGAGATTTTAGCTATCAAAGCGCGCGGTACAACCGTGTTGTTTTCTACGCATCGGATGGAGTCTGTGGAAGAGTTATGTGATGAGATAGCCTTGATTAATCATGCGCAGGTGGTGTTGTCAGGTAATAAAGATGAGGTCCAAAATCGATATAAGAAGAATCAATTCTCGATTCGTTTTGAAGGGGAGTTGATGGCGATTCCTGGAATTGAGATTGTTTCTCATGAATCCACATGTCATGCGATTTTGCGTTTTTCGGAAGGAATGGGAACCAATGAGGCGATTGCCTTATTGATTCAGCATATTCGTTTGTTGGAGTTCAAGGAAGTGATTCCCTCTTTTAATGATATTTTTATTCAAGTAGTTAGCGAAACCAATTGATATGAATAAGATTTTACTGGTTATACAGCGTGAATATGTAACGCGTGTGTTGAAAAAATCCTTTTGGATTTCATCTTTGTTGGCCCCCGTTTTAATCACAGCCATCTATGCGATTCCTATCTGGTTAGCCATGAAAGATAAGGAGCAGAAGCAAATCGCCATTTTCGATCAAAGCCATTTGCTTAAGTCGGCCGACTTACAAGATAAGGAGTTGGTCTTTACCTTTACAAATGTGCCGGAAAAAGCCTTCAAGACCCAGTTTGCCAAGTCTGGTTACGATGCCTTTGTGAGTATTCCTGTGGATGTTTTATCAAATCCCAAAGGTGTTCATATTTATTCATCAAAGAACATTGGACTTAACTTAAAAGAAGCCGTAGAGCGCTTGATTCAGAATAAAGTACGGCAGGAGTTGATGTATAAGGCTGGAATTTCAGCGAAGGTCTATGAAGATACGCAGGTTGATATAGCGAGTGAGACCATTACGGTATCTGAAAATGGGGGAGAAACAAGTTCAAGTTCGGCAGGGGCGATGATTCTTGCGGGTATTATGGGCTTGATTTTATATGTCACGCTCTTACTTTATGGCTCTCAAGTAATGAATGGCGTGATTGAGGAAAAGAGTAGTCGGATCATTGAGGTGATTATTTCCTCCGTGAAACCTTATCAATTAATGTTAGGGAAGATTATTGGGGTAGGGCTTGTGGGACTTACGCAATTCCTTTTATGGATTGTATTAACGATTGGATTAACGCAAGTGACCGGGAAAATCTATGCTTCCAAGGCGAAAGCGATTATGGCAGTAGACCAAGGAAAGGCGTCAGTTGAAATGCGCAATGCCATGCAAGATTCCCCGATGGGTGAGGTGACGAAAGTGCTGGAGAGTACGAATATCCCATTGATTCTCGTGGCCTTTTTATTCTATTTTTTCGTTGGATATTTATTATACAGTTCTTTGTTTGCGGCCATCGGTTCTGCTGTTGAGAGTGCCACAGAAGCGCAGCAATTCACGTTTATTGTCATGATTCCCATCATCCTGTCATTCTTGTTGGCACAGTACACCATGCAAGATCCCGACAGTACAGTTGCTTTTTGGGCATCGATGATTCCTTTTACTTCCCCAATCAACATGATGGTACGCTTGCCTTATGGGGTTCCTATGTGGGAATTGGCGCTATCGATGAGTCTTCTGGTAGTAGGATTTCTAGCTTGTAGCTGGATTTCAGCGCGTATTTACCGTGTGGGAATTTTAATGTATGGGAAAAAAGCCACCTGGAAAGAATTGTCCAAATGGCTTTTTTATAAAGGGTAATTAGGCATTTAGCCATTTATCTAATTCTTCCGAATTAAATCCAGCGATCATGCGTTTGCCTTCTGTCAGAATGGGGCGTTTGATCGCTGAATTTTTTTCTAGCAAGAAGGAAAATGCAGCGGAATTTACGGCTAAAGATGCTTTCGTTTCATCAGGCAATCGTCGGTACGTGGAACCCTGCTTATTGAATACTTTTTCGAGCCCGAGTGTGTCGATGAATCCTTGTAAAATGGGTTCTGTGATGCCTTCTTTTTTATAATTATGAAAGGTATATTCAATGCCTTTTGCCTCTAAGAATTCAAAGGTTTTTTTCATTGTATTGCAAGCGGGAATTCCGTAGACTGTTAGCATGTTATTTTTTATTTAAAATCATTCCCACCTTGTTGGTTTTGGTGGTATTTTTGTGAATTGCTTACAAAAATAATACAAATAGCCATTATGGAATATAGAATTGAAAAAGATACGATGGGCAAGGTGAAGGTACCTGCACATGTATATTGGGGCGCACAAACGCAGCGTTCTATCGAGAACTTTCCCATTGCTCAAGATATCAATAAGATGCCGAAAGAAATTATTCGTGCATTTGCTTACTTGAAAAAGGCTGCAGCGATCACGAATTTCGAGGCGGGTGTATTGGATGAGGCGAAGAAAAATCTGATTGGACAGGTTTGTGATGAGATTTTAGCAGGTCAATGGGCAGATCAGTTTCCTTTGGTCGTTTGGCAAACGGGCTCTGGCACACAGTCGAATATGAACTGTAATGAGGTAATTGCATACCGCGCGCACGTGATTCAAGGGGGAGATTTGATGGATGAGCAAAAGTTTGTACACCCCAATGACGATGTAAATAAGTCTCAATCGTCCAATGATACCTTTCCTACAGCGATGCACATTGCTGCATATCAAGCTTTGATGGAAGTCACGATTCCGGGCATTACGAAATTACGTGATACTTTAGACGCGAAGGCAAAAGCATTTAAAAATGTGGTTAAAATAGGTCGTACACACTTTATGGATGCGACGCCTTTAACATTAGGACAAGAATTTTCAGGTTATGTTTCGCAATTGAATCATGGCTTGAAAGCAATCAATAATTGCTTAGACCACTTAGCGGAATTAGCGCTAGGAGGGACGGCTGTTGGAACGGGCATTAACACGCCTAAAGGCTATTCTGAAAACGTTGCGAAGCACATAGCCTCATTGACAGGATTGCCATTTAGAACGGCTGAAAACAAGTTTGAGGCCTTGGCAGCGCATGATGCGATTGTGGAAGCACACGGTGCCTTAAAAACGGTTGCCGTGAGTCTAATGAAGATTGGAAATGATGTACGTATGTTATCATCTGGTCCTCGTTCAGGCATTGGTGAGATCTACATCCCAGATAACGAGCCGGGTTCTTCTATTATGCCAGGCAAGGTTAATCCGACGCAATGTGAGGCGATGACCATGGTCGCTGCACAGGTATTGGGGAATGATGTTACTATTAATATTGGAGGAGCTTCAGGCCACTTTGAATTAAACGTGTTTAAGCCTGTGATGATTTATAACTTCTTACACTCGGCTCGCTTAATTGGTGACGTATGTGTGGCATTTAATGATAAATGTGCTGTGGGTATCGAACCCTTGCATGAAAACATCGCTAAGCACGTAAATAACTCATTGATGCTTGTTACCGCATTAAATACGAAGATTGGTTATTACAAAGCGGCAGAAATTGCGCAAACAGCGCATAAAAATGGCTCTACATTGAAAGAGACAGCTATTTCATTGGGTTATTTGACTGCCGAGGAGTTTGATGCTTGGGTTCGCCCTGAGAATATGGTAGGTGAGATCAATGTATAAGTAAGAAAAAAATACGCGATTCTCGCGGCATTGCCTCTAAAAAGCCTCATACGTTTCGTATGGGGCTTTTTTATGCCATTTCACGTAATTCAACCGTGTAAAAGGTATTGGGGAAGGGAAAACTCTCGGCAACGCGTGTTGCTTCCTCCCAGGAAGACATGATGAGTGTGATAACTTGGGATATCTCTCCACCATCAATGAGCTGAACTATCTTTTGTTCAATTTTCCCACTTGCACCTAAATACAAGGTTTGTCCAGAAAATTTCTGATAAAGCATGTCTTGGTATTGCTCCTTTATGGATTTTAACCACGTACGAATTTGTTCCAATTCTTCGGATGAAGCAAGACTGTTAGCTCCAGAAATTCCCTCGACAGGGCCGCGAATAATGATGACAAATCGTTTCATATAAATTGTATTATTCTAATTAAAATTCACTTTGGAATTTATCAAATGGATTTTCTGTCTTTACTTTTGGAGCCCGGATTACGCGCTCTTTCGGTGCTGCTTTGGCTACATGACTTGTCGGTGGGAGCAAAGGTGTGAGCCATTGGGCCAACTGGAATAAGACTTCTTTTTCAAGTGCATAATAGATAAATACCCCGTTTCTGCGAGTCGACACAATTCCAGCCTCTTTCAATACAGATAGGTGCCTGGAAATCGTAGGAGCAGCATAGTCGAATTGATCAAAAATACTACTCGCAGGCATTTCACCATCTTTGAG
>JAGOAA010000033.1 GCA_017984215.1 Cytophagaceae bacterium
CCATTAACTAACATTTATTCACATGAAAAAGAATTTACTAGGCGCAATTGTAGGAGGCTTGATTCTGTTTGTTTGGCAGGCATTGTCTCACATGGCATTTAATTTACATGAGCCCAATCAGAAATATTCAGCAGGCCAAGATTCGGTTTTGGCTTCCATTAAAACACATATTAAGGAGCCAGGAGGTTATATTTTACCTCGGATGCAGGATGAATTATCCATGGAACAAATGGAGTCATTTACGAAGTCTATTCAAGGTAAACCATGGGCCATGGTGCGCTATTACCAGGCTTATGAAATTGATATGACATCGAACATGGTTCGTGGTTTGGCGGTTAATATATTATTGGCCTTTTTATTGATTTGGATCATTAATCGGTTGAAAGCACCGAGCAAACAAACCATCTTGAGCTTAAGCTTGGTTGTAGGCTTTATCGCGTTCAGCAATATATCGTATACGGAACATATCTGGTATCCAGTGTTTGATTTACGTGCACAATTAATTGATGCGTTTGTGGGTTGGGGGTTAACGGGTTTGTGGCTTGGGTATTGGATGACAAGAAAGATTTAACATAAAAAAGCCCCTGACATTGGGGCTTTTTTTATTCGTGGAATCGGAGGGATTCGAACCCTCGTCCAAACCTAGAAACCTGAAGCTTTCTACACGTTTAGATTTGATCAATTTTCGATGCCCAACAGGTTCAGATCAGACCTTATCGAACACTTATTCGCTGGATACTAGTGAACGCTTAGCGAAATCGCATTCACCGACTCTGCATGGTCGACGCTCCAGATTCCCTAGCGGCAGAGTTTGGCCGGGGTGGAACGATGGCAATTGGTTAGTCTATCAGACTAAGCAGCCATGGCATACGAAGTATTGCCAGCTATAATTCGAAGGTTTTTTTAACAGGAAATGCCTCCAACTCCCGACGTGCTTACAACCGATCTACTTAAGCTGTCAAAACCGGTCGATCCCATTGAGTTGCAAAGATACAAATTAAATCAAGGGCAATGTAGTCGTCGACTTAATTTCATCCATAACGAATAAACTACTGATGTGTGCTACAGATGGCAACACCGCTAGTTTTTCCTGGTAAAAGCGGTTATAACTTTCCACATCGGCACTCAGCACATTTAAATAGTAATCAAAGTTTCCAGATACCAAATGGCACGAAATTACCTCGGGAAAGGCCTTGATGGCTGTTTCAAATTCGCTGAAGTTTTGTCTCGTTTGTTTCTCTAAGGTTACTTGGCAATGAACCAATAGTCCCAAATTGAGCTTTTTACGATTTAGTAACGCCACATATCCCTTGATGTATCCATCTGCTTCTAATCGTTTCACACGATCGTGCGTGGGACTCAAGGAAAGGTTGACTTGTTCTGCGATTTCTTTCAGTGTTTTTTGGCTGTTTTCTTGAATAATTTTCAATATTCTTATATCCAAAGCATCCAAATTGAGTTTTGTTGCCATAAAGTTTTCGGTTTATCAGTAATTAATTGCTTGGAATTCGTATTTGTTTTGGTAAATATAAATTTATGCAGAAAATATTTCTTATTTATGGGTTAATGTCCAAAATATTTATGGCGAGGTGTATATTTGCATCGTATTATACTTCATCAAAGTAACGGCCAGCGGATTTTTCGTTGGCCGTTCTTTTTAAAATCCAACCACTTATGAAAATCGCCGTTCCAAAAGAAATTAAAAATCAAGAGTTTCGAGTAGGTTTAACGCCTGCAGGTGCTCAAAGTTTAGTTAATGCCGGACATTCGGTCTATGTGGAATCTACTGCTGGACTTGGATCTGGTTTCTCGGATGAAGCCTATGCGCAAGTTGGCGCCACAATTTTACCTTCAGCCGCAGCTATTTATGAAATGGGGGATATGATTGTTAAGGTAAAAGAACCGCTAGCTGTCGAATATCCCTTAATCAAAGCGGGCCAAATTCTATTTACTTATTTCCATTTTGCTGCTTCTCGGGAACTTACAGAAGCCATGATTAAAACGAAGGCAATCTGTATTGCTTACGAGACCGTTGAATTAGCTGATCGTAGTTTACCATTACTGACGCCAATGTCGGAAGTCGCTGGTCGCATGGCCATCCAAGTGGGGGCTTATTTTTTAGGTAAACCTCAAGGTGGCAAAGGTAAAATGCTCGGTGGTGTTCCTGGGGTGAAACCTGCCAATGTCCTCATCCTAGGTGGTGGTGTTGTAGGAACGCAAGCTGCTAAAATGGCTGCGGGTTTAGGAGCTCATGTGACCATTATGGACACCAACTTGACGAGATTACGTTATTTAAGTGATGTCATGCCTGCCAATGTCGCGACGCAATATTCCACGGAATTAGCTATTCAAGAACATTTACCGCAGGTTGACTTAGTTATTGGTGCTGTTTTATTACATGGGGCCAAAGCGCCACATTTAATTAAACGCAAGGATTTAGCTAGCATGCAGCCGGGAACTGTTTTGGTTGATGTGGCTGTGGATCAAGGAGGATGTATTGAAACGTGCCAACCTACAACGCACGAAAATCCGGTTTACATCGTTGACGGAATCCAACATTATTGCGTGGCGAATATGCCAGGGGCAGTTCCTCAAACATCAACGCAAGCACTTACACAGGCTACTTTGCCCTATGCTTTGTTACTCGCAAATCATGGCTGGGAGGATGCTTGTAATAAAAATGAGGCCCTTAATAAAGGCCTCACGATAAAAAATGGTGAATTAGTTGAGCCAGGGTTGGCCGCACTTTTCAACTTATAGTTCCCAGAATTTAACACCCTTGGTTTTCAAAAGGTCTAATTGCTGGAGGTTCAATTGTAATTTGAAATTTTCCTCCTGTAATTGGGCCTCTTCCAAGGTGTTTTGGATTTGATCCAATTCCGATTGTTTAATGGTTCCTTCTTTATAGCGGGCTTCTCCTAATTGATAGGTATATTTCGCTTGTTCGATGAGTTGGTGCTGTGTCGCCAACTTCGCCAAAATTGTTTTTGAATTGGCTTCTCCTTGACGAACTTCATAGGCTAATTTCAAATTTGCATCTTCCTTTTGTAGCGCTATTCTTTCTTGTTGAATTTGTGCGATGTTTTTCTGTAAAGAAGCCCGTTTTCCTGAATAGATGGGCACATTTAGCTTTAAGCCAACCATCGTATTGATTTTGAAATCATCTGAAAACGCTGGCACCTCGCCATTAATACGTGGTAAATAACCATTGCGTAAACCTAAGCTTGCCGCACCGGACAGGGTAGGAGCACTTGCTTTTTCTTGTAAGTTAATCTCTTGTTGAAGCACCGCATGTTCCGCGTTTAAGGAGGCAAAAATCGGATTATTGCCTATTGTTTCTGCTGATTGAATGCTTGATTGAATAGGTTTGATGAAGTTCTTCACCAACTGCCCTGTTTGCGTATCTAGGAAATCAATCAATTTGTTTAATTGTGTGTCCGTTTCTCCTATTCTCGTTTCTTGATTTTGAATGCGAATCCGAAGACTCATTGCGTCCAATTGCAAGGCTTCACCTAATTTTAATTGTTGCTCTACGATCGCTGATTGCGATTTAATGCGGACTAATTCTGATTGTTGAATACGTAGTACATTCTGTAAGAAAAGAATCTGGTGGTATATCGTTGCGATTTGATAAGCAATACCAAATGCGCTTTGGTCAATCTGAGTCTTACTTAATTGCGTTTCCAATTGGCTTTTTTCTATCGCAATTCTATTTTTCCCCCAATCGTAAAGCGTATGACTTGCGACAAAATTGGTGTTATAATTCATGTTGGGTTGAAACTGTAATACAGCTGGCGCTCCTCCCATCGCGAAAGTTGCTTTGGAAACTGGATCTACCCGTGTGATACCTGCTTCATAAGCGATGATGGGTTTATCCAATGATTGTTGGAGTTGCGTCTTCGTATCACCAATACGCAATTGTGTTTTTTGCGCCCTTAACGCGGGAGCATAGTCTAATGCTTTTGTCACCAAAGCAGAAAGATCTGAATTGGTTTGTGCTTGTAAACTAAATGTGGCAATAAGTAATAGAGCAATTTTCTTCATAGCATTAATGAGCCTCTTCACTGGCTTTTAATATTTTTTCAATGTCTTTTTTATCTTTCTTAGGCGTTTTTATCAAGAATACGAATGGGAATATCAAGATGAATATGATGGATACCAATCGGAACGTATCTAGATATGCCAAATAATAAGCTTGTTTCGTTACAACCATGTCGATTTGCCTGTATGCCATTTCGCCAGCTCGCTGAATTTCTCCTGTCTTCTGTGCTAATGTTTGACTAATTCCTTGGAATCGTTGCTGAAACAATGGATTTTCAGGAGTAATGTTCGCTAATAAATCTGTGCGGTGCTGTGCCGCTCGCGTTGTCGCATAATTGTTGGCAACTGCTATACCGAAAGCTCCTCCGAGTTGGCGTATCATATTCGTCAAGGAAATTCCAGAAGCATACTCATTTGGTTTTAAACCTGCTACAGCTTGATTAATCAAAGGCATCTGTAAACAAGAAACCCCGATAACGCGTAGCATTTGCATGGGGAAAAAGTCCCAACGCCCCATATCACTTGTAGATTCCCCACCCACAAACCCAAATACAATGTAAATTAAGATCCCAAAGACCATGAATGGTAGCGGTTTAGCACCTTTAGATAGGGCCCGACCAATCACCGGAAATAAGAATACACCCAAGAATGTAGGAACCATTAAGGATAAACCTGTTTCAGTTGGTGTTAGCCCATTAATTCGCTGAACCATGATGGGATAAACGAAAACAGATGTAAATAAACCAAATCCACCCACGAGCGTAAAAATAGAACTCATGGTGAAGGTTTGATTCTGGAATATCCGAAGATTTACAACGGGTTGTTTGGTATTCAATTCACGGTAAATAAATGCAGCTAATCCACCCACAAAAAGAAAGGCACAGATATTGATCAATTGTGAATCAAACCAATCTTCAGATTCTCCTTTTTCCAACATAAACTGTAATCCTCCTACGGTAATCATCAATAAGAGAATTCCGGGGTAATCGATCGTCATGTTATGTCGGTTCGCTCCTTCACCTTCTTTGCGGTCGATGTAAACAACGGTAAGAATGACTGCGATAATACAAATAGGAATATTAACCAGGAAAATATCAGACCAATGGAAATTGTCAACTAAATAACCTCCTAGTACCGGTCCTAAGGATGGTCCTAAAATGATACCCATACCGAAAAATCCGGATGCCATGGGACGATCTTCAGGTTCAAAAGCATCAAATAAAATGGCCTGCGAGGTAGATAATAATGCTCCACCACCAATTCCTTGGATAAATCGCCAGAAGACAAGTTCCCACAATCCATCACTCATGCCACAGAAATAGGATGCAATTCCAAAAAGAACCATGGAGCCGAGGTAATAATTTTTCCGCCCAAAGTATTCTCCTAAGAATCCGGTCATCGGAATGATGACAACATTGGCAATTGCGTAACTCGTAATGACCCAAGCAATATCCTCGATTGTTGCTCCTAATGCCCCTGAAATTTGATTCAGGGCCACATTTACAATGGTCGTGTCCAATAACTCCATCACGGCAGCCGTAATGGTGGTTATTACAATAATAAATTTGGCAAATCCTTTCGGGCGCTCCATAGAATTAGTTCAATGGGATAGAAACCTCCAATGACATACCTGCACGTAACATGGATTTGTATTTCGCTAAATCGGAAATTTCGATTTTAACCGGTATCCGTTGGGTTACTTTAACAAAGTTTCCAGATGCATTATCTGGAGGTAATAAAGATGTTTTGGCACCTGTTGATTCTGAAATAGAAATGACCTTTCCTTTGATCTTTTCCTTTGGAAATGCATCGATTATTAAATCAGCTTCCATACCAGCATGAAGATGCTGCACCTGTGTTTCCTTAAAATTAGCTACAACCCAAAACGTGTTATTATCGACGATTGTCATTAAAGGTTGAGATACTTGAATGAATTGCCCTGGCTCGATAGCCTTTTTACCGATTTTCCCTGAAACGGGAGCCAAAACTTGATAATAACCCAATTTTAATTTTTGTTGGGCAATCTTAACTTCTTTATTCTTAACTAAATTTTCAGCACGCTTTACGGCTGATTCTTGAACAGCTAATTTCGATTTTGTGCTTGTAATTTCGTCAATGGCACCAAAATACTTGATGTTAGCTAGTTCAACTTGATCTTTTGAGTCGAGGTATTGTTGGTGGGTAATTGCCTTTGCTTTCTCTAACTCTCCATTCCGATTTAAATCACGCTCTGCTTTCGACTTAAGGTATTCCGCCGTTTTTACTTGTGCTTGTTGAGCCGTGATAGCTTTTTGAATACTGACTAAATTTGCTTTGGCGCTTGTAACATCAATGCGCGCTTGCTCTAAATCGACTTCCATTTCGGATAAAGCTAATTTTGCTTCTTCGGAATCGATTTCAACTAAGACAGTACCTTGTTTCACCTGCTCATAATCATGGACATTCACAGATTTAACAAAACCAGCCACGCGAGGTAAAATGGGTACAAAATAGGTCTCGATTTGCGCATTATCTGTCTCTTCATGCGAGGTTGCATGTTGATATTTAGTGAATCCGTAGATAGAGCCTGCTAAGACGATCGTGCCTAAAATGATTTTAGGTAAGTTTTTTTTTGGTTTCGGAGTGTCAGTCATTGCTTAAAATTTGATGCAAAGCTAAGTTAATTTTCAATAAAGTCAATTTGGTTGACTAAATTCAATCGATTAAATTTGTGTTATGTTTAATAAACGTGAAGACTCCCAAATGTTTTTATCCCGACTTGTAGGAAAGTCGTATCGGATCATCAAATCACTAAATGCAAAACATTTAGCGGAATTGGGCTTTCATGATTTCAAAGTGGGTCATGTCATGGTCATGATGAATCTCAAAGAGGAAGGGACAACCGCGGCTGAAATAGCGAAAAAAGTGCGCGTGTCGAAACAGGCTATGAGTAAATTAGTGCTGGAACTAATTGAAAAAGGGTTCTTAAAATCCTTCAAACACCCCACGGATCAACGTGCTGCTTTGATCCAGCTTACAGCTGAAGGTTCTCATTTCTTAGCGGCCTTACATGAGTGCCGCGTGCGTGTGGATGAAGAAATCGCTCAAGTTATTGGTGTGGATAAGCTAGCGCAACTACATACTATTTTAGGTGATTTAATGTCGCATTTTGAGACTGATATGCTCATGGATTTGGAGAATGACGCCTTGGCTAGTGCGAAGCTTAATTGAAGAAGCGTTCGTGAAAATTGACCAAAAATAATTCATGTGTCGCTCGGGTGATGGCGGTATAAAGCCAACGAATGTATTCCGAATCAACTTGATCTTCTTTCAAATACCCTTGATCGACAAAAACAGCTTTCCATTGGCCACCCTGTGATTTATGGGTGGTCAATGCATAGGCAAATTTGACTTGCAATGCATTCAAAAAGGGATCCTTGCGTATCGCCTCTAATCGTTCTTTTTTCTTGGTGGTATGCGCGTAATCCTCGCAAACGGAATCATACAACTTCTTATTGGCCTCTTTTCCTAAAGCCGATTCTGCGGAGTGTAAGGTGTCCAAAAGGATTTTGGCTTCAATTTCGGGATGTTCCTCATAATCACATAAGCGAAGAATGACGTTCATGAATCGTAATCCATGCATTTCTTCCTCTTTCTTAATCTTCATCACTTCCACGAAATCACCATTCGCTAAAAATCCAGCGGGCGAATCCTCGTCCAACCAATGATAATTGTTTCTTACAATCATTAAGAGATCCCCAGAGGATATTTCATCCTCTTGGTACAAGATGGTCCGCCGCACAAACTCATTGAACTGTACGGCACTTTTATTAGAACGGGTTAATATAATGGTATCCTCTTTCCCAAATTTCCGATACGCATAGTGCATGCCATCTTCCATTTTTTCGCCCGTCATGCGGAAGAAATCTTTGAAAGATGCCGTATTAAACTGAATGGAAGTGGTATTGTGGGCCAACAAACCCCTTAGGTTGGTCGCATTGTATAAAATTCCTGAATGAATATCTTGACGCATGACATCAATCAATTCGTGGTCCATGACATCCATGTGGAATTCGCTAGACACATAATCTTTTGAGAGGGCAGGAGATAGACTTTTTCCTACGGGAGGTAATTGGGCCGTATCACCCACAAATATTAACTTATTTCCCGTATGCCCATTTTCTGGATTCGTAAAAACGTATTCAATTAAATCCGTCAATAAGCTATTCTGTCCAAAATCGGATTCATCGGTTATCATGGATGCCTCATCGACAATGAACACGGTATTCGTTGCATAATTATTCATCCGTTGAAATACCAAGGCGCCTGAACTTGGGCTACTAACTTGTCGGTAGATTTTCTTATGTATCGTAGAAGCCTTCTTTTTCGAGTAATTGGCCATGACCTTCGCCGCCCGTCCGGTGGGGGCTAGCAATTGCGTCTTATACGAAAATGAACCTAGAATCTTGATGAGCGTCGAAATTACCGTGGTTTTACCCGTTCCGGCATAGCCTCGAATGATGAAGGTCAAGGGCGCCCATTCGTCCTCATTCAAAATGAATGTGCTTAATTTATTGAATAATTCCGCCTGCGAAGGTGTCGGTTCAAAGGGGAATTTTTGGTGCAATAAAAAAGCGGGACTCTTGGTGCTACTCATAACGTGAAATTACACAATTGCATCGGTGATGGCAATCGAGTTCTCCATGGATAAAGGGCGAAAAACGTTAATCAAGCAAATACGTTCGTATTGGTCTAATTCAGCTACTAAAATATCAGTTTCTTCTACTTGATCTTCGACTAATAAGCGTGCTCGGGTCGTTCCCCAATGCATGGGCGCTTCGGGTGTATACCAAACTCCATCCTTTAGAAAGGCTAAATTGGCAAAAGTGCAATCCTGGATTATGCCATCTTTGTGAAAAATTACTTCATCAGCCTCCGGGTGGCTATCTAATATTTGTTGGAAAAATCCGCGCTCCGCCCATTTGAATCCATAATCAATCTCTCCGCTATCTACCAAAGCAAAGGTTTTGACGATTTTGGGTTCATAAGGTAATACTTCAATTTTTTGTGGATCCTCTGTGTACGTTATGCGGAATCGATGTGTCCCTTCTTGAGGCAAATCAATTTTCTCAATTTCCTCCCATACATCGAATGGTTCCCATTCCGGGAAAAAGGTATCAAATGTTTCATTGACACGCATTTGATGGTAGTCGACATGCTGGGCTTGTCCGTTGGAAATGCAAATAGATTCTAAAAATGAGAACATAGCTAAAAGGGGAGATAAACTTTTTGAATTAATTCCGCGTATTCTGTTTGGGCTTTGGCATTGACGGTAATACCACCACCACTTTTAAATATTTTCTGATTGTCACGTTGCTCGATGAAACGAATCATCACGCCGGAATCTAAATTTTTACCGTCAAATTCTCCCATAATACCTGTATAAAACCCACGGTCATAGGCTTCGGCTGTTTGTATCATGCGCATGGTAGAAGCCTTTGGGGCTCCTGTAATAGATCCCGCAGGCAATAGGGTTTTCAAAATTTGACCTATTTTATCCTGGAATTCAGGCATTAGATTCCCTGAGATAACCGATGACATTTGCCAAAGATTTCCTTCATGGGTCTTGATTTCTTCCATGTATTTGTAACGATCTACGTGGATCGGAAAGGCAACTTGACTGAGGTCATTACGAATTAAATCCACTATTGTTGCATGTTCTGCCTGTTCTTTGGGATCATTTCGCAATTGCTCGGGACCTTGTTCATTCGCTGACGATGTACCTTTCATTGGATACGAATAGATTCGCTCTTCTCGAATCTGAACGAAACACTCTGGCGAGAAAACAACAAATTGATCTTGTACGGATAGTTTATAAAGTGCTTGGGCATGTTGGTAAATATCCATCAAATTTGCATCCGTATCGATGGGTGTTTCTGCCGTTAGATTGACTAAAAAGCTGTCTCCGCGATGTAATCCCGCTTGAACATGCTTGAATTTTGCTTCGTAATCTTCAAATGAAATTGGATTTTTAGAAAAGCTAAATGTCTTAGTAGCCAACGGACTGTCTTGTCTAAAGGCAAATTGAATACCTAAGGCGCTTGCTTCTTCTCTTGAACCGGCCCACGCCTGCGTTCCATCATAATTGATGTAAAAAACGAAGGGTATGCCTAAGCTTCCCCATGTATCCATTTGTTCAGATACTTCTGTTAAGGATACATAGGGAATGGATGGAAACATCCTATAAATAGTTTTGTGCTAATTCAAGTACTTTGCCTAATCCTGCAGGGTTTTGGCCACCTGCCGTTGCCAAAAATGCCTGGCCACCGCCACCGCCTTGTACTTCCTTCGCTAATTCACGAACGATTGTACCCGCGTTTAAGGATTTGGCATCCACTAAATCTTTCGATATCGCTAATGCTAAACTCGCTTTGCCTTCTATCTCAGCGACTAATAAACAGAATAATGATCCTGCCTCTGTTTGCAAATCAAACGCTAAATTCTTCAAGGCATCTGCCGTAGGGACAGCTACTTGTTGGATCAAGGCTGGTGTACCCGATTTTGAATCGATTTGCTTTGTTAATTCAGTTTTCAAACCTCCGATTTCTTTCGCTTGATATTGTGCGACCGTTTTTTGTAAACTATTCGCTTGCTCAATTAAGCTGCTTACTGCTTTTACAAGGTCTTTCGGTGCTTTAAGTAAAGCATTCAATTCCGCTATAACCGCCTCTTGCTCACTTAATAGGGCATAGGCTTGTTGGGACGTAATCGCCTCAATCCGACGAACTCCAGTCGCCACTGACGTTTCTGTAATGATTTTACATAAGCCAATTTCACCTGTTGCAGGGACGTGCGTTCCTCCACAAAGTTCAACTGAATAATTCTTGTCAAAGGTAATTACACGAACAAAATCGCCGTATTTTTCACCGAATAAGGCCATTGCACCTTTTTCTTTCGCTTGCGCGATAGGGACATTGCGTTCTTCCAACAAGGGAATGTTCTCCGCAATTTTGGCATTAACGATTTGTTCAATTTTAAGGATTTCTTCGTCGGTCACTTTTTGGAAGTGCGAGAAATCGAAACGCAATAATGCTTCGTTAACCAGGGAGCCTTTTTGTGCTACGTGGTTTCCCAATACCTCTTGCAGAGCTGCTTGTAGTAAGTGGGTTGCCGTATGATTTTGAGTAATAGTACGACGGCGATTCACATCGATTTGAGCAATCACTTCAGCATCAGCAGCTACCTGTTCGATGCGTGCATCGCTGACGAAATGAACGATCAGGTCGTTTTCTTTCTTCGTATCCAATACCTGAAGCGTTATGCCTGATGGTTTGAAGGTTAAGGTACCTGTGTCACCAATTTGTCCACCGGATTCCGCGTAAAAAGGCGTTGTTTCCAAGACCACTTTGTATTGAACGCCTCCTTTATTTTGAACTTTTTGGTATTTTAAAACCTGTGTAGTTGTTTGGGTTTCATCATAGCCAACGAAAGAAACTTCTTCCCCTTCACGTACGATCATCCAATCTTCAGCACTCGCCCCCGCATCTTTGCGTGAACGATCTTTTTGCGCTTGCAAGGCTTTATTGAAACCTGCCTCATCAATATCCAATCCTTTTTCGCGCGCAATCAAAGCTGTTAAATCGATTGGGAATCCGTAGGTATCGTTTAATTCAAATACATCGTCTCCTGAAAGAACCTTGCCTTTGCAATCTTCCATCAACTTATCTAAACGAATTAATCCTGTCGACAAGGTACGAAGGAAGGAAACTTCTTCTTCATAAATTACTTTAGCGACAAATGCTTCTTGAGCAATTAATTCATCGAAAACGCCAGCGAATTGTTTGGCCAACAAAGGCACTAATTCGTGCATAAACGGCTCTTTGAAGCCTAAATAAGTATAACCGTAACGAACGGCCCGACGTAAAATACGACGAATGACATAACCCGCTTTTGCATTCGATGGTAATTGGCCATCTGCAATACAGAACGCTATAGCACGAATGTGGTCGGCAATGACACGCATGGCGATGTCCGCCCATTTTTCATCCCCATATTGTTTACCTGCTTTTTGTGCTAGGTATTGAATCGTTCCTTGGAAGACGTCCGTATCGTAGTTGGACTGCTTTCCTTGAATCGCCATGCAAAGACGCTCAAAGCCCATGCCTGTATCTACGTGTTTATTTGGCAATGGAACCAATGATCCATCTGCCATACGCTCAAATTGCATAAACACGTTGTTCCAAATCTCCACTACCTGAGGATGGTCCGCATTAACCAAGGATTTTCCAGAAACCTTAGCAACTTCATCTGCGTCACGTAAGTCGATGTGAATCTCTGAACAAGGACCACAAGGACCTGTTTCTCCCATTTCCCAGAAATTATCTTTCTTATTTCCGTAAATAATGCGGTCTTCCCCTACAATCGCTTTCCAAATGTCAAATGCCTCTTGATCGAATGGAACACCATCTTTTTTGTCACCTTCAAATACCGACACATAAATGCGGTCTTTGGGTAATTTAAATACCTCTGTTAATAACTCCCATGACCAGGTTAATGCCTCTTGTTTGAAGTAATCGCCAAATGACCAGTTGCCCAACATCTCAAACATGGTGTGGTGATAGGTATCAAATCCTACATCTTCCAGATCATTATGTTTACCGGAAACACGTAGACATTTTTGAGTATCTGCGATTCGCTTCGATGGGGGAGTTCCGTTGCCTAAGAAAAAGTCCTTGAATTGAGCCATCCCTGAGTTATTAAACAAAAGAGTTGGGTCATTTTTTGCCACCAATGGGGCAGAAGGGACAATTAGGTGTCCTTTGGATTTAAAGAAATCTAAAAACTGCTGGCGGATCTCCGGTGAAGTCATGCGCTTATTTTGGTAATGGGTTGGTTTAATTGGCTCGCTTGTTTATTTTTGTTTAAACAAGAATCACAAAATTAGTTTTTTTTGCTGAATTTTTGAACCAAATAGGGGCTTTTATGAATTTAGACAAGCAATATTATTCCATTTCCGAAGTTGCTAGCCTTTTCAAGGTGAATACGTCTAAATTACGCTACTGGGAAACTCAATTCCCCCATTTGCTACCTAAAAGAACTGGGAAAGGTATTCGAAAATATACACCAGTCGACATCGAAAAAATCGCAATTTTAGTGGACCTAATCGATAAGCAAGGTTTGACCATCGAAGGTGCCAAATTAGCCATTAAGAAGAACGGTAGCCCTAAGAACCCCAATCAGGCGGTGATTGACCAACTTCTTGATATTCGTCAATTTTTACAAGTTATTTCCGAGGGTTTGAATTAAATCATCTGTTACTTGGCTCGAAATACTAATCGATGCCAACAGAATTGTTTTACCAAATTGCCTTGTCGCGAATTCCACAAATTGGTGTGGTGAATGCTCGTCGTTTGATGTCCTATTTCGAAACGGCATCGTCCATATTTTCAGCGAATCGTTCTGATTTACAAAAGATACCGCACATCGGTCCTGTACTGGCGGAATCGGTTTTTCAAAAGCAAATTCTTCAAGAAGCTGAGCAGATTCTACAGGCATGTGATTCCTCGAATGTCCGTGTCTTGTTTTATTTAGATCCAGATTATCCGGATCGATTGAAACAAATTTATGATGCTCCCATCATTTTGTATCAACAAGGGAATGTCAACTTAAACAGCGAATGCATGCTGGCGGTCGTAGGAACTCGAAAAGCGACGGATTATGGAAAGCGCGTTACTGCCCGACTCGTAGAAGACTCGCTTGGTGTTCCATTGACTTTTGTTAGTGGATTAGCGTATGGAATTGATGTAGAGGTTCATAAAATCTGCATTGAGCATCAGGTGCCCAATATAGCTGTGTTAGCTGGTGGTTTTAATCACATCTATCCATCCAAACATAAAAAATACCTTGATCGAATCATGTTGAATGGCGGCATTTTGTCTGAATATCCTTTGCATGAAAAACCCGATCCACGATTTTTTCCATTACGCAATCGGATCATTGCGGGCATGACGGATGCCACATTAGTCGTAGAAGCAGCAGAAAAGGGTGGGGCCCTCATTACGGCGGATTACGCGAATAATTACCATCGAGAGGTATATGCGGTACCTGGAAATCTAGACAAACTTTTTTCTGAAGGCTGCAATCGGCTTATACAGAAAAATAAGGCGATTATTTATACGGATTTTACGCAATTGTGTGAGCAATTGAATTGGGGAAATACGCCGAATAAAATTAAGCCGAGCAAACAATTGGGATGGTCTCGTTTGACAGAACCTGAAACGGAATTGATGGCATTGCTCGCAAAAAATGGGGAAATGCCTTTGGATGAGTTGGCTTGGAAACTACAAAAAAAGGTGACCGAAATAGCGATCACCTTGATTAATTTGGAATTCCAAGGCATGGTCAAAGCCTTGCCTGGCTATGTTTATCGAATAAAAGATTAAACGCCCCAAGTGCTTGGGTTCACGCGCCAATCTTGTAAAGTCATTAATTGGTTGTCAGAAATGTAGTCCAACTTGATTGCTTCCTCCACTAACACATCGTAATTCGAAAGTGTTACCAAGGGGATACCAGCGTTTTGGAAATTCTCGTCTGCAATACCAAAACCATAGGTAAAAATGGCTGCCATTCCCAGTACTTCTACTCCGGCTTGTTGGAGTGCTTCCGCTGCCTTTAATGAACTGCCTCCTGTCGAAATTAAGTCTTCGATCAAGACAGCTTTTTGGCCTGCTTTCACAAAACCTTCAATTTGATTTCCCATGCCATGTTTCTTTGGCTCTGGACGCACGTAGCAGAAGGGTAAATCTAAAAAATCTGCAACAAGCGCTCCCTGAGCAATACCTGCTGTGGCTACTCCTGCGATGACATCAACATCCTTAAAATAACCTTTAATGACAGCTGAAAGGCTGTTTTTGATATATGTTCTTGCCTCTGGATCTGAGAGTGAAATTCGATTATCGCAATAAATCGGTGATTTCCAGCCGGATGCCCAAGTAAACGGTTGGTCCGGACGTAATTGAATAGCTTTAATGCGTAATAAATGCTGGGCAACTTCTTGTGAAATGGTCAAATTGGACATGCGATATCGTTTCTGTTTAATAAATACAAAAATAGGTTTTTCGGCTTATCTTATCGTTATTTAATTCTATTTTTGCCAAAATTAAATTCCCCTAATGGTCATTTTTATCGACGATCGTCCGATCAAATTAATTAATCGAAAGAAAAAGCACAGTTATCCTCCAATGGAGGATTTTGATGTAATCATCGATGCACGATTAAAGCCCGTTAAAATTGCGGATTTCAAAGGGCATACCTGCCTGCTGAATGTGAGTGTAGATGAAATGGGGAAAATTATCGAGGACCTACACGGGAAAAAACCATTTGACTTTCATTCGTTATACATTTTGACGGGCATCAAAAAAGCCTTAAAAGAGAAGATTTGTTCCTTGTACACGGTTATAGAAGCGGCTGGAGGAGTAGTTCAAAATGATGCTGATGAGGTTCTTTGGATTTACCGATTAGGTAAATGGGATTTACCTAAAGGCAAATTAGAGAAAAACGAAAAGTTTAAAAAGGCAGCTGTCCGGGAAGTGGAGGAGGAGTGTAATGTGAAAGCAACACTTGTAGACAAAGTATGTACCACTTTTCATACTTACTCACATAAAAATCAACGCATCCTTAAGAAAACCAAATGGTATTCTATGCGGAGTAAGCATACTGGAAAACTCATTCCGCAGATAGAAGAGAATATTGAAAAAGTAGAATGGTTAGGCCCAATTGCGATGAATAAGGCTATTTCAGACACCTACTCATCTATCCGATTCGTCATGATTAAGTTTCAAGAAACTCAAATTCCGTCTAAGGTATAGGGTAAGTATTGGTCGATTTTACTTCCATAACGATGTAAATCGCGGATAATCGTTGAGCTAATCGGCGCTAAATGTGGGGAGGTAATTAAGAATACCGTTTCCAATTCTTCATTAATGTGCCGATTTACTTGTGAGATTGAATTCTCATATTCAAAATCGGTCGTATTGCGTAATCCACGAATGATGAATTTAGCTCCTACATCTTTTGCTACATTGGCCGTTAAATTCTGATAGGTAACAACACGTACCGGTTTTCCTTGAAAGGTTTGTTCGATATAGCCTTTCATTTTTTCCAAATTGAAATACCGATTCTTGTTCGAGTTTTGACCGATACCAATCACGATTTCGTCAAATAAAGTCAATGCACGCAAGACAATATCTTCATGCCCTTTGGTAAATGGGTCAAAGGAACCTGGGAAAAATGCCGTTCTTTTCATGGGAGTGGGATATTCAATCGGATTAAATCAGCAATCATTTGGCTGTCAGCTGCACCTGGACCTTGTAGTTGTATCGTTTCTTGGTTCCACTGAATATCAAATGTGTCTCGAATGGAATGCAAGTAATAGGCTAAAGCTAATTCGTGTTCGTAAGGGAAAACATTAATTAATTGAAGTCTCCCATGTTGATAATAGTTTATATAGGCATGATTCTCTTGTAAATACACCTGAATTCGGGGATGTATATAGAGTTTTGTGCGATTAAGTTCAATACCTAAAAGGTGTTTGTATTGGATGTTGGCTATAGGGAATAACATGGCCAATTGATCTTTCCAAACACTGGGAACTAAGTGTAAAAGAATGGAATCTACTGAGTCACATGCTTGTTCGTGCAATTCATTTCCATCCATGCAATGCTCTCCTAATGCTTTTTCAAGAAAAGCAATCCGATAAAGTGGATCGTGGTAGTCTTTAGGAAGTAATAAGAAAGCGGGATGTATATTAGTAACTTCGATTGCCTGTACCTGAGCAGCATCAAGTCCCAAGCTTTTTAGACTTTTCGTTAGGCCTGCTTTGGCTTGTTTCCAGGAAATTAGGTCTTCACCTTGCAATCGAATGCCCTGCTCACTCACCTGCAATTGCAAGCTCGTGCTAGTTCGTATCGGATTCGTATGTAAATCAGTTTGCAAGGTCATTTTCTTTCAAAGTGCCCGAAATTGCAAAAAAAATAGGACAATAGATAAAAAATAGAATTTTTTTCTAGCCTCAAAATGCGTAATTTTGCGCCCTATTTAATCCAATTCGTATGTTATCAGTATCGAACGTTTCCCTTCGATTCGGGAAAAGAGTATTATTTGAAGAAGTAAATATCAAGTTTACCGAAGGCAACTGTTATGGTCTAATTGGGGCTAACGGGGCTGGTAAATCAACTTTTTTAAAGATTTTGTCAGGTGAGATTGAATCTCAAACCGGAAATGTCTCCATGAATCCAGGTGAGCGTATGTCGATTTTGAAGCAGAATCACTTCGAGTTCGAAGAGTTTCCGGTGCTTCAAACAGTCATCATGGGAAATAAGCGTTTGTATGACATCATGCAAGAAAAAGACGCCATCTACATGAAGGAAGATTTTACGGAAGCTGATGGTAACAAAGCGGCGGATTTAGAAGCTGAATTTGCCGAATTAAACGGATGGGAAGCAGAGTCGGAAGCTGCCACCTTGTTAAGTGGTCTAGGTATCAAGGAAGATATTCACTATACTTTATTACGTGATTTAAATGGTTCAGAGAAAGTGAAGGTGCTTTTAGCCCAAGCGCTTTTTGGAAACCCTGATATTCTCTTGCTTGATGAGCCTACCAATAACTTGGACATCGATTCGATTCTATGGTTAGAAGGCTTCTTGCAAAACTTTAAAAATACAGTGATTGTTGTTTCCCACGATCGTCACTTCTTGGATAATGTGTGTACGCACATCGCCGATTTAGATTTCGGGAAAATTCAATTGTATGGTGGAACGTATACATTCTGGTATGAGTCATCTCAATTAGCTGCCCGTCAGCGCCAAGATCAGAATAAGAAAACCGATGAAAAACGGAAAGAATTAGAAGAATTCATTCGTCGTTTCTCTGCCAACGTGGCGAAGTCAAAACAAGCGACTTCTCGTCAAAAGATGTTGGATAAATTGCAGGTCGATGACATCAAGCCATCTTCGCGTAAATATCCATTTATCAACTTCAAACCTGAGCGTGAAGCAGGAGATCAATTGTTAAGTGTTGAGAACCTTTCTGCCACGACAGAAGAAGGTGTTCCTTTATTTACGAATGTTTCATTTACAATCAATAAAGGAGATAAAGTAGCTTTCCTTGCTAAGGATTCGTTAGCCATCACCGCTTTGTTTGACATCTTGATGGGTGAAGCAAAACCAACATCAGGTGAATTTAAATGGGGCGTTACAACGACCCAAACGTACTTGCCTAATGACAATGCTGCCTATTTCAAGGATGATGCAATGAATTTGGTGGATTGGTTACGTCAATATTCGGTTGAAAAAGATGAAAGTTTTATTCGTGGTTTCTTAGGTCGTATGCTATTCTCAGGCGAAGAGGCTTTGAAGAAATGTACCGTAATTTCAGGGGGTGAGAAACAACGTTGTATGTTCTCGCGCATGATGTTATCAGGTGCAAACGTATGTCTTTTTGATGAGCCTACCAATCACTTGGATTTGGAGTCGATTACTGCTTTGAATAACGGGATGGTTGAATTTACGGGTACGGTTTTATTTACTTGCCATGATCATCAGTTGACTGATACGGTTGCTAATCGCGTGATTGAATTAGGTGCTAACGGATATTTGGACAAGTTGATGACGTATGATGAATTTATCACAGATTCAACTGTGAAAGCCCAACGAGCTAAATTGTAGAAATTAATTAATAGAAATAAAAAAAGCCTCGATGAAAATCGAGGCTTTTTTGTGGATTAAAACATTGACCATTAGCAAACTTTCAATGTCTAAAGTCCAACGTCTAAAGTCTATAAGATAAACCTTGTCGAAAGGAAGTTCGATTGTTGATTCTCTACAATCTGATTAACAATATCCTTATTCAATTGATTTGCTTTCGTTGCAACCACCGTACGGATGGAGAATGAGCGCAATGCAGCTGTTACCGATAATGTTCCTTCCGCTGAGTCCTTACGACCTGTGAATGGGAATGAATCCGGTCCACGTTGGCATTGAGCATTAATATTCACACGCGAAACTTGGTTCACGGTTGCGTCAATTAACTCAGAGATTTGATTAACATCTGTTCCGAAAATGGCAACTTGTTGGCCATGTGATGACTCATGAATGTAATCAATCGGCGTTGAGATATCATCAAATGGTACCACAGGTACTACAGGTCCGAATTGTTCTTCATGCCAAACCTTCATTTTACTGTTAACAGGGTATAATAAGGCTGGGAAGAATAATGACTTGAAGTTTTCACCACCATGCTTATTAATCACCTTAGCGCCGTGTAATTTGGCATCTTCGATTAATTCTTTCAGATAAGCTGGTTTGTTTGGTTCAGGAAGGGGAGTGATTTGTACGCCTGGTTCCCACATCATGCCAATTTTCAATGCCTCAATCTTTTCAGCTAAACCTTTATTGAAGGCTTCAGCTAATGATTGATGCACAAAGATGATTTTTACCGCTGTACAACGTTGGCCATTGAACGATAAAGATCCCAATAAACATTCGTTAATTGCTACGTCCAATTGTGCACTTTCGGTTACGACCGCGGCATTTTTGGCATCAAGGCCTAAAATAGCACGTAGACGGTTCACTTTGGGGTGCATTTTTTTCAATTTGTCGGCAACTTTCGATGAGCCAATTAACGTCAAAACATCAATTTTACCAGATTCCATCAATTGTGGAATGATTGAATTGCCACGTCCGTACAAGGTATTTATTACACCTGCAGGGAACGAATCTTTGAATGCCTCCAATAATGGATAATGCAATAAAGTACCGTGTTTCGGGGGTTTGAAAAGGACCGTATTACCCATGATTAAGGCTGGGATTAGGGTTGTGAATGTTTCATTCAACGGGTAGTTGAAAGGTCCCATACACAATACAACCCCTAAAGGTGAACGACGAACCTGACCAATGATACCTTCTTCGATCAAAAAAGTAGAAGAAGTACGGTCTATGTCTTTCAAAGCACCAATCGTATCGTAGATGTATTGCACCGTACGATCAAATTCTTTTTGAGAATCACCTAAGGATTTACCGATTTCCCACATGAGAAGTTTGACAACTTCATCACGCTTTTGAATCA
>JAGOAA010000010.1 GCA_017984215.1 Cytophagaceae bacterium
TCATCAAATTCCCCATGCGAATGAAAAATCCTGCCAAGGCTACAGCGGGAACAATGCGATCTGTAATGTAGAGGTATGACATGCCCGCATTTTTACGTGCATAAAGATAAAAAGCAATAAAGAGTCCGATTGCAGCGCCATGCGAAGCCAAACCCGAAAACGGAGGCGTAATCATCTGCAAGAAAAAACGAAGCGGATCAGCTTGCAATAACGGAAATTCATAGAAAAAATAATGTCCAGCACGTGCACCTACAATCGTCGCCACCATCGTGTACATCAAGAGTTGGTCAGCTTGCTCCGTGGAACGTCCCTCCTGCTTGAACATGTAACTCACGACGCGAAATCCCGCCAAAAAAGCCATGGCAAAAAAGAAACCGTACCAACGAATCGGAAAACCGAAAAGGTCAACAATAACGGGATTGGGATCCCAAGAAATAAAAGCGATGGACATGGGCTGATTGAATGAAACCCAAAATTAAGAGAATTTTTAAGAATTAGCGCGATACTTTTCGAACAAGCACTTGGATTGATTTCTTGATAACTTTTGCGGGATAAAGTCGTTGAGGCAGGCCTAATCCAAACATGGACTGCGAGGTAACCAACAGCACCATAAACAATATGAGGGTTCGTTTGCGATTTTTCATAGCACAAACATAGCAATTAAATAGTACTATGCAATACAAGGTACTATAATAATTAACAAATTTTAAGAAATTTGGCGATTCACGCAGGTAATCCCTTTGATGACAATTCCTTTTAGTTATGGAAAAGGCTTGTTTCCTCGGGTCATTTCTGTTTATTTTGAACACATATGCAAGAAATCGAGCCATCCTTTCAGTGGGAATCCTTATACAATGCGGCACATGACCGCAAGTCCCCCTTTTATGGCCGAACTTATTCGCAAACCGAATACGAAAACGACATCTATGGGTATTACATTCATCCACTTTGGGATGAGATCGATTCGGAAACATTGTATTGTAAGATTCTATTTACGGATTACGACCAACAATACAGCATCATTGAATTATTCGGAGAATGGAATGACACCTTGCACAATGACATCATGTTATTGAAGCGGCAAGTAATCGATCACTTATTGGCAATCGGTATTAAACATTTTGTGTTGGTTGGCGAAAATGTCTTCAACTTCCACGGAACATTTGAAGATGATTATTATGCCGAGTGGTTTGAAGAAGTCGAAGATGGATGGATCGTAGGATTGCACTTTGCGGAATTTGTCGAGCAAGAATGGGCCAAATACCATGTTGACTATTACATCAATTTTGGGGGAAACCTGCAGATCCCCAACTGGCGAACGTTAAAACCTGATATGATATTCGCCTATTTACAACATGTGATGGCCAAGCGATTAGGTCCTGCCTAATAAATATAGCCATTCAGGATATTTTTAAATTCAAATTGAGCTACATTAGCCCTCAAATAACTATTTTCTATGAAAAACATACTCCTATTTTGCTTGATGAGCATATCCTTCCTAGGATTCGCAAAGAAACCCGATACGCGTTATTATGAAATGCGTATTTATTACTGCCACCCTGGTAGATTAGATGCACTTATTCAACGTTTTACAAACCACACGACTAAAATATTCGAAAAACATGGCATGACGAATGTTGGCTATTGGATTCCGAATACCAACACCGATAATGCGCTTTATTACATTTTATCCTACCCAAGTCAAGCGGCGCGTGATACATCATGGAGCCATTTTGGGAAAGACCCCGAATGGAAAGCTGTTGCAAGCAAATCCGAAGAAAGCGGTAAAATCGTAGCTAAAGTAACAAGCATATTTATGCATGCGACCGATTTCAGCCCGAAAATAAATCCATCAAGTGCAGATGCTGACCGAACTTTTGAGATGCGCACCTATACGGCGGCACCCGATAAGTTACCCAATATATTAGCTCGTTTCCGTAATTATACAACTAAGCTCTTCAAAAAGCATGGCATGGATAACATCGCATACTTTACCACCATTCCCAAAGATGGATCTCAACCTAAATTATTGTACTTCCTCGCACACAAAAGTGAAGCAGCGGGTAAGGCAAGTTTTGATGCATTCCGCTTAGATCCTAAGTGGATTTCAGTCAAAGGAGAATCGGAGAAAGATGGTAAAATCGTCGATAAGGTCGAAACCATGTACTTGAGCCCGACGAGTTTCTCAACAATTCGATAAATGCTCGTATCTTTGGACGTGGTTTTTCAAACACCACGTCCAATTATATGCAGTGGATAAAAAAAGGACTTATATTTTGCCCTGATGGAAAATCATCATGGAACCAGCGAGGTTATGCACATGTCGTATGTGCTGACACTTCTTATGCAGACAAAATAAGACTCTATTATTCTGCGCGCGATGAGAAAGGACGCTGCCAAGCATCCTTCATCGATCTTGACCCAAACAATTTTTCCAATATCCTTTACCTACACCCTGAACCCATCTTGGATTTAGGTGTTCCGGGCACTTTTGACGATTGCGGCATCATGCCTACCTGGTTTATGCAGCATGGTGAAGAAAAGTGGTTATACTACATCGGCTGGACCGTACGCAATACTATCCCTTACCACAATGCATTAGGACTTGCTAGTTCTACGGACGGCATACATTTCACAAAAAAATTTACAGGCCCCATCATTAGTACAACAGCCACAGAGCCCTATTTCAACGGCTCAGCCTGCTTTTTATTTGACGATGGGAAATACAAAGCTTGGTACTTAAACTGTACCCATTGGCTGGAAGATCAAGGGCTGATGGAACCTTGTTATCATATTAAATACGCAGAATCAACCGACGGAATAAGCTGGGAACGTAAAGGCCAAGTAGCCATCGATTACCGTGATGAAGTAGAGGGCGGCATTTCCAGACCCAGTGTTATTATCGAAAACGGCATCTATAAAATGTGGTTCTCAGCCCGTGCTGTAACCGATTACCGGACAAACCGCGACCGTTCTTACCGAATTTATTACGCGGAATCCAAGGACGGAATCCATTGGACGCGCTTCGATGAACAAGTAGGTATCGACGTCAGCGAAAATCCTTTGGATTGGGATCATACCATGATTGAATACCCCCTTGTCATTGATCACAAAGGCAAAAAAATCATGTTTTACAACGGGAATCACTTTGGTCAAACGGGCGTAGGTTATGCCGAAATGGAATAATACGCATGAATTTTTCGCACCACGATAATCAGCTCTTTCCGGGTTCCCAAACGCCCAGCAATCCCAAAGTGAGTATTTGCTTCATTACCTACAAACATGAAGCCTATATACGCACGAGTTTAGATGCAATCTTGGAGCAGCAGGTCAACTTTGACTATGAAATCATCATCGGCGAAGATCATTCTCCGGATGGGACAGCGGATATCGTACGCGAATATGCGTTGAAACATCCCGATAAAATCAAAGCCTATATTCGTCCTGAAAACCTCGGATCAAAAATAAACTATGTCCATTGTTTTCTAGATTGTAAAGGCGAATACATCGTTCACATTGAAGGCGACGACTATTGGACAGACCCCTTGAAATTGCAACGCCAAGTTGACTTTTTGGATCAACACCCCCATGCTTCCGCTTGCTTTCACAATGCAGAAATCATTTTCGAGGACGGCAGCGATCGGGCACCCCAATTAATCAATTCCGCCGACCAAAAACCTTGGGTTGGATCCGCCGACTTCCTTATCGAAAAAGAAACATGGTTCATGGCGACAGCCGCCGTGATGATGCGCCGGAAATTTGCCCATGCCCTACCGGAATGGTTTTTGCATTCAAAAAGTGGTGACATTCCTTTATATGTTATTTTGGCGGAACAGGGACCCATCGGATATTTACCTGAAGTCATGTCCGTCTATCGGAAAAATGAGGGAGGGATCAGCATGACTGACCACGTATATGCGGATGCTTTTATCAAAAACCGAATTTTCATGTATGCAAGCATCAACGCGCATACGCAATACAAATATAATTACCTCATCAAACCCATCTTGCAAGCCTATTACCTCATGCGGATGGATTGCCACGAAAACAAATCATCTTGGAGCAAAAAAGCCTTTTATTTTAGTCGGGCGACCTTGCTTAATCCTCCACGTACTGCCAAAGACTGGAAAGCTTACTTAAAAACGAATTTATTAAGTCCCAAAAACCTATTGGCCTACCTGAATTTTCGTTCTAAATTGAACCAATTCTTCAAGCGATAAATTTGCATTTTTTGCTGAATTAAAAGACCTTTATAACAAAGCGTTTCGCTCAACCTATTTTAATCACATGAAAAATTCCTTCCGTGGACGCTTGTCCATTCTCGGCTCATTATGCCTATTAGCTTACCTTGGCATATCCTCCTTTCAAAAAAACGAACACCAACGCTGGGGACAAACACTTTTGGATTCATTAACCGAATCGCAAAAACATGAAGCTTCAAACGCGCTGGCAGGATTGCAAATCGATCCGGAACTGGAAATAACGACCTTTGCGACAGAGCCGATGTTGAAGAATCCGACCAACATGGATATCGATTCCAAAGGGCGTGTTTGGATTACGGAGGCATTCAACTACCGCCCAGCGATTGCGGGCAATCCAACAAATCCCGCCGGTGATCGAATTATCATTTTAGAAGATACGAATGGCGATGGGAAGGCAGACAACCAAAAAGTATTCTACCAATCACCCGAATTAAATGCCCCACTTGGCATTGCCGTACTGGATAGCATGGTCATCGTCGCCCAAAGCCCTTACATTTGGCGTTTATACGATGATAATCATGATGATAAGGCTGACCGCAAAGAAATCATGTTTCAGGGAATTGGCGGCGAACAACATGATCATGGTGCACATGCCTTTACTTTTGGACCCGATGGGAAATTATATTTCAACTTAGGAAATGAAGGCAAACAGCTTTTAGATGCGAAAGGCAAACCCGTTTTAGACCAAGATGGAGACATCATTGGGCCAAACAAATACAAGCAAGGCATGGTCTTCCGCTGCAATGTAGATGGATCAAATGTAGAATGCCTGGGCCAAAACTTTCGAAATAATTTTGAAGTAGCCGTTGACTCCTATGGAGCACTCTGGCAATCGGATAATGATGATGATGGCAACAAAGGCGTTCGAATCAATTCCATTTTTGAACATGGAAATTATGGATACACCGACGAAATGACGGGCGAAGGCTGGTCGGTGAAACGCACCAACATGGAATCCGAAATCCCACTACAACATTGGCATTTAAACGATCCTGGCGTGGTACCCAATTTATTACAAACGGGTTCTGGATCTCCAACGGGAATACTCGTTTATGAAGGACAATTACTACCGACTAAATTCCAAAATCAAATCATTCATGCAGATGCCGGCCCCAATGTTGTGCGTGCCTATCCGACAAAAGCACAAGGCGCAGGCTATACAGCGAGTATCATCAATCTCGTTGAAGGAGTTAAAGATCAATGGTTCCGTCCCGCGGATGTCACCGTAGCTCCCGATGGTTCTATCTTCATAGACGACTGGTATGATCCCGGCGTAGGAGGTCATCAGGCAGGTGACCAAAACAAGGGGCGCATCTACCGAATCGCGCCTAAAAACACACCCTATCTTATTAAGAAACTACATTTGGGTTCGCCCATGGGAGCCATTACGGCCTTATTCAATCCGAACCTCGCGACCCGATATGTAGGCTATAAAGCTTTACAAAGTTTTGGAGAAAAAGCCACGAAAGATATCGCGGCCGTATATCAAAACGAAAAAAATCCCCGCTTAAAAGCACGTTTATTCTGGTTGCTAACCCAAAGTCCTGATGGATTAAGCTACATCGACAAGGCCTTAACAAATCCGTCTGTCGAATGGCGTATGATGGCTATACGAGCGATGAAAATGCGTCCTTTCGATGCATGGAAAGCTATGGCGCAACGGGTAGTAAAAGATGTAGATTTCCAGGTAAAACGTGAATTAGCCATTGCACTTCACCATGTAAAAAACACAGAAGCAGACGCGATTTGGGCAGCATTGGCTAGCCAACATGGCGGTGCGGATCGTTGGTATTTAGAGGCCTTAGGAATCGGCGCAGATCGATTGTGGGATACACGTTTAGCTGCCTACTTAGCCTTAAAGCCAGCAGATTCACCGGCTTTTCGTGATATTATATTCCGTGCTAGAACGCCATTGGCGAATGCATACCTTTTCCAATTCTTAAAAGAAGCAAAAGCACTCAACGAAAAGCTACGTTATTTCCGGGCATTGGATTTCATCCCAGGAGATGAAAAATCAGCCTTATTAATTCAATTAATCAATACGCATCTTAAACAAGATGCGGCGGCTACATTAATCGCTATCCGCCACTTAGCCCCTGAATACATTCAGAAAAATGCGTTAGCTCGCAAAACAGTCATCGGATTATTACCCAAAAGCGATGTAGATGAATTCACGAAGTTGATTGAAAAATACAATTTGGTAGAGTTAAAACCCGAGCTCATGAAAATCATCTTGGGTAATAAGGGGGGCCGACAAGCTGCCAAATCACTTTATGCGCTAGCAGGGGGAAATGATTTTATCAACAAAACATTTGCCCAAGGCAACAATACGGTAAAACGATCAATCATCGACGCGATTCGTTGGCAAGGAAGCAAGGAGAGCATAGCATTATTGAATCAGACGATGATGAACAACAAACTGGAGCTAATCGTCCGAAAAGATGCAGCGAAAGGAATCGGAAACTCCTACCCTGCTGGCGAAGATTTTGTATTGAAAGCATTGAAGGATAAGCAAATCCCGGCCAAATTCATTCCATCCGTGGTCGAATCTGTCAGCAAAGCTTGGCGCAAAGGTGTTCGTGTGGAAGCAAACACCTATTTAAGTGCTACGCAAAGTAATGCCAAAGCAAAACATCCTGCTTTAAATGATTTAATCAACCTGAAAGGTGTTGCGCAAAATGGCATTAAGGTGTTTGTCGAACAATGCGCCATGTGTCATCAAATCAATAATGAAGGCATCGATTTTGGCCCTAAATTATCCGAAATTGGCTCAAAATTATCGAAAGAAGGCATGTATTTGTCCATTCTTCATCCAAATGCAGGGATTGGATTTGGCTATGAAACGTTTGAGATTACGACAAAGAAAGGTGATGTTTATCAAGGCATCGTGACCTCCAAAAACGAAACCGATATCATCCTAAAATTACCCGGCGGCAGTATCCAAAATTTCAAGACGTCGGCCTTAAAGTCGGTCAAACAAATAGACAATTCCATGATGCCCGATGGGCTGGCAGATGGCATATCAACAACAGAATTAACGGATTTAGTAGAATATTTAAGCACCTTAAAAAAGAAATAGCATGAATCGTCGATCGTTTAGCCAATTAATGACTGCAGGTGTTTTAGGTAGTCAAGCCATGAAAGGAAATAATCCTGTTAACAATACATTTAGCTTGAACTATGCACCCCATTTTGGCATGTTTGAACAACATGCGGGTAAAGATTACATTGACCAATTGAAATTCATGCATGAAATGGGATTTCGGGCATTGGAAGACAATGAAATGATGGAAAAGCCTGTAGAGGTCCAAGCGAAAATTGGGGCAATGCTAAGCAAGTTAGGCATGGAAATGGGTGTTTTTGTGATCAAGTTCCCTGGATTTTTCGATAAGTCACACATGACGACAGGCGATAAAACTTGGACAGATATCTTTTTAAAATCCTGCAGGGAAGCCGTCGAAACCTCCAAGCGCGTCAATGCCAAATGGGCAACCGTTGTTCCAGGCAATTTCACGCGCAACTTACCGATGGGCATACAGACAGGAAACGTCATCGAAGTATTAAAAAGAGGCGCAGAAATCCTTGAACCCCATAAGCTAACAATGGTTCTGGAACCCTTAAGCGACAATCCCGACTTATTTTTACGCCATTCCGATCAAAGCTATATGATCTGTAAAGGTGTAAATAGCCCATCTTGTAAAATCCTTTTCGACATGTACCACATGCAACGTAATGAGGGTAACATGATTAAAAATATGGATTTATGCTGGTCGGAAATCGCTTATTTGCAAATCGGCGACAACCCTGGCCGCAAAGAACCGGGAACGGGGGAAGTGAATTATGCCAACATATTCGAACACCTACGCCAGAAAAAATACACAGGCGTTTTGGGCATGGAACATGGTAATTTCCATCCGGGAAAAGAGGGTGAAATTAAACTTATTGATGCCTATCGCAAAGCAGACCATCTCTAAATTAGGAAATTCAAAAGAATAATTAGATATTCGCCTAATTATTTAAGCACTATGGAAGCAGCCTTCAAAGCCATTAATGATGTCACCCGAAGAGAGATACTCCAATTTCTCATGCAGGGCCCACAAAATGCGGGACAAATTGCCAAGCAATTTGATATGACAAAGCCAAGTATTTCGCATCATTTGGATTTATTGAAACAGGCACAATTAATAGATGCCGTAAAAAAGGGCCAGTTTATTCATTACAACTTAAACAAAAAGGGCTTTGAGTCAATCCATCAGTGGTTCCAAGGTTTTGCGCAGCATTTTGAATTCCCTAAGCCTAAAATCCGCCTGTAATTGTTGGTTTGCCATTTTTAAAATAAATTCGTAAAAAATATTCTCATGAGCTCCATTCTGCCTTCTTCGTTTTCATTCCTCGCTAGCCAAACACCTCGTGATTTTGTTGGCCTAGGTGTTATTCAATTACCGAAACGTAATTTCTTTCAGTCAATCGGAGATTTTTTCGCGACGAAGTCGGGCAAACAACGCATCTCATTTTTGTTGGTAGGTGGACACGAAATCAAAACCATCCATTATCAAGGATCTGATATTATCGGAACGAGCGATATCCCAAAGAACTTAATTGAGTCCATTGAGATTCATGCGTCGAAAACGGCAGATGGCTTAGTTGTCATTTCCAACATCGAGGTGATCGAATGTATTTCGGTCAATGACAAAGGCGTGAAGAAATTAAAAACACATACATTCAATTTGATGCCTGCATTACTCGGCGAAAATACGAGTCCTATAAATAATGTGGCCGATATTGTCTGGGCACAGGAAAGCAGGAATTCCATTTTGGAAACATTGAAGGCTTGGAATAAGAGCATTCAAGCAAACAAGTAATTATCCGGCTGCTTCTTTTTCGACATCTAGCTCCAATAAATCCTTGGATTTAAATGCAACAATGGTAACTAGAAATAGTGTCACACCTGCGCCAATCAGAACCGATGGGATAGTTCCGAAAAATTTGGCAGCAACGCCCGACTCAAAAGCACCCATTTCATTCGAGGTACTGACAAATACTCCATTCACGGAAGAAACGCGCCCACGCATTTCATCGGGCGTAAAAATGCGTAAGACCGTTTGACGTATAACGACACTGACCGAATCGAATGCGCCGGTGAAGAATAGGGCTGTTACGGATAACCAAAAATTGGTCGAAAGTCCAAAAACCAAAGTCGCTACTCCGAATCCCGCAATAGCTAAAAGTAAATTTCGCCACGCATTTTTCAATGGGGGGAAATAAATCAAGGTAAGCATAGTAACTACTGCTCCTACCGACGGGGCAGCGCGTAAAATCCCAAGACCCTCAGCACCTACCTTCAAAATGTCCTCCGCGAATATGGGCAAGATGGCAATCACCCCACCAAAGAGCACGGAAAACAAATCCAACGAAATCGCATATAAGATAATTTTCGTCTTAAATACATATTCAATCCCCTCGCGCAAACTATGCCAAATGGATTCATGTGTAACCTTTTTAGGAGGAACAGGCCGATTATCAATTAAAAACATACAGGCCATCACGGCTAAAAGCAAGCCAATGACAATCATCAACGAACCCGCTAAACCCGCATAGGCATATAAAAACCCAGCCATTCCTGGACCCAATATGGAACCCAATTGCCAGAAAGAACTATTCCAAGTAGCCGCGTTTGCAAAAACCTCTTTGGGTACAAGAAACGGATTCAACGAAGACGCAGCTGGACTGAAAAATCCTTTAGCGAGGCCAATTAAAAAAATAACGAAATAGATTAAATAAATATGAAAATCAGTCCCCCCTGAATTCAATTGCATCGCCGCATAAAGCAATAAAACGGAACCTAAAATGATCACCGTAAGCGAACCTTGCATGATCTTTTTCTTATCGCGGTTATCAGCAAAATGCCCCCCAAACAAGACCAAGGAAATATAAGGCACCGCCTCAGCTAGCCCAATTAAACCCAGGGCCAGCGGGTTATGTGTCAGATGATATAGTTCGTAGGCCAAAATCACCTCCTGAATCAATAAAGCCATCGTAAACAGCGTATTTCCTGTCACATAAGCCCGGAATTCAGGATATCGAAGCGCCTGAAACGCATCTTTGGTCTTTATAAATTGCATAGTATGTAAATCAACGGGCTCGCGAATGCCCATTCTGCCCAAGGGCGCATGTGCTTCCGTGGGCTAAAATAATAAATCCCCGCATGAATTCCCCATACGAGTAGTAATATGACACAAACATCCAGTTGAAAACCCGACAAACACATCAGCATAAGCCAAGCACCACTTGCCCAAATTAAAAGCTGAAGAAATCTTCGATTCCCTCCCACATCAATCCAGGTAAATAAGCACAAGTTCAACAAGGCTAATAGAAACAGCGCCATTCCCCATACAAAATGAAATCCTCCCGCTAAATAAGTAGGCAATAAGACTCCAGCACTGTAGATCAAGGAGGTAAATATCTCCTTAATGCCCCAAATCCATGTAAAAAATCCATTCGTCCAAGCAGCCCAATATCCCCCTACAATAAGTATTAAAACCAGCCCCAGACGTATCATCGCCATTTCAACACGATACAAGAGATAAATATTCACGCAACCTAGTGCCAGCAAAATCGACAACAACTTCCGTTGATTTTGCGCATGAAAGACATGTAATTCATCTGAAGCTCCTAATGAAATATTATCAATTTGGCGATCAATGCCATAAATCAAAAACACCGAAATGCCCAATAGTGCATCGTATTCCCAAGAGGGCCAAACATGCAGCAAGGCATGGTAAAACATCATGTGCAATGAAACAGTGCCCAAAACGACATCCAAACTCAAAAAATGAATGGTTCTAAAAAAGCGCATCTTTTCGTTTTATCACAAGAACCTCGTCACCTACCTTAATTTTTCCAAGGCTTATCGGCACCATTTGTTGGCCGAAATACACCTTATTATCCTTTTGCCGAAATGATGCCAAGGCCTTTAATACGCCTTTATCCACTTGGCCAGTAGCAGGTTCGACGTTCACCAACTGACAGCGTGCACAAGGCTTTGCCCCAAACAATTGAACAGCATTAATAGCTACTTCAGCAAAGGTATCCTCATCGAAGGCATCGCAACCGGAAATAAGCAAATTTGCGCGAAATCGTAAAGGATCATACGATTGCCCAAAAACGGCTTCAACTCGTTCATAAGATGCCTCAGAAGCTAGTAAGATGGGTAATGAATCCGCAAAGGAACTCTGATTCGATCCCTCCGTTTGGTAGCTATCTTTGATTAATCGAGGCGAATTCTGTTGTTGCATGACGAGTCGAACAGGCTCTTGCAATAAATCAGAAAACCATGCAGACCAACCCTCTCCTACTTCGATCACCTGTAAAGAATCCTCCCAAAGTTCTGCCGCAAGTACTTCCTTGAGTTGCGGTTGGGCCGCCAGCACCTTAGACTCACCTGTAATAAGATCTTGAACCGAGTAGCCGTCGCTAACTTGGCTTAACCTAAATCGAGTTAAATCAGGACGCGTTCGCTGGGTAATGAATTTTCCCTCCGAATCTACTAACATAAATCTTCGGTCACCGACAAAACCTGCGGCATCAACAGTCACCTCATTTACGGCAATGGCAGCCAGGGATTTAATGGGAAATATGTACAATTGTTTGACAAGAATCGAGCTCATGTTGCAAATTAGGCAATTCAACGCAAAATTCCCTACATGGTCTTATCGGCCTTCCCTTTCGTTATGTGGCACAAAATCCTTATGTTTGTTGGTAATTATCAAAACCTATACAATATGAAATTATTTGGCCTGATTAGTTTAATTATACTAACAAGTCTTTCCAGCAAAGCACAAGAAGTATTACGTTTGGAAGATGCCATTCAACAAGGTTTACAGAATCAATATTCGATTCAGATTCTTAAGAAAAGAGAAATACAGGCAGCAAATGATAATAGCTTAGGTAATGCGGGGTTTTTACCCACGATTACAGGGACCGCTACCAAAAATTATACTGTTTCAGGATTAGATCAAGAGTTTTTTGGTGGCCTACGTGCGCCATTGGTTCAATCTGGCGTAAAATCGAATAATGGCAATGCAGGTATTGCCATGGCATGGACACTATATGATGGCAAAGGAATGTTCGTTTTACGTGACCGATTTAAAGAACTCCAAAATCTAGGCGCCAAACAAACAGAAACGTCAATCGAAAATTTAATCGCTCAAATTAGCACCTTATACTACGATATCATCCGTCAAGATTTGCGTGTAAACAACTTTCGAAAAGGACTTGAAATTTCGAATGACCGTCTAAAACTTGCTAAAGATCGCTACGAAGTAGGACAAGGCTCTAAAGTAGATTACTATTCCGCGCAGGTGGATTATAATGAGGATAAGGCTTTATTACTGGCACAAGAACAATCGGACTTGAACACCAAAATAAGCCTTAACACCCTTTTAGTACGCCCACACTTGACAACCTTCCAAACACTTGCCGTCATCGATTTATTACCTAAATTAAATTTGGGCGAACTGAAGGAAATGGCCTTGAAACAAAACCCAGCGCTGATGGCGGCACTCGTTTCGAAAAAAATCAGTGATTTGGATACGCGAAATTTAAAAAGCCAACAAACACCTCAAATTGATTTATTAGCCGGCTATGCTGTCAATAATGTGGTCAATGGTGCGGGATTTGGTGTCCAACGTGGCTCGAGTGATGTATTCAATTATGGACTACGTGCTACGATCAACATCTTTGATGGATACAATCAAAAGCGTCGCATTCAGAACGCAAAAATCAATGCTGAGATTGCCCAATTGCAAATAGAAGATACGAAAAACCAATTAATTGCTGCCATTGAACGTTCTTACACGGCCTACGAAAACGCATTGAATTTGATCTCGTTGGAAACAGAAAATTATACGATTGCAAAGCAAAACATTGATATCGCTTTTGACCGTTTTAAAATTGGTATTGCGACTTCTTATGAATTACGTGAGGTACAACGTAATGCCGTAGCGGCGGAAACGCGTTTAATCGAAGCGCGATATGCAGCGAAATCTGCCGAAATTGAATTGATCCGATTAAGTGGAAATCTACTATAATCCTTGCTCTTCGTTCAATTGCTGTTGGTATAATTCGTAATACAAGCCCTTCTTGCGCATCAATTGTGCATGCTTCCCTTGTTCCACGATTAGCCCATCTTGTAAGACGAATACGCGATTTGCTAATTTAGCAGAAGACACGCGATGCGAGATAATTAAGCTCGTTTTATCTTGCATAATCTTCTTCAAATGTGTCAAAATCTTGTGTTCCGTATGGGTATCTACGGCAGATAAGCAATCATCCAATACAAGCATCATGGGATTCTTTGCCAAAGCACGTGCTAAGGAAACCCGTTGTTTTTGGCCTCCCGACAAGGTTACGCCACGTTCCCCCAAAATCGTCTCAAACTGATCTGGAAAATCCATGATGTTATCATATACATCCGCATATTGCGCAGCTTCTTTCATCTGCTCTTCCGTTAAATCATCTTGCCCAAAGCGAATATTCTCCGCAATACTTGTGGAAAACAAAAAGACATCTTGAGGCACAAAACCCAAATGTTTACGAACATGCTGGATGTCCCAATCACGTAAAGGAATATCATCCAATAAAATATCCCCCGATACGGGATCATAAAAGCGTGCCATTAATAAGGCAATAGTACTCTTTCCTGAACCAGTTGTTCCTAATAAGGCCACGGATTCCCCAGAACTAATTTCGAGATTAATGTTCTTCAACACTTCACGATACGTTCCTGGGTATGTAAAACACAAATCTTTAAAAGTCCATTTACCTTGAATCGGCTGCGTAATCTGCTTACCTGGAATTAATTCCGATTTGATATCTAAAAATTCATTGATACGTTTTTGTGATGCTGCCGCGCGTTGAATTTGTGAACTTGTCCAGCCTAAGGCAGTTACGGGCCAAGTCAACATGAATACATACATGATGAATTCGGTGATATTGCCCAAGGTCATGTGACCCGCCATGACCTCATTCGAGCCTACATATACGACTAAAAGCGTACTAAAACCGACCAATAAAGAAATCAAGGGAGTAAACAAAGAATCAATCTTGACTAGGTCCAAAGACTTCCGACGGTAATAAGCGGATGCTTCCGTAAATGCCTCCAAAGATTGCTTCTCACGCACAAAGGATTTCAAGACGCGAATCCCCGAAAAGGCTTCTTGTACAAAGGTCGAGATGGTAGACAAACCCGCTTGGATCTCCTCCGACTTCTTGATAATCAAAGAATTAACATAGTAAATGCTAAACGACAAGATTGGAAGCGGTAAAAGTACGTACCACATCAAGGTTGTACTCACGTGGTACATGTAATAAATTACAAGAGCAAAAACCGTAATCAAGTTCAAACCATACATGATGCTAGGGCCCACATACATCCGAACTTTACTAACATCCTCTGAGATACGCGCCATTAAATCGCCTGTATTTTGCTTGCGATAGAATGAAAGCGGAAGCGTTTGGTAATGGGCATAAATCTCTTGTTTCATCTCAAATTCGATGTGGCGTGACATCACAATTAAGGTTTGACGCACCAAAAACAAGAACACACCTTTAATAAAAGCCATTAAAACAATCAGGGCTCCATAATAAAACAGGGTACTCGCAAATACCTCATAAAAGACAGCTTGCATCGAAAAACCCTTGAAAAGAAAATAGACATCAATGGTCTCCGTCACCAAATCCAAGGCAAAACGAACCAACTGCGCAGGCACAACTCCGAAAAAATTGGAAAAAAACGTAAACAGCATTCCTAAGAGTAGAAGCCATTTATATTTCCAGAAGTATTGATTCAGATGACTAAGTGCGCCCATGTATGGAATAAGTTGGCGCAAAGATAGGACCTTTCTAAATTAAAATTTGTAATTTTGTGTTTTACAAATCAAGAACGCTCTTTATTTTCGGATGGTTAACAGAAGACTACTACGGGTCAAAGCATTTCAACAAATGTATGCCTTTTGGACGCAGGAACGCGCGCAATACCAATTAGCCTTTGATGGCTTACAAGGGATTTTTCAACCTGATCTTTCGTTGATGGTTGCGAAAGAAGAACAAACACCTCGTCTCGAGGGTTTGCGAAAACTAGCCGAAATTCAATTAAACGAATTTTTTCAAGGAGTTCCCACGGAAGAAAGCATTCCGGCAGAATCGCTAGAAGCTGCTCAATCCGTTTACCGTGTTTACCAAAACAATGTTGCTAAAATAGCACGCGATATGCGTGTCAACATGGTTACCGAGGTTGAATCCATCTATAAACAATACTTAAAATTACTTTTCTACTTACAAAACATCCCGATGATCGGTCAATGGGATGAACAAAGACGTTTGTTGGAAAAGACCATCAAGACCTCCCAAATTGCCAATAATAAAGTTCTAGCAATCTTGCCAAAATGGAAAGATTTGCAAAGCGCATTTGCGGATAACAATATTGGCTGGTCGGAGGACGAAGAAACCTTACTCAAGAAATTATTCTTAGAAGGCATATTACCAGACGACAGCTTTACTTCCTATTTACCAGAAGCAGGAAAAGACCTTGTGAAGGATGTTGAAATCGTACAATATCTTTTGAAAAATTATCTGTTAAAACATCCGATTATGACAGCATATTTTGAGGAAAAAGATTTAAATTGGCATGTTAATAAGGATGTAATAAAAAGCCTAAGTACCAAAACATTTAAAGTGGAGGCCTTAGAAGATTTAAGCTTACAAGCCCTTGCTATCCAATGGGATGAGGATAAATTATTCTTTGAAGAATTATTCGACTATTGTGTGAAGGAAGATAAATCCCTAACAACTTGGGTGAATGACCAGACAAAAAACTGGGACTCAGAACGTTTAGCCACTTCTGATTTAATCATATTAAAAATGGCTGTAGCCGAGATGATTAAATTCCCAAGCATTCCGGTAAAAGTGAGTATTAACGAATACATTGAAGTAGCGAAAAACTATTCAACACCTAAATCAGGTCCGTTTATCAACGGTATTTTGGATGTTGTTTCAGTGAAGCTTATAGGAGAGAAAATTATTCAAAAATCAGGTCGAGGATTAATCGACATAGCCAGTAAATAATTATGAGTAGATCATCAAAATCCTTTTGGGCATTTGTTGTAGGAGCTGCTACAGGAGCCGTGCTTGGTATTCTATATGCACCTGATAAAGGTGAGAATACACGTAGCAAATTGTATTTCCAATTGAACAAATACAAAGAACAATTGACCCAATTGATCAATGACATCGTGGATGGAAAAGAAATCCCAGAAACCATGGCTAAATCAGAAGGCAAGAAAGTCGTGAACGATACGAAAATCAAAGCAGAGAAATTGCTTGAGGACGTGGAGAAAATGATGAGCCAAATTAAAGCAAAATAAGATGCTTCGTCTTTCGATTTGTTTGGGAGCCTTTGTTTTGTTGTTGGCCTGTACCAATAAACAAAAAGAGTCACTGAGTGATGCTGAAAATGCTATTCCAGTAGCTTTGCGCCCAACGCAAGAGAAACGTCCGCAAATGGTTTTTGACCAACCCTTGGTTTACCTCGGTCGAATTACCGAAGGAGATAGTATATCATATACCTTCCATTTTCGTAACAAAGGCAACCTACCCTTACAAATTAGTTCCGTGAATTCCTCTTGTGGTTGCACGACACCTAAGTGGTCGAAAGACTTAGTTCAACCCGGCAAAAAAGGATTTATCAAAGTCACATTTGATTCGCATGGCAAGGAAGGGAAAGTACAAAAAACCGTTACCGCCTATGCAAATACCTTACCAGCCGACAACATGGTTGCGTTTAAAATAGAAGTTTTACCTCAAAAAAAATAGTCCTATGTTATTATTAGAAGCCAATCCACAAATCATGCAAATCGTCCTTTTCGGAGGTATTTTTGTGGTGTTTTATTTCTTTATGATTCGTCCACAACAAAAAAAGGCGAAAGAAGCACAAAAATTTATCAGTGAATTAAAGACTGGTGACAAAGTGGTTACGATTGGTGGTGCACATGGAAGTGTTGTATCGATTCGTGAGAAAACCATCGTTGTAGAAGTAGATTCAAGCAAAGGAGTTCGTATGGTTTTTGAAAAATCAGCGATTTCTAAAGATGCGTCATCTCGTTTAACAGAAGAATAAAATGAACGAACAAGGCCTGAAACCCTTTATTGGCATTACAGGCGGAATAGGATCCGGCAAATCAACGATTTGTCGGATTTTTTCTATCCTAGGAATTCCAGTTTTTGAAGCTGATGTCCATGCGCGTAATATATGCGATCAAGACCCTGAAGTTAAAGCCGCAATCCTGGAGGAATTTGGATCTAGAGCCTATCTTCCTGATGGCACCTACAATCGTCCATGGATGAAAGGCCTTTTGCAAAAATACCCCGGCGACATTCAAAAACTCAATGCGATTATCCATCCCGCTGTTCGACAAGCGGCTGTAACTTGGTTGGAAAATGCGCCGAATTCACCATTCTATCTATACGAATCGGCACTGATAACCGCTCGAAATAAACCTGAATTACTCAAGCAACTGATTGCCGTGAGCTGTCCATTGGATGAGCGCATTCAACATATTCAAAAAAGAAACAAATCATCCTACATGGCAATCATGCAGATGATTGATTTACAACCGCAACCCGAACAATACCTCCGTGGCGCTGATTTCGTCATCGAAAATGGCAAAAAAGACCGCGTTTGGCCTCAAATCGAAAATATTATGAAAACTTTAAGCTGTTTTTTAGTATTCCTTTTATTAGGCTTTCAAAGTCATGGACAAATCAAAGCCATGACCTTTAACATTCGCTTAGATACCGAGTCGGATGGTCAAGACCAATGGAAATACCGTGCAAAACATTGTGCAGAATTAATCCAATACCACCAGGCCGATATCATTGGAATGCAAGAAGCCTTCGTACATCAAATCAAGGATTTTGCGAAAGCCTTACCTGGTTACGCATGGTTTGGAAAAGGTCGTGATGACGGCAAAGAATCGGGCGAATTCTCTCCCCTATTTTACAACAAAGCGAAATTCAAACTCATGCGCGAAAAGACCTTCTGGCTTTCCGATTCCTGTGAAAAGGTAGGATTCGGTTGGGATGCCGCATGCCGCCGCGTCGTGACTTGGGGTGAATTCAAGGAAATCAAATCAGGCAAGAAATTCTTCGTTTTCAATACGCATTTCGACCATTTAGGCAAAATAGCACGCCGAGAAAGCGCGAAATTAGTTCTTGCCAAAGTAGCAGAAATCGCCGGGAAATCACCTGCCATTATTACAGGCGATTTTAATGCAACACCCGATGACGAACCGATTCAAATCATCTTAGCTAAGGCAAATCCTCAGCACTTGATCGACGCCGAATCCATTAGCAAAGCAGGACATTATGGGCCTTACAGTTCATTTAATGGATTCAAACAGGAACAAGAAGGCAAACACATCGACTACATTTTTGTGAAAAATGGCGTAACGTGTAGCCAACACGCGACGCACTCAGAGACTTGGGCCAGCCGTTTCCCAACGGACCATTTTCCTGTCAGCGCAATCTTGCATTTACCCAACTAGCTTATTGGAATTTGCTCACGTAAAAGTTAACTTGCAGTATGGAAAATTTTATTGTTTCAGCGCGAAAATACAGACCTACCCAATTTGATTCGGTCGTTGGCCAAAGTCATATTACCACCACCTTAAAGAATGCCATCAAGTCAAACCATTTGGCACAGGCCTTCTTATTTTGTGGTCCGAGGGGCGTGGGTAAAACAACCTGTGCACGTATTTTAGCGAAAACAATCAATTGCGAAAACATCGGGACTGATGGCGAAGCGTGTGGCACATGCCCATCTTGCCAATCGTTCCAAGACAATACTTCCTTAACGATTCATGAATTAGATGCGGCATCGAACAACTCGGTAGACGATATTCGTAACCTCATTGATCAAGTACGTTATCCACCTCAACGGGGTCGTTATAAGATTTACATCATTGATGAGGTTCACATGCTTTCAGCGGCGGCATTCAACGCCTTTCTGAAAACATTGGAAGAACCCCCATCCTATGCGATTTTCATTCTTGCCACTACGGAGAAGCATAAAATATTGCCGACCATTTTGTCGCGTTGCCAGATATTCGATTTCAATCGGATTCAATGGAAAGACATGGCTGACCATTTAGCCAATATTGCACAAAAGGAAAATATTCAAGCAGAACCTTCAGCCTTAGAATTAATTGCAATCAAAGCCGATGGTGGTTTGCGCGATGCACTTTCCATGTTTGATTTGAATGTCACATTCTCGACTGACAATACATTACGTCATAAAGATGTGCTTGAAAACTTGCACATCCTAGACAGTGATTATTATGTGAGTTTGACGAATCACTTGATCAAACAAAATCATGTAGAGACACTCGTGTTATTGGACGAAATCATGCGGAAGGGTTTTGATGGCCAGCAATTCATCAGTGGGTTCATGGAACACCTTCGAAATTTATTATTTGCCAAAGACCCACAAACCTTGGCATTAATGGAGATTTCTGATGAAACCCGTGCAAAATTCAAGCAACAAGCCGAATTAACGAGCACATCCTTCTTACTTTCCGCGATGAACATTTGTTCAACCTGTGAGAGTAATTACAAGTCGGCGAAAAACGCCCGACTCCACCTCGAACTCTGCTTACTGAAAATCAATTATTTACCATCGGTTTACCAACTAGCCACGGAGGGCGGTACCGGAAAAAAGCCTGAGCCCCAAGCTAAAAGCGCTGGGGCCACAACACAGACAACTGTTTCAACACCTCCAGCCATCGAAGTAGCGGCAGCACCCGTGACGGAAACTCCTGTTGCCGTAAGTGAACCCGCGCCTGCGCCAATATCTATACCTGCGCCTACACCCGAAGCTGAAGAACCAAAACCTCAGGCAAAACCAGTTGCACAAATGCCGGCAGCGGGTCTCGGTGGTTTACGCTCGAGCAAGAGTGTCATTAAACCCAAGACACAAGAAGATGAGGTAAAAGAACAAGCGGTAGCCAATGATTTCAATAATCAAGATTTTGATTCAGCCAAATTCTTAGGCGTGTGGAATGAGATTGCAAAGAAATTCAAAGATGCCAATTTGATCAACAAATTTGTGATGATGGACCGCCCGATTGAATTAATCGATACGGTTGCACATATCAAAGTAGAAAACGAGGTTCAGGTCCAACATTTCAATGAGCAATTGCGCATGGAAGTATTGGGCACTTTACGCGAACGTCTTCAAAATTATGCGATTGATATCGTTTTGGATGTTACTATCCAAGAAAATGGCGACAAAAAGCTCCTTTACACACAATCAGACAAGTATGATTTCTTGGTTCAAAAGCATCCAATCTTGGGTGAATTGAAACAAAAACTAGGCTTAGATCACGAATTCTAGGCTATCGAACCTGTCCAGCTCCTTGAATTACCCATTTTTCCGTCACCAATTTCTCCAAAGCAAATGGTCCTCGGGCATGTAGTTTTTGGGTAGAGATTCCGATTTCAGCGCCTAAATCGAATACACCGCCATCGGTAAAACGCGTCGATGCGTTCCAATAAACGGCAGCAGCATCAACGGCCTGTAAGAATACTTGCGCCTCTGAAGCGTCCTCCGTCACAATCGCTTCGGAATGCCTAGAAGAATATTGATCGATGTGATTCAAAGCCTCAGCCAAGTCATCGACTACTTTTATTGAGCAGGCAAAATCCAAAAATTCCCGACCAAAATCAGCCACCTCTGCCCGGTGCAAGAAAGGATATTGAATAGCTTCCAATTCAGCAAACGCGGCGGCATCAGCGAATATTTGAACCTGATAGGATATAAAATCGGCCGCAACTTTTTGCACAAATGACTTACATTGAGAGCGATGAAGAATCACCGTGTCCAACGAATTACAAACGGATGGCCTCGAAACCTTGGCATTCACAACAATAGGAACAGCCATATCCAGGTTCGCACTTTCCGCCACATAGGTATGGCAAACGCCCGCTCCTGTTTCAATGGTAGGAACTAAAGATTCCCGACGAACCCGTTGGATCAAAGCATCCGACCCACGTGGAATAATCACATCGATAAATTTCGTCGCTTGAAGTAAGGTCGTAACGTGCGAACGATCCGTTGGCAACAAACGCACAAGATCAGCAGGTAACTCTTGCGACAGGAGCGCTTCATGAATTAAGCCAACCAATACCTGATTTGTAAACCAAGCATCCGTCCCACCGCGCAATACAGCGGCATTTCCTGAACGAATACACAAGGCAGCGACATCGATGGTTACATTGGGACGAGATTCGTAAATCACGCCCACTACCCCTAAGGGCACGGAAATCTTCTGCAATTTTAAGCCATTGGAAAGAACCTTTTCCAGTAAAACCTGTCCAGAAGGATCAGGCAAGGCAGCCACATCGTGTAAACTTGCCGCAAGCGCTTCTATACGAGCCGAGGTCAACAACAAACGATCGCGCATAGGATCTTGTGGATCCATTTGAGCCAAATCATTCGCATTTTCCCCAATAATGATGGGCGTCTGCTCAATCAGTAATTCGGCCAAGCGATGCAAAACGGCAATTTTCGTGCGGGCATCCGCGAAAGCTAATTGCGTAGAAGCCTTACGCGTGGCGGCCAACAAAGGTGAAATATCAACGGTCTGAGACATAGGTAATAATAATAAGAGTAGACGCTAATCCAAACTTTTAACAATCGGAAAACGGTATAAGATTGCATCATCCTGCAGGATAGCGATGACATACCGACTAGGTGCAAGCGCTGAAATATCCACGGGAATGAGTTGAGGTCCTTTCACCTGCGCACCCAAGGCTTTCTTCAATACAGATCGACCTAAAAGATCAAAAATTTCTAAGTTGAGATTCCCATTTTGCTGCAGCGGAAATTCCAATTGAATCGACTGCGTGGCTGGATTTGGGAAAGCACGAATCGAAACTTCCGATTCATTACCCAAAATCAGCGTGGCATCTAACCGAGCAATTGCAGCATCTAACCAAGTAATACGCGCTGAAATCCAATTCTCCATCCAAAATAACTCTTCATTCGCGTTATTTCCCACATAATAATTAGGCCAAACTTTTTTCCCATACAAGGGGAAACGACCAAAGTTTCGTTGCATAGGATCTTTCAAGGCTACCGTCGTAGAATCCATGAATTTAAATATCGCCTGAGGAGTCAGAGTCGTTTTCCGCAAACTGCTCCAACGACGCTTCACTGAATTTACAAAGACAGAATCTTTCATCAACTTTCCCCACCAAAAAGGCGTTTGGAAATAATCTGGCGTACCTTCTGTCAGCTCTAGTTTATTATACACCCATCCCTGAGGTAAATAACCATCGTAATAATCTGCATTTCCGAAAGACAAGTTATAATCCCAAGCTGGACCCATCGTCAATTTCCCACCTTTAGAGTCCTTATCCTTATAAAAATAAGTACTCAATCTGAAACCATCCACGTTCCTACTTAGCTCATTCAATAAGAAATAATTTACGAACGATGGCATATCCATCATGGACCGATAGGTCGTCGTAGCCTTAAGTGGCTGTTCCTCTTGTAAACTTTTCTCAAATGTGTTTACATAATTCTTAATGTAGGTGAATTGTTGGTTTGTTATATTCTCCGACTTTGGATATTCAATTTGGAAAAAGCTCTTTTCTGTCCCTTTCCCAGATACATAAGCACTATTCCAATTGCGAGATACAGCTCCACTTGTTTTATCAATCTTGACCAAATAGCCACCCGTTACTGCATCCCCTGCATTATCCGTAGGCGTTAAATCAGCGATATCCAAACGATTTCCGCCCTGCTTAATTTTCTCCATCAATACATAAATTCCCTGATAGGCATCATTTAGTATCACTTCGACATACCGCGTTTTTGAATGCTGCAAGCCAAATTGACTAGCTAATTGTTGGGCAAGAACATCTCGCAAAAATGTTCGATCATTGTAAGAGGCATTCAACACCCAATCAGACTCAGCTCCAAACTGGGCGATAGGCAACTTCACGGCTGCCATGGACAAGGAATCTGCCCAAATTTCAAATCCATAGGGTTTTTTAACCAAACCTGGTAGGAAATACCAATCGCCCTGAGAAGAACTTCCACGGTATTCTATACCCGCCCAAAAAACAAATGTCGGCTTGTCGGTCAATTGATTTAATTGACCTTTCCCTCGATCAAACAAGGTGAATTTAGCCGGTATTTTAGGCTCATCTACGATCGTTGCCCCTTTCGTATTGATTTGCAAAATTGGCAAATTAGAAACCGACAGGCTTTGTGCGAATAATTGAGACTGTACAAAAAGGAAAATACAAAGTAATCTAAAAGTCATGACCTAGCGTTAAGTACGTAATAGGCGATTTAATTTCATCGTTTTCTATGCCATAAGCATAATCCAACTTGACAAAATAACCAACAATGTTGGCTCTGGCACCTACCCCATAACCAAATAAGAAAGGATTTCGAAAATCAGTCACCGTGGCCTGGAATGGATTGGTATTCCCACCAAAGGTATTCGTATTAAATCCATTTGTCCGAGAAAAAGGCGTTGCACCTGTCCACGCACTACCCATGTCAAAGAAGCCCAGCATTTGGAACGTATTCAAAAATTGAGATTTAGCATAACTTGGTCCTAACAAGGATTTCAAGGGAACACGAAGTTCAACATTCAGTAACAAATGGCTATTCCCTGCCAACTTATTCATTTTGAAACCACGAAGTGATGTGGCAAAATCGCTCATGAATACATCGCGTTGGGCGATTCCAGCTGTCCCCAAGGGATTTTCTTTATTTTGAATCTCACGATCGATAAACAACCAATTATCCATCCCGCCTAATAAGGTCTGGGTGGCTGCATTTCCTACGGCTTGTGATGCGGAAAGTCGAGTGGCTAAAAACAGACTATTCGAAATTTTCAAATACCTCCGCGCATCTAAATTGATCCGTGTAAAGGAAGACTTTTGCATGGATTGCTGGAACTCAACACCCGTGAATAAGCGAAAACCCGTTTGCAGATTCTCAGCTACATGAACCGTATTATCAAAGGTATAGGCGAGTCGCCCCCCCAAATAAGAAGACACATTTTCAGGGGTACTCACATTGTATTGATCGATTGCCCGATTATTCGTAAACATCCCGGAAACACTTAATTTACTCACCAACGTAAATGGGTAAACAGCCTTCAATTCCACGCGATTATAACGGATTTTTTGAGATAAAATCTCCGTTTCCTGATCCAGTATCTTCCGGTCAACGCGTAATGTCCAATCGACCCGATTGGCCAAGTAATTATATTCCCCCCAAAGGTCAACATTCTTGATGTTCGCAGATACATAGGCCCCCACTTTAAACAAATGATTTTCTAATAAATCATTCATTTTCAAATCCATACTATACCCTAATCCGCGGATAGGATCAACTTTAAAACTACCTTCGGAACCGTTGAGAACCAACGAATTTTGGTAATCCAAAGGACCTATTAATCGATTCGAATCTTTTCGTAGACGCAAGGCTTGTTGGCGCTCAATACGTGATTTTCGCACATCCGTGACCCGTCTGTTTTCATCACTTGGTATCGGTTGAGCTAAAGCACTTGATGTATCCGGTAACATAGGATACCATAAATAGCTCGGGATGTTCGCGAGCGACTTCCCTTCAAACTGTTGCACTTGTTCTGTCAGAACCGACCGATTTTGCACCAACAATTGATCGCCTGCCCATCTGAAGGCTGACCAATCTCCTGATTTTACAATGGTTTGATACAACTTTTGATCCGCGGCATGATAGGATACTAATTCATTCCCTGCTGGATTTTCATTCAGAAAATAAATCAAGGAATCCGAAATAGGTCTGACATTCCGAATGGTGCCTTTATGCATAAATAGCTCCTTCGCATTGGCTGGATCTTCCGCTCGCCAATGTTTCATCACAATCAAACCCTTTTCTTTCAGATAGGTACTATCCGAAATTCGATCCGTCAGATAAATAACATCCCCTTCATTCCCCCACCAGTGCGCTTCGGATTCCTGATTGGAATCTTGCGTAATGGCTGAAAGACGATTCCGACGAATATCATAGATACCCACATCAACTTGGCCGAGTTTAAAGGATCGAACCAACATCCGTTGGGCATTTGCATTTAATTCAAAATCTAAAAAACGAATGTCCCCTAAATTACGTTTAGAGGCAAGCTTAAAGTTCTGCTTCGTCCACTGAAAAACATGAAGAAAACTTTTACCTTCTTGATTCGCTAGGATGTACAAATCTTGATTTGCAGCCCATTGAACTAATGGGGATACACTTGTTTCTTTGCGCAAGGGATCTTTCAATCCTGTACGAAAAATTTCCTTAGTTGAATTACCCAGCACCGATCTTAACATGACACGGAATCTACCCGAATCATCTAGTAGATATACAAACCATTTACCATCCGGACTTAGTTGGACATCACGAATTTGTTCACCTTTCGTCATATCAAAAGACAATAATGTCTTTTGAGGAACAGGCTGTACATTGACTTCATACTGCTTCGCTTCGCTGACATAAAACTCAAACCATTCTTTCAGGAATTTAGCAATCGGCTTTCGAAGTGTACTCGAAATACTCGATTGTTCATTTCGAATAATACGCGTCAAGTTGACAATATTCCCAATTTGGTTCGCATCATAAACCCTTGAAATATAAGACCAGATCGATTGACCTAAATATTCAGCTTCTATACCACGTGCCAAAACAGGTTTCCGAACTTTATTCGCAACGACTACTTGAAACATGTATTGATTCATAGCAGGCGTATCTCCTGCCGCGAGATAAGCCGATAATCCAGAAGTAAACCATTCGGGTACTGACAATAATAAAGAGTTTTGTAGTGCATCCTTGATGCTACCCCCGTACAAAATATCATGTAAATAAACCTGAGAAAGCTGCTTCAACAAGTTCAGCCTATATTCTTGGAATTGGTTTTGATACGCAATTTCAATACGGAACTTAGCCCGGTTTTCGTCTGCCGCCTCTTGTGCATTCGCGTAACTAATTCCACTATTTGACTGCGCTAATTCATTTCCTGAAGGATAGACAAAGATGCGCGTCTTTTGATAAGGTGTATAGGATAACAAATTCGTAATGCGTTGAAAATCCGCATCCAATAGCTGTAAAGTCGTTCGGGCTAAAGCCTCATTTTTACCAAAATAATAGACCTCAAAATTTTGATTCGCAAGATACTTCCAGGCAAATTTTTGATGCTGAATGCGCGTTTTATCCCAAGCACGTTGGCTCGGGTAAAAATCTTGTGCTTGCAATTGCTGTGTAAACAGCAAAGAACACAAGCCCAATAAAAGCAAACGGAAAAAGCGCATCCGATAGAATTTTACACGAAATCAAATTTAAGGATTTATACCGAAAATAAATGCGAATAGCGACGAATTGAAACATCTGCTTGCAGTTCTTTTTCACCCAAGATATCTTGTGTAAAGGCATGCGCAAAATAAGGACTTAAGGATACACCTTTTGAGCCAAAACCATTGAATATTCCCCGTTTATTTCCGGAGAGCATCCCGACAAATGGCCTGCGATCTTGCGTTGCAGGTCGAATTCCTACGTAGGTATCCAAAAGTTCGAAGTTCGATACACCCATGCTAGTCAATTTACCGATAAGTTCTTCGCGTGACGATGCGGTAGGCGTTTGTGTGAATTCATCCCAACGGTACGTTGCGCCTACTTTGAACGCTCCATCCGGTAATGGGAGGATAAACCCATTTTTGTTTAGAATACAATCGCGGGAAGGTTCATTCGATTGAAAACGAATTAATTCCCCCTTAGCAGGAAGGAAAGGTAATTTATTCCACAAGGAATTTTGCGTAGCGTGAAAACCTTCGCAAAAAACAACTCCTTCAAAATCCATGGCATCTGCCTCTTGGAATGTTTTGGCAGTGTAAAAGCCCTGCTTCTCAAAATAGTTTTTCGAATGATGTAACAAACTAGCCACATCCAGCCAACCAGCTTGCTTGACCCAAACTCCGTCATCAGTCCAAGTCAAAAAATCATGGTTAATTTCCGACTTTCGATCGAGCAACCATTGCTTCATCTCTGCATTCGCAAAGGGACGAAACAAAGGCATCGGATGAAAAAAAGAGGCGTTTAAAGTCTTTTCGAGTTGTTGGTAAAAAGGAAAAAGATAATCAAACAATTCATCAGCTAGCCACGTTTTTTCAAGTTTACGGCCTGTAACAGGATTAAAAATCCCACCAGCTGCATAGGATGAATTAAAATGTATGGGAGAATCCCAAATCTGAAAAGGAATTTTAGCCAGCAGAAAATGATGCGCGAGGACAGTTCCTGCGACACCTTGGCCAACAATCAAATAGGGCTTACTTTTTTTCACGTTTGACACGTTCAACCTGTGCTAAGACAAATTCCACTTGTTCGTCCATGCTTCGAAATGAGGTATCTAAATCGATGGCATCCTCCGCGCGCTTCAATGGACCTTCTTCCCGATTGGAATCAATCTCATCACGCATACGCAAATTTTCAATGATATCTTCTAAAGGCAAGTCCTCGCCTTTTTGTAAAAGCTCTAGTTTACGACGCTGTGCGCGAATATGCGGCTGTGCAGTCATGAATATCTTCACTTCGGCATCCGGAAAAACAACGGTCCCAATATCTCGTCCATCCATCACAAGTCCTTTCTTTTGGCCCATCTTTTGTTGCTGCGCAACCATGGCTCTACGAACAATCGTTATGGCAGCTACTTGACTGACCATCTCTGAAATGTACATTTTACGAATTTCAACCTCTACGTTTTCGCCGTTCAAAATGGTATCTGAAGCTTGACGCTGTTGATTAAACTCAAAACTTATGTCAATGTGCTGCAATGCATCGATGACCGCTTGCGGATCTGAAATATCGATGGAATTCCGGTGAAAATACAAGGCAACCGCCCGGTACATAGCACCCGTATCAACAAACGCATAATGCAATTTGGCAGCTACACGTTTGGCAGTTGTACTTTTTCCACAAGAAGAAAAGCCGTCCAGGGCCACAATAATCTTAGGCATGAATCTCGTTAATAAATTGGTTAATCACAGCGTTTGTTTCCTCGGGTGCTTCATAACAACCTTGGTGTGCAACGCCCAATAAAATTACGTATTTATGTTGGTCTTTCCCCGCCAACAACTCAACGATAGCTTCAGTAGGAATCAGAGGGTCTTTTTCGCCCAACACAAATAAGATCGGAATGTCCGTTGACCGTACAAAATCCTGCAAATCTTCGCGAACTTTCATCGCTAAAGTGGAAGCGATTAATCCCGTTTGATTTAATTGGGAATAACGATTTGCAAGAATATCCATCAATTCTTGATGGGATTCGACAAAATGTGGGGCAAATAAATTAGCAACAAAAGACCGAATAAACTTCTCAGATCCATGTTCTTGAATAAATGCTGCCGTCTTATCGCGTTGCAGTTTCTTATCTGCGGAATCTGCAACAGGCGTTGAATGGAGCATAATGATTCCTTGCACTTGCTCAGGAAACTGCTTGGCCAACTCCAATGCGATGTAACCACCCATGGAATGACCTATCAAAATAAAGGATTGATTTTGAGGAAGAATATCCACTATTTTTCGTGCATATTCGGCAATCGTCATACAATCGGACCAATCCGCATAATTAGGAATATGCAAGGTTTGATTAGGAAAACGACCAGGAATAAAATCATCCCACATCCGAGCATCCTCGCCAAAACCGTGCAACAAAACCAACGACGGATTCATGCTAATAGGTAACTAACAGCCCGACAATCGTGAAACACAAGCCGATAAGCGCCGCCAAACCACCGACAAAACCCAAGCCAAAAACAGCTAATACGACACCGATAGCCAACAAAGTCAAACCTATTTTCAATTGGGGTGCCCAATGCTTAGGTCCTTGTGGATTAGCCTTATATTGCTTAAATGAAGCTTTTTTGACGTAGGACTTTACGGGACTTGCATCTAAAATTCGATCAACATGCAAAGAAGCGGATTCTTGTTGGGCTTTAGGTGCAACAGGCGCAGCTACCGTCGGCAAAGATGCCTCGATACTATTTTGTTGCACATGGTGAGGAGCAGGTTGATTAACGTTATTGCTTGGAACTACCTCATTCATCACACGCTGTTTTTCAGCTTCATTTACGGGAGCTTTTACAGACTCCGTCGATACAGGCGTAGGTGCGAAAGCGGCAACAACCGCTTTTTTCGCGCAAGAACTAGCTAATAAAGCTAGTATGAATAACAATCCGATCCTTTTCATATTATGCAACAACTTTCATTTGGTGAAAAACGGTACGCTCGAATTTCGATTTAGCATAGGTCAAATCGATGGTAAAGTCAGTAAGCTCCGACTGCGAAGGAATTTCAAACATCGCATCCGTCATGATTGCTTCCATAATCGAACGCAATCCACGTGCACCTAATTTATATTGCATCGCTTGCTCCACAATATAGCTTAACGCCTCAGGTGAAAAATGCAAGGCTACACCTTCCATCGAGAACAATTTCTCATATTGTTTGACCAAAGCATTCTTAGGTTCCGTCAAAATTGACAACAATGCCGTCGCATCCAATGGATTTAAAAATGTTACGACAGGCAAACGACCCAATAATTCAGGAATTAAACCAAAAGACTTCAAATCTTGCGCCGAAACATACTTCATGATTTGATCCTTCTCAAATGAATCATGGAAGGTATCGTCGCCTGAAAAACCAATTGGACGCGCATTTAAACGCTTTGAAATATGGCGATCGATGCCATCAAAAGCACCTCCACAGATAAACAAGATGTTTTCTGTGTTTACAGCAATCATTTTTTGATCCGGATGCTTACGCCCACCTTGCGGCGGAACATTAACAATCGAACCTTCCAATAATTTCAATAAGGCTTGTTGGACCCCCTCCCCAGACACATCACGTGTAATCGAAGGATTATCCGATTTACGGGCAATTTTATCAATCTCATCAATGAACACAATACCACATTCAGTCTTCTCTACATCGTAGTTGGCCGCTTGAAGCAAACGTGTTAAAATCGTTTCCACATCCTCCCCCACATAACCAGCCTCCGTAATCACGGTCGCATCTGCGATACAGAAAGGAACTTGTAATTTTTGCGCAAGTGTTCTGGCTAAATAAGTTTTACCCGTACCTGTCTCACCTACCATGAGGATGTTTGATTTTTCAATCTTCACATCATCTGCAGATGCGGGTTGCATCAAGCGCTTGTAATGATTGTATACCGCCACAGAAAGATGACGTTTCGCCTCTTCTTGACCGATGACATATTCATCCAAATAGGCTTTTAAGTCTTTCGGTTTCACCAATTCGAATTGATGATGAGATGCAGATGCCACGGGTGCGCCTAACTCCTCTTTGATAACCTCATAGCCTTGTTGGATGCAGCTATTGCAAATATGTCCTTCGATACCCGACAACAACATACCCGCATTGCTTTCAATCACCGATTTTGCTCGGCCACAAAAAGAACAACTTACTTTTTTATTACTCGCCATGAATTATACCGTACGGGTTAAAATCTCGTCAATCAAACCATATTCCTTTGCCTCAGCAGCTTTCATCCAATAATCACGATCGGAATCACGCTCGATTTCCTCGAAAGATTTACCAGAATGCTTCGCTAGAATCTCGTACAATTCTTGACGAATTTTCACGATTTCACGCGCTGTAATTTCAATATCGCGTGATTGACCTTGTGCCCCCCCTGACGGTTGGTGAATCATCACACGTGCATGCTCTAAAGCTGAACGTTTTCCAGCGGCACCACCGGCTAATAAAACAGCACCCATGGATGCAGCTAAAGAAGTACAAACAGTCGCTACTTCTGGACGGATGTAATTCATCGTATCATAAATTCCCAAACCAGCATAAACCGATCCACCTGGGCTATTGATGTACATCACGATATCCTTTTTCGCATCCGTTGATTCCATGAACAACAATTGCGCCACGATGATATTGGCCATGTAATCATCCACAGGAACACCCATGAAAATGATACGGTCCATAATCAAACGTGAGAACACATCGATTTGAGCGAAACGCATCGGGCGCTCCTCAATGATGTATTGGGTCATGTCTTCAATTTGGTGCAACGGACGATCGCCGATGTGATTCATGTATTGATCAACCGCTAAGCCATTCAAGCCACGGTGATGTACGGCATATTTACGAAACTCTTCTCCTGACAATTCTTTTGGATACATAGGATTCAATGTTTAAAAATCAAATTTAAAATATTTTGGTATTAAATACGCAAAACACAAATGTACGAACCTTAGTTCACAGAAAACCCCGCGAAGAGCGGGGTTTTCAAAAATATTGTGACAATTCAAAAATTAAAGCGCCGCTGCGATTTCTTTAAATTTATCAACATCAATTTTAGTCGTTTTGTTTGGAATATTTTCCACAATCGCATTCGATACTTTATCCGAGAATGCTTGATTGTACAAGTTCATGAAGTTATCTCCTTTCGACTTGTCGCTCAAATAACCCATAGCAATTTTCTCAATCATCTCTTCGATACCCGGTTGGTCTGAAGATAAATAACCACCAAATTGCTGACGAACCATATCTTTCGCTTTTTCAACTACCTCAGGGTAGTCAACTTTCACGTCAAATTTCTCAGCGATTTCGTTTTTGATTAGGTTCCAACGGATGTCACGTTTCACATTATCAAAATCTTGATCAATTTGCTCCGGTGTGAATTTACCTTCGTTGATACGAATCAACCAAGTACGTAAAAATTCTTCTGGCAAATCAATTTTAACAGATTCTAAAATCGCTTTCTCAGCATCGATGCGCAATAAATATTTCGCTTCGCGAGCATAATTTTCGCCTACAATCGTCTCAACTTCCGCACGGAATGACTTCTCATCCGTTGCTTTTCCTGGTCCTAAAACCTTATCGAAAAATGCTACATTCATTTCAGAAGGCACTTGACGCGTGATATCTTCAACTACGTAAGAAACCTCACCTTTCAATTCCGCAACCTCTTCTTCTTTCTTTCCTGTTGCTAATGCCAAAGCTTTCGCATCAACAAATACTTTATCGATCGCAAACTTCAAGGTATCCCCTTTCTTAGCGCCGACAAATACTTTCTTAGATTTATCTTGAATCGCGTGCATCGGAATAGCTGATTTCTCAACCCAGTCACCTTGCGTAAACGTTCCGAAAACTAAATCACGATCTTCAACCGACTCTGGATGCGTTTGCTCACCAAATTGCTTTTTCAAGTTTTCGATGGTCTCATCAATCTCCTTTTTGTCGGCTTTAATTTCGTAGGATTGAATCGCTTTCATTTTAGCTAAGTCCACCGTGAAATCACCGTGAAAACCTAAATCATAATGAAAGGTAAATTCTGTATCTTTTTCCCAGTCGATTGCATCTGCTTCTTCTACAGCTGGCAAAGGCTCACCGACTAAGTTTAATTTATTTTCTTTGATATAATCACTTACGGCATGACCCAATTCGTGATTAATTTCATCCACCAATGCAGACTGACCATACAATTTCTTGATCAAAGTAGCAGGAACCATGCCTGGACGGAAACCTTTGATCGATGCCTTCTTACGGTAATCTTTCAATTTAGCTTCAACTTTCTCTTTGTAATCAGCCTCTGTTACAACAACAGTCAAACGACCTTGTAAATCACTTGCTTTATTGAGTGAAATGTTCATATAGAATTATTTATTTATTCAATTAAAAAAAGCCCTCAAAAACCTATCGGTGTTGAGGGCTTGCCTTGGTACGGGTGGAGGGACTCGAACCCCCATGCCTCGCGGCGCCAGATCCTAAGTCTGGTATGTCTACCAATTCCACCACACCCGCGTAATTTGGACTGCAAAGGTAAGAAGCAAAATGTATTATTCCAATAGGGCACCCAAAATAATCAAGGATTTATGTGTAATTTCAACCTACTAAACCAGCACCATGGAAACGGAATCACAACAACATGCCCCCAAATGGGCAAATTGGTATATATCGCTCGGATTATTCCTGTTAGGTCTTATTCTATTCTTTATCGTTTTCAGTTACCTATATCAATAAGAAATGACGCTCATCGATTGGATTGTATTACTAAGTACCATTGGCGGAATCGTCTTTTATGGGATTTACCGTGGAAAACAGACAAAACACTCCTTGCAAGGTTTCTTATTGGCCGACCGCGAATTACCTTGGTATCATGTGTTGCTTTCGGTCATGGCGACGCAAGCTTCAGCGATTACTTTTTTATCAGCGCCAGGCCAAGCCTATACGGATGGCATGCGCTTTGTACAATTTTATCTAGGATTGCCCATCGCCATGATTGTGCTTTCGGTCACCTTCATTCCTAATTATTACCGACTAAAAGTTTACACCGCCTATCAATTTTTAGAACAACGATTTGATTCCAAAACACGCATTCTAACTAGCTTATTATTTCTGATTCCTCGAGCCTTGTCGACAGGAGTTACCATTGCAGCCCCTTCCATCATTTTATCAACTTTATTGGGCTGGAATTTATCTTGGACCAATGCCATGACGGCAGCGCTCGTGACGACTTATTGCATGATGGGTGGATCAAAAGCAATTTCTTACACCCAAATGTTACAGATGTCGGTGGTTTTAGCTGGAATGTTTCTTGCGGCGGTGTTGATCATACACCAATTACCCGAAGAGATTGGCGTTCATGAATCTTTGCTCATCGCAGGTAAAATGGGCAAGATCAATTTGATTGACTGGAAATTCGATATTAATAATCGCTATAATATTTGGTCGGGGATCATCGGTGGATTTTTTCTACAGCTATCTTATTTTGGGACAGACCAAAGCCAAGTAGGCCGCTACCTTTCCGGCCAATCAGCTACGGCGAGTAAGAAAGGGCTGCTATTAAATGGATTCCTAAAAATCCCAATGCAATTCTTGATCCTACTCGTGGGAATTTTCGTGTATATCTTTTATCAGTTTCAAGAGGCTCCTATATTTTTCAATAAGAATTCGGAGCGATTGTGGAGCCAACAAGCGAATTATAAGCAAGTAAGTGCGGAGCATCGTAATGTGTTTGAAGTTAAAAAACAACAGGAAATCGCTTTGGTAAAAGCAATTAAAACCCATGATGTTGCCAAGACTGAACAGCTACAGACTTCCATTCAAGATTTACAAGGAAAACAAAAGGACTTACGAAGTCAAGCCGTGACCGAAATCAAAAAGTCCCACGCGGATTTTGAGGAACAGGATACCAATTATGTGTTTCTACGATTTATCACAGACAACCTGCCCGTAGGGATTGTAGGCTTTCTAATTGCCATGATTTTATTAGCTTCCATGGGTTCCATGGCGTCAGCGTTTGGATCGCTAACATCTACGAGCATGGTGGATATCTACCAGCGATTTATGAATACAGAGGGCTCAAACCAGCATTATTGGTGGGTTTCCAAATTGATTACGCTTGGCTGGGGAATTCTGTGTCTGATTGTTGCTCATTTTGCCGTCAATATGGGCAGTTTAATTGAGGTCGTAAACATCCTCGGATCTTGGTTTTACGGCACAATCTTGGGTGTCTTTTTATGTGCCTTTTATTTACCGCGCACCTCTGGGAATCAAGTATTTTGGTCGGCGATTGTGGCAGAAGCCTTCGTTATTTATGCCTGGTACATCGATTTGATGGCCTTTTTGTGGCTGAATGTATTGGGGTGCTTATTGGTCATGGCCTTCGCAGGCATTTCGAGCTTGATTAGTCCTTCAACAAAGACAGCGTAAACTTGACTGGAATCACTGGTTTCTCGTCGAAAGAGCGTTGTTTTTGCATCGAATCGATGACCGCCAAGCCTTTCGTAATCTTGCCAAAAACGACGTATTGCTTATAGAAACGGGCAGCCTGCTCCGTATTCGTCACGATAAAAAATTCCGTAGGCGAAGATGACTTCTTGGGATTTCCTTCATCGTAGCGCGCCATTGCGATAGTTCCGCGTTCCGGCTTCAGGTGGTCAGGGTATTCCGCAGGTACCAAATAGGCCAAACGATCCGCGAACTCGCCCCCGCCCTGCATACCTATTTCATATACATTTCGATAAAAATAGCGGTCGGTGAAATAACCCATCTTGACTAAGCGGACGAAATTAATGCGATGTAAAGGTGTTTCTTTCGCTAATGTAATTTCAAAATTTCCGATACGCGTTTCACCTAAAATCTTGGTTTCAGGATATTCATTTTCTTGCGCGCGTAATGCTTTTCCCACTTGGGATGGATCCACATTGTAATTGGGTTTACAGGCAAACAGGAACAAGCAAAAAAACAAATACCGCATACGCACTTAAGCTTTGGCAATCCTTGAAGGTTTGCCAAAGCTAGTTGGAAATGGGCACAAAAAAAAGGGAGCCAAAGCTCCCTTTTCAAAATTATCAAGGAATTGATTAAGCATGTTTCGTCTTCTTTCCGAAGAAATACAAACCAGCAAATGCCACGATCAAAATCGCAGGGAACAATACCATTTGTGCCATTGTCGCTTGACCAGCCGCTAATGCTACTGCATCACCTGTTAAGGTTTTTGAAGCTTCAGCTGTATTAGCATCTAACCATTTACCGATAATTGGTTGGAAAATTGATGTAGCAAACATCCCCATACCACCCATGATCGAAAGACCAAAAGCACCTGTCATTGGAATATTCTCAGCAACATAACCAATCATTGTTGGCCAGAAATAACATACACCTAATGCAAAAATAATCGCAGAGATATACACCATTTCACCTGTAGCAGAACTCATCAAATAAACACCGATGGCCGTCAAAATAGCCGAAACTAATAATACACCACCCGCATCTAATTTGTGAACGATAGGTCCTGCGAAATAACGACCAACTGCCATTAAACCTGTTACGATAGCTAAAATAATCATTGGGCTTGCACCTGCTTGACCCATGATAGGTCCAATCCATTGTTCAGGACCGAATTCAGAGATTGCAGTCAAGGCCATACAAGCCAACATAAATAAATACAACGGAGAAAGCATCGCTTTGAAGTTTTCACCTGTCGAAGCTCCACCTTCCACTTTCGCAGCTGGGAATGCTTGACCGAAGAACAAATAAGCATAAATCACAGCAGGAACTAAGATAGCGGCGATTTGCAATTGCCAACCCATGTTGGCACCTGTCATATACTGCGATAAAAGAGTCGCGATTACGATACCTCCTGGGAACCACATGTGGAAACGATTCAACATTTTTGTCTTCTCTTTTCCTTCGAACATATCGGAAATCATGGGATTACAAGCTGCTTCAACAGTTCCATTACCGAAACCAACAAAGAAAGTTGATAATAATAATGACCAAAAACCACCAGCAAAAATTGTCATCACTAAACCGATAACGTGTGTAAAGAAGGCAACCCAGATGATTTTCTTTGGCCCTAGCACATTGTACAAAGGTCCACCGATGATCATAGCGATAGGGAAACCTAAAAATGCCATTTGATTCACATAGCCTAATTGTTCATTGTCTAATTGGAAATCTTGTCCCAATTGAGTTAAAACCCCCGCACGAATTCCAAAAGCCATGGAAGTAGTGATGAGTGCAAAACAGGACGCCAAGAATAAACGATTGGCATTAACAGTTTGATTCATAATAGATTAGTTTTAGTTAAATGTTTAGAGAATTGGTAATCTTAAAAAAATTAAATTCAACATTGGAAAAATCGTACCAAAAAAACAAAAAGATTTTTGAATTCCACCGACAAACCTGATTTATTTTGAAAATATTTCAAAAATCTGAGCCCTTTAAAGGGTAATTTAATCAAATTAAGCCCTATTTTTGTAACAATCTAAATCTATCATATATGATCCAAGGTGGAACATCCACAACCGCAGCTAGTCGGCGAGGAAGAAAATTAAAAATGGGCATGATCGGTGGAAGTACCGAAGCCTTCATCGGTGCCGTTCACCGCAGAGGTTCCCAATTAGACGGCGAAATCGAATTGGTTTGTGGGGCATTCAGCTCCAATCCCGAAAAATCCAAAGCAACAGGCGAGGCATTATATCTTCCAGAGAATCGTGTGTATGGTTCTTACGAAGAGATGATTCTGAAAGAAAAAGAACTTCCGGAAGGCGAGCGTATGGACTTTGTTTCCATTGTAACACCTAACCATGTACATTTTCCTGCGGCAAAATTCGCCTTAGAAAATGGATTCCATGTCGTTTGCGATAAGCCGGCAACTTTGAATTTGGCTGAGGCCAAAGAACTAAAAAAAATCATCGAAAAATCAGGTTTGATTTTCGCTTTGACGCATAATTATACCGCATATCCGATGGTCAAAGAGGCGAAACACCTCGTTGATTCTGGCCAATTAGGCGAGATTCGCAAGATTATCGTTGAATATCCACAAGGCTGGTTGATCGATTTAGTGGAAGCTACCGGTCAGAAACAAGCCGCTTGGCGCACAGACCCAGAACGTTGTGGTGCAGCTGGAGCGATTGGTGATATCGGTACCCACTGCGAGAATTTAATTGAATATATTACTGGATTACACATTACGGAGCTTTGCGCGGATCTGACAATCTTCGTGGAAGGCCGTATGTTGGATGACGATGGAAACATCTTGCTACATTATAATAATGGGGCCAAAGGTGTTTTACATTGCTCACAAATCTGCAATGGCGAAGAAAATGACTTCAATTTCCGTATTTATGGAAGTAAGGCAGGTATCACTTGGCATCAAATGGAGCCCAATACCCTGACCTTCCGTACCCGTGACGAAGGGGCACGTACGATTCGTACGGCTGTGGGTAATTTATCTGCGGCAACGAATGCGCATTCACGCCAACCGGCTGGACACCCAGAAGGCTATGTAGAAACATTCGCAAACATCTACCGCAACTTTGCTTTTGCGGTTCGCGCGCGATGGGCAGGAAAGCCACAAGATCCGATGTATGATTTCCCAGGCATCGACGAGGGAATTATGGGGATGGCATTCATTGAGAACGTGGTTCGTTCGGCCAAAGACAACCAAAACAAATGGACAAAATTCGAAATTTAATAGATCATGACTAAAATTAAAGTAGGTATCGTAGGTACCGGTTTTATCGGACCCGCACACATCGAAGCGCTTCGCCGCTTACCCAACATCGACGTTGCAGCATTATGTGAAGTAACGATTGAATTAGCTGAAGCGAAAGCGAAGCATTTGGGCATAGGCCGTTGGTATACTTTCGAAGACTTATTAAAGCAAGACGATATCCAATGTGTACACATCTGTACACCTAACTTCCTACACTACTCACAATCGAAAGCTGCTTTATTAGCAGGTAAGCACGTGGTATGTGAAAAACCTTTGGCCAAAGATTTACACGAGGCAGAAGAATTAGTGGAATTGGCAGCGAAAACAGGATTGGTGAATGCGGTTCACTTCAACTTGCGTTATTACCCGTTGGTTCGTCAAATGAAGACCATGCGCGAAAAAGGCGATTTGGGCGAAATCTATTCGATCATCGGTAGCTACTTACAAGATTGGTTATTCTACAACACGGATTACAACTGGCGTTTAGAACCGGATAAATCAGGTGATTCACGAGCGATTGCCGATATCGGATCGCACTTATTGGATGTGATTGAATACATCACAGGCTTGAAAACAGTGGAAGTAATGGCCGATTTCAACACGGTTCATAAGGTTCGCAAGAAGCCTTTGAAGCCTGTAGAGACTTATTCAGGCAAAATGTTGCAACCCGAAGATTATGCGGATGTACATATTAATACGGAAGATCATGCCAACGTATTATTACGTTTTGACAATGGAAACCGTGGTTGTGTGACGGTATCGCAAGTTTCAGCGGGTCGTAAGAACCAATTGAAATTAGAAATTTCAGGATCAAATAAAACATTTGCCTTCAATTCAGAATCGCCAAACGAAATCTGGATTGGTAACCGTGATCAAGCGAACCAAGTATTGATGCGCGATCCATCTTTGGCATATCCAGAAGCAACTGCATTAATGACATTCCCAGGAGGTCACAATGAAGGATTCTCGGATACTTCGAAACAATTATTCAAGGAAGTTTACGCGGCTGTTGAGGCTGGTAAGCAACCTGAAAATCCAAAATACCCGACGTTTGCCGACGGGTACCGCGAGTTGTTGATTTGCGAGCGCATCTTGGATTCGACACGTTCACAAAAGTGGGTTAAAATCTAAACCTTTAATAATATGAATACGATCAAAGGGCCAGCGATATTTTTGGCACAATTTATGGGGGATGAAGCTCCCTTCAATTCCTTAGATAGCATCACCACATGGGTGGCGTCCTTGGGATACAAAGGGGTACAAATTCCATCATGGGATTCACGTTGCATTGATTTGCAAAAAGCGGCGGAGTCAAAAACGTATTGCGATGAAATCGTGGGGATGTTGGCTGCCAAAGGCTTGCAAATCACGGAATTATCTACGCACTTACAAGGCCAATTAGTTGCCGTTAACCCGGCATACGATTTAGGATTTGATGGTTTTGCACCGGATTCTGTGAAAGGAAATCCAAAAGCGCGAACTGAATGGGCGATTCAACAATTGAAATATGCGGCTAAGGCTTCTCAAAACTTAGGATTGAATGCACACGCGACATTCTCAGGAGCATTAATGTGGCATACGGTTTATCCATGGCCACAACGTCCTGCGGGATTAGTTGAGCAAGGATTTAAGGAATTAGGTCGCCGTTGGTTACCGATTTTGAATACCTTCGACGAATGCGGCGTAGATTTATGTTATGAGATTCACCCCGGTGAAGACTTGCATGATGGCGTGACGTTCGAGATGTTTTTGGATGAGGTGAAAGGCCACAAGCGTGCCAACTTATTATATGATCCATCGCACTTTGTGTTGCAGGCATTGGACTATAAACAATATATCGATTTCTACCACGAACGTATCAAAATGTTCCACGTCAAAGATGCGGAGTTTAACCCAACAGGTAAGCAAGGTGTTTATGGTGGATACCAATCTTGGATCAATCGTGCGGGACGTTTCCGTTCTTTGGGTGATGGCCAAGTAGATTTCAAGAGCATCTTCTCGAAATTAACGCAATACGGCTATGATGGCTGGGCGGTGTTAGAATGGGAATGCTGCATCAAGGATCCGGTTCAAGGAGCGACAGAAGGAGCACCATTTATTTCAAGCCACATCATCAAGGCGACTGAAAAAGTATTTGATGATTTCGCTGGGACAGGAGCTGATGAAGAGCTGAATAAGAAGATTCTAGGCCTATAGTCTTAAATCGAATTATTCGGAATACAAATAAAAACCCCTTATTCGGATGGATAAGGGGTTTTTTGTCGCCTAAAAATGGAAAAAAGCGTAACGCTGCCGGGGTTTTTAACCCCGGCAGCGTTTACCCCCACCCCTAATTTTCGGAAAAAACATAAATAAACCAAGCCGCTGATAACAATACCACATTCTTGATAATGTATTGCCCGGTCAGTGTCAAGCTAAAAAATGATTGCCAGGTTTCATTTGGCAGCAATAAGACAGGTAAAAAGGTTGTGAATAAATGAGCAATCATCACCCAAAAGGCAATTTTCGTTACTCGAGGAAACAACCATAAAAACCCAATCATACATTCAGCAACACCCAAAACCATTAAAAATTGTTGGATACTCATGAAGGGTGCCAACGTAATATCAAACAACCTTGTTACCAATGCTTCTGCAGGTGAAGTTCCCAAGACCTTCAATAATCCGAACCAAATATATACCATCGCGATCATCGCGCGATTCATCCATGAGGCCGTAACCAGTGCATGGAGTCTATTTTTACTTATCGTTACCATAAATATAAAAGTATTAGAACGTTTAAAATCAAAAAATGACTAGTATCAATTTTTTACAATTTAACCTGTAAACTCAGCTGAAAGCTTCTTCCATCCGATGGCCAAATTCCTGGTCCAGGATAGAACATGGGCCTTTTCGTGAAATAGGATAAATCAAGGGCATTATTTATACTCGCCTTCAAAAGGAGAGATTTTGAAATTTTCCAATCAGCAACAAAATCCAACAAAGAATAAGCCGGCACAGCTCCCACTGCCCCATTCGCGGAGGGCTTTTCCGTATTTAGGGCATCAGCGTAACTTTTGGCAACATAACTATACAATCCTGATATAGAATATTGTCGAAAACGAATTGTCATTCCATTTCTTGAAATCCATTCGGGCGCACTCTCTACATAATTACCAGCAATGGAGACATTGGTAGTTCCATTCCTGATCGATGCATTTTGATATCGAGCATTCATTTGTGAAGTAGCAGTAAATAGCGAAAGTGTTATTTTAGGCGCTAGACTGAATTCCGTTTGTAAAGAAATTTCTACCCCGGTAGTAATTGAATTTCCAATATTCGTCTGCAATAAGGAGAAATTACCCTGAGCGTCGGTTTGTGCCAGTTTTCCTAAACGGTTATCATATTGCAATTGAAATCCTGTTATGTCCCATTGGAAGTTCCTCCATGTCCCCCGGTATCCTAGTTCCACATTATAACCTTTCGCATCTTGGAGATTTTTATCCGCTCGATCATATGTAGAAGCTGGAATAATATCCTTAAATATGACTGGGCGAAATGCCTGTGATATTCCGCCGTAAATTTGCTGAGCCTTATTTATTTGATATTCAAATGAGGTCCCATACAAAGGAAATCGGTGCGTAATTTTATTTACCACTTGGGAAGCGTCTAAATAGGCGATGACGCCAGACATATTCGTTTCACCCGACTCGAATCGAACACCCGCATTCCATGAAAGTCGATCCGTGATATCCCATTTATGTTCTAAGAAAAATGCTAGATTCTCTGTCTTCATGTGCATATCACGAACAAATCCCGCTGCAGTAATCGAAAGATCAAAATCAGTACCCGTACTTCCCTTCCCCAGTTGCCTACGGCGAAGGTCATTCGATAAATATTGAATTCCTAAAGTAAGCGTACCCTTTTTATAGGATTGCAAAAATCGTAATTCATTCGTCCAAGAATTGAAATTATCAATATCTACTTGTCTAGAAGCAAATATACCATTGGAAGCCAAATCGAGAACATCTGCCGTCTTATCAAATAAAACAGAATTTCGATCTCCATACAGAAACGATGAACTAAACTTTACCGTACTATTTTTACATGGGTTCCAATTAAGTTCAACTGCTGGAATTGAAATAGATGGATTGAAATAATTTCGTGAGCGCGTGGACTGTTTGGGATTCTGAGCAAATTGAACATCCGTTAAGGGACCCGCCATTTTGAAAAGATAATTGGAACGTGACCAACTAACACTCATGTTTAAGTTTTGATGAAATGCATAATTCAACCGAATATGTTGCGCATCGAACTGGCTATGTGTTTGATCCCGAAAACCATCAGCCGAACGATTCGAAACGTAACCCAAGTAACTAAATTTACCTGAAGTACCCGAAACACTTGAGTAATTCGTATAGGTATTAAAGGAACCTATACTTGTAATATTTTCTAAAGAAAAAGATTTCTTTGAAGGCTTCTTGGTCACATAATTTACCATTCCTCCAAACTGTGCACCATATTGTAAACTACCTGTTCCTCTGACAATTTCTATCGATTCAATACTCTCAAGGGGCATCGAATAATGACTTGCCGGATACCCGTATAAATCCGAATTCAATAATACGCCATCTTGCCTGATATTAAATTCCCAACCGCGGTGTGAATCCAAACCGCGAAATGCAAAATTCATTTGATTCCCACTTCCATCCATATCATAGATAAAAGCACCCGGAATTTTGGCAAAAACTTGTCGACCCACACGTTCCGAAACATTTGCCGGCAGGGCGCCCAATCGAATAAGCTCGGATTTTTTACCGCTATAGATTATACCATTTTTAACTGAAGGCATCGTTGAAAAATTAGCAGGAATACCTTCATGCTTCACGATTACTTCAGATAAAAATGTTGATTTAGCCGTTGAATCAATATGATTAAACGGTAGAAAAAGAAAAACAAAGATTACTAACATATCTAATATTTTTACACAGGAAGGGTCGAAGCCCTTCCTGTGTAAATTAATTCAACTTACTGTGCCCCATCCGCATTTGCGCGTTTCACAGCATAGTCACCAATTAATCGACCATGCTTGCCTCCCATAGAACAGTCAATCCGAAAATGAATTAATCCATAAACTCTAGAATCGGAAGCTTCTTGAGCATAATCATAAAATTTCGCCGAATTCGTAGGAAAAAAAGAGCTCAAAACCGTTGCTGCCGCAAATGAAAAGGTTGAGTGTCCCGACGTGTAACTTGGGAAATTAGGAAGACCCACCGAGGTTTTTAATCCATATTGTTGGGGACGTGGACTGTAGTAATAGTATTTTGTTTCCCAACAAGCAATCCCCGCATCCATTAATGCTGTTCCAACATAAGCTAACATTCTCGCCATACGAACTTCAGAATATTTAGCCTCAACTCCTGCAGCACAAGCGTAACGATGCCAATGACCTGGAGGCGTATACGACCCTGGACCATCTGCCCAATAATTAGCAATAGCAGCTTGGTTACGCGTTTGATTCTTATTGATTGTTTCCAATTCAGCCAAATCCTTCTTGAATTCAGCCGATCCTTCTAAATAAGGCATGGCTGGACGAATTGATTCCATCGTTGCACGATCAAAATTCCAAGTTTTCACAGCGCCGTAATTAGGTAACATCGGAGGACGCGCGGGAATTTCTTGGCTTGCCCATGGATTTACAAAGCCCAAAGACTTAGAATTTGCTATTAAACCCGGAACAATCGCTTGGTTATTTGCTGCACTCATTCCATCCGTTTTCGCACGCGCCATGACTTGTGCAGCCACCGCTCCGCCAAGTGTAGCACCGGCAGCAACATCAGAACCTACATTCATTCCAGCCCAAATACGTACATTTTTTGCTTCAGCTAATTTTTCGGCCAAAAACGGGCCTTCCCCAGGGAACATAGCCAATAAAATCACATAACTCGCCTGAGCCACAACGGCATCTTCAGCAGGGTAAGTTGGCAAAGATGTAACCGGTAATAAAGGTTTAATCGTCGCATCTACGACATATGGCGCTTTACGATTGTATTGATACTTAAATTTCCAAGCAGTCACCAATGCATCATATTGTGCCACACTCAAATAAGCTAAAGCCCTCGCCGTATAAGGTGGATTTGCGAATGGAAAACGCGGATCCGCTAATGGATCTGCGGCATTCGGCACGGGATAAACACCAGCCGCATTCGCAGCGGGAGCTTGATTGTATCTTGCCGCTAATTCACGTGCAATTTCGTTCCAACGCAATACAGCACCGGCACCCCAATACTGAACAGCCGTTTTTTGAGTAGCTGTCAACGAGGGTATAACCACCGTTTTCAAGGAATCAATTTCCTTTAAGTAGGCTGCATCCGTTACCAATCGAGGAGCAGCTACACTAACATCTGATGCAATAAAGGTTTTCCATCCACCCGCGCTCACATCCAAATTAGACGGAACGTAGGGTTGGTCAACCACCATATCCACATCTTTCGTGCAAGAGGCCAGCAAGACAAAAACTAATAATGTATAGATATATTTCATCGAATTATAATTTAAATTGGTACAACACCCCCACCGATAGGCTCAAACTTTGTCCTACATTTTGACCATCCACTACATAAGCAACCCTCGCGTTAACACCCAAGGTTTTCGGTTGGAATTTCCCATAAACGCCTACCGAAGTCATCGTCATGTCATTTGTTATAAATGGCATGTCATTCCGACGAATATGATCACCTCCCACGCATGAAAAGTGTTCCGCAAAAAGCTCCAATTGATTATCTTTTTTCAAGTAACCCAAACGAATAGCAGCGTCAAAAGCATCTGGAACCGCAACATCAGAGGTATTATAAAAACGACTTCCGGCTAAATACCCATCGCGATCCGCACGCACATTGCTTCGCATTTGATACGCAATCGAGGAATTCAAATAAAGGTGTTTGGGCAAATCATACGAAATCATACCACGTGTGATTAATGCCTTTGAACCAATTCCAATGGACATCGGCAAAAAATCAGGCACATAATTCGACACGGGAACACTGAGCCCCACCACCCCATGCAAGGTTAATCCATGCGCAGAATAGCCTTTCGCCTTTAGCCACAAAGAAGCATCCTGAAGACCCTCTTGTCCCATCAAATTACCCTTTGACGCATTGGTGCGCACATAAGGAACGACGGCGATCACGTTGAGCTTCTTGGTGATACCATAGGCCAACATAGCCGATACGGATTCCGTAGTCAAACGGCCGATATTCTTGTTATCACGAAATAATTGATTTTCCCAGAAATTAGTCCAAGAGGAATTACCGTAAATAACAGCCCCGCAGGCTATTTTTTTGTTCATATAAATGGCATCGTGCGGCATTTGGGCCTTTAACTCGACGAAACCTAACAAACACAGAAGTAGTATTAAAGCCTTTTTCATGTGTATCTAATTAAAACCGATGTGTAACCGTTGCCGAAATAATGTAATCTGCAAAGGCAGCATCGCCATGCTTTCCAGGTGTCAATCGATCATTTGCACTTTTGATTCGATTGCGTTGTGTCGCGACAGGAACTGAAACAAAAAACGTATTCTTAGCCGTAGAATAACTAATACCAGGTTCTACCGAAAAAATAAATCCTGGACGACGAAAGCCATCACTTCCTCCCACTAAATCATAAGCAGGAACTCCTTCAATTCGCGCTCCTAATGTTGCCCCAATCCCAGCTTTGGCAGAAACAACATAATTTAATCCTACACGACCCGCATACTGATCAGCCACCGACATGTAATGAACCATTTCATCAGTTACCGTTTTATCAGGCGCTACGTTAGAAGCACTGTTCACATTCTTTGGATTTGACATATAAAAGCCATTGTAGTATAAAGACGTACGGCTAAATAATTGCTGGTATCCTTGAATCTCAAGGTTAATTCCTACTCCCCCATCCCCTAATTGAATCGATTGATCAACCGCTTTAGTAATTGTATAATCTGTACCATCCGACTTGCGGCGGTGAAATTCGTCCTGAACATTCCAATTTCCTGTAGGCAATTTAACACCTAAGCCAAGCGAAAAATTACCTTTCATATGCTTCAAGGGATCTAATACCCAATAACTAGCTGTCAAACGAGCATCTCCAATCCCGTTCGAGTTGGTATAAAAACGCTTCTGCAAAGGATTTGCAGACAATGCATTACCATAATGCTCATACAAAGACGAACGAGAATTGAATGTCAAAGGCAAATTGAATGCAACAGAAAACCGATCTGTTACCGAATAGGTAACGCCAAGATCAAAAGCCTGTTGGTCGTTAATCACATTCGTCCCCGCAGCCTCACGCTGTGGTTGATATACTGCCCCAACATAATGCTTATAAGAATGTAGGCTACGGAAACCCATCGATACTTGCCATTGACCTGGGTGCATCATGGAACTTGAATTTGCTCCAGTCCCTACCGAACAACTCATGTGACGAACCGCAACACAACCTTGACCTAAAACTAAAGAAGAGATAACTCCTACAAACAGGAGCGTTAATATATACTTTTTCATTTTGCTTAAATTTTTAAATACGTGTAAGTTTCCCATGGACATATAAGTCTAGGGTAATTATTGGGTATCGAGAAAATTTAAGCTTGCCTCGGAGGCGAGAAGAAATCAGCGGAAATCGCTGTTGTAGATAAAACAGGGTGAGATGACTCTGCAGAACGAGAAGGCCATTCCATCACATAAAGAACCCATGCAGATGCATGCGAACAATATTCTTTAACAAGGGTATTGATTAATTTAGATTTCGCGGGTGCCTTATCTGGCTGGTCCGACATATGTTCATTCACCTGAGCCGCCAAATCGAAGAATCGATCACGTGCGCTCTGATCGGCAACCAAGGTAGTGACCAATTTACCGTCAATGACCTGCTGGTCTTTCATTTGGTAAAAATTATCTCCTTGACGAATCTCACCCGAAACCGCTTGTGGGGCATCCCAATCAGTCTGATAAGGCAATGAAATAGGCATTTCAACAACAATGGTTTCTCCTGCCTCAAATGTATCCGTATCCTGCGCAATAAAACGCAATGCAAAGCCACCCGCTTGATACAGGAGGACAAACAATAGCATAATGGATAGGATTCTTTTCATTTTAACAGGACGAAAATAAGCTATTTTTCAATAACTGTACCCAATTCCTGTGAAATATTTTTCTGAATTTCCTTCAAATGAATGAATTCAAGCAATAAATCGTTCATTTCATTGGGATCACCTACATATTGGTCCATGCGCTCCATCACATCTTTGATGTGCTGATCGTTGTAAACCTTACGTAAGCGTAAGATATTCTTGTAGGCAAAGTCTTCCAACAACTCTTCATCCTTCTTCACCTTAATCTCATGTCGGTCCCGCCAAACAGTCGATAATACATGTTTATCCGAAGAAGCATCGATTGCAAATCGCTGCACCTCTTCTTCCGGGTGATGCAAGTAAAAGGACGGCTCGGGGATAACTCCGCGGGCGAATTCCGACCGACACGTATCCATGATGCCTTTGAATAAAGGTGTTTGGAAATGTACCTCTTCCAACTCATGCAACAGGTATTGCAATAAACTTACGCCTGGGGCTTTCTCTGGACTGATTTCGAGATGGCCATAATTGACCAACAACCGCATGCATTCCAGCTCTTGGTAATAGGCCAAATTTTGAATCTCTACGGGCGCATCCACTTCAGGTCCCGGCTCAAATAAAGCTTGTAACTCAGCTTCATTTTGGGGAGACAAAGTGGGCATTGATTTTTGCTGCACCTTCTTCAAGTGCAACTTATTCATCTCAGCCAAGAGCACATCTTCCTCCAAACGCATCAATTGCGATGTCTTTTGGATAAATAAACTCCGTTGGATGGCATCCGGTATCTTCGAGATACTTTGCACCATTTCCTTAATCAACTCGGATTTTTTGAAGGGATCATCGCCCGCCTCCTTCATGAAAAGATTTGCTTGGAACGAGATAACATCCCGAGCTTCTTTCTGAATGTATTCGATAAATGCTTCACTCCCAATCGAGCGAACAAATGAATCTGGATCTTGCCCTTCGGGGAACACTACTAAATTGACCTGCAAGCCTTCTTCCAAAATCAAATCCATCCCACGCAATGCCGCTTTGATACCGGCAGAATCTCCATCGTAGAGAACCGTCACGTGATTGGTAAATCGGCCGATCAACTTAATCTGCTCGATCGTCAAGGAAGTACCGGAAGAGGCCACGACATTTTTGATACCCGCCTGATGCAAAGAAATCACATCAGTATACCCTTCTACGAGGTAACAAACATCTTTTTGTCGGATTTCATTCTTCGCCTGCGCGATGCCATACAGCGTCGCCGACTTATGGTAAACAACCGTTTCGGGAGAGTTTAGGTATTTGGCTTGATTCTTCGCATCTGATTTCAGAATACGGGCACCAAAGGCAATGACTTTACCCGCAACGCTGTGGATAGGAAAAATCACCCGATTCCGGAAACGGTCATAGACCTTTCCATCATCGTTTTTATTGGTCACCAGGCCCGCCTTTTCAATGATATCCTGACTGAAACCATGCTTCAGCGCCGTTTTCAAAAATATATCCCATCCTTCGGGACTATACCCTAAATCAAAAGCCTGAATAGTTGAATCTGAAAATCCTCGCTCCTTAAAATAGGGCAAGGCAATCGATTTGCCTTCGTCGGATTCAATTAATTGTTTCTTGAAAAATTCTTTGGCATACTCCAAGATGATCAACAAACTCTCCCGCTCATTTTGGCGAAGGAGTTGGTCATCTGTCATCTCCTCTTCTTGGATATCGATGCCGTATTTTTTGGCTAAATGACGAAGCGCCTCACCGTAGCCGAGCCCCTCAATGTCCATGATAAAACGAACTGAATCGCCCGCCTTACCGCAACCAAAACATTTATAGATTCCCTTGCTGGGTGAAATAGAAAACGAAGGCGTCTTCTCCCCGTGAAATGGGCAACAGGCCCAATAATTAGCCCCTTTTTTCTTGACTGTCACATAATCCCCGATCACGTCTGCCACGGCAGCCGTTTGCTTTATTCGCTCGACGGTTTCGGGATCAATGCGCATATTACAATAATAAACCGGCTAATGTTGCAGATAAATAAGAAGCTAAGGTTCCAGCGATTAATGCTTTGAAACCTAATTTTGCTAAATCAGAACGTCGAGATGGCGCTAATTCACCAATACCCCCGATTTGGATCGCAACAGAAGAGAAATTCGCAAAACCACACAAAGCAAAACTAGTAATGGCGATGGTTTTCGGATCCAAGGTTGCTTTCAATTTGACCATGTCCAAATAAGCAACAAACTCATTCACAACCATTTTCTTCCCCATCAAGGCGCCTGCAACCTCCACATCCTGGGCAGGAACTCCCATGGCGAATGCAAATACAGAGAATACTTTTCCTAATATCAAGTTCATCGAAAGCTCTGGCATATTAATCCAAGAACCTATATGGCCTAAGCCTAAATCTACCAAAGCGATTAAAGCAATAAAACCAATCAACATCGCGATCACATTCATACCCACTTTCAGTCCTTCACTCGCACCGGCGGCAATCGCATCAACTAAGTTCGCATGTGTTTTTGTAATGTCCATTTTAACCATTCCCTGGGTCTCCGACTTCTCCGTTTCTGGGAACATGATTTTCGAAATCACCAAAGCACCAGGAGCAGCCATTAAACTAGCAGCTAATAAATAAGCAGCAGGAACACCAAGTGAAATATAGACCGCCATTACGCCACCCGCAATACATGCGAACGATCCTGTCATGGATGCCATCAATTCCGAATTGGTCATGTTTTTCAAATAGGGCTTAATCATGATTTGAGCCTCCACTTGGCCTACAAAGGTCGAAGCAACATTGGACAATGCCTCCGCTCCACTCACACCCATTAACCAGTGAACACCTTTACCCATCGTAGAAACGACCCGTTGGAGCACACCCAAATGATAAAACATATTCACCAATACCGCCACAAAAATGATGGTAGGTACTACTTTGAAAAAGAAGATATAATCATTCCCTGCACCGAATGCTTGGGACATCAACTTACGATCCACTAAAGAACCAAAGACAAATTGAGCGCCTTTATCTGCTTGGCCCAACAAGGTATTAATCGAATCTCCCAACCATTGGAAAGTGGCCTGACCTACTTCAGTCTTTAAAATAAAGACGGCTAATCCGACCTGCAATAATAAGCCTACACCTACGGTGCGGTAATTAATAGCCTTGCGGTTGTTTGACATTAAAAAAGAAACGCCTAATATCAAGACAATCCCCAGTAAGCCTGTAAATCTTTCCATTCGTTTGTTGTTGGTGTAATTTAGTTTTCCGTTTGCGCCAAATTGACGGTATATTTTTCAAAGGTAAGCTGTTCTATTAAATCTTCCTCGGCAATTTGATAAAAAGCTTCATGAATATTAAATGGCTCACTACTTTCAACTTTCCAGTAATTCCCATCCTCTTGCATCTCGTAAGAATTAACGGTATCACGTAAATTCCAATCTAATATGGTGATGGCCATGTTCTTAGCCCTTGGATTGACCATTTCAAATAAGGACTCAATTCGTCGGTCAAAACTACGAACCATCACATCCGCAGAACCTCCATAAACTTTTGCTTCGCCTCCACGATGGAAATAATACAAGCGTGTGTGCTCGAGGTAATTTCCAACAATCGATTTAATGAAGATATTTTCAGATAAACCCGAACGCTGTGGTCGAATACAACAGATACCGCGAATAATTAATAAGACAGGAACACCCGCTTTGGAAGCTTTATACAGAGCCTCCATCGTATCTAAATCTTGTAAGGAATTAATTTTCCAACAAATCCCCGCCGGAATTCCTTGTTTATGATTCTCGACTTCTTCTTCAATCATTTCAATCAATCGATTACGCATATCACGTGGAGCAGTAATCAAATGTTCATAATGCGTCGGCATGGAGTGCCCCGTGATTACATTGAAAAACTCAGAGATATCTTGCGTGATCCGCGAATCCGTCGTCAATAAGCCTAAATCCGTGTACAGTTTCGCCGTATCCTCGTTGTAATTACCCGACGATAAGTGGGCATAACTCATGACATGAGAACCCTCGTTTCGAATAACCTGAAGTAATTTGGTATGCGTTTTTAAACCCGGAATACCATAAATAACAAAACAACCTGCCTTCTGTAAGCGTGTCGCCTCGCGAATATTATTCTCTTCATCAAAACGAGCTTTTACTTCGAATAATACAGAAACGTGTTTGCCATTTTCAGCGGCGCGCAATAAAGCACTTGCAATGCGTGAATTTTTCGAGATCCGGTAAAGCGTAATTTTAATAGCCAATACCTGAGAATCTTCGGAAGCTTGTTCCAACAATTGGATAACCGGCTCAAAATTATTGTAAGGATGATGCAAGAGGATATCCCCACGTTTCATCGTTTCAAAAATATCACTAATTTTCACCGACTTCAAACCCAATGGGGGTACGACCGCATGATTAGCCGCTAATTTGGTTTTAAATTCAGGATGTTTTAAGATTTGCCAAAATGCCGTAAAATCCAAAATGGATTTCTTGATGAAGATATCCGACTTCTCAAGCGTCCAGCGTTTCAACATTTCGCCTAATAAGAAATCTGAATGGTTCTCTTCAACCTCTACCCGCGTAACGCGACCTAAACGACGGTCTTTGATTTTTTTCTTGATCTCATCCACGAAATCCGTCTCCGTATCTTCGTGTTCCACCACGTCAAAATCTCCGTTGCGGGTTATGCGGAATAAAGTCGTCGATTCAATCTCCACGTTCCGGTATAATACTTGAAGGTAATGTTGGATAATCTGTTCAATCGGCAAGAATAAAACCTTATCATCCCGTTCAATCACATATAAACGAGTCAAGTTCAAGGGAATTTGAACAAATGAAATTTTACGGTCTTTTTCGTACTTCCCTTTAGCATTTTTCTTGTCGGCAAAACCTACCGTAACCACCCCAAAAATGAGCGTTTTCGCCAATAAACTTGGAAATGTATGCGTATGATCAAATACCATGGGAGTCAACATCGGGTAAATCGTCCGATGAAAATACGCCTCCGCATCCGCTAATTCATCTGGCGTCAAATCATCCAAATTAGCCAGCATTAAACCATTTTCTGGAAATAATGGAAGAATCTCTTCAATAAATAAACGGTGTTTCTCTTGGCTAAATTCTTGTGCTGAAGAAATCAGCGTTTGCTTAAATGGAACTTCGCGCAGTCCTGAATAATCGGTACGCTCTTTCCCAAAATCGATGTAATTGTATAAAGAACCAATCCGAATCGTAAAAAACTCATCAAGGTTTGAAGCCGTGATGGCTAAGAATTTCAATCGGTCAAATAAGCTTTTCTCCGAATCACGCGCTTGGTCTAATACACGTTCATCAAACTTCAACCAAGATAAATCACGCGAAATAAAACGTGCTTTATTGATGGTGTCCTGCGCCTTTTGCATAGACTTCTCCATCTTACGTTTCGCCTCACGAGGTGCCATCAAATTAATCTTCCAGTTTTTGGGCTGTAGGAATGACAAAAGATTCCCCTGAGAGGAATCTTCTGTGTCATTAATAATTTGATCTAATTTTGAGTCGCTCATGTTTAGGCTTCAGGAATTTGGTTTTTAATTGCTTCGTAATCAGAACCCAAGCGTCCCATTTCGGTGGCCAAGAATTTCTGAAGCTCCAAATTAAATATTCGTTTATCTTCGTCTGTTAAGGAATCGTAAAGATCTTTCAACTCTTGATTGATCAGCTGCTTTTCCTCCGCAGTACGCGCGTGAATCCCACGCAAATGATAGGCTTTAAAATCAACCTCCATCGAACTAAACGTCTACTTTCGCGTATTTCGCGTTCTTCTCAATGAAATCACGACGCGGTGCAACCTCGTCTCCCATTAACATCGAGAATAATAAATCTGCTTCAATCGCTGAATCAACCGTTACTTGTTTCAATGTACGTGATTCTGGATTCATGGTCGTTTCCCACAATTGCTCCGCGTTCATCTCTCCAAGACCCTTATAACGCTGTACGCCTACACTTTCTTCTTTTCCTCCACCAGCTAATTCTTGAATCGCCAAGGTACGTTGGTCTTCCGTCCAAACGTAACGAACTTGTTGGCCTTTCTTCACTTGATACAATGGCGGCTGAGCGATGTAGATACATCCACGATCGACCAACTCACGCATGTAACGGAAGAAGAATGTTAAAATCAAGGTACGAATGTGACTACCGTCAACGTCCGCATCGGTCATGATGATCACTTTGTGGTAACGCAACTTATCCATGTTCAAGGCACGTTCGTCTCCATCTTTTCCAAAGGATACGCCCAAAGCCGTAATCATGTTTTTAATCTCTTCGTTTTCGTAGATACGATATTCTTGCGCTTTTTCTACGTTCAAAATCTTACCACGTAAAGGCAAAATCGCTTGGAATGCACGGTTACGGCCTTGTTTAGCCGTTCCACCTGCAGAGTCCCCTTCGACTAAGTAAATCTCACATGTTTCTGGATCTGAATCCGAGCAATCGGCTAGTTTACCTGGCAATGAGTTAGAACCTAAAATCGTTTTACGCTGAACCATTTCACGCGCCTTACGAGCTGCATGACGCGCCTGAGCAGCTAAGATTACTTTGGCAACAATTTGACGCGCTTCTTTTGGATGCTCTTCTAACCAAGACTCCAACATATCCGACATCGCAGCCGAAACCGCACCGGAAACTTCACCGTTACCTAATTTGGTCTTCGTCTGTCCCTCGAATTGAGGCTCAGCAACTTTCACGGAAATAACCGCAGTCAAACCCTCACGGAAGTCATCTCCCGCAATATCAATTTTCAATTTCTCTAAAGCACCCGATTTGTCCGCATAGTTTTTCAACGTACGCGTCAACGCACCACGGAAACCCGCAACGTGTGTTCCACCTTCAATCGTGTTAATGTTATTCACATAAGAAACCACGTTCTCTGTATACGACGTATTGTAAACCATCGCAACCTGAACAGGAACACCATTCTTGTCACCTTCCATGTAGATAGGCTCAGACAACAATGGCTCACGCGTCGAATCCAAGAACATAACGAATTCACGAAGACCTCCTTCAGAGAAGAATTCTTCTGTTTTCGCTACACCATTGTCATCCAATTCACGCATATCCGTCAACTGAATACGAATCCCCGCATTCAAGAAAGATAATTCACGCAAACGACCCGCAACTGTTTCGTATTTGTATTCTGTAACCGTAAAAATAGTCTCATCAGGCTTAAACAAGACCGATGTACCTGTACGATCCGTTGTCCCTACCTCTTTAACGGGGTATTGCGGAACACCAATTTTATATTCTTGTTGGTAAATTTTACCATCACGGCTATATACCGTTACCTTCAAATCCGTCGACAAGGCATTCACACAAGAAACCCCCACACCGTGAAGACCCCCTGAAACTTTGTACGTGTCTTTGTCAAACTTACCACCGGCGTGAAGAACCGTCATAACTACCTCTAGGGCAGAACGCTTCTCTTTCGTGTGCATGCCCGTAGGAATACCCCGACCGTTATCTTCGACTAAAATGGAATTATCTGTATTGATCGTTACTTTGATCATGTCGCAATGACCTGCTAACGCCTCATCAATGGAGTTATCGACAACCTCCCAAATCAAGTGATGAAGACCTTTAAAGCCTGTATCACCAATGTACATGGAAGGACGCTTACGAACCGCCTCTAAACCCTCTAATACTTGAATATTATCTGCACCATAATTTGCCCGATCTTGAGCTGATGTATCTTGTGCTTCTGACATAATGTAATTTAAATGAGTTGAACGAGCGCATTGCTTTACTCGTTTTTTAATTGTTGAATCTTAGCCTTAAAAATATAAATTTTTACCGAATAATCCTAATGCTTAAAGTGGCGAATTCCCGTCATGACCATCGCAATATCGTTTGCATCGCAATACGCAATCGAATCCTGATCCTTGATCGAACCACCTGGCTGTGTTACAGCCACAATACCTGCATTTCCTGCAATTTCCACGCAATCAGGGAATGGGAAGAAGGCATCGGACGCCATCACCGCGCCATTCAAATCAAAACCAAATTCCTTCGCTTTCTCAATGGCTTGCTTTAAAGCATCCACACGCGAGGTTTGACCTACGCCGGATGCCAATAATTGGCCATCATTCGCTAATACAATCGTATTTGATTTCGTATGCTTACAGATCTTCAATGCAAAAGCCAACGCACGCTTCTGCTCATCCGTAGGAACACGTTTCGTTACCGTTTTGAAATCGGCCACACCTTCCATCACTAAATCTTTATCTTGTTCCAAAACACCGTTCAACAAAGTCTTGAACATTTTCTTTGGAAACTCAACTGCATTACGCTTCAATAAAATACGATTCTTTTTCGTTTTCAACACTTCCAAAGCCTCCTCGGTAAACGAGGGAGCAATTAATATTTCACAGAACAAAGGATTAATTGATTCTGCTGCAGCTTTATCCACCTCATTATTCGTTGCTAACACGCCACCGAATGCAGAAACAGGATCACATGACAATGCTTTGTCATAGGCCTCTTTAACCGTTTGACCCGTTGCTACGCCACATGCATTCATGTGTTTGATAATCACAAAAGCCGTCTCGTCAAATTCATCCAACAAGGTGATGCAAGCATCCACGTCTACTAGATTATTATAAGACAATTCCTTACCATGTAACTTATCAAACAAGGCGGATAAATCGCCGTAAAAAGTGCCTTGTTGGTGAGGATTCTCACCATATCGCAAGCCATTCGCAGGCAAGCTTGTATAATTAGCCAAATCAGCTGTTTCTCCAGCGAAATACCGCTGGATCGCTCCATCATAATGCGATGAAACGGCAAATGCTTTTTGAGCAAAGCTTCTACGTTCCGCTAAGGTTGTTGATGTTGTGCCATGTGCCGCAAAAATGGCAGAAACCTCTGCGTATTGATCACGCGAGGAAACGATTAATACGTCGTTGAAATTTTTCGCGCCACCACGAATCAACGAAATACCACCGATATCAATTTTCTCAATAATATCTTCATCTGAAGCTCCCGATGCAACCGTCTCTTCAAACGGATACAAATCCACCATCACTAAATCCAACGCAGGGATATCATATTGCTTAGCAACCTCCACATCTTCTTTCAAATCACGACGGTGTAAAATACCTCCAAACACCTTCGGGTGTAGCGTTTTTACCCGGCCACCAAAGATGGAAGGATATCCTGTTAGGTCTTCAACAGCAATCACGGGAATACCTAAATCCTCAATGAAAGATTGTGTTCCTCCTGTTGAATAAAGCGTTACGCCATTTTTATGAAGTTCTTGGATAATCGGTGCTAAACCGTCTTTGTAATAAACCGAAATTAAGGCTGATTGGATTTTTTTTACTGACATGGGGCTTGATAAAAAATGAAGCCACAAAGGTACTAAATTAGCTTAGCTTTGGCAAACCATTTGCTAAGCTTTGGCAATCCTTAAAGGTTTGCCAAAGCTAAACGGTAAACCCTATTTTTTATTATAACGCTCATAGCGTAATAAGCCCTCTAAATAATAGTAATCCGCATAAATCAAGGGGACATCGATCTCCGAATTCAAGGATTTTGCACCCACGCAATGTTTAATCAAGAAGTTGTTATTCTCTCCTAAAGCCGCGCGATAAGCAGGGCTTGATAATGAAGCTAACATCTTCACCGCATCTGCATAGTAACGCTTACCTTTTTCCCCAGTATAAGTACTCAATTCCAATAAAGCTGAGGCAGCAATTGCTCCTGCTGATGCATCACGCTCCTCGTTGGGGATATTCGGCGCATAAAAGTCCCAATATGGAATTTTATCAGCCGGCAAATTCGGGTGATTCAAATAGTAATCCGAAATTTTCTGTGCGAAATCTAAGTACTTTTTATCCTTTGTATTGCGATACATTTCCACATACCCGTACATCGCCCAGGCGTGGCCACGGGTCCAACAAGATTCATCCTGGTATCCCTGATGTTGTTTTTTGGCCAAAACCTTTCCATCCACATCGTACAAGATCACATGGTAACTCGAATTATCCGGACGGAAATGATGCTTCATGGTATTGTCGGCATGCGTTAGTGCAATTTGCTTAAAGGATGGATCGCCTGTCTCTTTGGAAGCCCAAAATAATAGATCCAAATTCATCATGTTGTCGATGATGACGGGATATTTATACCCTCCTTTGAAACTATTCCATGATTTAATCAAACCAATATTCGGATCAAAACGCGTAGCCAAAGACTTCGCAGACTGGATCAACACTTTCTTGTATTCGGGGTCATTGGTTAAACGTAACCCGTTTCCAAAGGAATCAAACATCATGAAACCTAAATCATGCGTCCCCGTATTGTATTGTTCTTTCTTCACCGCGGCTGTCCAAAGGCGTGCCGATTTTTCCCATTGTGCGTTGTGGGAGCGCTCATACAATTTCCACAAACCTCCCGGAAAAAATCCGGAACACCACCATTTGGAGGGCATGTTCCGATAGGTCCCATCCTGATTCGCGGAGTGCACGGTTACGGATGTATCTGGCTGTGCAGCCAACATGCGTTGATATTGTTGCTCGGCTAATTTGAATTGTTTGTTGACATCGATTTTTTGAGCAAAAACCGATAATGGCGCCAAAAGGGCGAGTAGGATTAGTTTTTTCATAGGTGATAAATTAGTCCGAAGTCCGGAGTCCGAAGTTAAGTTTTTGATTTAATATCGTTTTTAAAAAAGCTTGAAAGCATTTAATTTTTAAATGAAGTACCCCTCGGACTTCGGACTTAATGACTCCGGACTTTTAGCGCCCCATCCAACCGCCATCCACAGTCAATATCGTCCCATGAACATAATTCGATGCATCGGAAGCCAAGAAAACGATAGGGCCCTTGAAGTCATTCGGCTCACCCCAACGACCCGCCGGAATACGCCCTAAAATCGAGGCACTACGCTCCTTATCTTCTCGCAAAGCTGTGGTGTTATCGGTAGAAATATATCCGGGAGCAATCGCGTTCACATTGATTCCTTTGCTCGCCCACTCATTGGCTAGCGCCATTGTCAAACGTGCAATTCCACCTTTGCTGGCCGCATAACCAGGCACATTGATACCGCCCTGAAAACTTAATAAAGACGCGGTAAAGATGATTTTTCCTGATCCGTGCGACAACATCGTCCGACCGATTTCCCGACTCAAGATAAACTGAGAAGACAAATTGACCTCCATGACTTCATCCCAATATTCATCCGAATGTTCCGCGGCAGGATCGCGTAAAATAGTCCCCGCATTATTAACCAAAATATCGATACGTG
>JAGOAA010000052.1 GCA_017984215.1 Cytophagaceae bacterium
ACCTCATCTAATTTCACGTGATCGCCTTCTTTCTTGTTCCAAGTAGCAACCGTTACTTCCGTGATTGACTCGCCCACAGCGGGCACTTTCATTTCTATAGCCATAATATTCGATTATTCAAATGCTCTGTTTATCAATGCTGCCTGCTCCTCTCCATGCACCTTCAAGAATCCTGTCGCCGGTGAGGCCGATTTCTTACGTGCGACTAATTTACTGAAACGTGACCAACCGAACTCACGAATCACATACGACCAATAGCCCATGTTTTCCGGTTCTTCTTGCACGTAGAAAATCTCTGCTGATTTGTATTTCGCCAATTCCGCCTCTACTTGCTTCGTCGGGAATGGATGCAATTGCTCCAAACGGATAATCGCAACATCCTTGCGCTTGTCTTTTTCTTGACGATCCAATAAATCAAAATAAACTTTACCTGAACAGATCAATACGCGTTTTACTTTCGCTTTGTCTGCGTATTCATCTCCAATCACTTCTTGGAATGAACCTTTCGTAAAGGCATCCAATTTCGAAACAACTTTCGGATGACGGAAAATAGATTTCGGCGACATCACCACCAAAGGCTTACGGAACTCCCAAGTTAATTGGCGGCGCAAGGCATGGAAAATATTGGCTGGTGTTGTCAAATTCACAATCACCATGTTGTTTTCCGCTGCTAATTGTAAGAATCGCTCTGGACGTGCATTTGAGTGCTCCGGCCCTTGTCCTTCATAGCCATGCGGCAACAACATCACCAAACCATTTTGAGTCCCCCACTTCGATTCGTGCGACGAAATAAATTGGTCAATCATCGTCTGCGCACCATTGGCAAAATCACCAAACTGTGCCTCCCAGATAACCAAGGCATTCGGATTCGCTAAGGCATAGCCAAACTCATAACCTAATACGCCGTATTCCGACAATAATGAGTTATAGATTTGTGCTGTTTCCTGCTTATCCGAAATATGATTTAAGGAACTGTAATTCTCATTTGTATTCGCATCATGCAATACAGCATGGCGGTGTGAGAACGTCCCACGTTGTACGTCTTGTCCCGACAAACGAACTGCTTTACCTTCTACTAATAAAGAACCGTAAGCTAATAACTCAGCCGTAGCCCAGTTTAATTCGCCTTTTTCAAAGTATACCTTACGGTCGGCAATTACTTTTTCAATTTGCTTCAAAGCCACAAAGCCTTTTGGTAAGGTTGTGATGGCTTTAGCTACTTGATCAATGATTGCTTGAGAAATGGCTGTTTTAGGCGATTTTTCGAAATCCTTTTCGGTAGAGTAACGCAATTCTGACCAAGCATTATCCAATTTTAATGGAATATATGGAGGGCGAACTTTTTGTTTCACCAAATCCAAACGCGCTTGCAACTCGGCTTTGAACTCGGCGTCCATTTGCTCCGCTAATTTCGCTTCGATTTCTCCCTGCTTGATTAATTTCTGTGTATAGATTTCACGTGGATTCGGGTGATTCGTAATGTTGGCATACAACGTAGGCTGCGTAAAACGAGGCTCATCTGATTCGTTGTGTCCATTCCGACGGTAACAAACCATATCCACAAATACATCACGGCCAAACTCCTGGCGGAACTCAGCAGCGATACGCGAGACGAAAACCACTGCTTCCGGATCATCTCCGTTCACGTGGAATACCGGTGCGTCAATTATCTTCGCAACATCCGTGCAATAAATCGCAGAACGTGCATCTTCAAAATCCGTTGTAAAACCTACTTGGTTATTGATCACAAAGTGAATCGTTCCACCTGTTGAATAGCCTTTCAATTTCGCCATTTGCGTCACTTCGTACACGATACCTTGGCCAGCGACCGCTGCATCTCCGTGAATCAAAATCGGCATTACTTTCGAATAATCACCATTGTAATGGGCATCAGCACTTGCCCGACAGAATCCCTCAACCAAAGGATTCACGGCTTCTAAGTGCGATGGATTCGGAGCTAATTTCAAGGAAATCTCACTACCATTGGGCGAAATATGTTTCGATGAATAACCTAAGTGGTATTTTACGTCACCATCCCCATGAATCTCATTCGGTACATTTCCTTCGAAACCATCAAAGATCGATTCGTAGGATTTGTGCATGATGTTCGCCAAAACGTTCAAACGACCCCGGTGTGCCATACCAATCATGGCTTCTTTGACACCTAAGTCGGCCGACGTATTAATAATCGCATCTAAACCCGCGATGGTTGATTCACCACCTTCAAGTCCGAAACGCTTTTGGCCTAAATATTTTGTTCCTAAGAAATTTTCAAAAACGACAGCTTCATTCAATTTCTGAAGGATATGCTTTTTCTTTTCAAACGATGGGTTGAAAGACAAAGCTTCTTTCTCAATTTTATTGCGCAACCACTCTTTCGTAGCTACCTCGCGGATATACGAATACTCAAAACCAATTGTCCCGGCATAAATCTTATGCAAAGCCTCTTGAATTTGACGTAAAGTCGCAGGACCAATTCCCAAGAAAACACCCGCCTGAAACACGGTATCTAAATCAGCATCCGAAAGCGCGTAATCCGCTAAACCTAAACGTGGCTGGCGATCCTTGCGCTCACGAACCGGATTTGTTTTTGACAACAAGTGACCACGTGAACGAAAAGCTTTAATGAGTGAGATAACAGCCATTTCCTTTTGAACATGTGCAGAATCTGCAGCATTGCCCACAGGCGCATCTGTTAACCAGGTTTGTGAAAAATCGAAACCCTTAAAGAAATCTCTCCAGGAGCTATCTACGGAATTGGGGTCTTGTTTGTATGCTTCGTACAAGTCAGCGATGACTTGGGTATCTGCATTGGCAACGTAGGAAAATGGATCCATAATGTAAAATTCCAGCCTTCGACTAGAAAAGTTTCAAACGTTATTGTTTTGGTTTAGGTAAATTTAATTCTCGCGAAAAAAATCCTCGCAATTTAATATACTCTTGGCAATAAAACCCAACAATTCACGGGTTTTTATACCATATAAGAGCACAAATTTCTTTGGAAAAAATCCTATTTATTCGTACACCAAAAAATTCTTTATTTATTACAATTATATCCTACAAAAGTCAAAGAAATCGCATTATTACTTAAGGCCGGAATTCCGCGATTTTACCATTTCCTAAATCCACCTCGTAACGGATGAATAATTGGTGAAATCCTGCGCGTTCCGAAGAAACCGTTGAACCAAAGCCCGCAGGATAATAAGCCGTAGATTCTCCTAAAAAATCATAGGCATATCCCACGCGAAAGTTTTTCCCGAGGGCAACTTCTAAACTACCTAAAAGTGCCTTTGAACCTAATTCCGATCCAGTACCTTGATACCAAATTCCAGCACCCACTTTTTCCTTGAACCAAAAAACAGCATAATAGTCTGATTTCATCGTTTCTTGTTGGTTTCGCAGGATGGCTCCTAGCTTGACCAAATGTTGATTGAGGTGCAAGATATATTGCCCCGACAAGTACATAGGCTTATGCAAGGACCCATAACTCGATTCAAAAGAATTTGCGGGCGAACTAAAGCCAACTTGTAGATCACCGCGGGTATAATGAACACCCCAACCATAATGACCACCCAAAACACTTGTACCACTTTTACCAATGATGGGATATTGATTCACGCCTACCTGCACACCGATTCGAAAATAGTTCCCTCTCCCCCACGCAACGTTTTTAGCAGCAACTGCAGCTAATCCCAAATTCGCAGCGATTCCTCCCGATGCCAAGGCATAGGATTGATCTGTATTGTATGCCAAAAAACCGATACCTCCTTTTTCCTGTGCGATGGGCATATCAAAACTAAAGTATTGTTGGGACGACGCCGTATTCGTAATCCCACCCTGAAACAGCGGTTTTTTTCGATAAATCCCGGTGATGGAACCTACGCCTTTGGCACCAGCGATTGCTGGATTAATGGCCAATGGCATGAAGGGATAGACCATGCGCAAGGATTCTTGCTGGGCAAGAAGAGGCAAACTTATCAATAAAAAAACAACAACTTTTCGCATAAAACTGACAAAATGACATTCCGAAAGGTTTTGGACTAACATTTGAACCTACGGAATTCAAATTTATGATTTTTAATCTCAATTAAACATGAAAGAAACAGGTAACATCTCCATTCACACTGAGAACATTTTTCCCATCATCAAGAAATTTCTCTATTCTGACCACGAGATTTTCCTTCGTGAGTTGGTATCCAACGCCGTAGACGCCACCCAAAAAATCAAGCGATTGAGCTCCATAGGGGAATTCAATGGGGAATTGGGTGATTTAAAAGTTCAAGTAAGCTTCGATAAGGATAAGAAAACGATCACGATTTCCGACAACGGAATCGGGATGACGGCCGAAGAAATAAAAAAATACATCAATCAAATCGCCTTCTCCGGAGCTACAGAATTCGTAGAGAAATACAAAGACCAAGGGGATGACAAAGGAATCATCGGTCATTTTGGCCTAGGATTTTATTCCGCCTTCATGGTTGCGAAGGAAGTGGAAATTATTTCAAAATCGTATCAAGAAGGAGCTGAAGCAGCGCGTTGGATCTGCGATGGTTCAACCGAATATTCGATTAGTTCTGCCAAAAAGAAAACACGCGGAACCGATATCATCCTTCACATTGCGGAAGATTCGGAAGAATTCTTGGAAGAGTATCGTTTAAAATCGATCCTCGATAAGTATGGCAAGTTCTTACCTATGCCGATTGAATTCCAAGAGAAAATCATCAATAACCCAAATCCCATTTGGACTAAATCACCATCCGATTTAACGGATGAAGATTACTTACAATTCTACGACGAATTGTATCCGATGCAGGAAAAACCTTTGTTCTGGATTCACTTAAATGTGGACTATCCATTCAACTTAACGGGAATTCTGTACTTCCCGAAAGTGAAGAACGAAATGCAATTGCAACGCGAAAAAATTCAGTTGTATAGCAGACAAGTCTTCATCACGGACGAAGTCAAAGACATCGTTCCTGAGTTCTTAATGTTGTTGCACGGGGTCATCGACTCACCGGATATCCCATTGAACGTTTCCCGCTCGTTCTTGCAGGCGGATTCGAATGTAAAGAAAATCAACTCGTACATCACGAAGAAAGTGGCAGATAAATTGGCCGACCTATTCAAAGCAGACCGCGCGGCATTCGAAGAGAAATTTGCGAACATCGGGCTGTTCGTAAAATATGGTATGGTTTCAGACGAGAAATTCATGGAACGTGCGATGAATTTTTGCTTAGTTCAAGATACGAATGATAAATATTTTACGTTAGACGAATACGCTGAGGAAGTTCAAGCAGCTCAAACAGATAAAGATGGCAACAAAGTCTATCTCTATACGACTGATGAACAACAGCAAGATGCCTTTATTCAATCCGCCAAACAAAAAGAGTACTCGGTTCTAAAACTTGATTCCTTGATTGATAGTCATTTCATTCAAGCCATGGAAGCGAAATTGGAGAAAACCCAATGGAAACGCGTCGATGCAGACCGCATTGACAAATTAATCGATACAGGAATTAACTTAGAAGCTATTCTAAGTGATACGCAAAAAGAGAGCGT
>JAGOAA010000034.1 GCA_017984215.1 Cytophagaceae bacterium
CCAACGAAAAGCGTATTTTTGAACCCTAATAAAATTCACCTGTGGCTAAAGCTAAAACTTCCTTTTTCTGTCAATCTTGTGGTCACCAAGCACCCAAATGGTTAGGTAAATGTCCGTCATGTAATGAATGGAATACCTTCGTAGAAGAATTAGTGGAAGTCAGCTCCCACCCTGCTGAAGTTTGGAAGACACCAACCCAAGCTCGAAGCAAGCCCCAACCGAAATTATTACAGGATGTCGACTTCGAAAGCCTACCAAAAATTGCCTGCCAAGACCCCGAATTCAGTCGGGTACTCGGTGGCGGCATCGTACCAGGTAGTTTGGTTTTAATCGGCGGAGAGCCAGGCATCGGAAAATCTACTTTGCTATTGCAGGTGGCACTTTCGCTGACCGACACCAAAGTATTATATGTCACTGGCGAGGAATCGGAACAACAGATTAAACTACGTGCCGACCGCCTTGAAAAAAAATCAGACAGCTTATATATCCTGACGGAAACAAATACCCAGGCAATCTTCAAACATTTGGTGGATCTAGAACCCGAATTGATTATTGTCGATTCTATTCAGACCCTATTTTCTGACCAAATCGAATCAGGCCCAGGTTCCGTTTCTCAAATACGCGAATGTGCACTCGAACTCATGCGCTTCGCCAAAGAATCCAATACGCCCATTTTCTTGGTAGGGCATATCACAAAAGAAGGCTCCATTGCTGGACCTAAGGTGCTTGAGCACTTAGTCGACACCGTTTTGCAGTTCGAAGGGGACCGACATATGATCTACCGCATACTTCGTACCACCAAAAATAGATTTGGTAGTACATCTGAATTGGGTATCTATGAAATGTTGGGGTCTGGCTTACGCGCCGTAACGAATCCTTCGGAAATCTTATTATCCCAACGGGATGAGCCGGCATCGGGCGTGGCTATCGGGACCTTGATGGAAGGCAACCGTCCCCTATTGGTCGAAATACAGTCGTTAGTTTCCACAACATCCTATGGAACGGCCCAACGAACCGCCAATGGGTATGACGGGAAGCGATTAAATATGCTTTTAGCTGTCATCGAGAAGCGTGGCGGATATAAATTAAGTACGCAAGACGTTTTCTTGAATATTACCGGTGGAATACGCGTAGATGATCCCGCATTGGATTTGGCAACCTGCCTTTCTGTCGTTTCCTCGTATGAAGACAAAATCATCGATTCTTCCAAATGCTTCGCGGCGGAAGTGGGCTTAGGAGGTGAATTGCGTTCGGTCACACGCATCGACCAACGCATCGCTGAGGCTGAAAAACTGGGATTCAAAGAAATCTGGATATCGAAATACAATTTGAAAGGCTTGAATTATAAACCGAAAAGCATTCAGATTAAATCGGCAGCCAGCTTGATGGATGTCATTATGAACATCTGGCGCCAAAACTAGCCTCCGGATATGTTACTTTGACTAAGTGTAAGCCGTGCGCAGGAACTGCCCTACCGGCTTCTTGTCGGCTTTTGGAATCCAAAATACGCTGCAAGTCGGCCGAGGACCATTTCCCCATTCCGATTTCCATCAGCGTACCTACAACTGCACGAACCATACCTCGCAGGAAACGATTACCCTCAATGGTAAAGATCAAATTATCCTCTTGGGCCTCCCAAAAAGCACTCATAATAGTGCATTCAAAGGTATTTACCTCCGTTTTCACTTTGGAGAAACACTGAAAATCGGTGTGAGATAAAAGTAATTTGGCCGCTTCATTCATCGCAGCGATATCCAAATCTGCCTCATACCAATAGGCAAAATCGCGTAAAAATGGATCCTTATGGCGCGTAATGCGGTATTCATAAATACGAGATGTCGCATCGAAACGAGCATGGAAATCATCTGCCACCGTAAAAATTGCTTGCGCCGTTAATGCAGGCGACAGCATGCGGTTCAAACGGTAAATGAGATTAGCATCAATGTCGGCAGAGGTATCGAAGTGCGCGATTTGATGCGCAGCATGAACACCCGTATCCGTCCGACCGCTTCCCGTGATCGCAATAGTTTCTCCCAATAAAAGACTTAATTTTTCCTCTAATTCCGCTTGCACGCTGTGTGCATTCGGCTGGATCTGATATCCATGAAACGAGCCGCCATCATAAGCGAATTGCAGTGCATAGCGGCTCATCTTAAAATTATTTTGTTAAGGCAGTTTCCAAAGCCGTGAAATAAGAACCAGAAGCCTTCGCTAATGAACTTACTACTTGGCCATCAACCACCATATCCGTACCCTTCACGGTACCTAATTGCGTCGATTTAATTCCCAATCCTGCTAAATGCGCTTCAAAAGCTGCTTTCTTAGCTGGAGAAACCGATACAATCACACGTGATTGCGCCTCACCAAACCACATCGCATCTTGACGAATACCTGCATCTGATTTCACATCAAAACCTAAGCCACGTGGGAAAGCTGATTCTGCAAGTGTAACTAATACACCTCCATCAGACACGTCGTGTGCAGATTGAATTAATTTACCTTCGATTAAACCTAAAATTCCTTTTTGAACCAATTGCTCCGTAGGCAAATCAAAATGCGGTGCCGGCGACGCCTTCACCTTGCGGTAAGAATATAAAAACTCAGAAGATGCAATGTCATTCACAGACTGCCCTACTAAGTAAACTAAATCTCCTTCAGCCTTGAAATCCAAGGTCATCTTGTTTTCAGGTTTCTCCAAAATACCCAACATACCAATCGTTGGCGTCGGGAACACCGGACCTTCATCCGAAGATTGGTTATAGAAACTTACGTTACCACCTGTTACCGGTGTTTCGAACGCCTCACAAGCCTTTTTCATACCTTTGATCGCTCCTACAAATTGCCAGTAAACTTCTGGAACGTATGGATTACCAAAATTAAGGCAGTTGGTAATTGCCACCGGCAAACCTCCCGAACAAACAATGTTTCGAGCCGCCTCCGCAACTGCCATCGCACAACCCTCTTCCGGATCTGCATTGACGTAGCGTGAATTACAATCTACCGTAATTACAATCGACTTATCGGATCCGTGAACCTTCACAACTCCTGCATCCGATGGAGCATTTGTGTTACGATTCGCGCGACCGATCGATGAATCGTATTGTTCCGCTACCCACTTCTTCGAAGCGATGTTGGGGTGATTCATTAAGAAATCAAATGCCTTTGGCAATTCTGCCGCTGGAATATCTTGTACTGAATTAATATCAAATTTCTTGAACTCTTGGAAGTAGGCAGGCTCCTTGTATTCACGGTGATATACCGGTGCGCCTCCGCCCAATACCAAATCATCCGCAGGAACATCAGCCACTAACACACCATCTTGGTAGAATTCCAAACGTTTAGTATCGGTAACGGTACCAATTTGCTCGCAATTCAAATCCCACTTATCGAAAATCTTCTTCGCCTCCGCTTCACGTCCTTTTTCAACGACGATCAACATACGCTCTTGTGACTCGGATAATAAAATTTCAAACGGCTTCATATTCGCCTGGCGCGTAGGAACTTTCGATAGATCGATGATCATACCATGCTCTCCTTTGGCAGACATTTCAGAAGTAGAGCAGATAATACCCGCCGCACCCATGTCTTGAATACCGATTACACAACCCGCTTCGATGATTTCCAAGGAAGCTTCCAATAATAATTTTTCTTGAAAAGGATCTCCTACTTGTACTGCAGGTAATTTCTCCGATGATTTTGATGTAATATCTTCCGACGCGAAACTTGCACCACCAATTCCGTCTTTACCAGTCGCAGAACCTACGATAAATACACCATTACCAACACCATATGAAATGGCAGATGCTTGTGTACCTACTTTTAAAATACCTGCAGAAAAAGCATTGACCAAAGGATTTACATTGTAGCAATCATCAAATTGCACCTCGCCACCGACCGTAGGAATACCAAAGGCATTACCGTAATCACCAATTCCTTTCACAACGCCTTTAACCAACCATTTTGTTTTGGCTAAATCGATGTTTCCAAAACGCAAAGAGTTCAACTGAGCAATAGGACGAGCACCCATCGTGAAAATATCACGGTTGATACCACCTACACCCGTCGCAGCCCCTTGATAAGGTTCTAATGCTGAAGGGTGATTATGCGATTCAATTTTGAACGCGCAACCTAAACCGTCTCCTAAATCTACCAAACCTGCGTTTTCTTCGCCGGCTTTAGCCAACATACGTGGCGAATCTTTCGGCAAAGTCTTTAACCAAACAATGGAGTTCTTGTAGCTACAGTGTTCTGACCACATGACAGAGAAAATAGACAGCTCAGTAAAATTAGGCTTGCGACCTAAAATCTCCTGAATACGATCGTATTCTTCTGATAATAACCCTAATTTTTTGGCTGTTTCTACGGTTGGTAGGCTTTCGTTAGATTCCACGCTTATATGTTAATTAAGAAATGTTGTTGCATCGATGCAAGAAGCGACAAAGGTAATAAATTTCGTGTAGAGGAGCGAAAAAATATGTGGTAAAAATATCATTAAGTAGATTCGCGACACTTCGATCATGTAGAGACGCGATACCTCGCGTCTTAAACAATAAAAAGACGCGAAGTATCGCGTCTCTACAGTCCAATGTCTAATGTCTAGCGTCTAGCTTTCATATCCCCCAATACTCCCGATCTTCCGGAACATCGACATCTCTGAATTTATCGGAATAGTGAACGATTTGACACAGCATGGGATTTTGGCGCCAAAATTTACCCAAGCCTTGATCACCGCTCCAATGATTAAATAAAGGACGCAAGGCACTCGGAATTAAGACTGGTGGAGAATTAACCCCTTGAAAAGAAGCCACAATGGCTCTTTGGGGATTAGCCAAGGATGTCAAATTCGTTAGGTGTGATGTTGTTAGAAAAGGTAAGTCACACAAAAGCACTAATACATCTTGCGATATATCGACAGCCTTTAGGCCTACAGCAAGCGTCTCTCCCATTCCCTTTTCCCAATCTTCGACCTGAACAAAGGTCATGTTTGGAAACTCCTTTTGTAAATTTTCTATGATGCGTATGGATTGATCCACCTCAGCCCCCAAACAAACTAACACCTCTTGGCAGACAGAATATGCCAAGCGAATAGATCGCTCTAAGAGACTTTGGCCTTGATAAACCAATAATTGTTTTGCTTCCCCTAAACGAGATGATGCTCCCGCAGCTAAAATTACACCAACCATTTATATCGAACTTAAATCAAATGGTAAGGTACGAACACGTTTTCCTGTCGCAAGGAAAATCGCATTACATAATGCTGGAGCAATCGGCGGTAATCCAGGTTCACCTACGCCACCAGGTTCATCCTGACTTGGCATGACGAAAATCGTCGAAGCTGGTATTTCGCCTTGACGCAAGACGGTATATTCGTGGAAGTTACTTTGATCCGTTTTTCCATGTGTCCGCGTGATTTGCGTACAAACCGCGGCAGAAAGCCCGTAAACGATATTACTTTCCACCTGCGCTTTGATATTATCCGGATTTAATGGGAATCCGCAATCAATCACCGAATACACATGCTTGATTTTGACTCCCGACTTTTGTTTCTCCACGACGATGGCATGCGCAACGATACTCGCGAATGAACGGGCGATGGCAATACCGATCGAAACACCTTGCTTACGCTGAGCATGGTAATCGGAGATTTCAGCCAATTTATTCAATACGGCCACAAACTTTGGCGCATCGCGTAACAGATGTAAACGTAAATCCAACGGATCTTTCTCACCCTCCGCAGCTAATTCATCCATGAAGGATTCTTGTGCGAAAACATTGGTCGATGCATAAACCGAACGCCACCACAATACCGGCATTTGAGGATCAACCCAATTAAATGAATTACGACGCGCTGGAAAAGCATATGGGCTATCTTCTAAGCTGATTCCCTCCCCTGCCCAAGGATCTGGATTTTTACGCATATCCGCCTTAAAGACAGATGCCATAATGGATGCACCGTTCAAACGATGTTCAAACGCTAATATGTTACCATCCTTATCCAATCCCCCTTGCATGGCAGAAATCATACCCGGTCGGTAAGGTCCTTGTTGGATATCATCCTCACGCGTCCAAATCACTTTCACAGGCGCATTGACCTGCTTCGATAAATTGGCTGCTTGCATGACAAAATCAAAAACGGCTTTCCGACCAAAGGCTCCACCCATAAAAGTGACATTCACTTTGATGTTTTGACGCTTGATGCCCAAATAAGTCGCTAAATCATTGACCAAACCATCTGGACCTTGAACAGGTGCCCAAACTTCTACTTGGTCTCCTTGAACAAATACCGTAGCGTTACATGGCTCCATGGGCGCATGGGACATAAATGGCGTTTGATAAGTTCCTTGTATTTTATAATCTGATAACTGCAATGCTTTGGCAAAATCACCCACTTTGGCATCCTTGTATTCGTTGCCCTCGTGTAAAGAAGCCGCTTTGGCCTGATTAAAATATTGCTCTGTCGCTGTCTCTCCGAAACCTAAGGCATTCCAAGATACTTGAACGAGTTTTTTTGCTTTTAAGGTCGACCAATATGATTCGCCGACTACAGCGATTGCTTCCGCTTTGCCACGTAATTTTTGGTCAAATCCATTGGAATCCGAATAAGGACCGTGAAAGAAAACGCGCTCAGTTTTCAAGACAAAGCGAACTCCCTTAACGGCCATCGCTTTCGTGGCATCGTAGGATTGCACCTTGCCATAGATATAAGGCGAATGAACAATGCTCGCATACAACATCCCCGGCAATTGCACATCCATCCCGAAAATAGCTGTTCCGTCCACTTTAGCCGGAACATCCGGACGCATGGATGGTTTTCCTAATTGCGTAAACTCAGCAAAGGATTTCAATTTGGGTTTAGTCGGTACAGGTAAATGTGAAGCTTCTTCCACCAACTCCCCATAGGACAATTTAGCCTGTGTTTGCTTATTGATAACAAATCCGTCTTTGGTTGAACAATCGCTCAGGCTAACTTTCCAACGATTCGCTGCAGCTTGCACAAGCATTTCGCGAACGGTTGCTCCTGCGGTACGTAATGGGATCCACCGCGTACGCACGGAAGATGAACCTCCCGACAATTGTGAACCAAAACGATCCGAACCATCTGTCATTTGAATCTCAACTTGCTCCAAAGGAATGTCTAATTCCTCAGCTAATAACATCGGAAGGATTTGATATGTGCCTTGACCCATGTCCGGTCGCGGATTGAACAAGGTTACCTTTCCTGATTCATTGATATTGATATAGGGGTTAATTTGTACCCCAGTGGCATTTACTTTTTGTAATTGTTTTCCTCGGCTATCCGACGAAAAACCCAAAGCCAGCACAAAGGCTGAAGTCGTACTGATGCGCAAAAAATCGCGACGCGAAGTTGTTGGTTTCATGTTTAAGATTTTTTAGTGCTTTGAATTTTCTTAGCTGCCGAATGAATCGCTTGACGCATACGAGGATACGTTCCGCACCGACAAATATTACCGGCCATCGCGTTATCGATATCTTCATCACTTGGATTAGGATTTGACGCTAATAAGGCAGAGGCTGCCAAAATTTGACCTGATTGGCAATAGCCACATTGAGGTACTTGCGCTTCCACCCAAGCTTCTTGAACGGGGTGAGTTGCCTTTTCCGACAAACCTTCAATCGTTGTGATTTTATCTGTTGCCTTTAACGTAGAAACAGGCGTGGAACAAGAGCGAATGGGTGAACCATTCAACAATACGGTACATGCGCCACATAAACCCATCCCACATCCAAATTTTGTACCGGTATATCCGATGACATCACGAATGACCCAAAGTAAAGGAGTATCAGAATCCACATCGACGCGATGCTTTTTCTTATTAACAGTTAACTGATAAATCGACATAGGAGAAATTTTATACAGCTAAATTTACAATAAACATTCTATTTTTGTTGTATGCTTCTACCCGAAGAAATAAAATTCATTCAGGAACACCTACAGGAAGACGCGACTCGTATCGCGTTGTCGGCAAAAAAATATCCCCATCTGGATATCAAAAAACTGGCCGGCCAAATCCAGGCAAGACAGAAATTGGCCGACAAAATGCCGACATGGACAGCAAATGAAGCCATTTGTTTCCCCCAACAAATATCCTTGGAGCAGGCGTCCTCCGAAGCAACTGCCTTATTTAAGTCAACACTTGTCGAGGGTACCCTCATCGATATTACAGGCGGAATGGGTGTGGACACATGGGCTTTTGCGCAAAAGTGCACACATGTCACTTATGTAGAGCAGCAAGCTACTTTAGCGGAACATACACAATACAATCACAATATATTAGGGCTCGATAACGTCACACACATCCAAGGGAATGGCTTGGTGCATTTGGCACAACAGTATGATTGGATCTATGTGGACCCAGCACGCAGGGACCAACAAGGCAACAAAGTCATCTTGTTTAAAGACTGCCAACCGAATGTCTTAGAAATCCTTGACAAAGTCGATACAAGTAAGATCCTTATTAAAACAAGCCCGGTATTGGATATCAGTCGGGCAATACAGGAACTGGGCGGTGTGGAGAAGGTGTATGTAGTTGCTTACCAACAAGAAGTAAAGGAATTGTTATTTATCAAGTCGGCGGAATCAAGCCTCGATCCCGTTATTGAAATCGTTGAATTAGCGAATTCCCCTGTTACCCTTTTCCAGGGAAAACTTTCCGAGGAACGTGAGGCAACTATGCAAATAGCAGACTCGGACACTTATGTATACGAAGCACATCCCGCGCTCCTGAAGGCAGGATTTTTCAAATTAGTGCAAGGGGACGATGTCTGGCAATTAGGCAAGCATACGCATCTTTACAGTTCGAATAAGTACGTGAGCGAATTTCCAGGAAAAAAATATGCTGTTGTAGCTACTGGGCCCGTGCAACCGGATTGGATAAAAGCGCATCTTCCCGACTTGCGTGTTAACATTACAACTAAAAATTTTCCATTGAAGGCAGACGCGCTTCGAACGAAATTAAAATTAAAAGATGGGGGTGAATACACGTTATTTGCCATCCAAAATAGTGAAGAAAAAAATGCGTTAATCTTGTGCAAAAAGTGTCCTTAAAGATTTACCTTTGCTCGTTAAATTCCAAAAATCAACAGTTCATGAAAAGATTCATTTTAGCAAGCGTCCTTATTTTTTCAAGCATCTCGCTCTTTGGCCAAGTATTCACGGGGATGGACGAAATTGAAAAAGCAAAAAAAGAAGGATTCTACACTTACATCAATTCAGAAGAGAAATATGTCATTGAATCTTGGAAGAACTATTTGAAAAAATTTGGCAAGGTGGAAGCTGGTCGTGGTGGGGCCATTAATGTATATCAAGCAAAGATTTCGGATATATCGAAGGATGGTTTAACCCTTCTTTCTAAGACAAGCGAAGAGAAAAATAAGACCAAATTATTTGTTTCAATCGCTACGGGACCGGATACATACATTCAAAATGGGCATGAGAACTACCGTGATGCGAGTAATTGGTTGGAAGAATTTGTTAAAATCATCAATTTAGAAGAAGACGTCCGCACACAGGAAAAAGCCTTAAATGACTTAATTTCTACGAAAACGAAGCAACAGAAAGCCGCAGAACGCATGATTCGCGAATTAGATTCGAATAAACGTCAAACCGAATTATTGACCAAACGATTAGAAGAAACCAAAGTAGAGAAAGAGAAAATTCTTGCGAACCAAGAGCAAAATAAATTGGATCAGAAAGCAAACGAAGAGGCCATCATCCAGCAAAAGCAAAAATTTGAAGCCGCAAAGAAAAAAGTCAACTAGTCAAATGAGAAAATACGGTTTACTTCTTTTACTTATAACCTCCCCCCTGTTGTTCGGCAATTTCGGAATGGTGGAGTATGCTGTATTGCATCCAAAAACCAAGACGGTTCAAAAAGATTCGCTAGTGCAGAAAACCAAACAGGTGAATTTATATGCGCAGGCATCTACACCCGATCAGATAAAACCGGAAGAAGAAAAGTCGGTTCCTTTTCAATGGAGTAGTTACATTGTCATGGGAATGAAGGCCATCGGAGGACTATTGCTCAAAATTTTGGCACAATTTTAATGCCGAGCTTCCAAATTACTTCGCGGGTTTCAGCCTCCTTGCCTTACGTATGGAGCAAGTTTGATCAAAACCTTCTGGCTAAATTAGCCCCTCCTTTTCCCATTGCGCGAATTATTCAATTTGATGGGTGTCAAGTAAACGACAAAGTCTGTATTGAACTTGATTTTTTACTTTACCGAACAAGGTGGTATTCCGTTATTAGCTCATTCAAAGCGGATGCATCATCCTATGTTTTTGTGGACGAAGGGACGAAGGTGCCTTTTGGAATCAAAGCCTGGCGTCATGAGCATCGCATTGAATCCATCGATGATAAAACAAGTGTCATCGAAGACAAAATTAGTTTTCAAACGAATTTCAAACTTTTAGATTGCCTATTATTTCCGTTAATTTGGGGAATGATTGCCTACCGAATACCCCTCTATAAAAAATACCTACATCAACCCGCATAACTATGAAATTAAGTTTAACGCAGAAAATTATCATTGGATTTGTATTAGGACTTGCTCTTGGTGAATACTTATTTCTAACCTTATCACCTGAGGTCAGCCATGATATCGCTAGCAAAGTACAAGTGATTTCCAAGATCTTCTTGCGCTTGATTAAAATGATTGTGGGGCCACTCGTATTTTGTACACTTGTGGTAGGCATTGCCAAACTAGGTGACTTTAAGGCCGTTGGGCGTATCGGAATCAAAACCATTGGGTATTTCTATTTTGCTACCATCCTGTCACTTGTAACTGGATTAGTCGTTGTAAATGTCACGCAACCGGGCAGTTTACAGTCTTGGCCTAAACCAAGCGCTGGAACAGAAACGGGGATAGATGCGAGTAAAACGAAAAGCATGGAAGAATTCATCTTGCATATCTTTCCAGATAGCTTTTTCAAAGCGTTGGCCGAAAATGAAATCCTTCAAATTGTTATCTTTTCTCTATTCTTTGGGGTAGCGTTAGGATCTATCGGTGAGACAGGCAAGCGTTTAATCCACGTAATTGAGAATTTAGCCGAAGTTGTATTTAAGATGGTTAACTATGTGATGGAAGTAGCACCTTATGCGGTATTTGCAGCCATGACAACGGTGGTAGCGAATAAGGGCTTAAGTATTTTGATTTCTTATGGGTACTTGATGATTTGTTTCATGGGAGGCTTGTTGTTCTTCACGACCGTTATCCTTTGGATCATCGCAGCCGTTAATGGAATCAATTATTGGAAATTGATCAAAGAATTAAAAGAAGCCCTTCTCATCTCCTTTTCTACGGCAAGTTCTGAAGCTTCGTTTCCACAAACCATTGCCGCTTTGGAGAAATTCGGATGCAGCCGTCGGATCGTTGGTTTTGTATTGCCTTTGGGATATAGCTTCAACCTCGACGGATCCATGTTATACATGACCTTCGCTACGGGTTTCATCGCACAAGCGTATGGCGTTCATTTAAGTTTGGAGCAACAAATCACGATGTTATTAACCTTGATGATTACTTCCAAAGGAATCGCTGGAGTACCCCGCGCATCACTTGTCATCATTGCCGGAACATTAACTATGTTTAATTTACCTGCAGAAGGAATTGCCTTATTATTGGGCGTTGATCCATTCTTAGACATGGGTAGAACGGTTACCTCTGTAGCTGGAAATGGTGTGGCGACCTGTGTTGTATCGAAGTGGGAAGGAGAATTTACGCCAACTACTTAATTTCAAAAGTCATTTGAACTGCTTTTCGGGCCGGGAAAATAGATGCGATAAAGGTGATGACAATGACGGCAATGGCTGTCCAGAAAAAATCCATCGCATGCATTTGAATGGGATAGGCATCTATTAAGGCATTGGGTATTCCGAGTGGAACAATTCCAAATTGTTGCTGCGCCCAGGCCATCACAAATCCTAAGAGCATCCCTACCATAGCACCCGAAAAGCTAATAATCAGCCCGAGGAACAGAAAGCTTTTCAACAATTGTTTGGGACTAATTCCCATGGCCATGAGAGAACGAAGATCTTTACGTTTCTCGATTACCAACAAAGACAGCGCGTAAAAGAGCGTGAATGAGGCAATCCCCATGACAAAGGCCATGATAAGAAAGACGAAAAGCTTTTCAATCTTAATGGCTTTTAGGAGCAGTGCATGCTGTTCATCTCGCGTTTGAACCGTATAATTCTTACCAAGTAATTCAGTAAGTTTTTCCTTCACCTGTAAGTCATTGGCATCTGCCGACAGCATGATCTCATAAGCCGAACGCATGCCAGGTGTACCCACGAGCGACTCCATCCAAGTAAGCGGAACGATTACCGTTTGATTATCGAAACTCTGTTCCACCTCTAAAACAGCAGATGGAAAGAATGCTTGACTCCGAATTGTATTTTCGTTGAGTGAAAAGCGACGCAACCGATTATGGTCGGGGTACCAAGCTTGTATCGGCTCAACGGTATTCTCGAAGCTCATGCCCATATTTAGGAAGACGCCTATCCCCACAAGGGCAAAAGCCTGTGCTGAATCCCCTAAAAAATACTCCCCCTCTACCACTTGCTTCTTCAAGCGATTCGCAGCAAGGAATGAAGAATCAACCCCTTTAAAGCGGACAACTAATTGTTTTTGGTCAAAGCGAATAAGTCCCTGGTCTTCTAAGACCGGATTTATGAATGCGATACCTGGAATGGAACGAATGGAAGCGAGCTGGGTGGCATTAAGACTTACACGTTGTTGGTCCGCCGATAAAATACGTAAATCGGGATCAAAGGTTTTGAAGAGTCCTTTTTGAAAATCCTCTAAGCCATTAAAAACGGATAAAATAAGAATAAGCGCCATCACCTCGATTCCCACACTAATCATGGAAATGCGCGAAATGAGGGAGATAAAACTCGCCTTACTTTTTGAAAAAAAATACCTTTTTGCAATAAATAAGGATAGATTCACGGGAAAGCGACTTATAATTCTTCAGATGGAATTCCGTCCGATGGCGGAATGACTAAACCTTCAAACAAAGCTTCAATTTTAGCCGCATATGCAGCCGTATCATCTAAATAAAAACCTAAATGCGGAATGATACGCGCTTGTTTACGAATGCGATTGGCCAAAGCATTACGAATTGCCTTATTTTTATCAGAAAGCGAATACATGATTTGATTGACATCATCTGCCAATAAGAAACTTAAGTATACGCGAGCAACAGACAAATCTGGACTAACTTTGACGTCCGTTACGGTCACCATGGCATTGCCAAACAACTCCCTGAATTCCTTTTGAAAGATATCACTTAAATCCTTTTGGATTTGTCTTCCAAACTTTTGCTGACGCTTACTTTCCATATTTGCTCCGATGCTTTTCTACTCAAAAATCTCACAAATTTCACAATAATAATTGGAATCACCGTAATTTAGCGAATTCAAAATTCAATTATGTTCCAATTTCTACGTTCTAACGCATCTATTCCACTAATAATCATGTTGGTGATTTGGGGATTGGCTACATTTCTCTTCGTTCAAGCGGATATTGAACCCTTTTATTGGGAATTAAAGAATCAGTTGATCGGACAAAAACTGAATGAAGGCTTTCGCATGTATCAAGACATTCGCGATAATTCGGGTCCTTTTTCTGCGGGATTTTTCCAATTACTTGACGCCCTCTCCATTCCCATTTCGATGAATGCGTATTGGGCCAGTGGATTAATTATATTCCAAGCGTTTATCTTCCAACGTACGATTCAACGCTTTGAATTAATGCCCCCGATGGGTTATTTACCCTTTTTCATCTATGCGGTGTTTTTCCATTTTTCATTGGAATTCATTGTTCCCTCTGCGGCATTATTAGGCTTGAGTTTTTTAATGTTGGCCTGGCAAGAAATCGTCAAACAACAAAGTACCTTGAATGTCGATGACCGTGTATTCTTGATTGGCCTTTTCATCGGAGCGGCAGGCTTATGCTACCCGAGTTATTTCCTATTCATCTTTTGGGGTGTATTAAGTTTAGTTTTTTATTCCGGTATAAATATCCGCCAAATGCTTTTGGTGCTCGTGGGCTTTCTCATCATCAACATCATCACGGGGTTGGTTTATACCTATCATGGAAACTTCCCTTACTTAATTCAGGTATTCCAAAATTCAGCGATTCAGTTTCATGCGCCTGCGTGGGAGCAAGTAAAAGAAATGGCTTGGGCTTATATCCCAGCATTGGGATTTGCGATTTATGGATTTTGGAAGGTCGTAGAAAACCCAAAGATTAAATCGACGGGACAAAAGGCCCAACAAACGAACTTAATTTGGATTTTCACAGGCATTTTGGCCATATTTACCCTACCAGCTACCGCGAGCAATAATGTATTGTTTTTCTTACCCGCGCTTGCTTATTTCAGCTTAAATAGCTTTTTCTTATTGAAGAAATATTGGGTACGCGAATTGATGCTGTGGCTACTGATTGGGCTAACCTACTTCTCGCTACAGTGGGATTGGAAACTTCAAGAAAATAAACGAATTAAGCCGTCGGAGGTTTCCCTTCGCAATGAAAAGTTAATGGTTCTAGGACCCCAAATTGAAGCCTATCGCTACAATCAAATGGCTGGCCCCTTTGTCAACTGGGAATTATCCAAAACACTCTTTGACGAGTTAGATCAGTTTAAAACAATCGTATTGTTGGATCAATACATGACACAGGACCCACCGAATTACATTTATGACCCTACGGGTAAATTTAGGCGCGCGCAAAATTACCTCCCCTACCTTCAAACCAGGTATCAGGAAACGACAAAACACTTATACAAACGCGTCAATTAGCAGCAAGAAATTTTACCTACGCGACCCGCGTGACGGCCACCTTCAAAAGGTGTATCAATAAATGCCTGAAGACATGCTTTGGCTTCGTCCAATGAAATAAAGCGAACGGGTAAACAAATCACATTGGCATCATTGTGTTGACGAACCAATTGGGCTACCTCAACATTCCAAGCCAAACCCGCACGAATGCCTTGATGTTTGTTGGCCGTGATTGCAACACCATTGGCGCTTCCACAAAGCAATAAACCAAACGTTGATTCCCCACGTTCAACCGACTCAGCAACGGGATGCGCAAAATCAGGATAATCCACAGAATCAGCTGAATAGGTACCACAATCCTTCACAGTAAAACCTTGTGCTGTTAAAAAATCAATTAATTGATCTTTGTAATCAAATCCTGCGTGATCGCCACCTACGGCGAATGATTTTGCTAATGTCATAAAAAAGGAGTCAAAAATTTTAACAAAGGTAATCCGATATCACTTACATTTGCCAATGTTCAAACAGATAAATTATGACAGATCAGTGGAGAGAAGATGAAGACCGAATTAAGAAAGTATTCGGAGATAAAACATGGGCACAAATAAAATCCGAAGAATCCTGGAGGATTTTTAAAATCATGAGTGAATTCGTCGAGGGAATCGACAAATTATCAAAAATAGGTCCTTGTGTGAGTATTTTCGGTTCAGCAAGAACCAAACCCGAGGATAAATATTATCAAATGGCGGAGCAGATAGCCGCTAAACTTGTCCGTCATGGTTATGGCGTGATTACGGGTGGTGGACCAGGAATCATGGAAGCCGGTAACAAGGGAGCGAAAAGTGAACAAGGTCGATCGGTTGGATTAAATATTGAACTTCCCTTTGAGCAAACGCCAAACCCTTATATAGATCACGACAAAAACATCAATTTTGATTTCTTTTTTGTTCGAAAAGTGATGTTCGTCAAATATTCACAGGGATTCATCATCATGCCTGGCGGTTTTGGAACCTTGGATGAAATGTTTGAATCATTAACACTGATTCAAACACATAAAATCGGACGTTTTCCCGTGGTCTTGGTGGGAACGGCCTATTGGTCCGGTTTATTTGAATGGATGAAGACAACCATGGTCGAACATGGCAATATCAACGCAGAAGATTTGGAATTCTTTTCCATCGTGGATACACCGACCGATGCCGTACGAATTATTGACGAATTCTATTCAAAATACCTATTGAAACCCAATTTCTAGGCCTTCGCAAAAAAGGCTTTCAGTTCATTTAGCGGTAAGGCATTTAGGGTCAAGGCTTTCAATAAGCCCCCCTTTCTGCCCACCCGAACGCCGTATTCCATGTACTTAAGTCCTTCGATTTTATGTGCATCGGGATTGATGGAAACATAGACACCTTTGTCCATGGCTTCATAAATGTGTCGCCAATCCAAGTCTAAGCGATAGGGGCTTGCATTCAATTCAATACTAACACCATTGGCTTTGCAGGCATCCAAAATCTTGCTTGTATCGATTGGATAACCGTTTCGAGTTAATAATAAACGGCCCGTTGGGTGCCCTAAAATACTGGTGTACGGATTTTCAATGGCTTTGATGAGTCGACCCATGGCGCGCTCTTGATCCATGACCAGTTGGGCATGCACCGAGGCAACCACATAATCAAAGGAGGCCAAAATGCGGTCATTATAATCGAGACTACCATCAGGCAAAATATCCGCTTCAATTCCTTTGAGAATCTGAAAGTCGGACCATGTTTGATTCAAGGCATCTATTTCGGCATGTTGGCGGATGATATCTTCTTCCTTCAAGCCTCCCGCATAAGCCGCGTATTGTGAGTGATCCGCTATGCCGAAATAAGTTAGGCCTAAGGCCCGACAAGCCTCTGCCATTTCCTTCAGCGTATTTTTACCGTCAGAATAGGTCGAGTGATTGTGAAGACATCCCGTTAAATCGGTTAATTGAACTAGTTCAGAAGTTTGATGTTTGGCTGCCCAATCAAACTCTTTAAATCCCTCTCGCATTTCAGGAACAATGAATGGAAGTTGTTGAGAGGTATAAATCGACTCTTCTTGTTGGATATTTTTCTGTTGGAAGAAATTTACCTGTGCCAAATGTTCCGGATTCGAACCCAGTTGGAACTGCAAAGCAACCCGTTGCGAAGCATCAGCGAAATGAATCTCTATGGGAATCAAATGACCATCCAAATGCCCACGCCACGCAAATGGCGAAGATTGTTGGTAATCCGTTTGCATCCCCACTATCCCTTCAATCAATCCTTGCGCACCGAACATATCAGACGTTTCCGCGATAAACACGAGACTAGAAATCACCTCGCAATTTCGGCTCAATTCCCCCGAAACGGTTAAAATCGGGAAGGCAGGGGCCAACAAACCAAGCAGATCTTGGCTTAATTTACCAGCTTTATCCAAGCGCAATTTCCTGCGATTTTCTTTCAAGAATAAAATATAGGCTTTCACATTTTCTTGAATCGCCTTTCCAAAGCCTTTAAGTTGCTCGAGCTGGTTTGCGTGACAAGCCGCCAACAAATCATCCAATTCTGTGATACCCAATTCGCGCCAGATAACACCAACCTTTTTGGGACCCAAACCTTTAATTTTTAAGATATCAAGAATCCCTGGAGGCGTTTGCTCGATCATGGCATCCATGTCGGGGCAAGTACCCGTTTGAGCCATATCTTGTACTATCTGTACAACCACCTTCCCTACTCCGGGTATGGCATAAAGCGCATCAAGGTCGCAATTGGCAATACGTCCTGCAAATTTATCTAAACCTCTAGTGGCGAAACTAAGGTTCTTGCTTTTAAATTCATTGATGCCGTGCACATCCCACAATTTGACTAAGAGCTCAAGGGCATCAACAATCTGTTCGTTCTCCATGCTTAAAATAAAGACATTTGTTGGTTTAATCCGGCGTAACCCTCATGATTGAGTAGCCATTCTTTTCGCCATAATTCACCTGCATAACCGACCATCGCTCCATTGGAACCAATGACGCGATGACAAGGAACGCGTAATAAAACAGGATTTTGGCCATTGGCACTTCCTACTGCTTGAGCAGCTTTGGGTTGGCCTATTTTCAAAGCGATATCCCGGTAAGTCCAAGCTTCCCCTGCTGGAATTTCCGTTAAAGATTTCCAAACCTTTTCTTGAAATTCAGTCCCCAAATGCGGCGCAACGGCACTTTTCCACGAATAATTCTTTTGGGTAAAGTAGCCTTGTAAATCGGCAAGAATCAACTGTTCTAATTCAGGATTATCCGTGTGATTATCTCCCATTTGTTCAACAAATCGAAGGCTCGAGATACCTTGTTGGGTATATTCGACGCGAATCGCGCCAATGGGACTTTCAAAAAAGAGGAAATTCAATAAAATCATGACGCAAATTACAATCAAAAAAGTGTTTTAAATTGTAAAATTTTGGTAATTAACTGAAATTTCCGACTAAGTTTTGAAAAAACGGAAAGCCCGAGGACCATTTGTAAATTATAAATTCTAAATTATTTGAATATCAAGCATTTTATAAAAACAACAAGCGTATGAATTTCACTTTTGACCAATACGAGACCGAGGGTTTTTATGACGAAATGTTCACTGAATCAGGTGAAGTTCGTCCAGGTTACACGCATTTCAAAGATCGCGTCGAGCAATTAAAACAAGAAGAATTCACACGGAGACAGCAATCCGCTGAGCGCGCCCTAATGGCCATGGGAATTACGTTTAATGTGTACGCAGAAAACGAAGGAACCGAACGAATCATGCCCGTGGACATTATCCCGCGGATCGTTGAAGCTAAAGAGTGGGAGAAGATTGAGAAAGGCCTTATTCAACGAATTACGGCATTAAATCTATTTCTGAATGATATTTACTCGGATCAAAAGAT
>JAGOAA010000011.1 GCA_017984215.1 Cytophagaceae bacterium
ACAGATTTACGTACGATGTCTTCAGGACGTGCAACAGCATCGTTAACGTTCTCTCACTACGAATTCGTTCCGCAAAACATCGCTGACGAAGTAGTTAAGAAAGCAAAAGGATTGTAAGATTCTTTGAGTATAGTAAAAGCCCGAACTTCACTGTTCGGGCTTTTTTTTGGCCTTGAAATGGGTGGTGGGTAAACGCTGCCGGGGTCTGCGACCCCGGCAGCGTTACCGCCCAAAGCTACATAAAGCCCGCGGCAAAACGTCCCAGAAAACTGATAATTTTAAGCGACAAAATGGCGCTTAAACGCCTGAATCGGCAATTCAATCAATCGATATGACAAGTAAGCTGATAAACCGAGTACCATCATAGGTCCGATATTATAAGGTAATTCTGGGATCGATATCCCCAAGCGTGATGTGATTTTAAAAAACAAATCCGGCACCACCATGTGATATAAATATAGCCCATAGGACATTTGACCAATCACACGTAACGGCCGCACAGATAAAACGCGCGACCAGAGCCCGGGCTGCATGGTATAAAACAACAAGGCAACAGACACCATCGATGTAAATGTTCTAAAGAATAACTGCCTCACAAGATCGGCATCCGAATGTTTCAAACTTAACATCAAAAAGCAAAAGCCTACCGGAACGATCATTCGCTTAATCCATACTCCTACAACTTCCTCATGACCTGCCCGCATGTAATGGGCCAACAAAGCTCCCCAGGCAAAGGTATCCACACAGGCAAACATGCTGACTCCTAAACCTCCATAAACATGCACAGAAAAATACCGATACACAACGCCAAAGATGACCGTAAACCATAAAAAATACGCGCGAAAACGTGTCGCCAACAGCAACATGCAAAGCGGCCAAAGCAAATAAAACTGCTCTTCCACAGCTAAGGACCAATAAGGCGACAAGGCATCTGACCAATTCCCATGTAACTCGATCCAATAATTCACTAAATACGACCAATAATAACCTGGATGCGCATAAAAATCAGTATTAACCACGACAGAAAAACGCTGTAAAACCAACAGTCCCAACAATACCAAAAAATAGATTGGAAAAATGCGCAAAGCCCGACGCACCACAAAATTCTTAAATGAACGAGCAAAAGTCCCTAAGGTCTGTTGCTCCATCAAGATATTGGATATCAAATACCCACTCAACACAAAAAATAATGTCACCCCGATCGGACCATTGGGCATCACATTAATCCCCTGTCCTTCCGGAAACCAATGGTATACCAAAACCAACAAAATCGCCAAAGCACGTACGCCGTCTAGCGCAGGGATGTATTTCATAGCAACAAAACTAAGTAAAACCTCTTATCCTTCCTACAACCGCTTCATCCCCACAAAATATCTTTCGTCGAAAAGTTCCCACTTTATCAGCGGAAGCATGTATTTTTGATTCGAATTTTTCTGATACCATGACAAAAATTATTGAGACCAACCATATTTCCAAACGCTACGTGATGGGAGAAGAGATTATCGACGCACTCAAAGACGTCACAATCTCCGTAAATAAAGGTGAATATGTTGCTTTCATGGGCCCTTCCGGATCAGGGAAATCGACCCTTATGAACATCGTTGGCTGCCTGGACACACCCAGCACCGGTTCTTATATCTTAAACGGCCAGGACGTTTCGACCATGTCGGAAAATGAATTAGCCGCCGTACGAAACAAAGAAATTGGTTTCGTTTTTCAAACATTCAACCTACTTCCTAGACAATCGGCCTTAGAAAACGTCGCACTTCCATTAATCTATGCAGGTTATTCTAAGTCAGAACGCACTAGAATTGCCATGGAAACGCTTAAAGGGGTTGGACTGGACAATCGGGCACTTCATAAACCCAACGAGCTCTCAGGAGGCCAAAGACAACGTGTTGCCGTAGCGCGTGCCTTGGTGAATGATCCTTCAATCTTATTGGCCGATGAGCCTACGGGTAATTTGGATACGAAAACATCCTACGAGATCATGGACCTTTTCGATCAATTGCATAAAAAAGGCAATACCATCGTCATGGTTACCCACGAAGACGATATTGCCCAATATGCCCACCGAATCATTCGTTTGCGGGATGGTATCGTTGAATCTGATACGATCAACCAGAACGTACGCAAGGTTCAAAAAATCTAAGCCTTCACGCGGTCTGTTCCATAGGGTGCACGTTGCGAACGACGTAACCAACTATTGGCCTCGGAATTATTCACGAAATGCTCTTTGCTAGGATCCCACTGCAATTTGCCGGGAACTTTCATGGCGATATGCGTAATTAGACACACCGTACAAGCCCGATGACCCATTTCTATCGGAGAAATCGGTTCCTTCCGCGATTCAATGCAATCCAACCAGTTGCCATGTTGGTCATCTGAGTGATACAAATGCAATTCATTCGCGCCGATTACCGATTCCAAAATCTTTGGATCTGATGCATCCAAAGCCTTCGAGCGCACTTTAGCCGTTGGATCACTTGGTGTTGCTGCATATTCCCCCCGTGACACAAAAATCCACCCTTCAGACCCTTCATATCGAATACCATTTTGGTAGCCGCCTGATGTGTACATCGTAATGCCATTCGCGTATTCCGCTTTAGCCATGAAATCGCCATGGACATTCCATAAACCTGATTTCGGGAATTCAGCCACTGCTTCTACCGAAATAGGACCTGTGTATTCCGTATCCATACCCCAGGCTGCCGAATCGTAATGGTGCTGACCCCAACCGGTAATCATTCCCGCACCGAATTGCTCCATGCGCAACCAACCAGGGCGATCATAGCCTTTTTGTGGATGCACGGCAATCTCTGTATAGGGCATATTGGGCGTAGAGCCCAACCACATATCGTAATTAAATCCTTTCGGAATCGGCATCGCAGGAGCTGCTGGGCCTGAAGGATCTCCCGGTAAACCCACCTTCACCGTATGCAATTTCCCGATCCGACCATTGCGAACCAATTCCGCTGCGATGCGGAACTGAGCAGTAGACCGCTGTTGTGTCCCTACCTGCAAAATTCGGCCTGTTTTCTTGATGACCTCAGCCAGTTGTCGGCCTTCGTGAATCGTCAACGAAGTCGGCTTTTGCAAATAAATATCTTTCCCTGCCAAAGCCGCTTCCATGGCAGGCTGCGCATGCCAGAAATCCGGCGTACTAATCATCAAAGCATCGATGTCTTTATTTAATAACATCTCGCGGTAATCATCGTACATCTTGACATCTATGTAATTCGATTGACCCGTCTTCTTCGTATAATATTCCTCAACCAATTGCTTGGTTTCTTCCGTACGATGCCGATCCAAATCACAAACCGCCATAATCCGGGCCTTTTCAAACTTCCACGTTCCCGGCAAATCATGCGTGCGGGCAATCCGCCCACAACCGATTTGGCCTATATTAATCTTATTACTCGGCGCATCCTTTCCTCCCAATACATGCGCAGGAACAATCGTTGGGAAACCCAAGGTCCCCACCGCCCCAAGGGCTAAGTTGTTAATGAAGTTTCTCCGTTTCATGCTTTGATGGATATGTTGGTGGCGTTTTTCTGTGCAATTAAAGCTAACTCGGTTGATAAGAAACAATGCGCCTGTGTCATCGCCGTCTCGGTACGATTCAACACATCGTTGACCAATAACTCGCCATGCGGCAAATTCACATCCTTACAATCGATGTATAAAGTCTCTTTGTTATTCACAATATACAAATGACTTCCTGTTCCATGTGGCGATGCAATATCCGTATTCTTGCGAACCTCGATATAGCCATCCGTTCCTAAGATGGTCAATCGGCCGTCACCCCAGGTATTCAATCCATCCGGAGTAAACCAATCCACCCGGATATAACCAGAACCTTTATTGCTACGCAACATCAAGTCACCAAAATCCTGAAATTTTGGATACTGAGGATGGTGATGATTCGCGATTTGTGAAGCAACAACCTCGCCTTGCGTCGATCCCGTAAAATGCAAAAATTGATCTACTTGATGGGAGGCAATATCCGTGATAATCCCACCATAATATTTCGTATCGAAAAACCAATCCGGACGGGAATTCACACTCATGCGGTGCGGGCCTGTACCCAAGGTCTGCATAACCTTTCCGATCTTTCCTTGTGCGACCAATTGGCTCGCCAACTCCGTCGCCTTGTTCTCAAAACGCTCACTAAATGAAATAGAATATATACGCTTGGTTTCCTGTTGGACCTTCCGAACCTCTGCCAACTGCTCTAAACTGATAATTCCTGGCTTATCCACCATGTAATCCTTCCCATGTTGCATGACACGAATTCCCAAAGGTGCACGCTCATGCGGGGTAATCGAACTCAAAACCAATTTAATCGAAGGGTCTTCTAAAACCTCGGCCTCACTCTTAACCAATTTCGCTTGCGGATAACGCTTCGCAAAATCTTTAATCAAATCGGGTTCTTTGGCGTAATAGGAAACAAATTCGCCACCCCCACGAATAATCGAATTTGCCATGGAATAGATATGTCCATGGTTGATGCCCACCACTCCGAATCGCAAACGCGGAGCAATAACTTTTTCAGGAGCAGCTGTAACAAAGGAGGAGGTAACGTCTTTTACGGATGGCATAAACGCCAATCCGCTTAATAGACTCGCGTCGTGAAGGAACTTCCGACGGTTCGAAGCATTCGATTTCATGTATGAATAGGTTTAATCTATTCCTAAAAGTAAAAAAAAATGCGAGCCTACTGAATATTAAACACAAAAAAAGCTGTCCATTTCTGAACAGCTTTCTTTTATATAAAAAAATCTCAAACCTATTTTTTCTTCTCTTTAACACGAGCAGCTTTTCCTTGCTTACCACGCATGTAGAATAAACGTGCACGACGCACTTTACCACGACGCAATACTTCGATTTTATCGATGTTTGGTGACAAAATTGGGAAGATACGCTCAACACCAATTCCGTTTGATACTTTACGCACAGTGAAAGACTCACCTGCACCTGAATTCTTACGTTGGATTACCAATCCTTGGAAAACCTGGATACGCTCTTTATTACCCTCACGGATCTTTACGTATACATTGATAGTGTCTCCAGCTGCAAATGCTGGATGCTCAGCACGACGCGTTGCGTTTTCTGCTTCTACAAATTTAATTAAATCACTCATCTGACTTTTTATTTTGTGTAATATCAGCACTCAGCGGTCACTTCGTACATAAAATTGCTGATTGGGTTGCAAAGATAGGAAAAATATTTCTTTCCAAAAACAATTGGCTACTTTTTACCTTTTATCGATTGAACAAAGTCAACAATCTCAGCATGAAGATCTTGCGCTTGGCCCAACAACTTCACGAAAGCGCTACCAATGATCGCTCCTGCCGCGGATTCCGAAGCCTTCAAGAAACTCGCGCGATCCGAAATACCAAAGCCAATTAATCGTGGATTTCCCAAATTCATCGCCTCGATTCGCTTGAAATAAGTCTCTTGATCACTCGAAATTCCGGTCTTTGCTCCGGTCGTACTTGCCGAAGAAACCATGTAAATGAAACCTTTGCTAATCGCATCGATTTGAGCGATACGCGCATCCGTCGTCTGCGGAGTGATTAAAAAGATGTTATACAGACCGTATTGCTCGAAGATTGCTTGGTATTCCGACTCATATTCCGCCATCGGCAAATCCGGCAAGATCAAGCCGTCTACTCCCACTTCCGCACATTTCTTACAAAACGCTTCGACACCATATTGTAACACAGGATTGATGTAACCCATTAATAAAACAGGTACCGAAACCGTTTGACGCATGTCTTTTAATTGCTCAAACAAATGAGCGACCGACATCCCTTGATCCAAAGAAACCTGATTGGATTGTTGGATCGTCTCCCCATCGGCTACAGGATCCGAATACGGCATCCCGATTTCAATGATATCAACTCCACCGGCCTGCAAGGCATTCAACACAGTCATTGTATCTCCATAATTAGGATAACCTGCCGTCGCATAAACATTCAATATGGGCTCAGTCGCCTCCGCAAATAATTTCGTAATCCGATTCATCCTAGTCATTCAATTTTAAGTGCTGTTGATACGTCGACAAATCCTTGTCCCCTCTTCCTGATAAATTAACGACAATCACCTCATTCGGTTTAGCTTGTAATTTACCAAATACAGCCAGCGCATGTGCTGTCTCCAACGCCGGAATAATTCCCTCTAACACAGAACATTCAACGGCAGCATCCAACGCCTCCGCATCGGTTATTCCAAAAAACCTTGCGCGTCCTGTGATGGATAAATTCGCATGCATCGGTCCGATGCCTGGGTAATCCAAACCTGCAGAAATCGAGTAAGGTTCAATTACCTGACCATCTTCTGTCTGCATCAATAAACTCTTGCTACCATGCAAAACACCTGGTTTTCCTAAGAAAGTTGTTGCCGCTGAGTGACCAGAATCAACCCCTTTTCCAGCAGCCTCCGCAGCAATCAATTGCGTTCGAGGCTCATCCAAGAAATGGTAAAAAGCACCGGCCGCATTCGAACCACCACCTACACAAGCTATTACATAATCCGGATAATCCCGACCTTCTTTTTCTTGTAATTGGCTACGCATTTCTTCGGAAATCACCGACTGAAACCGTGCAACCATGTCGGGATAAGGATGTGGCCCTACAACCGATCCAATAATGTAATGTGTATCAACGGGGTTATTAATCCAGTGACGCATCGCTTCATTGGTCGCATCTTTCAAGGTTTTTGACCCCGATTGAGCGGCAACAACTTGAGCGCCCAACATACGCATCCGCGCCACATTAGGCGCTTGGCGTTCGATATCAATGGCACCCATGTACACGATACACTCCATGCCCATTAACGCACAAACCGTTGCCGTCGCCACACCATGTTGGCCCGCACCCGTCTCTGCCACAATCTTATTTTTACCCAAACGCTTCGCAACCAAAATTTGACCAATCGTATTGTTCACTTTGTGCGCGCCCGTATGGCATAAATCCTCCCGTTTCAAGTAGATATTTGTATTGTACTTCGCAGATAATCGTTCCGCCTTGAACAAGGGGGTCGGTCGGCCCACGTAGTCTTTCAACAACGCATGAAACTCCTCCTGAAAGGATGGTTCCGAGATGATGTCTAAATAGCGACTACGTAATTCCTCTACATTGGGATATAACATTTCGGGAATAAAGGCTCCGCCAAAATCTCCGTAATACCCACGCTCGTCAACTTGAAATGACTGATTCATATGTTTTGCATTATTTCTTTCACCTTCGTCAAGTCCTTTAAACCTGGACTCAATTCTAATTTACTGTTAAAATCCAGGGCACAAATACCTGGCAATTGCTTTGCTTCTTCAATACTCGCCTCATCCAATCCCCCCGCTAAAAAATAAGGAATATCGATTGCATAGGCCTTCAAGATAGACCAATCAAATCGCTCCCCCGTTCCACCTACTTGAGATCCTTTTTTCGTATCAAACAAGTAATAATCAGGCTTTAAATTCAAGCCTTTTACATCTTCCGCTGACGCGACGCTAACAGCTTTAATGACCGTCAATCCTTCTGCATGCAAGGCGTCAATCACATCCTGCCCCTCTTCTCCATGCAATTGCACAACCTGAAATCTTGCCTTTTTAGACAACGAGATGATCGTATCCGTTGATTCATTCACAAACACACCCACGGCCTTCGTTTGGGCAGGAAGCGCAGGAATCACAAAATCAACTCCTACATACCGGGGCGATTTCTCGACCCAAATAAAGCCCATGTAATCCGGTTCGCAAGCGGCAACTGCCTCGATATTAGTCAAATCCCGCATGCCGCAAACCTTCCACTTCATCTCTATTGCTTTAAAAAATCTGTTAATGCCTGTCCCGGATTACTTGTTTTCATAAAACTCTCACCAATCAAAAACCCTCGATACCCGTAGCCTTTCAATTCCTTAATAATCTCAGCTCCTGAAATACAACTTTCCGAAACCTTCACAAATTTAGCAGGTATCTTATCCGCAAGGACTTTGGATGCCTCCACATTTTGTTCCGAGAAATTCTTCAAATTGCGGTTATTCACACCCACAACAGAAATATAATCACCTAACGAACGATCCAATTCTTCTTGGTCATGAACCTCCAACAGGGTTTCCATACCTAATGAACGCGCCAAAGTCCCTAAGGTTTTGATTTCCGCAGGGCTTAATGCTGCCGCAATCAATAAAACGACATCCGCACCCATCGATTTAGCTTCTACAATTTGGTATTCGTCCACCATAAAATCCTTACGCAAAATAGGCGTATTGGGATTTGTGCGGCGTGCTAAATCAAAATCAGCATAGGTCCCACCAAAATATTCCGTATCCGTCAGCACCGATAAACAAGCCGCTCCTGCCGCCACATATCCCCGCGTTACTTCATCAACTCCCATGGAATCATTGATGATACCTTTGGAAGGAGACTTGCGCTTGAACTCTGCGATGATACCGGTGGATGCTGGCTGAACCAAAGACATGGCCAACGAATGACAAGCCCGGGCAAAATAGCCTTGCTTTTCTAATTGAGATACAGAAACGCGTGCTTTCGCTGCGGCGACTTCCTCCCGTTTTGTGGCAATGATTTGATCTAAAATACTCATAATGATATCGTTACGTCGCGACTCTCTGCGTCTTAATCCATAATAAACTTCTTGAACACTTGAAAAGCTTTTCCACTTTCCAACGATTCTTTCGCCATGGCAAAGCCATCCACTAAGGATGGTGCTTTCTCGGCAACCCAAAGCGCCGCACCTGCATTCGCAAGTACTGCATTCGTTTGTGCAGGCGTACCCTCTCGTTGCAAAATCTTATACAACATATTCGCCGACTCCTCCACATTCGCTCCACCGAACAACTCGGACTGTTGCACATATTCACAGCCTAATGCTGTTGGTGTATAAACTTGTCGGCCTGCAGCCGTCTCCAAACGAAAATTAGAAGTCAAGGAAATTTCATCATACCCATCCTCTGCATAAACGATGCCGTATTTCTTACTCGAGTCTTTGAAAAAACCGGCATACAAATCGAACACCTCTGGCGAGTACACGCCGGTTAATTGCTTATTAACATTCGCTGGGTTTAACAAGGGTCCTAGCAAATTAAAGAACGTTTTCATCCCTAATTCTTTCCGAATTGGCCCTACATAACGCATGGCTGGATGGAACAAAGGTGCATGCAAAAAGCACATCCCAGCGGTTTCCATTTTACGTTTCAAGATTTTGGGATCATTGTTAAATTTCAAGCCTAAAAATTCCAATACCGTCGAAGATCCTACCGAAGAAGATACCCCGTGGTTCCCGTGTTTGGCAATCTTTTGACCGGCACCCACAATAACAAAGGAAGAAGTCGTACTAATGTTGAAGGTATCCTTACCATCACCACCTGTTCCGCAAACATCCATGGCATCGAACTCCGACAAATCAATCGTAACTGCCAAGTCCAACATGGCCGAAACAAATCCCTTTAACTCTTGCACCAGTATTGGATGGTACCAATAAGATGATAAAAATGCGGCAATTTGGCTAGGGTTTACGCCGCCATTCCCGATTTGTAATAATACCTCATGCGCCTCTTGTTCTGACAACGCCTCACCACTCACTCTTCTTTCTAGAACCTTCTTCATTTTATTTCATCCAATTTTTAATCATTTGTAAACCATGTTGCGTCAAATAGGCTTCCGGGTGAAATTGCACCCCACGAACATCAAATTGCTGATGCGCCTCCGCTAACACATAACCTTTATCATCTTGGGCCGTAATCTTCAAATCACTCGGCATTGAACCGGGAATCACGGTCCATGAATGGTAGCGACAAACCTCGAAACGAGATGGAATATCCGAGAATAAACGCTCTGTCGGGTCAATCACTTGACACTCCGTCGTCACGCCATGCAATACCTCGCCCATATTCTGCAATTCAGATCCAAAAGCCTCCGCAATGGCCTGATGACCTAAGCAAACACCTAATATCTTTTTGGTCGACTTATATTCTTTCAACAAATCCATCATAATTCCTGCTTCCGAAGGAATCCCAGGACCTGGAGAAAGGAGGATTTGATCATATTTACCTACTTCCTCTAGGCTAATTTTATCATTGCGAAACACATCCACATTCGCACCTAATTCCTTCAAAAGGTATACCAAATTGTACACGAAGGAATCATAATTATCTAAAACCAATATGTTCTTCATGTTCTCTTATGCTAAGTTCTCCGCAACTTCCAATGCACGACGCAAAGCTGCTAATTTATTGTGTATTTCTTGCATTTCACTTGCTACGACCGATTTGGCAACAACACCCATCCCTGCTTGGAAAAACAAGGTATTTCCTTTGCTTAAAAAGGTACGAATCGCAATGGCATGATTAAAATTCCCTTGAAAATCCATGAAACCAATCGCTCCCCCGTAAATCGCACGGTTCGTTGGCTCTAACCGATTAATAATCGTCATCGCATTGTGTTTCGGCGCACCACTTAAGGTTCCCGCAGGGAAGGTATCTGCAACCAATTGCAGAGGATTAACGCCTTTTTGCAAACGGCCTGTTACCTTAGAAACCAAATGAATCACATGAGAGAAAAATTGGACTTCCTTAAACGTTTCTACTTTGACATGATCCGCACTTCTACTTAAGTCGTTGCGGGCTAAATCGACCAACATCACATGTTCCGCAGTTTCTTTCGGATCTGCCAAAAGCTCTTGTGCAAGTTCCGCATCACGAGCATCATCCCCTGAGCGTCGAAACGTTCCCGCAATGGGATGAATTTCAGCCACATCCCCATCAATTTTAATCTGCTTTTCTGGAGAAGCACCAAAAATCCGGTATTGCTCGTAATCAAAATAGAACAGATACGGTGAAGGGTTCACGGAACGCAAGGCGCGGTAGACTTGGAAATCATCTCCTTTAAACCCTTGTGCAAAGCGACGAGAAGGAACAATTTGGAAAACATCCCCGCGCAAACAATGTTTGATACAGGTTTCTACAATCTCCTTCACTTGATCATCATTCAAATTACTGACCTCATCTCCTACGCGCTCGAATCGTTCCGAGTCGTAATGCGGCATATTTAATAAATAGGTAATCGTATCAAATGTAGGTTCCGTCCCATCGTAACTATGTGCATAAAGCGACATCTGGTTATTGAAGTGATTCACCGCAACGACGTACCGGTATACGTAATAGCGAATCGAAGGAATTTCCGTTTCAGGATTTTTCGCTTGAATCTCGATGTCCTCAAAATAAGTTACGGCATCATAAGATATATGGCCAAATAACCCATTGGCCATCGGAGAATCCCCTTTTTCTTTTGGAAAATCAAAGCGATCGGCAAAGGCCTTTAGTGCTTGAACGGCATCCCGACGATTCGTCAAGGTGAAATTTTCAACAGACCCGTCTGGGAATTTTTGGGTAACCTGGGAATCCGTTAATTCAAATGAAGCAACAGGGTCAAAGGCAATATGTGAAAATCCATGCTCCCGACCGTGGTAATCGGCCGATTCCAGGATCACTGAATTTTTGAAATTATTACGAATTTTCATGAAAATGCCGATTGGCGTGAGGGTATCAGCCAATAGGGTTTTTCTCGCAGTTCGTATTTGTATTGTAGACATGTTTTCTAGGGACAAAATTAAAAAAGGCTTACTGAGAACAGCAAGCCTTTGGTAAACATATCATGTACACACAGCGAAACTGTTCAAGGAAATATTAGCCTTGCCACCAGTTTTTGTTGTATGCTGCTTTTGTCATTTTTGTATTTATTTGATGCAAATGTAAACTGAAATCTCTTAATTCAAAATTTTAGCCAATTAAATCCCACAAATTTCCGTATAAATCCTCAAATACCAGCACTTTACCATATTCTTCGACCACAGGACCGCGCACAATTTTGATGTTGTGTTTGAGCAAATTTTGATGGTCTTTTTCGAAATCATCGGTATGCAAAAATAAGAAAACACGCCCGCCCGTTTGGTTGCCCACACGGGATTTTTGCTCATCGGTCGCAGCTTTGGCCAATAACAATTGGCAAGAACCCTCACCGGAAGGCTGTACTAATACCCAGCGTTTCACATCACTCAAACGCGTGTCTTCTATCAAGGTAAAACCCAGCTTCTCCGTATACCAAGCGATGGCTTCGTCGTAATCGGCGACCACAAGGGCGATGTGCATGAGGCGATGGTTCATAGTCGAAAGTCCGGAGGGAAAGAGTCCGGAGTGATTTAATTTTAGTTTTCGTCGCGGCCCACGAAATTGAATGGGCTAATTAATTTCAATTCTGCCTTAATAGCATCCGAAACGGCTAAGCCATCAATGAAGTTATGGAAAACAGCTTGGTCTATTTTGCCATGGTGACGTGTCAAATCCTTCAGCGCCTCGTAAGGTTTCGGGAACGCTTCACGACGTAAGACCGTTTGAATCGCCTCCGCAATCACTACCCAGTTATCTTCTAAATCTTGTTGGATTTTGCTATTGTTCAATTCCAATTTACCCAAACCACGTTGCAAAGAATTCAATGAAATTACGACATGTGCCAAAGGCGTTCCTACATTACGAAGGACCGTCGAATCCGTTAAATCACGTTGTAAACGTGAGATAGGCAATTTCGCAGCTAAGAATTCAAAGAAGGCATTCGCCATGGCTAAATTCCCCTCCGCGTTTTCGAAATCAATGGGGTTAACTTTATGCGGCATGGCAGATGAACCGATTTCTCCCGCTTTGATTTTTTGCTTGAAATAGCCCATCGAGATGTACTGCCAAATATCACGTGACAAATCAATTAAGATGGTATCTAAACGCTTTAGTCCATCAAAATAGGCCGCCAAATTATCGTAATGCTCGATTTGTGTGGTGTATTTCGAACGCGTAATCCCAAGATTCGCGTGTAAGTTGGCCGCAAATTCCGGCCAATTAATCTCCGGAAATGATACCTGATGGGCGTTGAAATTTCCCGTTGCCCCCCCGAATTTTCCGGTAAAAGGCACTTGCGCTAATAAATCCAATTGGCGGTTTAAACGTTCAACAAAAACCTTTATTTCTTTACCTAAACGGGTTGGAGAAGCCGGTTGGCCATGCGTATGGGCCAACAAAGGAATCTCTTTCCATTCCGTCGCATAGGCATCTAAAATGGAAACGACCGCTTGGTATGCAGGAAGAATAACTTGTTTATGTGCCTCCGCGATAGAAAGTGGGATGGCTGTATTATTGATATCTTGAGAAGTTAGACCAAAGTGAATGAACTCAACATACGGTGTCAAATCACCTGGCAAAGCCAACATCCTATCTTTAATGAAATATTCAACGGCCTTCACATCGTGGTTGGTCACCTTTTCTGTCTCCTTAATCCATTGCGCATCGGCTTCGGTAAAATTGGTATACATCGCCCGCAAAGCTGCAAAATGTTCCTTTGGAAAACTCGCTAATGGAGCTAAGGGAATTTCACACAAGGCGATGAAGTATTCAATCTCCACACGAACGCGGTATTGTATTAACCCAAACTCGGAAAAATAAGGTGCGAGCGATTGGGTTTGGCGACGGTAACGACCATCAACGGGCGAGATTGCCGTTAGCAGATTTAATTCCATAAGTTCTATTCAAAGCGCAAAGGTACAACATTTTAAAAAATTATCCGTAATTTCAAGCATGTTACAGCCCAGATATCTTTCGGTCGTTTTAGCATTGGTCATAGCCATTGTGACAACGGCGTTTCTATCGTTTATTCCGAGTTCCGATTTAGTCACGATGACCATTGGATTTATCAGCTGTTTTATATTCGGATCAATATTGATATATTTTGCCCTCGATTATTTAGTTTTTCAAGAGGTAAACTCTTTGTATGACCGAATCAAACAGATCAAAAAGAAAGATTTCAGTGTCACTCCGCGCAAACAATTAGTCGAAAAAGAGAACCCGATTGAACTCTTAAGAAAGGAGTTAAATACCTACGTCGCGACTAAAGAAGGCGAGGTACAAGATTTAAAAAAGGCTGCCAAATACCGCCAAGAATTTTTAGCAGATGTATCTCATGAGCTGAAAACACCCATTTTCGCGGCTCAGGGATTTGTCCATACGCTTTTAGACAATCCGGATGAGGATCTCGAAATTCGCACAAAATTTTTAGAGAAGGCCGCCAAAAGTTTGGATGGGCTAGACAGTTTGGTACAAGATTTGCTGACGGTTTCCCAAATTGAAACTGGGGCTATAAAAATTGAGAAAAAGAAGATTAATCTTCGCCCCTTGATCGAAGAGATTTTCGAACAAGTAGAAGCAAAAGCAAAAAAACGGGAGGTCTCGTTAAAACTCATCGCCCCGAAAGGCGAAATTCAAGTAAAAGCAGATACTCAGCGAATTTCGCAAGTCATTCTAAACCTCGTTGTCAATGCAATTAAGTACGGCAAGGAAAAAGGTCTTGTTCAAATTATTATTAATGAAAAGAAAAAGGCCTATACCATTTCAGTGGTCGACAACGGCCCAGGTATCCCCGAAGAACATTTGCACCGCATCTTCGAGCGATTCTATCGTGTAGATAAGAGCCGAGCAAAAAACTCGGGAGGTACAGGTTTAGGCTTATCGATTGTCAAACACATCGTTCAGGCGCACAACAGCAAGATTTCCGTGCAGTCGGAAGAGAATAAAGGGACTCGGTTTGAGTTCAAGTTGGAGAAAGCCTAAAGCAGCAACGCGATTCATTGCATTTGTATTCCTGCCTGTTTCGACGCGATACAAAATCAAAAAAAAAGACGCGAAGTGTCGCGTCTCTACAAAACAAAAGGAGACGCGATAATTTGCGTCTCCACTATTTCTATAACGCCCCTTCCGTCAAGCGTTCTGCATTTTCTGCGATACGTAATTGCTCGATGAATTCAGCAATTTCTCCATCCATAACCGTAGGCAAATTATATACCGTCAAACCAATACGGTGATCCGTTACGCGGCCTTGTGGGTAATTGTAGGTACGGATTTTATCCGAACGGTCACCTGTGCCAACCATCGATTTCCGATTGCCCGCAATTTCTGCATTCCGTTTCGCTAATTCAATTTCATATAGACGAGACCGTAATACCGTCATCGCTTTATCAAAGTTCTTAATTTGTGAACGTTCATCTTGACATTGCACGACCAATCCCGAAGGAATGTGTGTCACTCGCACAGCCGAATACGTTGTATTTACAGATTGACCACCTGCTCCGGATGAACAGAATGTATCTTTTCGGATATCATTCATGTTGATTTGCACATCAACCTCATCTGCCTCTGGCATCACGGCTACTGTAGCGGCCGAAGTATGAATACGTCCTGCTGATTCGGTGGCAGGAACACGCTGCACGCGGTGTACACCCGACTCAAACTTCAATTTAGCATAGACATCTTCGCCTTGAACCGAGATAATGATTTCTTTATATCCACCGGCTGTTCCGTCAGTAAAGTCCATGATTTGGAAAGTCCAACCCTGCTTTTCCGCAAAACGTTGGTACATACGGAATAGGTCTCCTGCAAAAATGGAAGCTTCATCACCACCTGTACCTCCACGTATCTCAAGAATACAATCTTTCGAATCATTGGGGTCCCTAGGAATCAACATCTCTTTCAAGACTTCTTGCATTTCCTTTTCAGCAGGAACCAATTCTTCCAACTCCGCTTTCGCCATATCGCGGAAGTCTTCATCCTTTTCTGTTGCAATAACAGACTTCGCTTCATCAATGGATTGCAACAAATTTTGGTATGCGATGTATTGCTCTACAATTTTTTGCAAGTCTTTGTATTCCTTACTTAACGTCTTGAATTTCTTCAAGTCGGAAACAATTTCCGGCATCGCAATTTGTTGTTCTACTTCGATGAATCGTTCTCGGATGGCTTCTAGCTGCTCCAGCATGTCTAATCGGGGTTAAAAAATCTCCGCAAAGATAACAATTAAATTCATTGCCCTTTCTGCTCAAGATGAATACCTTTGTTCTTTCTCCTGAAACCCATGAAAAATTCCCTCATATTACTGCTCGCTCTATCACTTTACGGTTGTGATTTTTCCAAACGAATTGACACCACTGCGGCCGTTAAGGAAATGCGCGAAAGACAAGTCAAACGCGTATTGCCGCAAGACATTGTGAATCAGGTAGACGTTTGGGGGAAAGAAATACAAACAGATTTAGAAAAAGGAAAGTCGGCAGACACCTTAGGCCAGAAAAACAAGGTCTTTATTGCCTCGGGGCCTACAAATATTTTAAAACAATCCATCAAAGACACCAAAATAATTGACATGCTGGAGGCCATTGATTATGGCATCGCTCAAAAACAAGACATTCCACCAAGCATCCAAAAAAATAGTACGGGTGATAGTCTTTTCTACATGTTCCCCAACGCCAAAGGTGAGGTTACCGTCATTGGATTTAGCAAAAAACAAGTCATTATCCAGATGGATAAACCTTTGATTAAATAGGATTAGACTTCACAAGCGCCAACATATTTTTATAAATCTCCTGCATTTCAGGGCGAGACATAAATGCTTGTTGGTCGAAAACCACGCGAGAATCACTCAATTTCGCAATATCTTGGTCGGCATGTAAGGTTTGATTCGCAAAAAAAGCTTGCACATAATTTTGAACCACGCCTTGAATGAGGGTCTTGTCTAATTCGATGGACTCCAACAAGCTTTGTGCTTGCTGCCAAAGTTGTTGCGTGAATAATCCTGCCATGAGCATGGCCAAATGGATTTTCTTACGCTCTTCTCCATTCACTAAATAGATGGACTTCGAAATGTCTTTGGCTAAATGCACAAGTGTAGCTTCGGTTTCCTCTACGAGTACCTCGATACAAATGGGCACATTTGATAAACTAATTTTGCGTTCGGATTGCAAGTGTTGAACCGGGAACAACACCCCCATTTGATTCGTGCTTTCACGCAGAGGATCATACTGCATCATGGATTCCGTCAGCGATGCTGTACCCGCTACGAGTACCAAAGTTGCATATTTGGGAAGTAACAATTCGGGTAAAACTTGCGCATAAGCAGACTCAGGCACACAAAGGAAAAACACAGTGGAGCTTGATTCTGAAAAGTCCAAATGTTCCTGCACGCGGGCATTGTACAGATAACTAACTAAATCGCGCGCTTTTTCTGGGTCTCTACTAAAAACTTCCTGAACGCTATTTCCTGCATTTTCCAATGCTTGTGAAATATGCCATGCCACGTGCCCTGCACCGATAAATGAAATTTTAATCATTACTGAATTTTTTCGTGTTTCGCCCCGACAAAAGGCATCCATTGATTATCCAAAATTCCGGAAAAATTTCGCAAAAACATAACGAAGGATGGTTTGAACGGTTGGCGATTCAAATGCATCCCAGCTTCCTCTGGCGTTTTGTCACCTTTTTTTGAATTACAATATTTACAAGCGGTGGTCAAATTGTCCCATGAGGTTCTGCCTTGACGTGATTTGGGCAACACATGGTCTAAGGTAAGGTGATCAGACGAACCACAATATTGGCAACGATTTCCGTCCCGTTTAAAAATATTTTGCCGCGTTAATACAACCCCTTTGTAAGGAAAATATACGTAGCGATTTAATCGAATGACAGATGGGAAAGGGAAAGATTGGCTGATGGAGTGAAGTCGGGCCGTACTTGATTCGGCAATGAGTTCGGCTTTATTGAGGTAGACCAACAAAAAAGCTTTAGGCATGGAACAGATTGTCAATGCACTGTAATCTTGATTAAGCACTAAAACTTTCTGACTCATAGACTTCCAATTTTATAAGGTTATCCCTGCGCAAATCCATCACATGCTTTAAAGTTAAAGAAAATAATCATCTGATAAACAAGTACTTGACATAAAATTTTGAGCGGGTTTTGGCGGATTAAAACGGCATTCTAAGCCCTTTTTAGTAGATTTGTAAAAAATAACGCAAAGGCCCATGGCATCCCTGGTAGAAAAAATCAAATCCTTGTCCAATTCATTAGCACAAGAGACCGTTGGCAATCGCCATCATCTCCATATGCACCCAGAATTATCCTTTCAGGAAACGGCAACGCAAGCTTTTGTAGAAAAACAATTGAATGCATGGGGTATTGCTACGAATAGACTCGCGAATACGGGCGTCGTTGCCATCATCGAAGGTAAAAATCCAAGTAAAAAAGTTGTTGCATTGCGTGCCGACATGGATGCTTTACCCATCATTGAAACGAATGATGTACCCTATAAATCGCAAAATCCGGGGGTAATGCATGCCTGCGGACATGATGTGCATACTTCTTCCCTATTAGGAACAGCACATATATTGCAAACAATCAAAGACGAGTTTGAGGGGACGGTGAAGTTGATTTTCCAACCTGCAGAAGAAAAAGCACCAGGCGGAGCCAGCATCATGATCAAAGAGGGTGTTCTAGAAAACCCGAAACCGGTGAGTATTTTCGGCCAACATGTAGCCACAAACGTTCCCGTAGGCAAAATCGGTTTCCGTGAGGGCATGTATATGGCAAGTACGGATGAATTATACATCAAGGTAATCGGCAAAGGAGGCCATGGCGCTATGCCAGATGCTTGTATTGACCCGATTGTGATTGCCTCGCACATCATTGTGGCGATGCAACAAATTATATCTCGCAATAAGAATCCTAAGTTTCCTTCGGTGTTGACTTTTGGTAAGATCGAAGGATTGGGTGCTACGAACGTGATTCCTGACGAGGTCAATATTGCGGGTACATTCCGTGCCATGGATGAAACATGGCGTGCGGAAGGTTTGGAGAAAATGAAAAAATTGGCTGAAGGCATCGCGGATGCGATGGGCGGCCAGGCGATATTCGAAGTTCTGAAAGGCTATCCCTTCTTACAAAACAATCCTGAATTAACACGTAAAGCAAAAGCAGCAGCGATCGCCTACATGGGTGAAGAAAACGTCGTTGATTTAGATCTTTGGATGGCTGGAGAAGACTTTGCTTTCTACACGCACCATGTGGATGCTTGTTTTTACCGCCTGGGAATTCGTAATGATGCCAAAGGCATCACAAGTGGTGTTCACACACCTAGCTTTGATATCGATGAAGATGCTTTGGCAATCGGGCCAGGACTGATGGCGTGGTTGGCCGTGAATGAATTATCCCTGTAGCGACGCGACACCTCGCGAACGAATTATGTAGAGACGCGATACCTCGCGTCTAAAAAAAAAGACGCAAAGTATTGCGTCTCTACAAATCAAAAACAGACGCGATACTTTGCGTCTGTTTCTTTGAATTATTAAAACTCCATCGGATCTGGCCATTTGAAATCGTAGCTTAATTCCTCTACGATTTTATCCCCTGAAACAATTTTACCCCCTAAACATGGTTGGCTTGAGTCCCAATACCCTGGATTCATCCCTCGTTTCTCACAGTCGTTCATCCCCACATCTTGTTTCGTAGGATGCTCAGGAGCAACAATATTATAAATGCCGGATTGAATTTTATCGCAAGTCAATGCAATCAAATTTACCACATCGTCCTTGTGAACGTAATTGACAGGACAATTCGCGCCATCATTACGCTTATTGGCAAAATATTTGGCAACGAAACGATCACCACCCATTAACCCACCCAAACGTAAAATAATAGAGGTAACAGGAGAAGCAGCAACAATCGCTTCGGCCTGCGCCATTAAGGAATTCGTATTTATTTCAGCCGTTTCATCCACAATCGCAGAGACATTCGCGTAAACAGATGTAGAAGATAGGAAAATAATTTTCTCCACTTTTTGAGGATCCAAGCCATCTACCCAAGCCTGAACGATGCGCAAGTATTGTTCTTCTGAATTTTTCTTTCTTCGGGGAGGAATCGCCCAAACTTGAATGGCCGATTGATTTAAAAGCGCCCAATCCCCTTCGGTAGTTTCGTCAGTTGCGCGAAAATCAACGACCTGAACTTTGGGATGCTTTGCTTGTTGGTGCACCTGAGATGCAGAAACCTTTACTTCAAAATCCGCTAATGCTAATTTAAATGCCAATGGTGCGCCTACCCAACCGCCTCCGTAAATACTTATATTCTTTTTCATAATTTTATGCACCTTTGGAACAAATGCAAAACAAAGATAGTTTATAAGCCATGAATAAAATGTTTTTTGTGCCCTTAATCACCATCATATTAGTTGGTTTAGACTATTATGTATGGATGGCGGTTAAAACGGCCCTTCGAAATTCCCGAAAAAGTATTCGCCAAACGGCAGCCTATGTTTACTGGGGATTTACTGCTTTCGTATTATTGGGAATCATATCCTACAATGCACTTCCTTTACATGCTTGGAAAAATGAATTCCGCATCACCTTCATGGCGCTCGTTATGATATCCGTGATCAGTAAGATATTCATCATTTTGTTCTTGCTTTTAGAAGACATCACCCGATTCTTTCGATGGGGTACCAACAAGATTCGCAAAAAAGACCCGAGCGCGATTAGTCGGCATGAATTCCTATCGCAAGCAGCCTTGGCAGTAGGCGCAGTACCCGCTGCGACATTTGCTTTTGGTATTTTATCTGGAGCGCATGATTACCGCATCGAACAGGTGAGTTTAAAGATTCCTAAACTACCTAAAGAATTTCGTGGCATGCGTATCGCACAGGTCTCTGACATTCATTCGGGAAGTTTTTTCAATAAGACAGCCGTTCAAGGCGGCGTCGATATGTTGATGCGCGAAAAGACCGATTTGGTATTCTTTACAGGCGACTTGGTAAACAATGAGTCCAAGGAAGTGGAAGATTATTTCAACATGTTTTCTAAAATCAAAGCCCCTTACGGTGTTTTCAGCACGTTGGGGAATCATGATTATGGCGACTATGTAAAATGGAAAAGCCCTGAGGCCAAAAAGCAGAACTTAAAAGATTTGATGAAGGCACATGAATTGATGGGCTGGAATCTGATGATGGATGAGAATCACATCATTTCAGAATCCGGTGAAAAACTAGCCATTATTGGTGTTCAAAATATTGGGATTGGCCGATTCCCTTGGTATGGTAATTTGTCCAAAGCCTATGAAGGTACGGATGAAGCAGCAACTAAACTTTTATTATCCCACGATCCGACGCACTGGAATGCCGAGGTAACGAAGAACAATAAATTCCATGACATTGATGTGGCATTTGCGGGTCATACCCATGGAGCGCAGTTTGGGGTCAAGATTCCAGGCTTTGAAAAATGGTCCCCAGCTAAATATATATATAAACAATGGGCGGGATTGTATGAGGAAAATGGCCAACAGCTATATGTGAATCGCGGATTTGGGTATTTGGGATACCCGGGTCGTGTGGGGATGCCGCCAGAGATTACGGTGTTTACGTTGAGTTAAGAGGTGAGAGGTAAGAGTTAAGAGGTAAGAATTAAGAGTGAAGAGGTAAGAATTGAGAGTTTAGTCTTCGGACTCTAGACGAAGGTACCACTCCCTTCGGACTACGGACTAGCTACAAGCTCAGGACAGTCAACTCAGGCCTGCCTAGCGACTGACGACCGGTCACTGATCACCGACACCGGACTAGTGACTGGCGACTAGTGACTGATTACCGACCACTGACAACTGACCTCTTCCTTCGGACTAGTGACTGACAACCGGTCACTGACCACTACCCTCCGACTTTTTTTCGCATTCCTTTTGCTCCTTTCTAAAAAAAAGCTATTTTTGCATCCCAATTAAATTGGTTTCGTGGCCGAGTGGCTAGGCAGAGGTCTGCAAAACCTTCTACAGCGGTTCGAATCCGCTCGAAACCTCAAAAAACCTTCCACAATGGAAGGTTTTTTTGTTTAACTCCATTTTGTACAAATCCCTCTAAAAAAATTACACTTTCACTTTGGGTTTATTTTGAAAGATTCTAAATAATCGATTAAACCTTAAAAAAACCTGAAATTGTTTCTCCTATAAATTGTTTCCTAAAAAATCGGAACGTAGTTTTGCGCACTGAATTAAAATGTGAAAACCAACATGATGTTTTGCAAAAAATCAACACTCGTTAAAACCTTTTTATCCTTTGCGATACTCTTAGCTAGCGTTAGCGCAACATTTGCGCAAGATGCAGCAGAAGGCGAAACCCTATTCAAAAACAACTGTGCAGCTTGTCACAACACATCTGATGAGGTGCTTGTAGGCCCAGGTTTAAAGGGAATAGGCGAAAGACGTCCTATCGAATGGATTGTTAAGTGGGTTCACAATCCACAAGCAGTTATCGCCTCAGGTGATAAGTACGCAAACGACTTGTACAACAAGTTCAACAAGGCAGCAATGACGCCTTATCCAAACTTCACAGACGCTCAAATCAAAAGCATCGTAGCTTATGTAGATGCTTCAAACGCAGCTCCAGCAGCTCCGGCAGCGGGTGCGGCTCCAGCAGCAGATGGCGCAGCAGCTCCAGCAGCTCAAAGCTCAGGTGGAATGTTAGAAGTATTATTAGTAGGTCTTTTAATCATCATGGTATTAGTACTGATTGCCTTACTATCTATTGTAAGCACATTAGGCAAAATCACAAAAGGTGAAGCTTCAGAGGATAATCCATTCATGCAACGTGTAGGAGAAAATTTGAAAGCGATGGCTGCTAACTCATCTGTAAAAACAGGTATTTTGGTTTTGGCATTGTTATTAGGCGGAAAAGCAACAATTGATGCAGCATACGGCGTAGGTATCCACCAAGGATATGCTCCCGAGCAGCCGATTAAATTCTCGCACAAATTACATGCGGGTCAAAATCAAATTAACTGTAACTATTGCCATACAGGTGTATATGAGGGAAAAGGTGCTAACGTACCTTCTGCAAACATTTGTATGAACTGCCACAACGCGATCAAACGCGAATCACCAGAAATTCAAAAGATTTACCGTGCACTTGAAAACAACGAGCCTATTCAATGGGTACGTGTGCACAACTTGCCGGATTTGGCTTATTTCAATCACTCCCAACATACAAACGTGGGTGGTTTAGAGTGTAAAAACTGCCACGGTGAAATTGAGAAAATGGAAGTAGTTGAGCAACGTTCATCATTAACAATGGGCTGGTGTATCGATTGTCACCGCGAAACAGATGTGAACGCGAAAGGAAATGCATACTATGACAAATTAGTTGAGGTGCATAACAAAGACAGCAAAACACCGCTTAAAGTGCAAAACATCGGTGGCTTAGAGTGTTCTAAGTGTCACTATTAATCATATTACAATAGATTCAAAATTAGTCTGAATAAGAAAGATTATATGGAAAATTCGAACAAGAGGTATTGGAAAGGAATTGAGGAGTTAACCAATGAGCCATCGTTTGTAAAAAATATCCACAATGAGTTTGGCAATATGCCCTCAGAAAACGATGCGAAAGGCGAAGCCCTAGTAGACGGTTCTGGAACTCATCGTCGTGACTTTTTAAAGATGTTGGGTTTTGGAGTAGCAGCTGTTTCATTAGCGGCATGTGAAGCCCCAGTTAAAAACACCATTCCTTACTTGAACAAGCCGGAGGATGTTGAGCCTACGATTGCCAACTGGTACGCGTCAACGTACGTAGATGGTGGCGATTACGCTTCAATCTTAGTTAAGACGCGCGAAGGTCGTCCGATCAAAATCGAAGGAAATACCTTATCATCCGTTTCTAAAGGAGCTCTTTCAGGCCGTGCGCATGCATCTGTTTTGAGTCTTTATGACAACGAAAAATTAAAAGGTCCACAAGCGGCTGGAAAAGCAACGGATTGGAAACAATTGGATGCTGAATTCACGGCAAAATTAGCAGCAGTAGCAGCTAAGGGTGGTCAAATTAGAATTGTATCCAATACAATTCTTTCGCCAACAACGAAAAAGGTTATTGCTGATTTCGCGGCGAAATATCCAACAACACAACATATCTCATACGATGCGAATCCAGCTTACGGATTATCTGCTGCACATGGTGGCATTATCCCAAGCATCGATTTCAGCAAAGCAAAAACAATCGTTTCTGTAGGTGCTGATTTCCTAGGATCATGGATTGCTCCAAGTGAATTCTCTTCTCAATGGGCTATTACACGTCGTGTAAGCTCAGAAAAAGGTGGCAAAAAAGATATGTCACGTCACTACCAGTTTGAGACAATTATGTCGATGACAGGTGCGAACGCAGATTACCGTTCAACTTATAAGCCATCTCAAGAAGGTTTAGTTGCCGTTGCATTATACAATGCGGTAGCCAAATTAACAGGTGCTGCAGGAATTGCAGGTTCAGCTGTTAAAGTTGAGCATTTAGATAAAGCTGCGAAAGATTTAGTTGCATCAAAAGGTGCTTCCATCATCGTCGCTGGTTCTAATGACCCAGAGGTTCAAAAAATCGTTGCAGCTACAAACGCTTTAGTTGGCGCTTATGGTTCAACATTAAATACAGCTATTCCATTGAACTACCGTCAAGGTAATGACATGGCAATGGCCAACTTCATTAAAGAAGCAGGTGCAGGTAAAATTGGCGCAGTTATTTTCTACAATGCCAACCCAGTTTACAATCACCCAATGGGAGCAGCGTTAGCAACAGCTTTACCGAAAGTTGAAGTTAGCTTAGCAACCAACGAGCGTGCCGATGAAACAGCATCTTTATGTCAATTCATCGCACCAGATTCTCACTTCTTAGAATCATGGAATGATGCAGAGCCAAAAGCTGGTTTCTACTCATTAACACAACCAACAATTTCTACGATCTTCAAAACACGTCAAGCACAAGCAAGTTTCTTAACTTGGGCAGGTTTGGCTGGTGATTTTGCGGCATACCTAGAAAGCAATTGGGAGAATAACATCTTAAAAGGTGGTAAAGTAGCTTGGAACAACGCATTGCACAATGGTGTTTTTGAACCCAATGCAGGTAGCATTTCAGCTTCTAGCCCATCGGTTGACGTAAATGCTGCAGCAGCTGCGATTGCAAAAGCTTATTCAGCAACATCAACAGGATTAGAAATTGCCGTTTACGAGAAAGTAGGTTTAGGAACAGGATCACAAGCGAACAACCCATGGTTACAAGAATTCCCTGAGCCAGTTTCAAAAGCTTGTTGGGACAACTATGCTGCCATTTCACAACCAACAGCAACAGAATTAAAATTAAAACAAGGCGACTTAGTTAAAGTAAGCGCTAAAGGATACGAAGTTACCTTGCCGATCTTGGTTCAACCAGGTCAAGCACAAGGAACGATTGCGATCGCAATTGGTTACGGACGTACGAAGGCAGGTAAATCTGCTGACGGAGTAGGTGTTAATGCTTATCCATTTATTTCAGAAATCAATGGCGCTTGTGTAGGAACATGTACACAAGGCGTATCCGTAACAGCTACTGGTGAAACGAAAGACATCGCACAAACGCAAACGCACCAAACGGTGATGGCGCGCCAAGCTGTTGTTCAAGAAACGGTCTTAGCTGAATTTGCTAAAAACCCATTAGCGGGAAGCTACAAACCAAGAGTTAAGACATCTGAAGGCGAAAAAGACGCAACAGATTTGTCACTTTGGAATGGTCACGAATACAACAACCACGCGTGGGGAATGGTGATCGACTTAAATACATGTACAGGATGTTCAGCTTGTGTTATTTCATGTAATGCTGAAAACAACGTACCGGTAGTAGGTCGTCAAGAAGTAATCAATCGTCGTGAAATGCACTGGATGCGTATTGACCGTTATTACTCATCTGACGCTGAGGTAGAAGATTTAAAAGGATTGGAAATTGCTTCTGATAACCCAGAGGTTGTATTCCAGCCGATGTTATGCCAACACTGTAATAACGCTCCATGTGAGACTGTTTGTCCAGTATTAGCAACAACACACTCAACAGAAGGATTAAACCAAATGACTTACAACCGTTGTATCGGTACACGTTATTGCGCAAATAACTGTCCATACAAAGTACGTCGTTTCAACTGGTTCCGTTATTTCCAAACTGATGACTTTGATTTCCACTTCAACAACGATTTAGGTCGTATGGTAATTAACCCAGACGTAACAGTTCGTTCACGTGGGGTTATGGAAAAATGTTCGATGTGCGTTCAACGTATCCAAGAAGGCAAATTAACAGCGAAAAAAGAAAGTCGTCGTCCAGTAGATGGTGAAATTCAAGTAGCTTGTGCGCAGTCTTGCCCTACGAACGCAATTACTTTTGGAGACATGAATGATCCTAAATCAGCAATCTCACAATTGTTATTAGTTGAACAAGAAGGACGCGCTTACCACGTAATTGAAGAAATTAACGTGAAGCCTAATATTTCTTACTTGAAGAAAGTTCGTAACAAGGATGCTAAAAAAGCATAATTTTTTAATCGTAAAACAGTAAATAAAAATATGTCGCACGTTGTATCACCCATAAGAGAGAAACTAGTTACTGGTGGAAAATCTTATTCCGATGTTACCCACGATATCTGCAAACAAGTAGAGGGAGAGCCTACGAAAGAATGGAAAATTGCATTCGGGATCTCAGCACTTGTATTCATTTATGGTGCTTATTGCCTATTCTACACTTGGTGGCAAGGTATTGGCGTTTGGGGATTAAATAAAACCGTAGGTTGGGCTTGGGATATCACTAACTTCGTATGGTGGGTTGGTATCGGTCACGCGGGTACGTTAATCTCGGCCGTATTATTATTGTTCCGTCAAAAATGGAGAACATCAATTAACCGTTCTGCAGAAGCCATGACAATCTTTGCCGTACTTTGTGCTGCTTCGTTTATCTTAGCTCACATGGGACGTCCTTGGTTAGCTCACTGGGCTTTACCGCTTCCAAATGCCTTCGGTTCTTTATGGGTTAACTTTAACTCACCATTGGTTTGGGACGTTTTTGCAATCTCTACGTATTTATCCGTTTCTTTATTATTCTGGTACATGGGTCTTGTGCCGGATTTGGCAACAATTCGTGACCGTGCTACTACAGCAGGACGTAAATTCTGGTATGGTTTGTTCAGCTTAGGTTGGACAGGTTCTTCAAAGACTTGGGCACGTTATGAATACATGTCATTGATTTTGGCCGGTATCTCTACTCCCCTCGTACTTTCTGTACACACGATTGTATCCATGGACTTTGCAACGTCGGTTATCCCAGGATGGCACACGACAATTTTCCCTCCATACTTCGTAGCAGGAGCAATCTTCTCAGGTTTTGCCATGGTGCAAACCTTGTTGTTAATCACGCGTGTGGTTTTCAAACTAGAAGATTACATTACCATCGAACACATCGAAATGATGAACATCGTTGTAACTGTTACAGGTTCAGTCGTAGGTATTGCTTACTTGACTGAATTCTTCATCGCATGGTATTCTGGAGTTGAGTATGAGAGTTATGCATTTATCAACCGTGCAACAGGTCCATATTGGTGGGCATATTGGATGATGATGACATGTAACGTAATCTCTCCACAATTATTCTGGTCAAAAGCGATCCGTACAAACTTGATGGTTTCATTCATCTTGTCTATCGTCGTAAACGTAGGTATGTGGTTTGAGCGTTTCGTAATTATCGTAACATCCTTACACCGTGATTACATCCCATCTTCATGGGCTATGTTCTCGCCAACGATGTATGATATCGGTGATTACATTTTCTCATTCGGTTTATTCTTTACCCTATTCTTCTTATTTGCTAAGTTCTTACCAGTAGTAAACATGGCAGAGGTGAAATCAGTAATGAAAGGCGTTTCGACGGAATTTACGATCAAGCGTATCAAGCCTACTAAAAAAACAGAAGAGTAATTTTCTAATAAGCAAATTCGAAATTAAGACAATATGAGTTCGACAACTAACTACATTTTGGGAGTATACGACGATGAGGACGAGGTTTTACACGCAGTAAGTGCCGTAAAATCGAAAGGTATCAAAGTTGAAGATGTATATTCTCCATTTCCAATTCACGGATTAGACGTAGCCGTAGGACATGAACGTACACGTTTACCTATCGCAGCATTTATGTTCGGAACCTTAGGGATGATTTGTGCTTTTGCATTAATCAGCTATACGATGGTTTTTGACTGGCCTATGATCATTGGTGGTAAAGATTTCTTTGCACTTCCAAACTGGATTCCTATCGCATTTGAAGGAACGGTATTATTCACAGCCTTTGGTTTAGTATCAACATTTTGCGCATCCAACAACTTATACCCTGGCAACAAGGTAGAGCCATTGGATTTGCGTATCACGGATGACAAATTTGTGATGGCAATCAATGTTGACAAAAACAAAGTTAGCGCCGCTGACATCAAGAAAGCCTTGAAAGATTCTGGCGCAATAGAAGTAAATACTAAATAATTAACCAAGAACAATTGTTCACGAAGAAGCATAACAAGATGTTTAATCCAAGAATTAAATTCGTTTTATTAGCTGGTGTAGTTGCGGGCTTAATGTCATGCGGTTCAGACCCGAACGATACAGGAACAGAATTTGCTCCAAACATGTATCACTCGGTAGGATATGAACCAATGTCTCAAACCCAAGGTGACACCAATACCATCAACCCATTAGGCATGAACATGCGTTTACCTGTAAAAGGTACAGTTTCACGTAAGCGTTATACAGGTTCTGATAGTTTAAAGCAAGCTTTCTTAGCACAAGAAATGATTGCAAAAACAATCCCTAACGATAGCATTTCATACTCAGAAAAATCTTTGTATAATCCAATCGCTGCAACACCAGAGAACATCGAAGCAGGAAAAACTCAATATGAGCGTTTTTGCCAACATTGCCATGGTGAGGCTGGAAAAGGAGATGGTTTAGTAGCGAAAGCTTACAAAGGAGTACCTGTTTACTCAAGTGATGCATTAAAAACGATGAATGACGGACATATTTACCACGTCATTACACACGGAAAAGGAAGAATGTGGCCACACGGATCACAAATCTCTTCGGAAAACCGTTGGAAAATCGTGCTTTATGTTCACGAACTACAAAAACAATAATTCAATCAATTTAAATTAAATAGAGATCAAGATGGCGGGACATTCACATTTTTCCCCAGCAAACGTTGAAGAGCATTTTGAATTTAGTGCTGAAGGCAAAAAACGTATAATTTATGCTTTCATCGCTGGTTTAGCAGCTTTAGCGCTCGGTATTTACCTTTTATCTAAAGGTGAAGCTGGCGGACACGAAGTAGCGAATGCAGGACACGATGCAGTTAAAGCAGGACATGAAGCAGCTGGCGAACACCTTTCCGGCGGAGCCGTTTCACACCAAACAGGTGCCGAAGAACATTACGATTGGACAAATCGTATTTGGGCAAACGTATGGTTGAACGCTGTATTCTTCACAGGTATTGCAGTTGTAGGTATGTTCTTCGTTTCATTGCAATACTTAACTAAATCAGGTTGGTCTTCTGTGATGAAACGCGTTCCAGAAGCTTTCCCTAAGTTCTTGTATATCTCTTTGCCAATCTTGGCTGCTGTATTTTTGTTCAAAGGAGATGTTATCTTCCACTGGATGCACCATGGAGTAACTGAGGTAGGTAGTGAAAACTATGACAAAATCATTGCAGGTAAATCTGGCTATTTGAACAAAAACTTCTTTTTGATTCGTTTAGTGGTTTTCGGCGGATTGTGGATCCTTCTTTGGAACATGTTACGTAAAAAATCACTTGAAGAGGATTTGAATGGAGGAACAGAATATTTCACTCAATTAGTGAAAATCGGTACGGCGTTCATCGTAATCTTCGGTGCATCAAGCTCAATCTTTGCTTGGGACTGGGTTATGTCGATCGATACGCACTGGTTCTCTACGATGTTTGGATGGTACATGTTTGCATCTTGGCACGTAACTACTTATGCAGTTATCGTATTAGCCATCTTGTACTTGAAGGACAAAGGCTTAATGGGCTATGTAAATGAAAACCATTTACATGATTTAGGTAAGTTTATGTTTGCATTCTCTATCTTCTGGACATATGTTTGGTTTGAGCAATTCTTATTGATTTACTATGCCAATCTACCAGAAGAAACAATCTATTTCTTAGAGCGTTGGGAAGGACACAATAAAATTTACAAGACATCAGAAATTTTGATGGTAATTTTAAACTTCTTGCTACCCTTCTTAGTTCTTATGACACGTGATGCCAAAAGAACTCGTATATTCTTAAAAATCGCCGCATTCTTAATCATTGCTGGTCACTATATTGACTTTTACCAAATGATTATGCCAGGTGTGTTAGGAAAGCATGGAGGATACGGATTAGTTGAGTTCGGGATGGTAACTGTTTTTGCTTCTGCGTTCATTTATGTGATCTCAGATGAATTGACAAAAGCTTCATTAGTTGCAAAGAATCACCCGTTCTTACCAGAAGCATTACATCACGATATTTAGTATTAAGCGATTACGATTTTAACAAATACACATATGAATTACCTAATTGGTCTTTTATCCGTTGTTTTCTTCATCTTAGCAATCTCTGTGATTGTGAAAAGCATGAAATTAAATAAAAACTTGACCCCCGGCGAAGATGAGTCATCTTCACTTGATTCAAGTAACAATGTCAATGCATACGGCATGTTAATTTTTTGGTTGTTAGGAACCGTTGCAGGTGTATGGTCATTTTTAACTTGCTTACCTGATTTTTTACCAGAAGCGTCTTCAAAGCATGGACTAGATACTGATAAAATGTTCTGGGTATCAATGGCTGTTGTAACATTTGCATTTTTTGTAACAAACACATTGTTGTTATTCTTTGCATACAAATACCGTTACAACAAAAATAGAAAAGCGACTTTCTACCCTGTTAACCACAAATTAGAATTAATTTGGACGGTTATTCCTGCGATTGTCATGGCAATCTTGGTTTTCACAGGATGGAGAACTTGGAGAGACATTACTTCACAAGCTCCAAGCGATGCCGTGGTTATTGAAATCACAGGTCATCAATTTGGTTGGTATGTACGTTACGCTGGCGTGGATGACAACCAATTAGGAAATTACAATTACAAATTGATCGATGAAACAAATAGCATCGGTATCGATTACACAGATAAGAATTCATTTGACGATTTTACGGCTACAGAACTTCACTTACCAAAAGGAAAGCCTGTATTATTGAAAATTCACGCGCAAGACGTTTTACACTCGGTATATTTACCATATCACCGTGTTAAGATGGATGCTGTACCAGGTATGCCAACTAAATTCTGGTTTACGCCAAACATTTCTACTGACGAGATGCGTGCGAAGATGAATAACAAGGACTTCAACTTCAAGTTAAACTGTACAGAGATTTGTGGCCGTGGTCACTTTGGTATGGCGATAACGGTATTTGTGGATGAGCCGGAAGATTACAAAAAATGGTGTGCTGAGCAAAAACCATTCTTAGCGATGAATCCAGGTTATTTGGAAAAAGTTCCAGCAAATTTGAAGGCAAAAGCTAGCAAGTATATTCCTGCTGAGCCAATTGCCACAGATAGTACTGCAACAGCTGCAGCATTGTAATAAATTTTAAAAGAACAGTAGAAAGAAAAATATACGAATATGTCAACTGCTACAACACACGCTGAAGAAGTTCACGCTCACACACATGATCATGATCACGAACACGAGCATCATGAGCCAAATTTTATTCAGAAGTATATCTTCTCTGAAGATCACAAAACGATTGCCAAACAATACCTTATCATGGGTATCCTATGGGCATTCGTAGGTGGATCATTGTCAATCATGTTTCGTTTGCAATTGGGATTCCCAGAAATGCAATTGGAATGGTTACGCCCTATTTTAGGTGAGTGGATTGATGAGTCAGGTAAATTAGATAAAGAATTTTATTTGGCCTTGGTTACGATGCATGGTACAATCATGGTATTCTTTGTATTAACTGCAGGTTTGTCAGGTACATTCTCGAACTTTTTGATTCCATTGCAAATTGGTGCACGTGACATGGCCTCAGGATTCATTAACATGTTATCCTTCTGGTTCTTCTTCTTGTCATCAGCCGTGATGTTTTCATCATTATTTATTGAAACAGGTCCCGCATCAGGTGGTTGGGTAATTTACCCTCCATTAAGTGCATTACCTCAAGCAATGCCAGGTTCAGGATTAGGTATGACATTGTGGTTAACATCGATGGCGTTCTTTATCGTATCATCTTTGATGGGTGGTATTAACTACATCTGTACAATCATCAACTTGCGTACACGTGGTATGACATTTACGAAGATGCCTTTGACAATCTGGTCATTCTTCTTCACAGCAATCTTAGGTTTGTTATCATTCCCTGTATTGTTGTCAGCTGCTTTATTATTGATTTTTGACCGTTCATTCGGAACATCTTTCTACTTATCAGAAATCTATATTCAAGGACAAGCGCTTCCAAACATGGGAGGTTCTCCAATCTTGTACCAACACTTATTCTGGTTCTTGGGTCACCCTGAGGTATACATCGTATTGTTGCCTGCATTGGGTATGACATCCGAAGTTATTGCAACGAATGCGCGTAAGCCTATCTTTGGTTACCGAGCGATGATTGGTTCAATGATGGGGATTACCTTACTAGCTTTTATCGTATGGGCTCACCATATGTTCGTAACCGGTATGAATCCGTTCTTAGGTTCCGTATTTATGTTCCTAACGTTAATCATTGCGGTACCATCAGCGGTAAAAGCATTTAACTACATTACTACATTGTGGAAAGGTAATTTGATCTTTACTCCAGCGATGTTGTTCTCGATTGGTCTTGTATCCCTATTTATTTCAGGTGGTGTTACAGGTATCATTTTAGGTAACTCGGCATTGGATATCAACTTACACGATACGTATTTCGTAGTAGCTCACTTCCACTTGGTAATGGGTTCTGCTTCATTCTTTGGTTTAATGGCAGGGGTATACCACTGGTATCCAAAGATGTTCGGTCGCATGATGAATAAGACATTAGGTTATATTCACTTCTGGGCAACATTCGTAGGAGTTTATTGCGTGTTCTTCCCAATGCACTACACAGGTATCGCAGGTTTCCCTCGTCGTTATTATTCATTTACGGCATTAGGAAACGGACGTGAGGAGGCATTTACGGATTTGAATATGTTCATCTCAATTGCTGCCATCCTAACGTTCTCTGCACAAGCTATTTTCTTCTGGAACTTCTTCTATTCAATGTTCAAAGGTAAGAAAGCAACACAGAATCCATGGAACTCAACTACTTTAGAGTGGACGACTCCTGTGGAAGTTGGACACGGCAACTGGCCAGGCGAAATTCCTGCTGTTTACCGTTGGCCATATGACTACTCTAAGCCAGGTGCTGAGTCTGATTTTATTCCTCAAAACGTTCCATATTCTGCAACACCAGAATCAAACTTACCGGAGGAAAACGAAGAAATTGCAAACGAAAAAGCAATTGAAAGTTTATTGGCTGCGCAAAACGAGTCATATAACCGTTAATTAAAAAAATGCTTAAGGATGCATCGAAATGGTTTCATTTGGATGCATCCTTTTTTTAGCTACCTACATGTCATTCCAACGATTCGGTATTATCACATTAATTAGCTTATATGTCCTCATATTAGCGGGTGGTATCGTACGAAGCACAGGTTCTGGCATGGGATGCCCTGATTGGCCCAAATGCTTTGGCCAATACATTCCCCCTACACAGGCATCCGAATTACCCTTCAATTACCAAGAAATTTACAAGGAAAAACTTCATGGTGAAGTTCTATTCAATCCAACCAAAACCTGGATCGAATACATCAACCGATTGATTGGCGCATTAACCGGCCTTTTCATGGCAATAATGCTTGTCCTGTCCATTAAAAAAGGTAAATCCGTATTTCTTCCAACGCTGGCAGCCTTTCTGCTTGTCATGGCAAATGCTGTGCTAGGAAAATACGTCGTTGATTCATTTCTCTTACCTGGTGTGGTAACGATGCACATGCTGCTGACGACTGGCGTATTGTTTTTCCTATTAAAAGCATTACAAACCGATAAGCCTAAAATTGAATTAGCGCAATCCCAACGTAAATGGATTGCCATTAATGCGATTGTTATCTGCGTACAAATTTTATTGGGTACACAGGTACGCGAAAACATGGATGATGTCATACGTAGTCTTGGCGAAAATGCTAAAGATCAATGGATAGAGGCCTTAGATTTAGGCTATATCATTCACAGAACGTTCTCATGGGCTATTTTAATTAGCCATTATTTCCTTTGGAAAAATGTCCAAACAAGTGGATTAGCCCAAACACCTTATGTCAAAGCCTTCGTCCTATGCATCGGACTTTCCTTGATCTCAGGCGTACTGATGGCCTATTTCGCCTTGCCGCTGGGATCTCAACCGATTCATTTGGCTAGCTCATTAGTTTTATTTGGTCTTCACGTGCATGCGTGGTTAAAAACACGAAGTATATGAACAAGATAAAACCCTACATCGATTTATTAAAGTCTCGGCTCTCTATGACCGTGGCATTTTCAGGAACCTTTGGTTTTTTGCTCGCACCCGTTGAGCATAAAGCACTCGATATCATTTTAATCTCTTTAGGAGGATTTCTTCTGACGGGTGCTGCCAATATCGTGAATCAATTAAAAGAAATTGAATACGATAAATTGATGAAGCGAACGGCCAAACGTCCACTTCCTACGCAGACATTAACGCCACAAAATGCCCAAATTTACGGGCTAATTGTAGCAGCTTTAGCGTTGGGTTTGCTAAGCTACTTCACATGGAAAGCGGCAGCGATCGGTTTATTGTCCTATATCCTGTATGGCTATGTGTACACGCCCCTAAAGCGCGTGGGTCCAATATCCGTATTTGTTGGGGCTTTCCCTGGAGCATTTCCTCCGATGATCGGTTGGGTAGCAGCTACTCAACACTTTGGTTGGGAACCCGGCATCCTATTTGCCATTCAATTTTTCTGGCAGTTCCCCCATTTTTGGGCTATTGCTTGGGTGGCAGATGCCGACTACAAAAAGGCGGGATTTCGTATGTTACCCAATGATGGGAAAAAGGACTTAAAAACAGCCTTTACCATTATGATCTACACGGTATTTTTAATCCCTTTGGGATTCTTGCCGTATATGATGCACATGACAGGAATTACCTCAGCCATTATAACAATTGTGGCCGGTAGCTTGTTCTTAGGACAGACCTTTTACTTAATGATGAAGCCAACAGATAAAGCTGCCCGCTGGATGATGTTTGGTTCCTTTATTTATTTATTATTAGTTCAAATCGCCTTTTTATTTGATAAAGCTTAAGTCATGAAAAATCAAGAAGAACTCCTTGCAGCCAATGAAACGCGTTCGGTCAATCCGAAAGTATTTACCATGTGGTTATTTATCGTATCCATCATCATGCTGTTTGCCGCCTTTACAAGTGCATACTTGGTAAGAAAAGCGGAAGGCAACTGGGTAGAATTCGATTTGCCGAATTTGTTTTATTACAGCACATTCGTTTTGCTTGGCAGTAGTGCATCCATGCATTTTGCATACTTAGCTGCAAAAAAAGACCAATTTAATGCGCTTCGAATAAGTATTTCTATTACTTTTGTGCTCGGATTAATATTCTTAATCATGCAATTTTACGGTTGGATCCAATTAGTGGAGAAGAACGTATTCTTTGTAGGAAATCCGTCAGGTTCTTTTGTTTATGTACTTTCAGGCCTACATGGGCTACATTTAATCTCTGGATTGATTGTGTTATTGGTTGCTTTAGTAGCAGCTTTCCGACTGAAAATTAATGCAAAAGCATTGACCCAAATTAAGATTTGTACCACCTATTGGCATTTTTTGGATGCTTTGTGGGTATATTTATTTTTATTTTTAGTTTTTAACAATTAAGCAATTACCGCATGTCAGTTGCACACACTGCCCCTGCTGTACCCGAAAACCTTTCATGGTCGGGTGGATCAGAACCTTTAAAAGCGAGTTACGGAAAATTAATGATGTGGTTTTTCCTCCTATCAGATACATTTACGTTCTCTGCCTTATTGATCACTTACGGAATGATCCGTTTCAGCCAACCTGCATGGGAAGGAACTCCTGAAACATTCTATTTCTCAACGACGCACTGGCCAATCCCAGAAAAAGTATTTGAAGCGGTTCCATTTTTACATGGAATGTCTTTGCCTTTGGTATTCGTAGGTATCATGACCTTCATTTTGATCGCATCGTCCGTTACGATGGTATTAGCTGTAGAAGCTGGCCACCGCGGTGATCGTAAAGATGTAGAGAAATGGATGTTATGGACAATCGTAGGTGGGTTTACGTTCTTAGGCTCACAGGCTTGGGAGTGGACACACTTTATCCATGGTCCAGAGGATTTATCTTTAGCAGCAAAGCAATTAGTTGATGGCGTTATTTCGCCTATTGAAGGAGCCAACTTAGTTCGTAACCCATACGGTCCTCCTGCATTTGCGGATTTATTCTTCTTCATTACAGGATTCCACGGAACACACGTATTCTCAGGCGTTATCTTGAATGTATTAATTTTCTTTAATGCAGCTACGGGAGTTTACGAGCGCAGAGGACATTATGAAATGGTTGAGAAAGTTGGTCTTTACTGGCACTTTGTTGACTTGGTTTGGGTATTCGTATTTACCTTCTTCTATTTAGTATAATCTTTATTCATTGATATTATGGCTCACGTAGCACACGAAACTTCTGAAAAAGAAATCGCCGCTCCAAACACCGGAGCGATTTGGAAAACATTTTGGATCTTATTGATCTTAACGGCAATCGAATTCGTTATCGCATTCACGATGCCAGCTAATACCTTACGTGTTGCTATTTTCTGCGGCATGACCATCGTAAAAGCATTTTATATCGTTGGAGAATTCATGCACTTAAAGCATGAGGTGAAATCATTAATTTGGATGATTTTAGTTCCGACGCTCTTCGTGGTTTGGCTTTTAGTAGCCTTGATCTACGAAGGCGGTCACATGTATTAGTCAACCCATTTTCCTACAAGGAATTATGAATAAGAAGACAGGCATCTTATTAATTACATTAATAGTGCCTGTCTTTATCTTTTTAGGATTAAAGACATTCGGCACTAACCACTACGAATTACCTCGTTTTATTCCCGCGATCGATTCGACGACGGGGGAAATTAAAATGGCCAAACGGTTAAATCCCCGCTGGAACGAGTCTGAACTCGATACCGTATTTCAAACGATTCCAGCTTTCCAGTTGACCGACGAAAGTGGCAAAGCATTTTCATCTAAGTACTTACAAGGCAAAATATACATTGCTAATTTCTTCTTTACGCGTTGCGGAACCATTTGCCCTAAAATAACCTCACAGGTTAGTCGGGCAACAGACACCTTCAATCAAGACAAAGACATTCGTTTCATCTCTATATCGGTCGACCCGAACTACGATGAGCCTGCTAAGCTTTCCGCTTACGCGAAACGATTTGAAGCAGATTCTACGCGCTGGACCTTTTTAACTGGGGCAAAAAAAGAAATTTACCCATTAATCCTCAAGGGCTTTCACGTACCCTTGGCGGACGCATCTGAATATGACGCGGCAATTAAGAACCCAGACGAAACATTTATCCATTCAGAACGTTTAGTTTTGGTAGATAAGTCGGGAGTTATTCGAGGATTCTACGATGGCACGGACAAAAAAGAAGTAGACCGCTTGATTATGGAAATCAAAGTTTTAAAAAGCATTTATGCGACCGAATAAAATATGATTACACTAACGAAATCCCCGAAGAATAATTTGATCATTAATGTGATCTCCATCGCGATACCCTTGGCGGTTGCAGGCCTATTATCATTGCCTAGCAAATTACCTTTGGGCGATTGGACCAAGATTCTTCCTCATTTGATTGGCATCATCAATAGCACCACGGCATTAAGTTTAATCATTGCCTTGATTGCGGTGAAGAAAAACAACATTGAAGGCCATCGCAAAGCCATGGGAGCTGCCGTATTACAAGGTGCTGTTTTCTTAGTTTTATATATCTTATATCACGTTGCGAACGAATCCACAAAATTTGGCGGAGAAGGACTCATCAAAGGCATATATTTATTCTTGCTTTCCTCCCACATTATTCTTTCCATCGGCGTTGTTCGTTTGGTACTTATGGCTCTTTATCATGCATTAACAGGTGATATTAGCGCACACAAAAAAACAGTTAAGTGGGCTTACCCTATTTGGTTATATGTTTCCGTATCAGGTGTCATTGTTTACCTTATGATCTCCCCATATTATGTATAAGCGTATTTTAATACTCATTTGCATATTGTTACTGATTCAACTGGATGTTGATGCACAATGTGCCATGTGTCGTACAACCGTAGAAAGTACTGTTTCAAACGGCCGTTCCAATATCGCTACAGGATTAAATACGGGTATCTTATACTTATTAACAGCACCCTATTTATTGGTAGGAGCGGTCGCTTGGCTTTGGTTTAAACAAAGCAAGCAAGAGCAAAAAGAGCGTTTTGCCAAATGGCAATTACGTCAACGCGTTTCTCAATTGCTCAGCAAATCGAATTAATCCCAAATCGGGTATTGCGTTAATTTGATGGTTTCCCCAAAGAAAATCTGTGTCGATTTTTCGAAAGAATCGGTGTAGTCCGACACGAAAAATTGACGGGTTGAGGGGGCTTTAGAATCTACCAACAAATCTGCATCCGCTAAAATTTGTTTGATCGCAGCTGCGACAATCAAAGATGTATCGATGACCTGAATTTGTCCGTGAAAGTATGCGTCAATCTGTTTCTTGATTAACGGATAGTGCGTACAACCCAAGATTAAGCCTTCAATGTTTTCCAGATTAGGATGCGCCAAATACTCCTTGATGATTTGTTCGGAGATGTTATTGTTGAAGAAGCCTTCCTCGATCATGGGTGCCAACAAAGGCGTCGCTAAGGATTTCACCTGAATTGATTTCCCAAGCGCTTCGGCTTTGGATGCATAAATGCCGGAGTTAACCGTTTGTTTCGTCCCGATAAGTCCTATCGTTTTCTCAGCCCAGTTTTGGTCTAAATAATCAATGACCGGGTCGATGACATTGACGACGATTGCTTTGGTTCCTACATAGGTTTTAACCAAATCATAGGCCGCCGCAGAGGCTGAATTACATGCGATAAGGATTAGTTTGCAATTCTTTTCCATCAAGAAATTACAAATCTTCAAGGAATAGGCTTGAATGGCCGTCGCTGATTTATCGCCATAGGGTAAATGCGCCGTATCGCCGAAATATACGATATGCTCATGCGGCATCATTTCCGTGATGGCATGCGCAAGCGTTAATCCGCCGATTCCACTATCAAAAATCCCAATGGGTGCTGCGTTTGGCATAGAAGTCTAATTGGATGTAAAGAACGGAATTTTGGGATTCTTTTCAAACCCACGCAACCATTTTGACTTTTTAACCATCTTTACGTACAATTAACATTTTGTCAACTTTGCAAACACATTTACCCTCCGAAAACCTTGAGCGATCATTGGTGCAGGCCTGCAAAAAGCAGGACCGCAAGGGGCAACATGCGACATTTAATCGCTATTCGGGGAAAATGATGGCTGTTTGTCGTAGGTATTTAGGCAATGGCCCTGATGCAGAAGATGCGTTGATGGAAGGATTTATGAAAGTCTTTTCCAAAGTGGAAACATTTAATGAGGCAGGAAGTTTTGAGGGATGGATTCGGCGAATTGTCGTCAACGAATGTTTGATGAAGATCCGAAAGCAAGGAGATGTATTCACAAAAAACATTGAAGAGGCCTGGGATGTGGGTGAGCCCGCCGATGCGCTGATGCATCTTCGGACGGCAGAAATTGAAGCCATCATTGCGGAATTGCCTCCTGGTTATCGAATGATATTTAAATTATATGCGATAGAAGGATATAGTCATGAAGAGATTGCCACATTAGTAGGTATCTCCTCGGGAACATCAAAATCACAATTATCAAGAGCTCGGACAATGATCCAGCAAAAAATAAAAGTTATTGAATCATGAAAAAGCCAAATAATACTTCCTGGGAAGCGCTTGAAAAAGCTTGGCAAAAGCAAATTCAAGCACAAGAATCCGATATTCCTGCCAACATGTGGGAACGCATGGAGCAACGCATGGATGAAAAGCCTGTACGACCGCTTTGGTTGCGCATGAACACCTGGGTATGGTCGGCCGCGGCCGTATTAGCCGTGATCATTGGTTTAAATTGGGAGGGTAATGTCGAAATGCCACAGCAATCGAATACGATACAACAAGCAATAAGTTCAGGGATAAAGTCAAGTGCCGCAACTAATACGCTTGCATTAGCAGTACGTGAGCCCAATACTAAGCCCCAACCTATCTCGAATGTCCTTTCCAATCAGGCGATCACGCCTGCCGCTGAGCCCATCGTTATTCAAAAGGACCCACAACCTCAGGTGGCGCAGGCAGAGAAGGCACCTGAGCAGCCGGAGGAAGTTTGGGTACGTATTGACATTGATCCGGTGGAGGAAACCGCGAAGTCCATAAGCGTTGCCCAGCGAGAAGACGTACCGGTACTGACGAAGAAGAAAACCTTTGTGGGGCGTTTATTAAAGCAAGTCAAACAAGTCGTTGCAGGCGAGCAACTCGATTGGCAAGAATTAAAGGAAGGGAATCGGTCATTGGAAGATGGCATTCACCAAGTCGCAAATACCTATTATCGAACAGAACAAACCGTTAAACAAACATTTCAAATACAATGAGAACATTAATCTTCATCATCCTATTGGGATTGACACAGCCGCTTTTGGGAAATAATAATCCAGACAGCTTATTACTTAAAATTGACAAACGGAATCAAACCCTCCTAGGCGGGAATCAAGACACGAAGAAAACCCTGCGAGAAGAGCTAGAAAAGGTTTTCCAAAGTAAGGGTTTGGTACTAACCGATAGTCTATGGCAAAATATTCGGACAGTTATCAAAACTGATTCGGAAGGTGACAGCAGTTTATCTGTTCAAATCGGAAAGAGTAAGGTCAAAATAGGTGTCATCAAATCTGGCGCTACCTTTACGGGTCCACAAAAGTCATTTAAAATGACCTATCCGAATGACGATCGCAAGAAGATTGACATTGCAACGGATAGCTTGGGCAAAGCGATTGTCATTCATAGCGATGGAAAAGAGGAAGTACGCGTAGGGTGGAATGGGATCCATGTCAAAGATGGAAAAGAAGAAGTCCATGTGGATTGGAATGGCGTACGCGTAAAAGAGGCGAATGGCGAAGAGACAAATGTGACCTGGGGCAAGGATTCGCCAAAAGAAGAGCAGAAGAATAAGAATAAAGACTTGTATCAGCGAAAAGGGTTTAATGTTTATATCGGTCTCAACGGATTAGCGGGAAAAATGCCAGAAAGTGTAATTGCCATTTACCCGAGTCCATACCTAAATTCAGATCCGGAATTAAAACCATTGGGTTCTCGATTTGTGAGTCTAGATTTTACACATTCCGCTACAATCGCGCGAGGAAAGAAAAGTGCATTCAAAGTGGGTTATGGATTATCATTTGATTGGTATAATTTCATGTTTGATCATAACCGCGTGGTAAACAAGGCGTCATCGGCAACCAATTTCCAACCGATATTGGTTGGGGGGAATGAGGTCCAATTAAGTAAAAATAAACTGACTGTGTCCTACATTACGTTACCTATCGTTCCACATGTGGTATTTAGCAAGCAGTCGGCGGTCCGCATGATCGGCTTAGGAGGCTATGTAAGTTATCGATTGGATAGTTGGACGAAAACCATTGAAGAAAAGACAGACAACTTATCTCGGATCGGGTCGAATTTCAATTTGAATCAAGTGCGCTATGGGGTAAAAGCTGAAGTTGCGTTGCGCCATGTAGGCGAGTTGTTCTTTAATTATGATTTATCCCCCTTATTCAAAAAGGATTTAGGACCACAATTAACGGCATTTAGCTTCGGAATTAAACTTTAATAAAAAAATATCACATTTTTTTTAGCGAGAGCTTTGCGGAAATCAAAAAAGGAGCTACTTTTGCGAACTATTTCAGCAAAACGTTTCGCTGAAACAAAATGAATGGGGATATACCAGAGCGGCCAAATGGGGCAGACTGTAAATCTGCTGGTGAATGCCTACGGTGGTTCGAATCCATCTGTCCCCACATTTTTTTATTGAATTTAGATTCTTTTTACAGGAGAATCTAGCCAGCGGGAGTAGCTCATTTGGTAGAGCGATAGCCTTCCAAGCTATAGGTGGCGGGTTCGAGCCCCGTCTCCCGCTCAGAATAAAGATGTTGCTTAGGAGAAAACCGCCTGAGTAATATTTTTATTTGTGGTAAGTCTAATGAGGCAAGCCAAAATGGCCGCAAGGTTTTGCCTTTGTAGCTCAGTGGTAGAGCACTTCCTTGGTAAGGAAGAGGTCGGCAGTTCAATCCTGCTCAAAGGCTCTAGGCATGAAGCAAGGCCGAATTTGAATAAGTACAATTTGAAATTTTTTATAACTTAATTAAGAACTAAATAATCATGGCAAAAGAGAATTTTGACCGAAGTAAACCCCACGTTAACATTGGTACAATTGGCCACGTTGACCACGGTAAAACAACTTTAACAGCTGCTATCACTAAAGTTCTTTCTGAAAAAGGTCTTGCTGAGAAGAAAGATTTCTCTTCCATTGACTCTGCTCCAGAAGAAAAAGAGCGTGGTATCACGATTAACACGGCTCACGTTGAGTATTCAACAGCTAACCGTCACTATGCACACGTTGACTGTCCAGGTCACGCGGATTACGTGAAGAACATGGTTACTGGTGCTGCTCAGATGGACGGTGCTATCTTGGTAGTTGCTGCAACTGACGGACCAATGCCACAAACTCGTGAGCACATCCTTTTGGCTCGCCAAGTAGGTGTACCTCAATTGGTAGTTTTCATGAACAAAGTGGACATGGTAGACGATCCAGAATTATTAGAATTAGTTGAAATGGAGATCCGTGAGCTTCTTTCATTCTACGAATTCGATGGCGATAACATTCCAGTAATCCAAGGATCTGCTTTAGGTGGATTGAACGGAGATGCTAAATGGGTAGCTACTATCGATGCGTTAATGGATGCAGTAGATTCTTGGATTCCACTTCCTAAGCGTGATGTTGATAAGGCATTCTTGATGCCAGTTGAAGACGTATTCTCGATCACAGGTCGTGGTACTGTAGCAACAGGTAAAATCGAGACTGGTGTTATTAACTCAGGTGAAGCAGTTGATATCTTAGGTATGGGAGCTGAAAACTTGAAATCAGTAGTAACTGGTGTTGAGATGTTCCGTAAGATCTTAGATCGCGGTGAAGCTGGTGATAACGTAGGTTTATTGTTACGTGGTATTGAGAAAACTGATATCCGTCGTGGTATGGTAATCTGTAAGCCAGGTTCAGTGAAGCCTCACACTAAATTCAAAGCAGAGGTTTATATCTTGTCAAAAGAAGAAGGTGGACGTCACACTCCATTCTTTAACAAATACCGTCCACAATTCTACTTCCGTACGACAGACGTAACAGGTGAAATTACTTTACCTGCAGGAGTTGAAATGTGTATGCCTGGTGATAACTTAACAATTGATGTTACGTTATTGAACGCAGTAGCTATGGACAAAGGTTTACGTTTCGCGATTCGTGAAGGTGGCCGTACTGTAGGTGCAGGTCAGGTAACTGAAATCTTAGACTAATTTTAATTAGCCTATACGGAAAAGAGCGGTCATTGACCGCTCTTTTTTTTTGTATACTTGTGAGAAGCCTAGGCGTGTCCTTCAGCTTTGGCAATCCTGATAGGTTTGCCAAAGCTAGCGCCTGAGGCTTGAACGATTTTAATCTCTAACATATTATCTCATGAAAAAGTTATTCCTCATATTATCAGTAATCTTATTTTCATATTCAGCTTTCTGCCAGGAATATTACGAAATCAGAACCTACACAATGAAATTCCGAGGCAATACGGCCATTTTGGAAAACTATTTGTCCAAAGCCCTCATTCCGGCATTGAATAAATATGGTGTCAGTAAAGTTGGGGTATTTAAAGACCTTGGAAAACCAGAGCCAGCCGTCTTGGTTGTCGCGATTCCGTTTGCCAATCTGGAAGCCTACGCGGGCTATAAAGATGCGTTGGCAAAAGATGCCAACTACCTTGATGCCGCAAAGACCTATTTTGAACAAGTGGGAACGGAAAAACCGCTCTTTGAAAAAATTAGCACGTATTTGGCAAAAGGATTTACCGGGCACCCCACGATGAAGTTGCCCGTTACGAACGCAGGAAGAGTGTATGAGTGGCGTACCTATGAGGCCTATAATGAAGATGCTTTGCGTAGAAAAGTAGCCATGTTTAATGATGATGAATTGAAAATCTTTGACCGCGTAGGATTACACAATGTGTTTTTTGGGGAGGCCCTCGCAGGTGAAAACACCCCATGCCTAACCTACATGGTTGCCTTTGAAAACATGGCCGAACGCGATGCGAATTGGGCGAAATTTGGCGCAGATGCCGACTGGAAACGAATCGTCAATGATCCTCGTTATATCAATAGTCATTCGAAAACCGTGCGTCGATTTTTAGAACCGACACTCTATTCCCAATGGTAAAAAATCAATAAAACTAAGAGAGGTTTGTTAATTAGGTTTTTTTATCTAAATTTGCAATCCTTTCTACGGGCATAGTATAATGGTAGTATGCAGGTCTCCAAAACCTTTGGTCAGGGTTCGAATCCTTGTGCCCGTGCAACGAAATTAACAAAAACCGATAATCGGTAAATTATGAGCAGTTTTACATCATTGATTAAAGAATCTTGGGTAGAAGTAACGGAGAACGTTACATGGCCTAAATTCACAGACTTGCAATCAAGTTCTGTTTTAGTTTTAGTTGCCTCATTGATTTTTGCCTTATTGGTAGGAGTCGTAGATTTGGCGTTTAAATCTGGATTGGATTTATTCTATAGTTCATTTTAACAAGGGGTAACCCAATCCTAAAAAGCAATTTCCATGGCAGAGACTAAATGGTACGTATTGAGAGCGATCTCAGGGCAGGAAAAAAAGGTAAAGACCTATATGGAAAATGAGCTTGCACGCCAAGGTGTGTCAGATTCTGTTCCACAAATTCTTATCCCAACTGAAAAGATTTACGAGATCCGTAAAGGAAAAAAAGTCATTCGTGAGAAAAACTTATTTCCAGGATATATCATGGTGGAAGCAGACTTAGCTGGAGAGGTAAGTCACATTTTGACTTCAACGCCAGGTGTCATCGGTTTCTTGCAAGCTAACAACGAGGAAATCGAAGTTACGAAGGTTGAAGGCGGAAAGGTGAAAAAGACGAAAGTAATCGTTAAGAAACCTGTACCGATGAGCCAAAGCGAAGTAAATCGTATTTTAGGCAAGGTAGATGAGGCAGCAGCTGTAGAAGAATATGCATCCATAAGCTTTATCAAAGGCGAAACCGTTCGCGTAATCGATGGTCCATTTGCTTCTTTTGAAGGAACTGTTGAAGAGATTCACGAGAACAGCAAAAAATTATCTGTTATGGTTAAGATTTTTGGCCGTAACACACCATTGGAATTGAACTACGCACAAGTAGAGAAATAATAACGTATACTCGTATGAAAAGCCTTGGGTTACCAAGGCTTTTTTTTTGATACAATTTACTAGGTACATGAACAAAAGAATTAGACTTATTTCATACCTGATTGGGCTGAATGAAGCTATTCAATTCTACCCTAAACTAAAGCGGTTTTACAAACAGGCTTTACCAACGAATCCACGTATTTTTGATGTGGGGGCCAACAAAGGTCAATCCGCGGATTTCTTTTTCTCCATTCGCCCGGATGCACAGATTACCTCTTTTGAACCCAACCCGAGATTATTCCAATTATTGACCCAAAAATACAAGGGTAACACAAACATCAACCTGGTCAACAAAGGGGTATCCCAAGCGAAACAGGTACTAACATTCTACATCAACAAATTGGATTTGACCTCTTCGTTCGAAGCGCTCAATCCCACGAGTAAATACTTAGCAAAGAAAGCTCAAGTGATGGGTGTGAAACCCTCTGAAATCATCAGCGAAACGATAGAGATTGAAACCATTGCTTTGCGTGATTACATTCAGGAGCAGCAGATAACCCATATTGATGTATTAAAAATTGATACGGAAGGCCATGAATTAAAATGCCTGAAGGGTTTATTCCCTATTTCCGGGTGTCAGATTGATCGGGTCCAACTGGAAAATCATCAAGATGATATGTATCAGAGCATGGATACATTTGAGTCCATTCAAGCCTTTTTGCTTGAAAATGGCTATAAGGTAGAAATAACCATCAAGCATGGATTTGGCGATTTCTATGAGATGATTTTCAAAAAAGCCTAACATCCAAATAAAATTCTTCACGCAAGTACTTGCATTCTAATTATTTTCCCTTAATTTTGCAGTCCGTTTAAAAAGCGGCATTATGTCATTTGAAAATTTCAAAGGCTTAATGGGCTGGAATGTATTGTTACACAGGAAAGTCACCCGGAGGGGATTCAGATAAGGAAGCTTCCACCCTTATTGGCAGAAAAACCTCTAATTTCACTAAATAAACGATGTTTTAACATGGCAAAAGAAATAGCTGGTTACGTTAAGCTTCAATGCAAAGGTGGCCAAGCCAATCCTTCACCACCCATCGGTCCTGCATTAGGTTCGAAAGGATTAAATATCATGGAGTTCTGCAAGCAGTTTAATGCACGTACTCAAGATAAAAACGGCGTAGTATTGCCGGTCCTAATTACTTATTACGCAGACAAATCGTTTGATTTCGTTGTAAAAACTCCTCCAGCGCCAATTTTGTTATTGGATGCTGCGAAAGTTAAATCCGGTTCAGCACAACCAAACTTGAAAAAAGTAGGTTCTGTAACTTGGGATCAAGTACGCGTTATTGCGGAAACGAAGATGCCAGACTTGAACTGTTTTACAATTGAAGCGGCAATGAGTATGATTGCTGGAACGGCAAGATCAATGGGTATTACTGTTTCTGGTGATAAACCGTTCTGATTTAACCATCAGAAATAAACATTTTAATTAAAAGGTAATGGCAAAACTTACGAAGAAAAAAAAGGAAGCCCTATCAAAATATGATGCGACGCAAGCGTATACGCTTGACCAAGCAGCTGCATTATTGAAGGAAATTTCCTATACAAAATTCGATGCCTCTGTGGACATTGATGTTCGCCTAGGCGTAGACCCCCGCAAAGCGGACCAAATGGTTCGTGGTGTGGTTGCCCTACCTCATGGAACTGGTAAAGACGTACGTGTACTCGTATTGTGTTCTCCAGATAAAGTAGAGGAAGCAAAAGCAGCCGGTGCTGATCACGTAGGATTGGATGATTACATTGCAAAAATCGAGAGCGGTTGGACCGATATCGACGTAATCATTACGATGCCAACAGTGATGGCAAAATTAGGCCGTTTGGGACGTGTGTTAGGACCTCGCGGTCTGATGCCTAATCCAAAGTCTGGTACAGTAACTTTGGAAGTAGGAAATGCAGTAAAAGAAGTAAAAGCTGGTAAAATCGACTTTAAAGTTGACAAAACTGGTATCATCCATACCTCTATTGGTAAGGTTTCTTTTGATGCATCTAAAATTGCTGAAAATGCGCAAGAAGTTATCAACACATTGTTGAAATTGAAGCCATCTTCTGCAAAGGGTACATATGTTAAATCGATCAATATATCTTCGACAATGTCTCCGGGCATCATCATTGATAAAGGATCTATAGCTGGATTGTAATCATGACAAGAGAAGAAAAAAATCAGATTATTGATGAGTTGAGCGAAAAGTTCGCGGCAACTCCGTACTTCTACATTGCAAGTACAGCCGGTTTAACAGTAGCCGAAGCAACGGAATTCCGTCGTATGTGTTTTGCGAAAGGTTTAGAATATAAAATCTTCAAAAACACATTAATCGCGAAAGCCTTAGCTAAAACAGGTAACGATTATACTCCATTTGATGCTGAAGTTTTGACTGGCATGTCAGGTGTTATCTTCTCCCCAGAAGATGCTAAAGTACCTGCTAAGTTGATCAAAGAATTCAAAAAAGCAGCTGGGAAAGATAAAATCACATTCAAAGGTGCTTCCATCGAAGGTGGCTTGTACATTGGCGAAGGTCAATTGACAGCCCTAGAGAACATCAAGTCGAAAAACGAGATGATTGGAGAAGTTATTGGCTTATTGCAATCGCCTGCTAAAAATGTTGTTTCAGCATTACTTAGTGGTGAGAAGAAATTGGCTGGTATCGTTAAGACTTTGTCTGAGCGTCCTGAATAATTTTAACACGTTTAATCGGAGCTTAGCTCCAACAAATAATTAATTCTTAACAATTAAATTTTCAAACAATGGCAGATTTAAAAGCGTTCGCTGAGCAATTAGTGAACTTAACTGTAAAAGAAGTAAATGAATTAGCTACTATCCTTAAGGATGAGTACGGTATCGAGCCAGCTGCTGCTGGTGCTGTTATGGTTGCAGGTCCTGCAGCTGGTGGCGCTGACGGTGGTGAGGCTGCTGCTGAGAAATCATCATTCGATGTTATCTTGAAAGCTGCTGGTCCTAACAAATTAGCGATCGTTAAATTAGTGAAAGACTTAACTGGTTTAGGTTTGAAAGAAGCTAAAGACGTAGTAGATGCTGCTCCAAAAGCAGTTAAAGAAGGTGTATCTAAAGACGAAGCTGAAGGTTTGAAAAAATCTTTAGAAGAAGCTGGTGCTGAAGTTGAATTGAAATAATTCAATTACCTGATTATTCAAAAAAGGGAATGGCAACATTCCCTTTTTTTTGGTTTATTTGAAAGCTGAATACAAACAAACATGCGCGACATTATCCAACTCCTCCCTGATGCCATAGCCAATCAAATTGCGGCAGGAGAAGTCGTGCAAAGACCCGCCTCCGTTGTCAAAGAACTCATGGAGAATGCGATTGACGCTGGGGCTACAAGCATCCAACTGATAATCAAAGATGCTGGCAAAGGAATTGTTCAAGTCATCGATGACGGATGTGGCATGTCGGAAACCGACGCACGCATGTGCTTCGAACGCCACGCAACTTCCAAAATTCGACGCGCAGAAGACCTATTCAGCATTAAAACAATGGGATTCCGCGGTGAAGCGATGGCATCCATCGCCTCCGTTGCCCAGGTAGAATTAAAAACAAGACGGGCCGACGACGAATTAGGAACCTCCATTAAAATCGATGGATCCGTCTTAAAAAGCCAAGAAAGTATTCAAGCCCCTCAAGGGACTTCGATTGCGGTCAAAAATCTATTTTATAATATTCCTGCCCGCAGAAACTTCCTTAAGTCGAATCCGGTCGAAATTCGCCATATCTTGGATGAATTCCAACGCATCGCTTTGGCACATCCTGAAATTAAATTTTCCTTCATCCAAAACGAGCAAGAAACCTATGCGCTCCCACCGGAGAAACTAGGCAAACGCATCGTGGATCTATTTGGAAAAACCTACCGGGAACAATTAGCAGCCTGCGAAGAAAACACCAACTATGTCTCTATTAAAGGTTATGTAGGTAAACCCGAACATGCCAAAAAAACACGCGGCGAACAATTCTTCTTTGTGAATGATCGCTTCATCAAAAACGCTTACCTAAACCACGCGGTGATGAGTGCCTACGAGCGTTTATTGCCTGACGGCGCCTTCCCCTTCTATGTTTTGTTTCTAAGCATCGATCCGGCACACATTGACATCAATGTCCACCCGACGAAAACGGAAATCAAATTCGAAGACGAAAGGTCTATATACGCCATTATTCAATCCGCTGTTCGAAAGACGCTGAGTATACATAACCTAATTCCCTCGTTGGACTTTGACAGCAATGTTAATTTTCATTCCCCTCAATATTCAACACCACGTCAAGAACCCCATTCAGCTTATAGTGATTCAAGCTATAAACCGAAACCCGCGCAAGATGCTTGGAAGAAATTATACGAAGGATTGCAGAATAATATAGACGCGTTTGAACAACAAGCGCCTCAAACACAATCCGCACTATTCCCTTCCGCCATGAACGAGTTTAAAACAGTTCAAAGCAAAGCGAATGACCGACCAGCATTATCTAGCACACAGACCAACTTTCAATCTGTTCAAATTCTGAACAAATTTATCGCACTAAGTATCTCGAGCGGATTATTATTAATTGACCAAAAACGTGCCTACCAGCGCGTACTCTATGATCAGTTCATGGATAATTTACAACGGAAGAATGGCGCGTCCCAACAACTCCTTTTTCCTAAGGTGCTGGACATTAACCCCGCAGATCAATTGCTATTAAACGAAATAACGACTGAGATAAACGATTTAGGGTTTAGATTACAGTCGCAATCAAATGGGCAACTTGAAATTGTTGGAGTACCCTCGGAAATTGGGGATGAAGATGGCCAAGCCCTATTAGAAGGTATTTTAGAGCAGTTAAAACACGCCTCAACAGATTTAATCGCGCATCGTGCAGAGAAAATTGCACAAACGATGGCCAACCGCTCTGCGGCACGTTATCATCAAAAAAGATTAAATGAAGTTGAGATGAATGCCCTCATTGAACAATTGTTTGCGAGTACAAATCCAAACTCCTCACCAAATGGTGAAGCCATCAGTCAAGTTTTGAATGAGGAGACGTTAGTTCAATTACTTCGCTAATTCTGAAGCACGGTCACGTGCGGCAAAAATCCCTTTTTGAAGTCCTTCCCCTACTTGAAAATCTGCAAATGTTTTCAATGCCGCTTCAGTAGTGCCCCCTTTCGATGCAACTGCCTGAATCAATTCATCTAGCGACTTATCGCTGGTTTGCATCAAATGATACGAACCCAGCATGGTTTGCTTGACTAACAAGGCTGACATCGCTGGATCAAAGCCCATAGAAACACCTGCATCAATCATCGACTTGATCAGATAAAAGAAATAGGCAGGGCCGCTACCACTTAATCCCGTTACGGCATCGATCAAGGCTTCGTCTTCTAAGAATACAGCCCGGCCGGTTGAATTTATTAAATTCTCAACCTTACGTACATCCGCTAATCCAACTGTAGGAGCTGCTGCAAATGCGGTCATGCCCATGCCCAATAAAGCAGGTGTATTTGGCATCGCACGAACAATTAAATCATGCTGCAACGAAGCTTGTAATTTAGCAATAGGAATCCCCGCCATAATGGATAGGACAATTTGATGTGGCAATAATAAACCTGCCAATTCGCTCGCTACACTTGGGTAATCCTGCGGTTTAACAGATAAAATGACCAAACCGACCCCAGCTATTTTAGCTGAAATTGTATCAACAACAACCCCTGCTTTCTGCTCTTGCAAAACGGTGCCACGCTCCTGATTTTTCTCGATCAATAATAGGTCCTCCTTCTGAACTAAATTGTACTGAATAAATGAGTTGGCAAATGCCATTCCCATATTCCCACATCCAATGATTGCGATTTTCATGATGCTATTTTGAAAAAAGGTTAGCTAAATATTGATTTAAAGAATCTCCGCGAAGGCCTTTGGCGATTACCTTTCCTTGCGGGTCCAACAAAAATGTCATCGGAATCGATGAAACTTGATAAGCCTGTGCTGCCACAGAGTTCCAATATTGTAAATCTGACACATGTGGCCAAGTTAATTGATCTTTCGCAATGGCATTTATCCAGGCAGATTTCTCTTGGTCAAGACTTACACCAAAAATTTCAAATCCTTTGTCTTTATACGCTGCATAGGTTTTGATAACGTTGGGATTTTCACGCCGACAAGGCCCGCACCAACTCGCCCAAAAATCGATTAATACATACTTCCCACGTAAATCAGACAAGCGCATGATTGGTCCAGCGGGCGTAGGCAAAGCAATTTCAGGTGCTTCTGAGCCTATGGATACACCTTTGAGGCGTTTTAAATTCTCGAGAAAGGGTTTAACCTGTGGATGATTGGGTTTAACTTTTCGAAAACGTTCGCCAATCTCCTCTAAGAGCGCGAGCTCTTTTTCCGCGGGCAAAAAATTAGTCGCCCACAGCGCTACCAAATGTGTACCCATACTTGGGATCAACGCTTTAATTTTAGCAAATTGTTCTTGTTGGGCCGTTTCAAATGCAGCTTGAATTCTAGCCTGCTCGCCTGGCTTATCTTGTAATTCTTTCGTCCAAACGGCAACCTTCGCTTGTAGGGTATTCGTCAAGGCAAACAATTGATTCATGTAAACAATGTTGGGAGCGTCGCTCTGAATCTGAAAAGAACCCGCCTTTTCTGGGGTATTGATCCCTTCTGCTTGCACAAAAACGCGCTCTCCACCTTCTAGAATAACCAAAACCTTCTGTGGGTTTGGAATATCAAAGAAGTTAAGTAGGTAAAACCCACCTTGATCCAAGACTTTCCCCTTAAAAACGACTTGTTTTTGTGCGTTTGGCAACAATGAATCAACTTTAATCGCTTGTCCACGCCCATTAATCCATTCCAAGAATACTTTCTTTTGAGGTACGACTTGATTAGCCCGAACGGTTAATTCAAATTCTTGCGCCTGACCTAGAAAGGTCAAACAGACGCCTAGAATAACAAGCAGCTGTTTCATCTATTTATGTTGTTGGAGTGCTTCACTCACTAATTGATTCACGCGTTTCGGATCAGCGGTTCCTTTGGAACGCTTCATTACTTCACCGATAAATAAGGCAATTAGACCTTTTTTACCTTGGTGGTATTCCTTTATTTTATCAGGAAAAGCAGCAAGCGCAGCATCTACAAATGCAGGCAATTCATCCGCAGCACCTTGGTTTAACCAACCCTGTTCATCAACAATTTGGCTTGGCTTTTTTGAAGGAGAAGCGATGCATAGCGGAAACAATTGGTGTACTGCCAAATTATGCGTCAGCGTACCTTCCTCAACCAAATCGACGATCTCAGCTAAGTGTTGTGCACTTAGCTCAAATGCATTGATCGCTAAACCCTTCTCATTTAAATGTGATTTCACGGGGCCCATGAGCCAATTAGCAATCGCTTTGTATGCGTTCGTATGTGATACAACGGATTCAAAATACAAGGCCATTTCACGCGTTTCCGCAAGAAAATGTGCATCATAAGTTGACAACTGATATTGTTCAATGAACTTATGCTCTTGTTCCCAAGGCAGGGTAGGCATAAGGGCTTTTATTTCGGAAAGCCATTGTTCTGAAATTTCCAACGGAGCTAAATCTGGCTCGGGGAAATAGCGGTAGTCATTCATCGTTTCTTTGACGCGCATGCTGTGGGTTTTACCCGTATGCGCATCAAAAGTCCGTGTTTCTTGAATTAGTTTTTCTCCTTTTAATAGGGCTTCCTCTTGTCGGCGGCATTCATATTCGATCGCCCGTTGGATATTCCGCAGGGAGTTCATGTTTTTAATTTCGACTTTGGTCCCTAAGGTAAAAGTACCTTTCGGTCGTAACGATATATTAACATCGGCACGTAAGGACCCTTCCTCCATATTTCCATCACAGATACCTAGGTAACGAACCAATTTACGTACCTCGAACACCATGGCAAAAGCTTCTTCGGCCGAATGTATCGCAGGCTCGGTAACTATCTCAATTAAGGGGGTTCCAGCCCGGTTGTAATCGATAAAGCTGAAGGGATTATCTCCTTCATGTAAAGATTTTCCAGCGTCCTCTTCGAGGTGGATATGGTGAAAAGGTAAAACCTTGACACCTTCGGCAAGATGCACTTGGATAGCACCACCTATACAGATAGGGGTTTTATCTTGTGTAATTTGATATCCTTTCGGAAGATCGGGATAGAAATAATTTTTACGGTCAAAATTTTGCCAACGGGCAATCTCAGAACCCAAGGCAAAGCCCATTTTGATGGCAAATTCGACAGCTTTTTTATTTAAATGGGGAAGCGTTCCCGGATGACCTAGTGTAATAGGTGAAATAAGCGTATTCGCGTCCTGACCAAATCGAACGGGATCACTTGCAAATATTTTGGAATCCGTTTGTAATTGGGCATGAATTTCAAGGCCTATTACCGGTTCATAGATCGAAGATTGAAAAGTACTCACAAATTTTTTGGCTTATACAACATACAAAAGTAGGTAAATATACAAAAAAGCTAAGCGAATAAGGTCCTTACGAAGCTTTCATTTTACATGTACATGCCGTTTTATGCTGATAATTTACCCAGTATGCATAGGCAACAGACAAACCTAATAAAACACCAAAAATCCAGTCATAAGACTTACTATCGATCGAAACCTCAATCATCTTAAAACCAAAAGCAATACCTAGAAAATAAAGAGGTTTTAATCGGCGGTGTTTTTGAAAATCAAGAATTAACACAAAGGCAGCTAGGCCAAAACTCAAAAGCACTAGCATCCATTCTACTTTAGATGAAAATGCGATACTACCAATCAAATAAGGCGCGAAGAAAAAAATAAAAGGCATAGCCAAACAATGGATAGCACAAGCAAAGGACAGAAATAGTCCTAGCTTTTCCATGGGAATCAATTGTTTGGCTTGCTTTAATTTAGACATTTTGCTAATTACTGAACAGTCAAAGGAAAACTAACATCGACATCGGTTGAACCACCTTCTTCAGAACCCGTCTTACCTGCTTTACCATTTACAGGCGGTTGGTGTTTTAAAATAACCTGGAACTTACCATTACCAGGGACATATTGCGAACGAACATCAGCCTTCAACCCAATTGGGAGGCCATTCTTATCTAAATCCTTAATTTGAACACCCACTAATCCCAAGGGTGTAACCTTGTAGACAAATAAATGAACATCTGATTCCTCTTCAATTTCTTCGGATATATCAAATACAGGATTTTTGGTCTCATCTAATAACGATATAGTCATTTCGTAGGCTGTATTCTTATCCAACAAGATAGGATCAACAGAATCCATAACACCATCACCTTGCTTATCACGCCAGTAGAACGACTTAACTATGCCAGTTGGCGACTTAAAAGACAATTTAACGGTGGTAATTAGCTCGTTGTCGTCAGAAGGCTCAACATCTTCTTTAGAACAACTAGTAGACACAAAAAATAATGCCAACAATAAAATAGTAATGTTTTTCATGGGAATATAAATTAGTTTAATTGAAATAATGTACAAATTAAACCGATTACAAATATGCAACAATGTTGCAAATAAAACAAGTCGATAAAACAGGGAATCAAGTAGATGAGAAGCTGGATTAGAGGTAAGAGTGAAGAGTGAAGAGGTAAGAGTGAAGAGTCCATCCCCTACGGACTTCGGACTAATTCCCTCCGGACTAGTTAAGAACTAAGAGTTAAGAATTAAGAGTGAAGAGTACAACCCTCATACTTTGAACTAACAAACTGATAACTGACCACTTCCCACTGATGACTAGCGACTGACCACTGACCACTGCCCAATGATAACTGACGATTAACTCCCTTCGGGACTCCGGACTAATTCCCTCCGGACTGATGACTAGCGACTGTAGGGCATAAAAAAAGACCCACACTTTTGGTGCAGGTCTTCTATAATAACTTGGAGCTTACTTACTTTCCCGGGTTTGATCCCAG
>JAGOAA010000035.1:0-11223 GCA_017984215.1 Cytophagaceae bacterium
ACCCCTTTTTTCACCTCGATAGATACATCTTCATCATTCACATCAGCCAATGAACGCTTCAAGTTCATCACTAAAGATAAATTAACTGAATCTTTCTTTTGAATAGAAGAGTTCAAATCTTTGATGTATTTCCCTTGCTCATTCAAAGCATCCAATGATTTACGGATACTTTCAGCACCTGATTTATTAATAACAGATAAGTCAGATAAACGATCCAACAAATTTGTATTCGTTTTCTTCATGTAATCCAATTGCTCTTGCAAGGACTTTAATTGGCCATTTTTAGCATCTAAATCCGCATCACGCTTCTTTACTTCACCTTGTAAACTTGCTGTCAATGATTGACAATCAGCCAAATCAGATTTCGCACGTGCAACAGCTTGATCACTACTTGCTTGCAATTCCGTTAAACGCGATTGCAATTCTGTCATCTTTTTCTTGCTCGCACAAGAGGTAAACAAAAATGGCAATATCGCCAGTACCCAAATTAATTTTTTCATAACGTATAATTAAAGGAATATGGTAAATAAGTATTTTAACAAAAGTAAAAATCAAAAATAGATATTTTGTCCTGAATAACGAAAAATTTAAAAAATATACCCATTTTTTATAATAGTTGCCTGCGCAATTTGACGCCTTGCATCAATTAAATTCTTCGCATCCATTTTTGTGAATCGCTTTAAGCCCAACAATAAGACATTTAATTCATCTCCTTTTGCAAAGCCCATAATAACTTCTTTACCTGAATTTGCAATTTTATCGATCGCTTCGTGCAGGTATACAAGGGCGCATTCCCGCGCAATATGATGCTTTTCCTCCCCATCTCTCAGCATCAACTTGTCCACACGCACCAAGGCTGATTCTGCAACATATACTTCTATCATCATATCAGAAATCCCCATGAGAATTTCTTGTTGGTGCTCAATCTCTGTCGTAAACTTCTGAATCGCAGCACCCGCCGTCATTAAGATAGCCTTCTTAGCGTTGGCAATTACTTTGTATTCTTTGCCAAAAAAACCATCTGGTACTTCCGTCGAGAAATCTGGTACACCTAATATTTCCTTACCAACAGCCATAGCAGCAGGCATTAGTTCGATTTCACCCTTCATGGCACGTTTTAATACGGTACCTATAGCCAGCAAGCGATTAATTTCGTTGGTCCCTTCAAAAATTCGATTAATCCGTGAATCCCGATACGAGCGATCCATCGGTGCCTCCGCAGAAAATCCCATCCCGCCATAAATTTGAACTCCTTCATCAGCGACATAATCCAATACCTCAGAACCATGCACTTTCAAAATGGCGCACTCAATTGCAAATTGCTCGACACCCTTCAACTTAGATTCTGCATCAGCCATTCCTGCTGCCTTCAAACTAGCAATCGATTCATCAATGTTTTGACCAGCCCGATAACATGCAGACTCAGACGCAAAAGTCCGAACAACCATATTAGCTAGTTTTGCTTGTATCGCTCCAAATTCATGGATAGACTTCCCAAACTGCTTACGCTCATTCGAATAATTAGTAGCTAAATTAATGATCCCTTTCGCTCCTCCGATAACCGCAGCGGCTAATTTTATCCGACCAATATTCAAGATATTAACCGCAATCTTAAATCCCCCTTCACGTTTAAACAATAGGTTCTCGATAGGCACCTCACAATCTGTAAAGAAAATTTGGCGAGTAGAACTCCCTTTAATGCCCATCTTATGCTCCTCTTCGTTCATGCTTATCCCAGCAAAGGACTTTTCCACGAGAAAAGCAGTCAGGTTTTTATCATCATCAATTTTGGCAAATACAATAAATAAATCCGCGAAGCCTCCATTCGTAATCCACATCTTCTGCCCGTTCAACACATAATGTGTCCCCGCTGCGTTCAATTTTGCTTTCGTTTTAGCCGCATTTGCATCCGAACCTGAATCAGGCTCCGTTAAACAGTAGGCCGCTTTCCACTCGCCGGATGCAAGTTTTGGCAAGTAGGCCTTCTTTTGCTCCTCTGTGCCATAGTAGACGATAGGTAACGTTCCGATACCTGTATGGGCCGATAAAGCTACCGCAAAGGAGTGACCTCCTCCGGTTGCCTCCGCGACCAACATTGATGTATTAAAATCCATGCCAAAACCACCAAATTCCTCAGGAACAGAAGTACCTAACAATCCTAATTCTCCAGCTTTATCCATCAAACCCACCATCACGGAAGCGTCCTTGGCAAAGTCAATCTCATCTAAGATGGGATGCACTTCTGTACGAATGAAATCCAAACAAGTTTGGCTAATCATCCGTTGCTCTTCTGTAAAATCTTCTGGAATAAAAATTTCCGATGGTGATAAGGCACGAATTAAAAACTCTCCACCTTTAAATGCATTTGAACTACTCATGGCTATTGCTTTAATTTGTTTGAAACTGATTCAAATATGGTATCAGACTCTTCGTCTAAAATTTTATTAATCGACCCGATAACCTCGAAAAAATCGGCTAACTTTTCCTCACCTATTCGCTGATAAATCAAATCATTAAATACCAAAACCCCTTGCTTCGCCTGATCACGCTTCTGCTTACCTAGGTCTGTTAAAAAAATCTTAACGACGCGTTTATCAGCATAATTAGCCTCGCGTCGAATCCACTTCTTATCTTCAAGGGTTTTTAACATGCGTGTTAAACTTCGAGATTCTAGTCCCAAGGCAGGAGCAATTTTGGTAGCCGAAGTCCCTTCCTTATCAATGTGTAACAACACATAGCCAATGGCCATTGTCATATCAAATTGCGCGGAATAGGTATTGTACATGCGACTAATCGCATACCAACTGGATTTAATCTGGAAGTCAACGGTTTTTTCTGCTTTCATAGGGCTTACTGGTATGCAGGCATACCTTCGTAAATTTGAAACAAAAAAAAATAGGATGCAAGCATCCTATTTTCAATTTTCTATAAAAGTCTGATTATTTGATTCGATTCCCTCGCATCCGCTTGCTGCTTACTTTCAAGCCTGAGAATGAGGACTTCATAATCAATAAACGTACTTTCTTTTTGTTGTAGAGCAAATATTTATTACCATCATACATCAAACGAGAGAAAGTTGGACTTCCTGATTCGTCAACGAGCTGATAATAGTATTCGCCACGCTCACCCAAAACAGGTGCAAAGTGCAAACTTTTTTCTTCACCAGCGCCTGCTTCAAAGGAAATCAACAACTGATCTTTGGTCTCTTTCACCAAAACACCCGGAGTCTCTTGTTCCAAACTAACACGGTTAATAGACTTGCCATTAACAATGGTAATTTTACCCGATTTGACATTCGCATCAGATGCATTCAATTCTCTTTCTAAAAACAACGCATTGTCATTGTAAAACTGAATCTTATCCAAGGGCAATTGATTTTCTTTGATTAATGTCATCAACGAACCTGTCAATTGCGTCTTTTCTGAGCATGAGCTCAACAAAATAACGCTTAGCAATAATAAAACGAGCTTTTTCATAGAATTAGTTGACGCCTTCAGCAAGAATTAACACTTTATTGTTTAACACTTCAACGACTCCTCCTTCAATTTGAAAGACCTCTTTGTCGGCAGATAATGGTCCTTTTTCCAAAGTACTTACCAAGGCCGCGTGATCATTCAAAATCTGAAAAGAACCATCCACGCCAGGTAAAGTCACCACAGAGGCTTCTCCAGAGAAAACTTTACGATCGGGTGTAATAATTTCTACAAACATATTTTTTCTTATTTAGCAGCTTCTGCTAGTAATTTCTCTCCTTTAACTACTGCATCTTCGATGGTTCCAACTAAGTTGAAAGCCGCCTCAGGCAAGTGGTCATATCCACCATCAATGATTGCATTGAATCCTTTGATTGTATCGTTGATATCTACTAGAACGCCTTTCAAGCCTGTAAATTGTTCAGCCACAAAGAATGGTTGAGATAAGAAACGTTGAACACGACGTGCGCGTGATACAACCAATTTATCTTCTTCTGATAATTCATCCAAACCTAAGATCGCGATGATATCTTGTAATTCTTTGTAACGTTGTAAAATCTCCTTCACACGTTGCGCTGTATCGTAGTGAGAATCACCTAATACTTCAGCAGATAGAATACGAGATGATGAATCCAATGGATCCACCGCTGGATAGATACCTAACTCAGCAATTTTACGAGACAATACCGTCGTTGCATCTAAGTGGGCAAACGTTGTTGCCGGTGCTGGATCCGTTAAGTCATCGGCAGGTACGTAAACCGCTTGTACCGAAGTAATCGAACCACGCTTCGTCGAAGTGATACGCTCTTGCATCGCTCCCATCTCAGTCGCCAATGTTGGTTGGTAACCTACCGCAGATGGCATACGACCTAAAAGGGCAGATACCTCAGAACCCGCTTGTGTAAAACGGAAGATGTTATCGATAAAGAAAAGGATATCACGTCCTTGACCTTCGCCATCACCATCACGGAAGTGCTCCGCAACTGTCAAACCCGACAAAGCTACACGAGCACGTGCTCCAGGAGGCTCGTTCATTTGACCGAACACCAAAGTAGCTTGAGACTTCGCTAATTCCGTTTGATCTACTTTCGAAAGATCCCACTCACCAGCTTCCATCGAATGCTTAAATTCTTCACCATATTTAATTACGCCAGACTCAATCATCTCACGCAACAAGTCATTTCCTTCACGCGTACGCTCACCTACACCTGCAAAAACAGATAAACCTTCGTAAGCTTTTGCGATATTATTAATCAACTCCATGATCAATACGGTTTTACCTACACCGGCACCACCGAACAAACCAATTTTACCCCCTTTTACGTAAGGAGCTAATAAGTCAATTACTTTAATTCCTGTAAATAATACTTCTGTTGTCGTTGCCAACTCATCAAACTTCGGTGCTGCACGGTGAATCGGCATTCCCTTATCTGATTTTGGTTGTGAAATACCATCGATAGCATCCCCAACTACGTTAAACAAACGTCCTTTGATACCTTCACCTGTTGGCATGGTCATCGGAGTTCCTTTGTCAATTACCTCTTGACCTCTTTGAAGACCTTCTGTTCCCTCCATCGCAATCGTTCTTACACGATCCTCTCCTAAATGTTGTTGAACTTCTAAAACAAGTTCCTGACCATTTGATTTGGTAACAGAAAGAGCGTTTAAAATCGCTGGTAAATGTGATCCTTCTCCTTCGAAGCTCACATCGACTACGGGCCCAATTACTTGAGCAACTCTCCCTTTATTAACTGCGTTTGCCATTTGAAAATTAAATTTATAAAAATGAGATATCCATTCGGACTGCAAAATTAGTTCGGAATTTCCAATAAACAAAAATGAAGATTGTATTTTTCTCCTTTTTTTTAACAAAATCGGCCTGATTCTTTGAATGAATTAAAGTTTATGCAGAAATTGGCTTTCGAAAAAAACAAAGACTTAATGCCCAAAACCCCTTTTGCCTTTTCTGCTTTCATTGGCACTCTTTGCCTGATATGCACAGCATTGTGGTTATTTTTCCCATATTCACCCATCAGCCTGCATGCCATCAGCGAAATCATACCCGATCGGGCAGTGATCGACGATAATGGCAGCACAAAACTTGAAGGTGTCATTTATTTCGTCCGACAATCCTACATGACGGCCGCCGCAGAACAACGCATTTGGCCTATTTACCTATACATGGGTATATCGTTCATCGCGCTAGCACTTTGCCTATTCGGACTCAAAAAATGGGCTCAAATCCCAAGAAATTACTTTTTCGGCGGTTTTATCGTGTGGGCGGGCCTCATTTTTTGGACGAACACACACCGTTCCTTGGCAGAAATCAGTTGGGTTTTCATCGATCAACTTAACAGCCTTGGCATCATAAGCCTAATCACAATCGGCGTATTGCTATCCGCAGCCATTCCTCGATTGCTTTTTCAAGTTGGCGACAGCAGTGAATTCAAACAAAGTAGCCGAAATTGGATCATCTTCTTTGGCTTTTCCCTTGTAAATCTCCTGCTTACTTACGGCAAGGAATTCTTGAGCTGGGATATCAAATATGCCATTCCCGGATTCCTTTTTGGTCAAATTGCTTGGTTAGCCTATTCATTCCAAGCGGGCCAATTGAATGCTTTACTCCGCTGGGGAATCAACCTATTTGGCCTAAGTACAATCTTGTATTTTTTTATCAGCGGAAATGATCCTGGAATTAGTGCCTTTGTACATTGGACGCTTATTTGCCAAAGCATCATGCTTCTATTATTTCCCCTATTCATCATTAGCAATTTCAGAACGCCAATCAAACAAAACCTTCCCGTTTACAAAATCGTCCACAAAGCGCCTCACCTAGATTTGCGCTTACTCTATGTAGGTGTATTTATTATGGGTTCCGCATGGGTTTACGCAAAAAATGCTAGCGTCCTCCATCAATTTCAAGCAGCTTTCTACAATGAGCGCGGGGACATATCCATGCATGCCGAAAATAGAAAGTCGGCCGAATTTGCTTACCAACAAGCCATGCTGCATAGTAAGTTGAATGCGAAAAGTAATTTAAGTCTAGCTGCTATCGCCTTGCAAGCGAATGACAATGAATCCGCAGCCTACTACTTAGCAACGAGTTTACAAAAACATGCAAGCGAGAGAGCCTACCTGGCTCTGGCTACTATTTACCATACCAATGACCATGCTTTTGAAGCATTATTTATGCTTCAAAAAGCACAAGCACAATTTCCATCTTCGTTGGAAATTACAACAGCTTTAGCGAAACAATTTGAAAACCTAAAAAGCTTGGATTCGGCGACGTACTACTACGAAAAGGCCTTTGAGCTTGACCCCAACAGCCCGATCAGCACTGGAAACCTTCTTTATAGCCAAAAAACACCCGTTGCTAACAGCGTAGAATCCGACCCGGCTGTTGCCGCAAACAGCCTAGCCATTGCACTAAAAACAGGCAAATCCACGCCAATCGCAGCCCCCGCTACCGCGCAAAGTCCCGGAATTGACTTACGCCAATGGGCCTATGTATACAATTACCAGATGTATGCTAAAAACCAAGCTCCTGAACATCCGCTAAGCCAATGGGCTAAAAATCCTTTGACAGAAGCAGCCTTCCCCGAGCAAAGCTTGTTGCATGCTTGGCAAGATTATCACCATGGAAAACCGCTACAGGCATTACAAAAAATCGATCTGCTGATCAAAAAAGACACGGCTACGCAAGCTACAGGACTTCAAAACATGTTGAGCTTTTGGAAAACAAGTTTATTGAAACCCCAATCCATTCAAACAATACAGACACTTCAAGAGGCTAAAAAAGCTATCGGGGAACACCCTTTCCAGGTGGATGTGCTCCAACAAGCCTTGCCGATTTTGAATCAATACAAGCAAGAAAAAATGGCCTATGACGCCGCTTTGGCTGCACTCCAATGGAATGAGGGTATACCCGTTTATTACTTGATTTTTGCGATGCAGGCGTATCAAATAGGTGAAATCACGTATGGTAACGAAGCTGCCCAACAATTAAAAACACGAAATCCAAGCATCTACTTAGCTAACCAAGCGACATTGAATAAGGCAAAGGCAGAAGCTATTCGCCGACAAAATTTCTAGTGAGCACTTGTGTATCAGATAATTATCGCGTAGTTTTGCAAACCAAAATTACATACATGGCGGAGTCAATGGTTCTTTCGACATGTATTCACCTAATGAACCAAACAAGATGAATCAAAAAATTCGCATCAAGTTGAAGTCGTTTGACCATACATTGGTTGACAAATCAGCTGAAAAAATCGTTAAAGCGGTTAAAGCTACAGGAGCAGTTGTATCTGGTCCAATTCCATTACCAACTAAAGTTGAGAAATTCACAGTTTTGCGTTCACCACACGTGAACAAGAAAGCACGTGAGCAATTCCAATTATGTACGTACAAGCGTCTAATTGACATTTTCTCTTCTTCTGCAAAAACTGTAGATGCTTTGATGAAATTAGAATTACCATCAGGTGTTGATGTTGAAATCAAAGTTTAACTTTCGGTTTCAAACACAAAAGAAAAACCTCTCCGAGCAATCGAAGAGGTTTTTTTTATGATAACAATTGAATAATCTTCCGCAGAGGCTTCAGCGAAACCGTAATTAAATAAGGCTTTAGGCCATTCTCACGCCACGCCTTTCGATCTTCTAAGTTGGCTCGCCACCGATGCTTCCATGAAGCTGTACTCGTCCCCCCAGTACGCATCGTCATTAATAACTTAGGTAGATAAGCGACCGAAATTGAATGTTTATATAAGACACGAAGCATAAATTCATAATCCCCCGCGCAAGTATAGTGCGTCTTGAAATAACCAAACTCCTCGTAAACCTTGCGCTTCACATAAAAAGTAGGATGCGGCGGCATCCATCCCAACAACCAACTTGAGCGCTTGTAGTTCCCTGCTTTCCATTTACGAACGACCTTTAAACTTACAGGATCGATAAACTGAAGATCCCCATAAATAGAATCAACATCCTGACGCTCAAATGCCTCAACCACTGAATGAATAACATCTTTAGAGGGATAAAAATCATCCGCACCTATCACTCCCACAATATCCCCGGTAACCCGAGCTAAGCCCTTATTAAATGCATCGTAAATCCCTTTGTCAGGCTCAGAAATGTAATGTATGCGAGATCCATAGGAAGCGAGCAGTTCCTGCGTACCGTCCGTAGATCCTCCATCAATCACCCAATATTCGATATTAGTATAATTTTGAGCAAGCACGCTTTCGATAGTCTGCTTAAGCGTGGCGGCAGCATTAAAACATACAGTAATGATGGATACTTTCACTTGTTGGGATTAAAAACCAAAGATATAAAATTCCCTTCCATTGCATATTTCGAACATTATAATATTTTTTTCTTCGAAGACTTGACAAAAATATATTTTTCCGTACCTTTGCAAACCCAATTCGATTCTAAATCGGATTTTAATTAATAAAGCAATGAAAAGAACATTCCAACCCTCAGTACGTAAAAGAAAGAACAAGCACGGATTTCGTGAGCGTATGTCTACTGCAAACGGTCGTCGTGTGTTAACAGCACGTCGCGCGAAAGGTCGCCATAAGTTGTCTGTTTCTGACGAGAAAAGAGGTAAATAAGCCATAATTTAGTTCAAGCTGATTTAGGCCATTTACTTATCCTATAAGTAATTATGCCATGAATTTCAGTTTCCCTAAATCCGAACGATTAACTCAAATCAAGGTAATCGATTCGTTATTCCAAAAGGATAGCACAAGCGTTTCTCAACGTTTTGTCTATCCTTTTCGAGTTTTGTATAAGACCAATTCAGGCACAAATCTCCCCGCACCCCAAATAATCATCTCGGTTCCTAAGCGCAAATTTAAGAAAGCGGTTGATCGCAATCTTTTGAAGCGACGTATTCGTGAGGCGTACCGGTTAAACAAGCCACATTTCGTCGGGCCTGGATTTCAAAAATTGCCAGATTACCTAGGTTTTGTTTATATTGGTTCTGTGATTGAACCTTACGCTAAAATCGAAAAAAGGGTCATCGGAATTTTAAAAGAACTTAGTTTGCCAGCATCATGCGAATAAAACTCAATCTGACCAAGAAGTATCTACTCGGTATTTTGCTCGTTGGCGGCTCACTCCTTTCATTCACAAAACCTGGCGATCGATTTTTCGAAATTGCTAAAAACCTCGATATATATGCGACGGTATTCAAGGAATTAAATACCTATTATGTCGATGATGTTGACCCAAAAAAATCAATCGAAACATCCATTGAGGCACTTCTAAAGAGCTTTGACCCCTACACCGTGTATTACCCTGAGAATGAAATCGATGAATTTCTCCAGATGACCACTGGTAAATATCAGGGCATTGGCATCATTTTATCCGAAATCAATCAAAGTCAACGCATCAGTTTTATTGAGGAAAATAGTCCGGCGCATCTGGCAGGGCTTGGAATTGGCGATCAAATTGTCCGAATCAATGGAACCCTATTGAGTGACAGCCCAGAGACCGATCCCGCGATTCTGATGAAAGGAAGTGCCGGTTCCACTGTACAACTCGAGGTATTGCAGGTAGGGCAAAGTATCCCAAAATCTTTCGCTATTAAACGCGAAACGGTGCAAATCAAAAATGTCGTAAATGCTGCGATCGTTCGTCCGGGTATCGGTTACATTTTACTGGAAGACTTCAATGCATCCGCTACCAAAGAGGTAAAAGCCGCCTTGATCGAGTTGAAAAAACAAGGCATGCAAAAATTGATTTTGGATCTACGTAACAATCCCGGTGGGTTATTAACCCAAGCGATTGACATCTGCAATTTATTCATTCCAAAGGGAGCAAAGATTGTTGAAACACGCGGGAAAGTTGAAGAGTGGAACAAAAGCTACCAAGCACTCAATCAAGCAATAGACACGGAAACGCCCATGGTCGTGCTCATCAACAACCGGACCGCCTCCGCCGCTGAAATTGTAGCGGGTGTCCTACAAGATTATGACCGAGCTGTCATTATGGGTCAAAAGAGTTTCGGAAAAGGCCTTGTCCAGGTTACCCGTGACCTGCCTTATCGAACAAAAATGAAAATCACCACGGCAAAATATTACATCCCAAGTGGACGTTGTATTCAAGCGTTGGATTATAAAAACAAAAATGCGGATGGCACAGCGAAGGCATTCCAGGATTCTTCTGCCAAAGTTTTTCACACACAAAATGGAAGAAAAGTAGTTGACGGCGGCGGTATATTGCCAGACCAACTGATTCAAAAAAAGCCACTATCTGCATTTGCGCAAGCCCTCCTAGCGAAGGATATGCTCTTTTTATTTGCAAGTGAATTTCATGGCGCTCACAGTAACATTGCCCGCGCTGAAAGCTTCGCAGTTGACGCAGATATCTTAGAACAATTTAATGCCTGGTTGGCGAAATCCCATTTTAGCTACGAAGCCCCGGTGGAAAACCAGGTCAAGAAATTATTGGAACAAACGCGTGATCAAGCAGAATATGTCGAATTCCAGCAGTTATTACACAGCCAAACGACCCACTGGAAAACGAATCTTGCGAGGGAGCTAAAGCTTCACGCCATGGAAATCACACCCTTGTTGGAACAAGAAATCATTATGCATTACTATTTGCAAAAGGGTTTAAATACCTGGTCGACTCGAAAAGATCCCAGCATATTATCTGCCATCGATTTATTAGGCAAACCAACTAAATTTGCTACCCTATTAAGCCGTCAAGAGAAACCATGAGTTTAATTTTAAGCATTGAAAC
>JAGOAA010000035.1:11323-18300 GCA_017984215.1 Cytophagaceae bacterium
CGCGGCAGAGCAGTTTGCCAACCAAGCATTTGCATCTCTTGTGCTTGCTGAGCCCGAGTATTTGAAAGAATTCATGGGAACAAAACCCAAAATTAAATCCTTGTAAGCATGGAAGATATTGTCAACAAAGTCAAACAAAGTGGTCTTATCCAAATCGACTTAGAAAGCTTACGCCCAGCAGGTGAGCGCGTATTCTTCGATATCGCACCCCAATTATATATGGGATTGGCGCTTCGCGAAAAAGATTTTCGCACGTTTATTCAAACGCATGATTGGGCACAATACGACGGAAAACATGTGGCTATCGCCTGTTCAGAGGATGCTATTATTCCAACATGGGCGTATATGTTGGTCAGTTCAAGTTTAACAAATCACGCGGCGACGATTGTGTTTGGAAACTTAGCCGATTTAGAAAAAACCTTGTTTGACCAAGTGATTCAGCACATGGATTTAGCTGAATTTGAAGATGGGAAAATCGTTATAAAAGGATGTTCCAAGGAAGCGGTTCCGCTAGATGCCTATGTCACGTTAACCAATCGCCTACGACCAATCGCTCGAAGTATCTTTTTTGGCGAGCCATGCAGTACCGTTCCCATTTTTAAAAAAGCAAAATAGTTCCACCCTTTTCCTAAATTTGCGCTTTAGCTGATTCGTATGTCCCAACAATCTCAAGAACAATACCATTTCATTTCTGCGATCTTAACAAAGCATATAGGTGCAGGCGCAAACATTGATGATCTTCAGTTTTTTTATGGTGGAAATTTCAATTTAGCCGTACGCGTAAAAACGGGGATTTCCGAATATTTCATCAAATGGACGCAAGGGGAACATCAAGGACTTTTTGAAGCTGAAGCCAAAAACCTTCAACTCATCCAAAAAACAGGGACTATTAATGTTCCAAGTGTTTTAGGGGTCGGAACCTTAGATGAAAAGGAATACTTGATGATGGATTGCATTCAATCCGCAGAAAAATCAACCCATTATTGGTCAGATTTCGGAGGAAAATTAGCCCATTTACACCAGCAACACGCAGCGAAAGGACATGGCCTCGACTATGACAATTATTTAGGTGCAGCCAAACAAGAAAACACTTGGCAAGCTGATGGAGTGCAATTTTTTATCCAAAACCGATTAAAAAAACAAGTGGACACAGCCATATATAACCGAAAAATTTCGGCTGAAATGGAAGAGAAATTCAATGGGCTGTACGAAAAATTACCCCAACTAATTCCGAATGAATCATCAGCGCTATTGCATGGCGATTTATGGTCAGGAAATGCGATGGTAAATGCCCAAGGAGAAATTACCTTGGTAGACCCTTGTTGCTATTTTGGACTTCGGGAAGCTGAATTAGCTTTTACAACGATGTTTGGTGGATTTCCGACGGAATTCTACGATACGTACCACCGCACTTTTCCGATTGAAAAAGGCTTTCATCAACGAATTCCTTTGTATAATCTATACCCGTTGATGGTCCATGTGAATTTGTTTGGTGAAGGGTATTTGCCAGCCGTGACTAAAATCCTTTCGAGCTATTAGTTGCGATCGGCAATCCATTGTTGAATGACCATATCCGGATCGGCTGATCCAGGAAAAAATGCCACAAGCTTGCGCAAAATTTCCTCCATAACTGCATCAGGACATGACGCTCCACATGTCAATAAAATTTTAACAGGCTGTTTGGCAGGTATATAATCGAAAGTCTGAACTTCTTCTTTCCTACGATTATTGTAATGCCAGATTTCCGATGGACTCACTAATTTATCCGCGGATTTAATAAAATATGTTGGCAATTTTTCGGCACATAAATCGACCAAATGCGCCGTATTGGAAGAGTTATATCCTCCAGCAACGATCGCGAAATCGGCCTCCTCTTTTAATAGGCCATAGGTGGCGCTTTGATTATCATTCGTTGCGTAGCAGAGTGTATCTCGTGTATCTGCAAAATGCTCTGTGATTTGTTCAGGCCGCAAATGATAAAATTCTATGATTACTTCGCGTAAATAATCAACAATTTCTTGCGTATCCGTCGCCAGCATAGTGGTTTGATTCACGACACCAATGCGCTCCAAATCGGTTTCAGGATTAAATCCTTTGGAAAACTGACCTTCGAATTCATCATAAAATTCGTCTGCCGACTTTTCTTTCCGAATGTAAGGTGCTAATTGTTGGGCCTGTTGGAAATCCTTAATCACCAACGTAGGAGTCACCGACTGCGAATGTGAAAAAGTAGCCTTCGTCTCTTCGTGGCTTGGCTTCCCATGCACGATAACGGAATAAGATTTTTGTCCAATGGCACTTGCGCGATTCCAAACCTTCTCCACAAAAGGGCAAGTGGTATCGTATGCGTATGTATCGATTCCAATGGAGGCTAATTTCGCTTGAATCTCCAACGTCGTACCAAAAGCGGGCACGATGACTATGTCTGAGGCGTGCAAATCGTCCCAAGGTACAATTTGAACACCCCGTGTATCTTGAATAAAGGATACGCCTCGATCCAACAAATCTGCGTTAACAGCAGGATTATGAATCATCTCAGAAAGTAAATAGATTTTCTTTCCGGGATTTTCCTCAATAATTCGGTAAGCTGTCTCAACCGCATTTTCCACGCCATAACAAAAGCCAAAATGACGCGACAAATACACTTCTACGGTTCCAAAATTAAAATGAGAAGGACGGTAGTCTTTCTTTAATTTATCGTGTAAGCGTCTTTGTTCTTTGATGGATCCAATCAAAGAACTACTAAATAAACTTGGGATTGAGAAAGACTTCATTTGAATGATTTAGACAATAAAAATCTACTAATAAACGCTTAACAGGTTTAAGTGTTTTCAAAATTACAAAACTGAATTTGGAATTAAGCATGATGCAATCAATTACCATTAAATAATTGATTTAGGTAGATGTTGTGTAGGAATGAATTGTTTATGTTAATTTTACATTTGAATTTTCAACGAAATCAACAACCCAATACGAAAAAATGAACAAGTCTACTACTGGCAAGTTTCGATTTTGGCGTTCTGTTTTATCAAATCCATTGAGCAGTGGACTGGTTTCGTTATTCCGAAATCCAATCAGCTTTTTATACTTAGGGCTGTTCATTTTTGCCGTTTTAATTAACGTTGAGCATTCCTACAGTGACGCCCCTAAGCAATCAGGTTATTTTAGCGGATCTATTGAGTTTGACAAACAACCTGCCCATACGATTAATACAACCAAAATTACAGCTAATATTTCGCGCTTGGGTGAAGAACAAATTTTAGAAATTACGGCCACCAGTCTAAACGATTCGGAAACGGTTTATACCCAAATTAAGAATTTTAAGGGCGAAGGCACCTATTTTATTCCGGGTGATGGCTCCTCCTCGAACATAGGTAACCTCATTAAAGATATCAACGACTACCAAGAAAAAAATAACTTTTACGAAGCAACTCGCCCAAATGGTGCAGGGATCGCAAATGGCGTAGGTCGGGTTAACATTACAACCTATTCAAACAATGTGATTGCAGGTGATTTAGTGTTAATTGGAAACAATCCCGCTGGCCATCAAGCAATTTTAGGTGCCGCAAAATTCAAAGTTAACTTACAGCCTTAATGGAAATGATCGAATTTGAACCGGCAGTCGTTCAAGCCGCCTGGGAAAATGTCCTTGATTTTTTCGAAAAACAATTCAACAAACGCCCGAGTGATTTAGAGTCTATCTTGTTCCTGATAGGCGTTCAAGAATTAGGTATTGGGCATCGTGTATTTACCAAAGAGGAAAAGCAGGATTTAATGCATATTGCGACTTGCAAGGTCTTAAGCTTCAGTGGCTTTTACGAGCTCGAAGGACTCGATGAAGCAGGTTGGCCGCATTGGAACTTGGTAACACCCGTCCCATCTCTTAATTTAAAAGAACAAGACATTCTTCTAAAGGCACATATTATCCACTATTTTGAAACCGAAGTTTTCTAAGAATATGCTTAAAATCATCAGTTATAATGTCAATGGAATTCGTGCCGCTATTCAAAAAGGTTTTGTACAATGGCTCGCGGACCAACAAGCAGATGTTATATGCATTCAAGAGTTAAAAGCGGAATTTGACCAAGTCGACACAAACGAAATTGAACAATTAGGTTATTCGGTTCATTGGCATTCAGCACAAAAAAAAGGTTACTCCGGAGTAGCCATATTCACAAAATTACAGCCTAAACATATTGAAATAGGCTGCGGAATAGAAAAATATGATTTTGAAGGACGTGTCATCCGATTGGATTTCGACAACTTCTCGGTCATGAGCGTGTACATGCCTTCTGGTTCGAGCGGAGACGAGCGCCAAGCATTCAAAATGGAATGGCTAACGGACTTCCAGGATTATATTCAAGCCCTTCGTCAAGAAATCCCACATTTAATCATTTCAGGCGATTACAACATTTGCCACCGTGCCATTGACATTCATAATCCGAAAGGAAATGCCAATAGTTCAGGATTCCTGCCCGAAGAAAGGGAATGGATGGAATCATTTGTACAAAATGGCTTTGTGGATACCTTCCGACACATCAATCCGGAACAAGCACATGCTTATTCGTGGTGGAGTTACCGTGCGGGTGCACGAGGGAAAAACTTGGGATGGCGGATTGATTACCACATGGCGAGCGAAACGCTAAAAGAACGCATTGCCAATGCTTATATATTACCTGATGTAATGCATTCAGACCATTGCCCAATCGTACTAGAACTAAATCCAGCTTAATATGCACTTCGAAAAACATGTATTCATTTGTGCCAACGACAAAGATGCCCCCAAAAAATGTTGTGGCTCTGGTCACGGCATGCAGTTAGTTGAGGCTTTTAAAGCCGCTTATGCAGAAGCAGGAAACCCAGCTAAAATTCGCATTCAACGTGCGGGCTGCCTTGATTTTTGTGGCAAAGGGCCCGCAATGGTGGTCTACCCAGAAGGCGTTTTCTACGGCAATGTGCAATTGGAAGATGTAAAAGAACTTACACAAAAGCATTTAATTGAAGGTGAAGTAGTCACTCGTTTACAAATCGGTTAATTCCCCACGCATGCTATACCGTTTATACCCTACCCTGCTGAATTCTTTTTCGCTTTATCTGCAGCAATCCCGCGATTCCGCTGGCAAAATCATTGTGGATGAAATCGAAATGATCGAACGGATTAATCGGGTAAAAAAGCCAACGACCAAAGCCCAAAAAAAAGGCATGGATTTTGAGCGTGCTGTTATATTGGGAGAAGACGAGGAATTATTCGCGGAAGGAATTATTGATCAAGCCCGAGCATTGATTCCAGAAAAATATAAAACGCAATATTATGTGGAGTCCCGCTATAAAAATGCGTTAATCTACGGTTATGTGGACGGTGTGGGCGATCAAGTAGCCTTTGATTTAAAAAGTACATCTTTTTATGAGCCAGGCAGATTCGCAAAAAATCACCAAAACCTTTACCTACTCGGATTACAAAAATTGGGCATTGAACAATTAGACTATGTAATTACCGATTTTAAAGCGGTTTACAAGGAAACGTATTATTTAAATCAATACGATTTCAGCCCGCTTTACGCGCAAATCGAGCAATTTCAAGCCTTCCTAGAAGAGAATAAAAAATTTATTCGCGACAAAAAGATTTTTGATCGCAAATCGAATGACAACCAATTGTCCTTATTCGAATAAATCAAGCAATTCCGCCAACTGACCAATTTGAATTTTTGCGTTAACCTCTTCCGCCCGAAAATTTAAATGAACGGCCGTTATCCCAAGCGCTTCTGCAGCCTGTACATCGATGATGGGATGATCGCCTACCATCACGACTTCTGCAGGCAAACAATTCGCAACATTAAGAGCAAATTCAAAAAATTGTGCGGCAGGCTTTTTACACCCAGCTACTTCGGAAGTAATAATACGTTCAAAAAAATGGGTCATGCCCACACCTGATATTTTCACATGCTGGATATCGTCAAATCCATTCGTTAATATATACAGGGGGTATTTGGCCGAAAGTATTTCGATGACCTGAAAGGCATCAGGGATTAGGTTGGTTTTTCGAGGAGTTCGCTCAAGATATAAGTCAGAAAACAAAGCGGCATCCCCTTGAATTCCTAAGGCCTCAAAAAAACGCACAAAACGCGTATCACGCAATGTTTTTTGATCAATTCGACCATGTTGGTAATCATCCCACAAGGCATCATTAATTCGTTGGAACTCTTTCCATGTCACGGTTGAATTATGTGAAATAGCGTCCAAAAGGCTTAATTCTGCTAATAATTCCTGAATTACTTCGGAGGCATTGCGATCGTGATCCCAAAGGGTGTGATCCCAATCAAAAAAAATGGCTTTTGGACTAAATTTCATCGAACAAAGGTAATAATAAGCTACCTTTGTCCCTATTAATTTTAGACAAGCCATGGAGCACCAATTACAATTAAAAAAACCCTTAGCTTTTTTCGATTTAGAAACCACCGGTATTCAGGTGAACAAAGATCGCATCGTTGAAATATCAATAGCTAAGGCCAATATAGACGGCACAGTAGATATCAAGACGCGTCGAGTTAATCCAGGTATCCCGATTCCTTTGGAAGCATCTTTGGTACATGGCATTTATGATGCCGATGTGGCGGAGGAGCCCAACTTCAAGCAAGTGGCAAAATCCTTGGCAGGCTTTTTGGATGGTTGCGATTTGGCAGGGTTTAATTCGAATCGCTTTGATGTTCCCATGCTCGTGGAAGAGTTTTTCCGTGCTGAAGTTGATTTCGACATGAAAAACAGAAAATTGGTAGATGCTCAACGTATATTCCACATGATGGAGCCGCGTAATTTAACTGCTGCTTATCGTTTTTACTGTGACAAAGAATTAGTGGGAGCTCATGGTGCGGAAGCCGACGTGTTAGCAACCTTGGAGGTTTTGAACGCACAAGTAAAACGCTATGCGGAAACTGCGCTGAAGGATGCAGAAGGCAAAGAATACTTCCCTATCCAGAATG
>JAGOAA010000053.1 GCA_017984215.1 Cytophagaceae bacterium
ATTGACCTTGATCGGCTACGAAATATTGCCCAGGGAAAGGGCTGAATTTACCACGCGTTGTGTCTTGGATAATATCCGAAGTAGAAATCCCCATGATTGCATGTGGAAACCAAACTGCAGGCAGTTTCAAGTTCTTAACTTTTGCCGCAGCTTCGTACATGGGTGCACCATTATCCTGAATTTCCTCCAAAGTCAATCGGAAAGGGCTGTTAGGTTCTTTGGCCCATTTTAAGCCACCCGGATTACCCGCAAAATCACCCTTCGCCAAATGAGTCACACGGCCTGAGCCCACCCAGTCTCCTTGGTTTTCACCATAAAAAATATCACCTTGATCATTGACGCTATAACCCGCCGGCGAACGCAATCCTGCTGCAAATGGCTCTAAAGTCCCATCCGGATGGATTTTCACCAACCAGCCACGCCATTTGGCAAATTTACCTTCGCCAAATCCAACCCAAGCTAGATTGAGTGTCACCAACATATCTCCATTCTTATCAAAAACAGGGCCATATGTATACTCATGGTAATTCCCTGAAATATCAAATTGGTAAATCGGCTCATACAAATCCGCCACCCCGTCACGATCTGTATCCGTAATCTTAGTTAACTCTCCGCGTTGTGAGCAGTAAAAGGCACCATCCCGATAAGCTAAACCAAGCACCTCGTGCATACCTGATGCAAAACGCTTGTAATGTACCTGATGATTGGTTTTTTGATACGGGTTTTCGATGATCCAAATCTCACCTCGACGCGTACTCACGGCGATTCTGCCATCTGGCATGGTAGCCAAACCTCCTACCTCCAAATAAATTTCTTTGGGAATTGGTAGCGTCTTGATTTCGTAATAATCTTGTTCTGTTTTAAGCGCAGGTTTCTGAGCCAAAGCAAAAAACGAAAGAAGCAATAATGCGATTGTATAGTGTCTATTTTTCATCGGTTTACCAGATCAATTGATATGAAACTTCATTTCCTTGCACCGGAATGCGTTGTTGCTTCAAGCCTTGTTTGGGACTCAAAACGGCACCCGAACGGCCATCCCATTGCACAAAATAGGATTGCCCTTGCAGGCCGATTAATTTGGTGTTAATCGCTGAAATTCCGTGAAAACTATTTCCCAAAACAAGCTCGGCAGCAGATTGCATCGCACTTGCCGACTTAAACGATAAGGTTCTTTCTAACCCCGTTCCCGCTGCATTCGGACGGATATAATCCTCGATGGAGACATTTGCCGCAGGCCATTGGTACATGAAAATCGGTCGGCCATCTTTTAAGCGAAAACCCTTGTAAACCAACTCCGTTGAATCCGCCTGTGCTTGATGATCCATCACCAAAGGAAATTGACCATCCAAGGCAACGGTTACGCCCAAAGGCTCCGATGTCTGTGGCTCACCCCTGTTTTCCCACATTTGAGTCGCATTTAAGAACGGCCCGCGCCAGACTTGAAGCATGGCTCCCTGTTTTAAATCGTATGAATAATGCATGCCTGCAGGATCGCCAACATGAATCACATGCGTCTTTTTCTTTCCCTGATGCATGGCAAATGAGCGCTGAAAAACGGGTTCTGCATTTGCTTTAACCTCTATCATGCCCACGGCTTCTGGATCTAATAAAGAAGTTCGGTCGTGCAAGGCAACGGGATGAGAACCGATTCGCTTCACAAATAAGCCCAAAGCCTGAGGCCCCCATGGAAAATCCTTCACATGAATAACTTCCAAACGGTGCTTTCCAGCTGTCAATTGCATTTGAGCTGAAACCATTTCTGAATACCAGTGTGCGCCTTGATTCAATTCCTTGCCATCTACTTTCACAACACCTGACCCTGTCCAATACGATTGAAACTCATAGCTATCGGCTTCCGGAACATCTAATTCTGCTTGGTAATGAATTAAATAGTCGTTTTTATCTTGGATGACCTTGTACGTCAATTTATCTAATTTCCCTGATTTGATGGGCTTTGCAGCTCCGATAATCGGCTCTGTGAATTTGCCTGTATAATAATCGTATGAGACCTGCCCCATTCGTACTGAAGGCTTATCATATGTCTCATAGCGAATGTTTTTAAATGCCACCTGCGTATGATCCCCTTGTATTAAAATAGGTGCCGAGGCCACTTCTTGCAAGGATACAGCGCCGCGTGTAACACCCAACACTTCAATATTCTCGTGAATTAAAATGCCATTAAGCACAACTTTTTTGAATACAGCATTTTGGATTTTCTTACCATTCGAATCGAAGCGAGGAGCTTGAAAATCGATTTCCATACTCTGCCACAAGCCGGGTGCTTTGGATGCATTCTGCATCGGAGCATAGCCTTCAAATCCTTCCTTCCCCTTGCCACGCGCATCATCCCAGCGCTCATAAATACCTCCACAATCTCCGTAATTCAATTGTTTCTTGGTCCATGAATCCGCCAATTGAACTTCGTAACGTCCCTGTAAATAAACGCCCGAATTCCCTTTTTTAGGTAGCATGAAGTCAAACATCAAATGGATATCTCCATGTGAAAATGCGAAAGTCAAATCATCTGATCGTTTGTATTTACCATTGCGCAGGGTGTTGACTAATACACCTTGGCCCGTTGCAACTTGCAAGGAGGTATCCGCATAAGCAGCCTGAACGGCGCCCTCGATGGTCCAATTGTGACTTGGATGCTGAAAAGCAGCCAAATCTTTGAGATTCACCTGTTGTTGGCCAAAACAAGTCCAAGACAACAGGGTGAGCAATAGTATGTTGCGCATAAGCTTAGTTAAATAGGTTCTTCAAGCAAATCTAACAAAATATTATGAACAATTTCATCGGCACAAACAGGATACTCGTAGCATATTTCCCAAGAATATTTTGCAAATTGTTTACTTCGAATCCAAATTCTTGAATTCATGGCTAAAACCAAATTACTTTCAAAGCCCATTTTGCTCCATTTATTATTTTGGGCTTGTTTATTGGCTTTGCCAATTTTATTAGGGCCTAGTTCTCAATCACAAAATCCGGAAGAGATTCAACGCCATTTTCAATGGAATTTATTTTTCTTCGTCTTTGGCCTGGCAAACGTTCCGATTTTCTACATTAACACGGAAATACTGATCCCAAAGGTGTTAAAGCGCTATAACATTTTAGCATATTTAGCACTCTTGGTCATCGGGTATTTTATCATGGTCGGCCTAAACGACCTAATTTTCGACCTATTATTCAAAGATTTATTACCTCCTCAACGACCGCGAGGGGGTGGAGGTGGCATGAAGCGTTTCACCTACTTACGGATCATTTTCCAATACCTTTTCATCATCGCAATCGGAATTAGTTATCGATTCCTTTCTGATAACCTGAAAGAACAAGAAGCAAAAAAGGAAGAAGAAAATGAACGATTAAAATCAGAGTTATCGTTTTTACGCTCGCAAATCAGTCCGCATTTCATGTTCAATGTCCTAAATAGCATTGTATCTCTTTCGCGCAGAAAACCTGAAAGTGTAGAACCGGTGGTGATCAAACTTTCCGAACTCATGCGCTACATGATTTACGAAACGAGTGATTCCAAAGTTGCCATCAGCAAGGAAGCAAATTACTTAGAATCCTACATAGAACTTCAGCGCATACGTTTTGGGAATGACATCGACATTGAATTTACATCCGAAATATCGGGTGCTGCTGGAAATATAGAACCCATGTTGTTGATTCCGTTTGTTGAAAATGCCTTCAAGCATGGCGTAGGAATGATTGAAAAACCAAGCATAAGTATTCAATTGGTTGGCACGCCACAATACCTGCATTTTGTAGTCAAAAATAAGACAAGCAATCAAGCACAGGAGAAAAAGGATGAAAGTTCGGGCATTGGTTTAACGAATGTTCGCAGAAGACTGGAATTACTTTATCCTGAAAACCATGAACTTCAAATTAGCGAACATGCAAATACCTATGTCGCCGATTTAAGAATCAATCATAGCTAAAACGATGGAAACGAAAGAAACATTCTCGCAAATTCCGAATACAACTTTAACCTGCATTGCCATCGATGATGAAAGTTTGGCATTAGATTTGGTTGAGGACAACATCGCTAAAGTTCCCTTCTTAAAGCTTGCGGCACGGTGTCGCAATGCATTTGAAGCCATCGAATACCTACAAAACAACCCCGTTGATCTCATTTTCCTCGACATTCAAATGCCAGGCTTAACGGGTGTTCAATTTTTGGAGGGATTGACGCAAAAACCCATGGTTATTTTTGTTACCGCGTACCAACAATACGCGCTAGAAGGCTTCAACCTAGATGTGATTGACTACGTACTAAAACCCATTTCCTTCGAACGGTTTTTGAAAGCGAGTCATAAAGCACTTGATTTCTACAAAAGCAAATTGGCCTTGCAGGGTGTATCTACTAAGCAGGATGCGAAGGTGGATTATATTTTCATACATGCCGATTACTCGTTGATGAAAATCATGCTCGAAGATATTTTGTACATCGAAGGCTTAAAAGATTACATCAAAATACATGTACGTAATCAAAAATATCCGATTGTTTGTCGGATGACCATGAAACTCATTAGTGAAAAATTACCTTCGGACGAATTTTTACGCATTCACAAATCTTTCATCGTTTCCTTGAAAAAGATCGAATCGATTCGAAATCAAAAGGTAAAAATTGGGGAAAACCACATTCCGCTGAGCGACAGCTATTCAGAGCAATTTTACCAAACCATCGGCTATCAAAAAGAGTAATTACTTCAGTTTGTTTTTGCCAAAATGGTAATTGACGCCTAACCAGGCACGCAATAGGCCCGTCTTTACATTAGAATCCGTATAGGGTGTAAATTCAAAATTCAACCCTAAATGTGGTACGGAAGAAAAAGGATAGGCACGAACACCTAAACTACCGTAATAGCCTTTCAATAAGGATGATTGATTAAACACGTTGGACATCCAACCGATACTCACACCACCACCCGTATAAAAAACGGCATCTTTGGTCTTGTAAACCGTTAGCATGGGTCCAAGTTCAGATGTAATAGCTGATGTCGCCGAATTCATTTGCATACGAACTTCCGCCCAGGCAATGTTTGTGGGATTTGACGAAACGGCCAACTGTGAATTAAACGGATAATAAGAAATGGATTGTGCGTTTGAAAGCTGAGCAAAAGCTAAAAATAGGCCTAAAAAGGCGATGATATTTTTCATGTGACGTGTTTTTGATACAAATTTCGCTAGGATACCCAAGGGTCCTAACAAATTATGTAACTTTGAATTTTGGCAAATATACAATTATGTCCATTCTGAAAAAATTAGCAGGTGAAA
>JAGOAA010000054.1 GCA_017984215.1 Cytophagaceae bacterium
TTTGGCGATCAGTCGGCGGCTATTGTGGAGGCCTTCCATCAAAACTTCCCGAATGCCAAACCGGTTGAAATTTGGGCGATGATAAATTCAAATCGGAAAGGTGCCATTGCGGCTGCTGATGCGAAATTCTCGCAAGGCAAAGCGCCCGTGTATGTTTCTTGGTTCGGTTGGCAGCCGCCGCTATTCGATGGTCGTATGCGTGCGTTCCATTGCGATGATATCTGTTTTTGGTTTTACAACACCGACTTGATGTTGACGCATACCGGCGGAGGCAAACGCCCTCGGGCACTTTCAACCAAAATGGCGAAGTCCTTTTTGAACTTTGTCAAAACGGGTGATCCCAATGGCGGAGGCTTACCGAATTGGAAACCTTATACGAAGGCAAATGGAGAGACGATGATTTTAGACGATCAGTGCTCACTCGTTAATAACCCAGATGGCCAGGCTCGAAAAGCCTTAGGTTAATCGAAAAAGCCCGGTGGAATGACCGGGCTTTTTTTATTTCATGCTAAACATCTTATTGAATGCGTAGGTCGCAGCCACATTCCAAACAGGATCTTTTCCGCCGGTAATCGAAGTATTGATCGGTTTGTTATAAAAATAGGAAAGCGTTACCGGACTTTGTTTGTGTGTCAGCGTAACTGATGCGTTCACATAAGACCCCTCTTCGCCATTCGTGAAAAGATAGATTAACTGCGAGTTGACTCCTGCAATAAACCCTTTCCCTAAGTCTACATTATTGTAGCCTCCGCGCAAAGTCAATAGGTTCGTAGGCTTCGTTTTATTTTCCACACTTCCAGCCCCTACTAAATAATAGAAACCCAAGTTGACGTGTTTATTGAACCGATAATTCTGTGCCATTTCAGCTGCGACAAAGCGCTGGGCGCGTAAAACTTGTTCGTTATTTCCATTGATCGTCACCGGGATTGTTTTAAAAATGATGGCCGGATGTGCCCCAATGCTCCAGGTGAATTTGGATGTTTTAGCCAATTTATAGCGAAACCAATAAATGAAAGACCAGGGTTTTCCCTCCAAGGAAACGCGGAATTCAGGTTCAAAGGTGAACTTCCTTCCCACGGTAAAATTGATGATCGTCGCCGGTTTTCCTAAGGTGAAAATGGGTACGACGGAAATACCGTTATTGGTAATCAAAGCAGTTGTTGCAAATTGGATTTCCTTTTTGGTAGAATCTGTTGCTGTTTCTGCCAGACTTGTGAATTGTATGAACAATAAAAGGCAGACTGTTGATAAAAATTTCATATTGTGGTTTACAGAAGAAGGGGCAAAGGTACGATTTTCGATAGGTAAAAGGGTAGATTTCAAGACAAGCTTAATGTTTTTCATGGGATATGTTTTTTCTGTATTTCACAGGACTGAGCCCCACATGTTTTTTGAAAAATTGATTAAAATAACTGATTTCATTAAAGCCGAGGGCATCTGCTATTTCCGTGATGGTCCATTCGCCTTGCGCAAGAATTAGTTTCGCTTCTTGACTGATTCGATCCGCGATGAGCTGTGACGTCGTTTTCATGGTTGTTTCTTTGACCGCCCGGTTCAAGTGATTCACATGTACGGCTAATTGGTTAGCGAAATCCGACGGGGTTTTCAACTTTATTTTATTCTGGGCTCCTTCGATAGGAAATTGCCTTTCCAATAATTCCAAAAACAACATGGCGATTTTTTGATTGGCGTTTCCAGGTGTATAGCGGCTAGAATTGGCTGGTTCTAATTTGAGCGCTGTGTGCATTATTTCCAACGCCAAGTTGCGCAGCATGTCGTACTTATGAATGTATTCCGAATTTATTTCAGCGAGCATACGCTCAAAAAGTACTTGAAATTGTTCATATCCAACATCACTTAATTCGATGACTTGCGTCCCGGTGGGTTGGTAAAGCGCATAAGCAGAAAAGTTGCCGTATTGTTGGAAAAAGTCCTGGTTGAAAATGCAAAAATAGCCCGTACTAATCTTTTCTATCGAGTCCCATTGATAAGGAACGAGCGGATTAGAAAAGCAGATCGCATTTTCTTTGACTTTGACGATTTTATTGGCGTAATAAATGGTGCCCGATCCTTTGACTAAGGTAATCTTGTAAAAATCTCGCCTTCGGTAAGGTACGGGTTTAGCTCCTGAACCAATGTAAGGGTCTAGTTGAAAGACATTAAAATGCCCCCAATCCTTACTTAAATTCTCGGGAATCCAATTGAATTTTCGTTCGTAAAATTCCCTTAAACTTTCAACTTGCTCCATGTCTGTTTGATGGCTTTGAAATAAATCAAACAAAGGTAACGGGCAAAAGGCGGATATTTTATATAATAATCAAATACTTACTTATACAAATCAAACAAAAATGGCCCAAGATTTCTTGAGCCATTCGTTTTACCATTTGCTTAATCCGAGGATCTTCTCGCCGAGCGGATTGAGTTTCGCGGTATCGTATTTCGTTTGTTCCCAGTTGCGTGGATCGCCCGGGAAGGCATAGCCCTCGGGAGCGATGCGGTTTTTCCAGGAATTTACGCGCCACTCGCGAAGGGATACATTATCTTCCTCAGCCGGCATCATGGAGATGTATTGTGCGCAGCGAACTTTGTCGCTGTTGTTGGCCCGAATGCCGTGGGGTTGCAAGCTGTTAAAAATCAATAAGTCACCAGCCTCCATTTTGACTTTTGTTGGCGTGAAGCCTGTCGTATCCGGTTTGAAGCGATCGCGGTCTTCGGGTTGTGTAAGTTTCCACGTATCGTAATCTCTGAATAGTTCCGGAATGCATTGAAAGCCACCCATGTTTTCATCGGTTTGATCCACGAGCGCTAGTACGCCCTGAACTTGAACGGGTTTTGTTTCCGGATCGTAATCCCAATGGATGAAAGCTTTGTATTCGTGGCCGGGTCGGATCGGGAAATTTAGATTCGCGCGATCAATCGTCACCCATAATTTTTCTGTCCCCCAAATATCCACAAAGGCATCATAAACCCGTTGCATTTGTCGGTTATTCCAAAGGTGTTGGTTGTTATAGCATTCCACCATGCCCGTTCCTCCGAGCTCCTTCATCTTCATTTCGGCACGCGGGGCGGTATACCAGGTCTCTGGATTATTGGCATCTTTTTCCTCAAACTCCCAAAGGAATTTTGCTGTCTCCAGCGCTTGTTCTTTTGGAACGGCCTGCTTAATTACGATGTAACCATTGGTTTTCCAAAATGTCCAATCCGCTTCGCTTAGTACGCGCAAGGCTTCTCCATTCGGTCGATTGTTCAAGGATAATTGGCTACTCTTTGCCGTGGATGGATTCCCTGGAATGTCGTAATGCGCATTGTTCGGAATCATGGTTTCGTTTTGCATAGTTGCTAAGGTTTATATTGACAAATCTCCACATTTTCTAAATAGCCAATGAATTCCTTATTGACGAATATTTGTACTGTATTGATATTTTTGGGTAAATTGTGTTGATAAAGTATACTTTTATGTCAATGAAATTAAAATTAGAGCAGATCCAACCGGATTCCGAGAGTTCGTTTCGCTTGTTATTGACGCCCCAGCTCAACGAGGTTTTTTATTGGCATTTTCATCCCGAAATCGAATTGGTTTATGTTGAAGCCGAGCGGGGAATTCGGCACATAGGCGATCATGTTTCCACCTATTACGGATCGGATTTAGCTTTGATTGGATCTAATATTCCCCATTTGAATTTTGATTACGGCGCAAAAACGCGTGTGGAAACGGTCGTTATTCAGTTCCCGCCTGATTATTTCCAAGTGAAAATGGCGCAGGTTCCTGAAATGGGGGAAGTGCAGGCGCTCATGGAACGGGCTAATTCAGGTTTGGCATTTGATGGCGAAACGAAACGATTGGTGGGGGAGCGAATGAAATTGATTCCGACCTTGAATCACTTTGATCAATTCATCGAATTATTACAAATTTTTCAAATCTTGGCTTCTTGCGAATCTGCCGTTTCTTTGGGCGCCCGACCGATTGCCAACAACCAGATATTAAAACAACAAGAGCGCATGGCGCGGGTGTACCAATACGTCGAAAAACATTTTCTTGACAAAATTAATACGGCTCAAATTGCTGATGAGTTGAGTTTGTCGGTTCCGGCGTTTTGTCGATACATCAAGAAAACGACCAAGTTGACCTACACGGATTTCGTCAATCAATATCGAATTAATTACTCGAAACAACTGTTGCTTCAAGACACGAGCATCACGGCTTGTTGCTATGAATCGGGCTTTGAAAACTTGTCTTATTTTAATCGAGTTTTCAAGAAGCAGGAAGGGATTTCGCCGTCCGCTTATCAAAAAATTCATCGCATTAGTTAGCTTCTATTTCGAAGGGTCCAGCAGGTAGACCTGTGTCGTTTGTTAAGTTCCCTTCCGGATTTTCCGACCAGGCATATCGAACATAAACGGGTTCTTTTACTTCTTCTGAAGAAACGATAAGCTTGTTATTTTCGATGTGGGCTTTGGCCCAAACAAATTTTCGATCCTTGCCTGCGATGGCGAAATACTGCAATTCATTTTCGTCACTTTTGTCGATTTTCAATAGACCTCCTTCGGGCTTAAATTCCAATTCAATTTTGTTTTCCTTTCGTATTGCTTTTTTAATTTGCGGCCCCGCGGGTTCCTTCGTCACCGCATCTGCAAAGCGTTCACCCAAGGGTTTTTTACGCAAGGGGTGGATGTCATTCCATTCGCCTAAATCAATTGCCACAACCATCCGACTGTTTGGTATTTCGGTTTCGGCCTTTCGTTGGGCTTCGCGTAATTGCGCCCAGTTACTTTCCACCGGAAGGAATTGTCGGTCGCCAAAACCTGGCAATTGCGCATAAAGAAAGGGTAATTCTCCCTGCTGAAACTTTGCGCGCCAATTCTCGGCCAATGCTTTTAATAGATCTTTGTAGTCATCGGTTTTTACGGTATTTGACTCCCCTTGATACCACAAGATTCCTTTTAATCCATACGGAATCAAGGGAGCAATCATGCCATTATATAAGGCCGTAGGGCTATACATTTGTGCTGTGGAAACAATGGGATTGGGGGTCCAAACGGAACCCACTTTATACTGCCATTGTCCGATAAGGGTAATAGACTCATTTCCCAACTGCAGTTCGTAGCGTTTGTCTGGAACGAAGCCTCCTTTACTGGCTTGGTTGGTAACACGGATGACCAAAATGTTCTTTCCAACGTGGAGGATTCCAGGTTTAACTTCGTAGCGTCGCGGGGGATATTG
>JAGOAA010000055.1 GCA_017984215.1 Cytophagaceae bacterium
GAACAATCGATTTAGGTATTAATTTTTTAACATTATTTTTATGCAAACTGGTAAAGTAAAATTTTTCAACGAGACTAAAGGATTTGGATTCATCGTTGATGATCAAACAGGCGAAGACATTTTCGTACACGTAACTGGCCTTTCAGGTGTTACTATTCGCGAAAACGATTCAGTATCTTACGAGGTAACTGATGGAAAGCGCGGAGCAAACGCAATCAACGTAAAGAAAATCTAATTTTCGCACGTTTAATTTGATTAGAGCAAATCAGTAGATTTCAATATATAGTATTGCCCCATTGATCTCTAGTTAAAGAGAAATAAAAAAGCCTTCTTCGGAAGGCTTTTTTATTATACAGCAATTAAGCAATCCAGGCAATCACCTCATCTTTCGTAGGCATCGCTGCATCGATCTTCAATTTTTTACGCATACCGCCCAAATCATTGAATACTTTATTTGGATTAGCTTCCTTTAATTGAGCCAGAGTTAAAATACCCATTTTTTGAAGGGCAGGAATCCATATTTCTGGAACACCTACGCTGGTAAATTCACTATCAGAGGAAACTTCTTTGATGACTTCCGGACGCATCTGAGGGAAGAATAATACTTCTTGAATGGAAACTTGATTCGTCATCAACATCGTTAAGCGATCGATTCCAATTCCAATCCCTGAAGTAGGCGGCATTGCATATTCCAGTGAGCGCAAGAAATCGTAGTCCATCGCCATGGCTTCGTCATCTCCTTTCTCGGCCAAACGCAATTGATCTTCAAAACGCTCTTTTTGATCAATTGGATCATTCAATTCCGAATATGCATTCGCAATTTCCTTCCCGTTTACAAATAACTCAAAGCGCTCAACAAGTCCTTCTTTCGAACGATGTTTTTTAGTTAAAGGCGACATCTCAACCGGATAATCCGTAATGAAAGTCGGTTGAATCAAATTCGCCTCAACCGTTTCCCCGAAGAGCTCATCAATCAATTTCCCTTTACCCATTTGTATATCAACATCCATGCCTAATCCTTGGCAATGCTTACGCAATTCGTCTTCCGACATGGCATCTACATCAACACCTGCGTATTGTTGGATGGCTCCTGATATTGTCAAGCGCGGGTAAGGACCAGCAAATTCAATTTCATTGTCACCTACCTTTAATTTGGTTTGGCCATGTAACGTTTGAGCAACTGTTTGGAAGATGGTTTCTGTCAAATCCATCATCCAATGGTAATCTTTATAGGCAACATAAAATTCCAAGGATGTAAACTCCGGATTATGCGTCCGGTCCATTCCTTCATTGCGGAACATTTTCCCAAATTCATATACGCCATCAAAACCACCTACGATTAATCGCTTTAAATACAACTCATTCGCAATACGCAAATAGAGTGGCATATCTAAGGTATTATGGTGTGTATTAAATGGACGAGCTGCAGCACCCCCGTGAACGGCCTGCAATACTGGTGTTTCAACCTCTAACCAACCGCGTGCATCGAACATTGAACGCATGGTCGAAACAATTTTGGCGCGCTTGATAAAAATATCCTTAACCTGTGGGTTCACAATTAAATCCACATAGCGCTGGCGATAACGCATTTCAGGATCTGAAAATGCATCATAAGTTTGCCCCTCCGCCTCTTTCACAACAGGCAATGGTCGCAAGGCCTTCGATAACAAGCTGAATTCACGCACATGCACCGAAATCTCCCCTACTTGTGTCGTAAAGGCATATCCTTTGATACCAATGATGTCACCGATATCCAATAATTTCTTAAATACTGTATTGTATAAGGTTTTATCTTCCCCAGGACATAAATCGTCCCGACGGAAATACAATTGAATTCGCCCTTCCGCATCTTGCAATTCCGCAAAAGAAGCGTTTCCCATGATACGGAAACCCATCAAGCGACCTGCAAGAACAACTTCCTGATAATTTGCTTTTTCCGGAACGTAGTTGGCTAATATCTCAGCCGAATGTACGTTAACAGGATATTCAGCAGCCGGATAGGGATCGATCCCCATGGCCATTAACTCTTGTCGCTTTTGTCTACGCAGCTGTTCTTGTTCACTTAAAATCATCAGAATATAAGGGCTAAAATGAAGCCACAAAAATAGCCATTTCTCTTGGCAAATAAAATTCTTAAAACTTGTTAATTCGATTTTACGTTTAACTGTTAATACGATTTTTCGCTTAAATTCGTAATTCAAATACTAACCCTTTTACAAATCGAAAGATGGAAATGAAAAATCAATTAAAATCCTACGTAGTCATCGCCCTTTTATCAAGTGGAGTAACCCTGGGGGCATATCAATTACTTAATTTAGGGAATCAATCGAATTTCAGTGATTCGCCATCTGCTTTCACTAGCAACGTTTCTAATATTAGTGCAGCAGGAAGCCCAGGGGAGTTTACCTACGCTGCTGAAAAAACAACCCCGGCCGTTGTACACATCAAAACTAAAATGGAGCAAAGACAACGCCAATTCTCAAGTCCTTTTGATGACTTATTTGGCGGATTTGGCGATCCATTTGGAGGTGGTGGCGGACGCCGACAAGCTCCCCAACAAGCTGAAGCATCAGGATCGGGCGTTATCATCAGTGCTGATGGATATATCGTCACAAACAATCACGTAGTTGCAGAAGCCACCGAAATTTCCGTGATGTTAAATGACAAACGCGAATTTAAAGCGAAAGTTATTTCGACAGACCCTTCATCCGATTTAGCGGTAATTCAAATTAAGGCAAACGATCTTCCGTTCTTAACCTTTGGTGATTCAGATGCATTAAAAGTAGGTGAATGGGTGTTAGCCGTGGGGAATCCGTTTAACCTAGAATCAACCGTAACTGCAGGTATTGTTTCTGCCAAAGGTCGTCAAAACATCATCGATCGTGATGATGATAAGGCAGCCAATCCATTGGAATCATTTATTCAAACAGATGCTGCCGTAAATCCAGGCAACTCGGGAGGTGCACTTGTAAACCTCAAAGGGGAATTAATCGGTATCAATACAGCCATATATTCACGCACGGGGCAATTTGCTGGTTATTCATTTGCGGTACCTGTAAGCATTGTCAAAAAAGTATCAGCGGATTTGATCAAGTATGGTAATGTTCAGCGCGGTTTCTTAGGCGTAAGCATCATGGAGGTTAATTCAAAATTAGTTGACGAAAAGGACTTAAAAGTCACTACAGGTGTTTATGTAGGTGGATTCTCAGAGAATTCTGCCGCGAAAACAGCAGGTATCAAAATCAATGACGTTATTACCAAAATTGATGGAATTGAAACTAAAACATCAGCAAAGTTGATGGAAATCGTGGGCCGAAAGCGTCCAGGTGAAACCTTAAATGTTACTGTTAACCGTGATGGCCAAAACAAGGACTTCACAGTTACGTTGAAAAACAAAGATGGCAACACGGCTATTCTAAAAGGCGAAACAGGTGAATCTTATAAATCTGAATTCTTAGGTGCTAAGTTTGGTGCATTGAGCAGCTCAGATAAGGAGAAATTCAATGTCAACGCAGGCGTCAAGGTAACCGAAGTATTACCGGACGGAAGATTAGAGATGTATGGATTATCTAAAGGATCCATCATTACGAAGATTAATGACAAGGCGGTAAATAATCCAAAAGAAGCAGCTGAATTGCTAGAAGCACGAAAAGGCCGTACGAAACTAGAAGGCATCGATGTGGATGGGTCTAGGTTTATTTATGTACTGTAAACAGTCACTAGTCCTCAGTCGCTCATCACTAGATGTCGGGCGTCAATACTAATGAAAATACAAAACCCCACTTGGTTTTCCAGGTGGGGCTTTTTTATGGAGGTAAGTCGGCAGTCGCTAGTCACTAGTCGCTAGTCGTTCATCATTAGATGTCAGGCGTTAATGCTAATAAAAATATAAAGCCCTACTTGGAATTCCAGGTGGGGCTATAATATTTAAATGTATATTCTGATGACTAGCGACTGACGACTAGCGACTATAAACTAGCCAAAACAAAGCCCCACTTGGAATACCAAGCAGGGCTTTAATGTATAAATGATTATTCTGACGACTAGCGACTGAATGACTACTTCCGATACATCACCGTCTTAACCGCATCGATCGTACGAGCGACATTTGGTAAAATCTCCTCAATTAACGTTGGAGCGTATGGCAATGGCAAGTCGCGTGAATTCACCCGAATTACAGGCGCATCTAAATAATCAAATGCCCAACGTTGTAAATGATATGCAATCTCAGATGATATCGCTGATAAAGGATTTGCTTCCTCTACAACGACACAACGATTTGTTTTCTTTACCGACTCTACTACCGTGATGTAATCAATCGGACGAACTGTACGTAAATCAATCACCTCAGCATTGATTCCTTGTTTCGCTAATTCTTCTACCGCTGGCAATACCACACGTGACAACATTTTACCAAAAGTAACAATCGTCACATCCGTACCCGCTTTCACAACATTTGCTTTACCAATCGGAATCAAATATTCACCATCCGGAACTAAACCTTTATCACCATACATCAATTCCGATTCCATGAAAATAACAGGGTCATTATCACGAATCGAAGACTTCATTAAGCCTTTCGCATCTGCAGGCGTTGCAGGAACAACCACTTTAAGTCCGGGAGTATTCGCAAACCAATTTTCGAAATTGGACGAGTGCTGTGAGGATAATTGCCCCGCATTACCCGTAGGTCCACGGAAAACGATAGGACAAGAATATTGACCTCCCGACATCGACATCAACTTAGATGCTGAGTTGATGATTTGGTCAATAGCCACCAAAGAGAAGTTAAAAGTCATGAACTCAACAATCGGACGTAAGCCATTTGCTGCAGCACCCACACCGATACCACCGAAACCTAATTCAGCGATAGGTGTATCAATTACGCGCTCTGGACCAAATTCGTCCAACATACCTTGTGATACCTTATATGCACCATTGTATTCCGCAACTTCCTCTCCCATTAAGAAGACTGTATCATCGCGACGCATTTCCTCTTGCATAGCCTCACGTAAGGCTTCTCTAAATTGAATTTCTCTCATATGATTTCTTTGTTTTGGGCATTCCCAAGCAGCGACAAAATTAGGCAAGAAAAAGCACACAACAAAACCAAAATTCAGGTTACAATC
>JAGOAA010000036.1:0-9346 GCA_017984215.1 Cytophagaceae bacterium
TAGGCGCGGTAGACAGAACGGGAACCCGTGCCGGCTTTAGCTCCATAGGCCCCAGTTTTGATAATCGAATCAAACCAGATGTAGCCGCCATGGGTTTAGCAACGGTTACAGCGTTACCTGCCGGGACCATTAGCACACTCAATGGAACTTCCTTCTCAGCACCTTTAATGGCAGGCCTTGCAGCAGGCTTAGTACAAGCAAATCCCACAAAAAATGCATGGGAAATTATGCAAGGCATCCGACTTTCCGGATCAATTGCATCGAAACCTGACAACTACCTCGGCTTTGGAATTCCAAATTTCGAGCGTGCAAGCAAAATCATCAGTCCGATTTTAAGTACAGAACCAAATCAGCTACCTGAAATATTGGTCTTTCCGAACCCGCTTGCTACAGGTCAGCAATTACACATCCAACATCCTTACACGCAAGCCTTGCAAGTAGACATCATCTCTCCACAAGGCTCTGTTGTACAAACACTTACAAATATTCCAACTTCCTTCGAAATTTTCCTTCCACCTTTCATTTCTGGTAAATATTATTTTAGATTTACATCGGAAGCAGGTAGCCAAACGATCCCTGTACTCTTAAACCTATAATCTATGAAGTCAAGGTTTTTATCATTGGATATCTTGCGTGGGATTACATTAGCAGGGATGATTCTCGTTAATACCTCCGGAAACGGCAACTTTACATACGCGCCTCTGTTACATGCTCAATGGCATGGTTTCACTCCCACGGATCTCGTATTTCCTACTTTTTTGTTTATGGTTGGGGTTGCGATGCGCTTCTCATTTAAATCTTTTAATTATTCACTAACACCACGTGTTCGATCAAAGATTATCAAACGAACATTGATGCTTTTTTTCATCAATTACCTGATCTTTTATTTCCCATTCACGGACTTCTCTATTGAAAAAATGCGATTCCTGAATGTCTTACCGCGTATCGCACTCTCCTATTGCGCCGTTTCCTTCATTACGTTAAGTGTTCCCTCGACTTGGCTAACACGCATCAATGTGGGGATTCTATTCACTTATTGGGCTATCATGGCATTTTTTGGCGACACGAATGTGCCCTATGAATTAAGTACAAATGCGGTTTTAAAATTGGATTTATTTTTATTTGGACCCAATCATCTATATCATGGAAATGGAATACCTTTTGACCCAGAAGGATTATTAAGTACACTACCGGCCATTTCAACGTGTTTATTAGGCTATCAAGCGAGTATGTACCTGGAAAAACAACGTGCGATTAACAAATCCCCTTTAGCCAATTTACTCGTTTATGGTCTTGCATTAATTGCAATTGCCTTGATTTGGGATAAGGTTTTTCCCATCAACAAAAAACTATGGACAAGTTCTTTTGTCTTATTATGTGCGGGCATTGACTTTATATTAATTGGGCTTTTAAGTTGGTGGATCGAAACCAAAGAACGGCACTTCGCGAATACCTTCTTCCTAGTTTTTGGCACAAATTCGATACTAGCCTACGCCATTTCTGAAGTATTAGCCATCCAAATGGGTAAAATTGAAATGCCAGAAGGGAATGGAGTGACCGACTTGGGCTCTTGGCTTTATTGGCATTTATTCGAACCCGTTTTCGGCAAATACAATGGCTCTTTGGCTTATGCCATCAGTTTTGTATTGGTGTGTTGGTCGATATGCTACGTATTTTACCGCAAGAAGTGGTTCTTAAAAGTTTAGGCAAAGAGCATCGCCGCACCAAAAACACCAGCACTATCGCCTAATTTGGGCTTTACAATCGGCGTTAATACCTCGCCAGAATTAAAGATGTATTTTCGAATACGGTCATAACCTTCCGTATAAAGTAGATCAATATTACCAAGGCCTCCCCCGATAACAATGACATCGGGATCGATCACATTGATTAAGGTAGAAACCGCCCGACCAAAATTTTCCAGCATGCGTTCTACCGTGGCCTCCGCAGCAGGGTCCGATTTTGCCTCATAACGCTGCATGATTTCAGGCATTCGTCTAGCTTCACCCGTTTGATTGAAATAAAACTGTTCCAAGGCAGGTCCAGATATGACGTGCTCTACACAACCCGACTTTCCGCAATAGCAAGCAAGACCATCTTCCTCCAATATATTATGACCCCATTCGCCACCGATACCATGTAGACCACTCACAACTTTTCCATGGGCAACTAATCCGCCACCGACGCCGGTACCCATAATGATACCAAAAACCATTTCGGCATTCGGGTGAACATCTTGCACAGCACCCAGCAAGGTTTCTGCTAACGCAAAGCAATTGGCATCATTCGCAAGTTTCACTTCACATTGCAAAATGGTAGCTAAATCAGCAGCCATGGGCTGGCCATTCATGCAAACCGTATTACAATTCTTCATCGTTTGTGTACGCGGATTTAATACGCCAGGCGTAGCAAATCCGATGCGCGAAGGGCGATGACCCAATTGGGATGACACGCGGTCGACCAATTCTTTAACTTGATTCAAGATATGCGTATAGCCAAGGCTTGCCTCTGTATCTATCCGTTCACGAATCAGGACCTCTGCAGGATTTGAAGCGTTCAAGACGGCACACTCAATCTTCGTGCCGCCCAAATCAATCCCCCATAAATTAGCGTCGGTTGTCTTCATTGTCGAATATACTCATGTAACTTAAATAGCGGCTTATTGCGATTTCGCCCTCATCCACGGCTTTTCGAACGGCACATGCCGGCTCGGATAAATGAAGGCAATTATTGAATTTACAATCCCCTAAAAGTGCCCGCATTTCAGGAAAATAATGCGCTAGTTCCGCTTTTTCCATTTCGAACACCCCCATTTCATTAATTCCGGGACTGTCAATCAAATAAGTTCCCGGGTTCATTTCCCACATGGTTGAATAGGTCGTTGTATGAACTCCTTTTTGGGCAAAATCAGAAATCTCTTTGGTTTTAATTTGTAAGCCTGGAGCCACTAAATTCATTAAACTTGATTTCCCTACGCCTGAATGACCAGCCAATAAGGATACTTTGTTCTGAAAAATAGCTTTAAACTCTTCAACCCCCTGATTTGCGGGAATGGACGTAAATAAGATCCCATACCCGAGTTCTTGATACAAACCCGCATATTCAAATACCTGATCTTGCTCTTCTTCTGAAAGCAAATCCATTTTATTGAATACAATTTGAACGGGAATACGAAAAGCCTCGGCTGTTACCAAAAAACGATCTAAAAATCCCAAGGATGTTTTGGGTGATTTTAAGGTCATGACAAAAATCGCTTGATCCACATTCGCCGCCATTAATTGACCTTGCGCTGTTTTATGAACCGATTTCCGGATGATGTAATTCGTACGCGGAAGAATCTCTTCAATGACCACCGTCTCATTCGCAGCATCCTCTACGGCATACATGACATGATCTCCCACAGCGATAGGATTAGACGTTTTTGGCCCCTTTAATTTAAATTTACCCTTCAGTCGGCCTGCAAACACCTTCCCTGATTCCGAACGAACTTCGTACCAAGAACCTGTCGATCGCATGATGAGACCTTTATTTAATTCCATGGCTTTGTTCGATCAAGTAATTCATAATTTTTTGCGTCGCACCTGCTTGAAGACTAACGAATGTTCGCGCTTGAACCTGTTTGTTTACAAACACATCCTCCGCATCATAGATTTCACGCATTTTGCTCGCTAAGCTGGTCACATCTGCGATTGGGAAGGCTAAACCAAATTCAACCAAATCGCGTGCTTCCTTAAATTTAGTATAATTTTTATTGCCAAAAAACACGGTAGGCCCGTAAACGCTGGCTTCCAAGGTGTTGTGCAATCCGGCACCAAAGGCTCCACCGATGTAAGCAAAGGATGCCCCTCGGTAAATCTGAGACAAATAACCGACTTCGTTCACAATCAACACTTGCGCATCTGACCGAGGTGACTCTGTCGAAAACTGCGTAGGCAATTGAATGGCTTCTTCCCATTTCTTCAATTCATCCAGGTGAATTTCATGGGGAACGATGACCCATTTAAAGGGAAATTTGTTGGAATTAATCAGTGGAATCAAAACATCCATATCGGCCCGCCAAACAGAACCTAACACCATAAAAGCCTGATTATTAATAAATTGATCTAATATAGGCCAAGGTTTGGGCTGACGCAAATGTTGGACAACCCGGTCAAAACGCGTATCTCCTCCCACTTGAACTTGTGTCAAATCGATGGAATCCAACAGCGCTTTCGAGTGATCATCTTGGACAAAAATTTGTGTAAAGCATTGTAGTAGCGATCGAAAAAATCCCCCGTACCAGGCAAAAAAGACTTGATTGGAGCGAAATATGGCTGAAATCAAAATCGTTGGTATCGCCCGCTGACGAAGTCCCTGTAAATAAAAATACCAAAACTCATACTTGACAAAAATGGCCACAGAAGGTTTCACTAAATTTAAAAAGCGCTCACTTGAACGAGCCCCATCCAAAGGCAAATAGCTTACATAATCAACCCCAGTCGTATTCTTACGAACTTCATATCCGGAAGGCGAGAAAAACGTAAGCAAGATAAAATGGGTAGGGAATTGTGATCGATAGGCCTCCATGACGGGTTTGCCTTGTTCAAATTCCCCTAAGGAAGCAGTATGAAACCAAGCAACAGGCTTTGTGTTGTCGCGTAAAGCTTTCTCCAAACCTTCCCAAACGTCAGATTGCCCCGCATTCCACAATTGAGCTTTAGGTTTCACATAGGAAACAAGCCGCACCAATTGTCGGTACAAAAACAAGGCAAAAGAATACAACCAAACTCTCAAGTTTTTACTAAATTTGATGTTGAATCATTAAAATTACTAAATAAGCAGCATACTGCCTCAACAAATGAATTGGATTCCCTTAACAACTGAAGCTCAACTGGATGAAATTGTTCAACTTTCTGAAACGAAGCCTACGCTAATTTTCAAACATAGTACACGTTGCTCGATCTCCTCAACTGCATTAAGTAGATTAGAACGTGCCTGGGATGCAACAGAAACGCCCGCTTATTACCTAGATTTAATAGCCTACAGACCCATATCGGGTGCAATTGCCGAAAAATTTGACATCGAGCATCAATCTCCTCAAGTTCTGGTGATTAAGCAGGGAAAATGCAGTTATTCGGCGACGCATTGGGACATCGCGATGGAAGAAATCAAACCTTTTTTATAAATAACATGCGGTATTGCATCTTCATTTCTTGCTTGATTATTTCCTTGAGCTCTTGGGCCCAACGGAAATCCACGTCGGCAGAAAGCACCCTGCAAATACCGAGTAAACAAAGCCCTACAAAAAAAGCGAATCTTCCCAGTGAGAAACTTTCAAGTACTTGGGCGATTGGCATAAGTACCAGTACAAATTCTGGGATTATTGGAGGGCTGAGCCTACGTAAATATTGGCTGAATGACGAGAAAAGTCAATCCTTCGCGCAACTAGATGCGGATATCATCAAAGATTACCGGGAATTCACATCACCTTATTCGTATAATGGGCGTTCGTATATCGAAGGAAAACTCAATCAATTAATCGTCATCCGACCCGCATACGGTCGTCGATGGACGCTATTACAAAAATCGGCAGAAGGAGGTCCTGCATTAAAAGGAGTGCTATCAACGGGTCCAAGCATTGGATTGCAGAAGCCCTATTATGTTGACATTTCCTACACGAATTCAGCAACGTCTCAAGCCTATACCTTGGCCGTACCTTATGCCAAAACCCTTGATGATACGTATCCCAAAGCATTTATTATTGGAGATGCTAGTTTCTTAAAAGGATTTGATGCCCTAACTCCTGTACCGGGTTGGCATGTAAAAACGGGATTAAACCTCGAATTAGAGTCCTTTAAGCATAACCACTTGAGCATCGAACTTGGGTTTTGCTTGGATTATTTTACAAAACCAATCGAAATGTTAAACCAAACCGAGGGTCGCGGTGTTTATACGACCGGATACCTGACACTTTTCTTTGGAAAGAGTTATTAAAACGCCTAACAAATGATTGAATTACCTCAAGTAAATCCCGTACCTGCAAATCGTAAACCTGATTGGCTTCGTGTGAAATTACCCATTGGCGAAAGCTACTCTAAGGTGCGCAAACTCGTGGATGAATATAAACTACATACCATTTGCCAATCTGGAAATTGCCCGAACATGGGTGAATGCTGGGGCGAAGGGACAGCAACCTTTATGATTTTGGGAAATGTCTGTACACGCTCATGTACTTTTTGTGCAGTAGCAACAGGCCGACCGCAAGAATATGATGAAGACGAACCTCGTCGAGTGGCAGAAGCGATTCGTTTAATGCAAGTAAAACATGCGGTTATCACGTCGGTTAACCGGGATGAACTGAAAGATAAAGGTGCTGAGATTTGGTACCAGACGGTGCGTGCCGTCAAAGAAACGACACCGGCTACAACAATCGAAACATTAATCCCGGATGTAAAAGCAAACTGGGATGCCTTAATTCGCATGATTGAGGGTGGCCAAGAAGTCGTTTCCCATAATATGGAAACGGTGGCTCGTTTATATCGTTATGTGCGTCCGCAGGCAAAATACGAACGTAGCTTAGAGCAAATCAAGCGTACCAAAGAATTTGGAAAACGCAATAAATCGGGCATCATGCTGGGTTTAGGCGAAACGAAAGAGGAAGTATTCCAAGCGATGGACGATTTAGTAGCGAATGGATTGGATGTATTAACCTTAGGTCAATACCTACAACCCACCAAAATGCACCATGAAGTAATCGAATGGATACACCCGGATACATTTGCCATGTACAAGGAAGAAGGCCTAAAACGAGGACTTGCTTATGTTGAGTCCGGTGCATTAGTTCGTTCAAGTTACCACGCGGAAAGACACATCTAAATGAACGACCACGCAACAGAAAATCTCGAACAATATACTTACATCATCGCTGGTGGAGGTATGTCGGGACTTTCTCTCGCGTACTATTTAGCTGAAAGTAACTTACCCTACGAACGCATTTTAATCATTGATCAAGGAACCGAGGCGCCCAAAACGTGGTGCTATTGGAGTGATGAAACGCAGCCCTTTGATGCCTATGCAGAACATGTGTGGAAGAATTTATCCGTTCATACCTTTGCCAATCAACAGCTAGATTTACAAATTGAACCGTTCGTTTATCGGAAAATCGAGAGTTCAACCTGGACAAAAACAATCAAAGAAAAACTGCATAATAATCCCAAATTTGAATTCATTCAAGCAGCCGTTGAATCCTTCCAATACCAAGGGAAATTTGCTCAAGTACTAACAAGTAAAGGCGTCTTTGTAGCTACCGAAAAGATTTTTGATAGCGTAAGTCCCTACCCTTGTGACCTAACAAATACAAATGAATTAAAACAACATTTCGTCGGCCTATTTATCGAAACGAATTTTCCACTTTTCGATGCCAGTAAAGCAACTTTATTCGACTTCCGAATCGCCTTTACCAATGCCTGTGAATTCATGTACGTGCTACCAACAAGTGCGAGAACAGCGCTTTTCGAACATACCTTTTTTTCGAGTACATTACTTGATGAAGCGGAATACATGAAGCAAATCAAAGCTTATTTATTTGCGTATCATGGACTGAGCGATGATGATTATGAAATCAAAGGCACAGAGAAAGGCATTATTCCGATGAACTACGTCGAAATAAAACAAAACCTGCATCAGAAAATTGTGAAGATTGGTACAGCAGGAGGATTCGTTAAATCGAGTACAGGGTATTCATTCAAACGAACACAAGAGCTCTTGAAAAACCTCGTTCTCCACTTGGAATCAAATCAATGGAATGCGAATGTCATTTCACAAACGAAGTTCAAAGTATTACTAGATCGAATTTTCATTCAGGTATTGGTCGACCAACAAGTAAAAGGGAGTACCGTTTTTGAAAAGTTGTTTCAAAAGAATTCAGCCCAACACATGTTACGCTTCTTGGATGAAAAAACGAGCGTTTGGGAAGATTTGAGAATGATGACCACAGTGCCCACTTGGCCCTTCATGAAAGCATTCTTTAAAATAGTATTCAAACGATCAACCTTTTCCTATTAAATGGTTGTCGACCCGAGATAATAATCTTAAATTTGCACGATTTTTTAACAAAAAAAGAAACAACGAATGGCTTATTTATTTACTTCAGAATCAGTTTCAGAGGGACATCCCGATAAAGTAGCTGACCAAATTTCGGATGCGTTAATCGACCATTTCATGGCGTTTGACCCTACTTCTAAGGTTGCTTGTGAAACCCTAGTAACAACGGGACAAGTGGTATTAGCAGGTGAAGTAAATACAACGACCTACTTAGATGTTCAGGCAATCACGCGTGAAGTGATTCGCAAAATTGGTTATACCAAAGCAGAATACATGTTTGAGGCGAACTCTTGCGGTATTTTATCTGCGATTCACGAGCAATCAGCCGACATCAACCAAGGAGTCGATCGCGCGAAACCGGAAGAACAAGGAGCGGGAGACCAAGGAATGATGTTTGGTTTTGCAACAAAAGAAACAGACAATTACATGCCATTGGCATTGGATTTAGCACATAAAATTCTTCAAGAGTTATCTTATATCCGTAACAATGAGCCAAATTTAATTGGCTATTTACGTCCGGATGCTAAATCGCAGGTAACGATTGAATACAGCGACGATCATACGCCACAACGCATTGACACGGTTGTTGTGTCAACGCAGCACGATGATTTCGCGACGGAAGCGGAGATGTTGGCCAAAATCAAAAAGGACATAGTTGAAATCGTTATTCCACGCGTGAAGGCGAAATTAAAGCCTGAGTTACAAGCGCTATTCAATGATGCGATTACCTATCACATTAACCCAACGGGCAAATTCGTGATTGGCGGACCACACGGTGATACAGGCTTAACAGGCCGTAAAATCATTGTAGATACCTACGGTGGAAAAGGTGCTCACGGTGGAGGTGCTTTCTCGGGAAAAGATCCTTCAAAAGTTGACCGTTCTGCAGCTTATGCAACGCGTCACATTGCGAAAAACTTAGTAGCAGCTGGATTATGTGACCAAGTATTGGTTCAAGTATCTTATGCGATCGGTGTTGCAAAACCATGTGGTTTGTTCATCGATACATATGGTACGTCAAAAGTTGACTTAACAGACGGTGAAATCGCACGTAAAGTAGAAGCAATCTTTGATATGCGCCCTTACTTTATCGAGCAACGCTTGAAATTACGTAACCCGATCTATTCAGAAACGGCAGCTTATGGCCACATGGGACGTAAAAACGAAGTTGTCACGAAAACATTTAATGGCCCAGGTGGACAAAAAGTAACGAAAGAAGTAGAGTTATTTACTTGGGAAAAATTAGATTACGTGGATGCTGTTA
>JAGOAA010000036.1:9446-17367 GCA_017984215.1 Cytophagaceae bacterium
GCTTATGGCCACATGGGACGTAAAAACGAAGTTGTCACGAAAACATTTAATGGCCCAGGTGGACAAAAAGTAACGAAAGAAGTAGAGTTATTTACTTGGGAAAAATTAGATTACGTGGATGCTGTTAAATCGGCATTCGGAATTTAATCTCCAAATCGATCATGAAAAGGTGCTCCTCAAAAGAGCACCTTTTTTTATGACATAAATTTGGCTTTATTTGAACAAATTTAGGCGTTATTGAGTTAAGAAGGACATGAGCACGACAGGTAAAAAAGGTTTTTATTTCAAAGAATTCGAAGAAAAAAGCGTTTCGCCTTTTGATAAGCTCTTTGGGATTTTCAAAGAACTCATCACCCATACTTCTGGCGATTTTGATGAGGCCATCGAATGGCTGCGCGAATTGGATAAAGAGTATGAATTAACGGATGAAAATTATACGATTGAGGATTTCATTGAAGACTTAAAAGCCAAAGGCTACATTCGGGAAGAAATCGACGAAAATGGAACCTCTGGCATGGGCATCACGGCCAAAACCGAACGAGCCATTCGTCAAACTGCTTTAGAAAACATTTTTGGTAACCTCAACAAAAGTGGCGCAGGCAATCATAAAACCAAAGCATCCGGTCAGGGCGATGAATTGACGGGTGAATTCCGGTCCTATCATTTTGGGGATAGCCTAGAAAAAATATCCTTGACGGAAAGCCTGAAAAACGCGCAAATCAACCACGGAATCGGGGAATTTGAATTAACCGAAGAGGATCTAGTCGTAGAAGACACGCAATATAAATCTCAAATGAGTACTGTCCTGATGATTGATATCAGCCACTCGATGATTTTGTATGGTGAAGATCGAATCACACCCGCTAAAAAAGTAGCGATGGCTTTGGCTGAATTAATCACGACTCGCTACCCGAAAGATACCATTGACATTTTGGTATTTGGCAACGATGCATGGAGCATTTCGATCAAAGACATCCCCTACCTGAAAGTAGGGCCCTACCATACCAATACCGTCGCAGGATTGCAGTTGGCCATGGATATTTTGCGACGAAAGCGGAATACCAACAAGCAGATATTCATGATCACCGATGGAAAGCCGAGCTGCGTGCGGGAAAAAGATGGCACCTATTACATGAATAGCAACGGACTTGACCCCTATGTGACGGAGAAATGTTACACAAAGGCGGCACAGGCCCGCAAATTACATATTCCCATTACGACCTTCATGATTGCGCGTGATTCCTATCTCCAGCAGTTTGTGGATAAATTCACGGAAGCTAATCAAGGCAAAGCATTTTACACAGGTTTGCGTGGATTAGGGGAAATGATATTTCAAGATTACGAAACGAATAGAAAGAAAAGACTTAAATAAAATGATCAAGAATTTAGGAGAATTAAAGGCTTCAGGCTATACAAGTAAATCCATCAAAGACGAATTACGTGATAACCTCATCAAGCACATGGAGGCGGGAACAACGGTCTTCGAAGGCGTTCATGGATTTGAAAATTCGGTCATTCCAGAATTAGAGCGAGCTATTTTATCACGTCACAATATTAATCTATTGGGACTTCGTGGTCAGGCAAAAACACGCCTAGCGCGTTTAATGGTCAACTTACTCGATGAATACATCCCTTATGTGGCAGGTTCTGAAATAAACGACGATCCTTTGAACCCTATCTCGCGTTTTGCGATTAATTTACTTGAAGAACATGGCGATCAAACGCCAATTGCATGGCTTCACCGAAATGATCGTTTTGCCGAGAAATTAGCTACACCGGATGTTACGGTCGCCGATTTAATTGGAGATGTCGATCCCATTAAGGCGGCCAACTTAAAACTGTCCTATGCGGATGATCGCGTGATTCACTTTGGGATGATTCCTCGTGCGAATCGATGCATTTTCGTGATCAATGAAATCCCAGATTTACAGGCAAGGATTCAGGTAGCCTTATTTAATATCCTACAGGAGGGAGACATTCAAATTCGGGGCTTTAAATTACGTTTGCCATTGGATGTTCAATTTATCTTTACGGCAAATCCAGAAGATTACACAAACCGAGGCAGCATCGTGACACCCTTGAAAGATCGTATTGGATCTCAAATTTTGACACATTATCCGGAGAGTATTGCAATTGCTCGGAAGATTTCTAGCCAAGAAGCGCGCATAAATACCGCGCAAAGTGAGCGTGTTTACATTCCAAATCTTGCCTACGATTTACTCGAGCAAATCATCTTCGAAGCAAGACAAAGCGAATACATCGACCATAAAAGTGGTGTGAGCGCACGTATGAGTATATCCATGTTGGAGAGCTTAGTCAGCACCGCTGAACGACGCGCATTGTTAAACAAGGAAAAACAAACAACAGTTCGATTGGCCGACTTTATGGGCATTATACCTGCCATTACGGGAAAGGTAGAGCTCGTCTATGAAGGGGAACAAGAAGGTGCTGCGTTCGTGGCGGAACAATTGATCGGTCAGGCCATCAAAACATTCCTCCCAGGTATGTTTCCTAAAATTGAAAAACTCAGTAAGAAAATTGAGGAAAGCCCTTACAGCAACTTGCTGGAAGCCGTATTTTCCGATGGAGGCATAGTCCTTTATGATGAGTCAACCGACAAAGATTATCAATCAACATTAGACGAATTAAAACCGCTGAAGGCATTGGTTTCGAAATACCAACCCGAAACCCTAGCGGAGGATCGATATTTTGTATCTGAGTTTGTTTTATGGGCTTTGGCAGAGCATCATAAATTAGGCAAAGAGCGCCTTCAAGATGGATTCCAATTCAAAGATCTCTTAGGCATCTTGTAATAAAAAAAGCGCCCTGAATGGGGCGCTTTTTCTTTTATTCTAAGGTAAGACTGAGCTTATCCGTTTTGACTTGATTAATTTTTGATTTGAAACGTTTGATTTGTTCGGCTAAGGCATTCAAAGCTAGATCCAAGGCCTCTTCAAACGAACGTGCGGTTTCTTTAACGAACAAAATAGCACCCGGCACGGCAATCTTAATTTCTAACATCTTTTCGCGCATTTTACCTTCACCTTTGGCCAATTTCAAAAATACTTCGCCTCCGGTTATTCGATCATAAAAAGTCTCTAATTTATTCAACTTAGCTTGAATGCTATCCAACAATTTACGATCAGCACTGAAGTGAATGGCGTGTACTTGCACTTTCATAATCATTAAATTTAAAGGGTGAATAGATGCTTTGGGAATCTTAGCAAAGCCACCGAAAAACAGAACGTTTTAGATTCATCGAAAAGGTATATTTTTTTCGAAAGCTTGTCAAGCAATTAACAAAAATTTATTTCCAAACAACCCGAATTAGGGAAACGGGAATTCCTAATTTTGCAAAAGAATCATGCCAAAAATGCTGTATGGCCGACAAATGATCATTCGGAGACTTGACTTCCACAAAGGCATATTCATCGCCACGTTGGATAAATAAATCCGGAAAACCTTTGGCATGCGTCGATAATCTCGACCACATTAATTGCAAAACTTGTTGGAGCGCGTTTGTCTGTACGCTAGTTAGTACACTCTCGATTAACTGCCAGTTGAGATGTACCCAATCAACCAGAGGATTGATTGTTCCGTGATTTTCATCAGCGACCTGACGCATGTAAAGCAAAACCTGCTCGCGATCATGCAGCAAATCAAGTAATTCCATAAATCGCGCGGTATTTACAGTCGTATAATCAATCGTCGGAGCGTATTGGAAAGGATGATGGAATCCCGCACTTCGATCCGTAAAAATGAGCTCCCAGGTCAACAAACCCAATATATTCTTCCAAACACCATTTTCTGAAAATGCCGCATAATAGCCTTGATCGATGTAATAATCAATGAGTCCTTGCTCAACACGACCCTGATAGGAACCATCGATTTCAATTTTCTCCGCTTTTTTCAGTCGGCCTGTCACTTGTTTAACGTGTTTTTTTGAAGCTTGCCGAGCGATAAAATCTTGAAAAAAGTGTAATTCTGTGGGGTTTTCCACATGCAATTGACCAAATTCAGCCCATTGTAAGGCTTCATCCATGCGTTTTAGTTTGGTCAAAATACGTATGCGGCGTTCCAAAGCTTGCGCAGAACCTGCCTGCTCATAGACTTCCAAAGCCTGCTCTAGATAGGCCTGCCGCTCGAGGTAACGACCCACTTGAAATAATAAACGCTCATACGCAGGAATCGCTAAATCAGATAATCCGACCGCCATGGGAACAATAAGTTCGAACAATGAATCTTTCAGTTGGCCCGGATCCATTTTATCCTGCTGCTCATAAAACCATTCCCGCCAGAGACTCAATTGCCACTTTTCTTCAATTTCTTTCCGAGAAGTAAAGTACGGCTGAAAATCATCTTCATCCACTTCAACATATTGACGGTGCCCTAAATCCCGCACCACAAATTCCTTCAAATCACGATTCTTGCTTCCAAAAAATAGAAATGAACAAAATTGATATAAATGCAATTGCAATGGTCTTATCCAGGTACTTGCCGAAAAGGAAGGACTTAGCGGAAGGCCGACTAACAAATCCACCAAAGCCTGCTTGGATAATGCCTTGAAAGTTTCTTTGCCTGTTGAAATTTCCTTTACAATATCGACGCAAGTTTGCTTGGAGAAAACATGCAAAAGCGATGATGTAAAAACCGTGGAATCATATTCACCGGCAAAACCATGATCGATTAATTCTTGAATCACAGAATCCAAGGATTCAATTTCTACATAGTTTAAACTCGAGCGATTGAACCAAGCCACACTCCTACCAGACAATCGAAGATAAAGGCATTGGGCAGGAAAAGAAAGCGCTTGGAAAGATGAAATAAATTCGGATTCTGCCGGATTTAGCAAATTTTTATAATGCTTATCCACATAACGCAGAACATATTGAAAGTAATCCCAATAATAAGTAGGAGAAAAATTGGAAGGTTCTATGTTCTCCATGAATTAGGCGGATTAATTTTACCCTAAAATAGGACTATTTGAGTATAAATTTCAAGAATTTCAACAGAAAATTAGATTTTTTCAACAATTTCAGAAATGATGTTATATTTGTAGGCCTGATATTTCTTAGGTTTATCATATCTTATAACGAAACAAAATTTATGCAAACGGTTTCAAATTTCAACTTTGCTGGCAAAAAAGCATTAGTTCGTGTTGACTTCAACGTACCTCTTAATGAGCGATTTGAAATTACAGATGATACGCGTATCAAAGCAACCATTCCAACGATTCAAAAGATTCTTTCGGATGGCGGTTCGGCTATTTTGATGTCTCACCTAGGTAGACCGAAAGATGGTCCAACAGAGAAATATTCATTGAAACACTTAGTTACCCCCCTATCACTTGTATTTGGGGTAAAAGTAAAGTTTGCAACGGATTGTATCGGCGAAGATGCAGCAGCTTTAGCAGAAACATTACAACCAGGTGAAATCTTGTTATTGGAAAACTTACGTTTCTACAAAGAAGAAGAAAAAGGTGACGAAGCTTTTGCGCAAAAATTAGCTCGTTTGGGCAATGTTTGGGTAAATGATGCCTTTGGAACCGCACACCGCGCACACGCTTCAACGGCCGTGATGGGTAAATTCTTCACAGATAAAGTCGCAGGTTATGTAATGCAAGCAGAACTTGAAAATGCACAAAAGATTCTTGAATATTCAGAGCGCCCATTCACGGCAATCATGGGTGGTTCAAAAATTTCAGATAAAATCTTAATCATCGAACGCTTATTAGACAAGGTTGATAACTTGATCATCGGTGGTGGTATGACCTACACGTTCTCATTAGCAGAAGGTGGTAAAATTGGTAAATCAATTTCAGAGCCTGATAAGGTTTCATTAGCGAAAGAATTAATCGAAAAAGCGAAAGCAAAAGGGGTTAATTTAATCATGCCAGTGGACAATGTTTGTGCGGACGATTTCAGTAACAATGCGAACCGTCAAACGGTCAACCGTGGTGAAATTCCAGATGGTTGGGAAGGTTTAGACATTGGCCCTGAATCAGTGAAATTATTCCAAGATGTGATTGCTAAATCGAAAACGATCCTTTGGAATGGCCCTATGGGTGTTTTCGAATTCCCGAACTTTGCGATTGGCACAAACGCTATCGCCGATGCGGTTGTAAAGGCAACTGAAGAAAATGGCGCATTCTCATTAATTGGAGGTGGCGATTCAGCTTCTGCCGTAAATAACGCAGGTTATGGAGATCGTGTATCCTATGTATCTACGGGTGGTGGTGCACTATTGGAATACATGGAAGGTAAAGTATTACCGGGAGTTGCTGCATTAGAGGCATAATCCCCCAATACCTAATAATTTTAAAAGGCGAGGAGTTTTTCCTCGCCTTTTTGTATTTTAGTCTTTTGTTCAACTCGTGCCCATGATTTATCCCAACGAACCCGTTCAGTTAAAGTCGACCTTCATTAGTTTAGACAGTCGGCAAATCTACGAACCCGCCGACACTGCTTTTTTTGCAGTCCGAGGATTACATCATGATGGACACCAATATGTAGAATCACTCTATCATAAAGGCGTTCGCGAGTTTATCGTAGAGAAAGCTGCATGGAACAGCTCATTAGCCGAAAAAGCAAAATCTTGGAATAATACCTCCATATGGGTGGTCAACAATAGCATTGAAACCTTGCAGCATATAGCACATGTGCATCGCATGGCTTTTAGCCTTCCGGTCGTTGGCATCACGGGTTCAAATGGCAAAACAATCTGCAAAGAATGGTTATTTACCTTAACCAAATCGAAATTTCAAGTTGTTAGAAGCCCTAAAAGTTTCAATTCCCAAATAGGCGTTCCCCTATCAGTCTGGGGCATTAAAGCCCATCACAGCTTAGGGATTTTTGAAGCAGGTATTTCACAGAAAGAAGAAATGAATCGCTTAGAAGCGATTATACGACCCGAATTTGGCATTTTAACACATATAGGAGAAGCGCATGGCAAAAACTTCGAAAGCGAAGCAGAAAAGCTTTCTGAGAAACTAAATCTTTTCCGCCATTCGAAAAAGTTAATTTACCGCGCTACACCCAATACAACTCCTGTTGTCATCGAGACAATGCAACGGAATAACCCAACATGCGAGTTGGTCGGCTGGAGTACCACAGACCCCAACCAATCCATCTTCGTTTATTGGAAAATAACGGGTAAAAGCAGCCAGTTAAAATTTCAAAAAAGAAATCAATCCGAGCCATTTATTAGCGTTCAAAGTCAATTACATGACGAAGCATCGCTCGAGAACCTGAGTCATTGCCTAATACAAGCGCATTTACTGGGTATTAGCAATGAAGAACTAACAATAGCTGTTATGGGCATCAAACCCATTTCCATGCGCTTAGAAATCAAAGAAGGCGTACGGAATAACCAACTCATAGACGACTCGTATAATAACGATATCGATGGCCTTAAATTAGCCCTACCCCTTTTCAAACGTTACGAAGAAAAAAAGAAAGTATTAATCATCAGTGATTTCATCGAGACAGGAATAGATGAGGACACCTTATACCAACAAATTGCCCAATTAATCGCACATCAACGCATTGAAAAAATCATTGGTATAGGAAGTCAAATCGAACGAAATAAAAACTATTTCCAAGAGATAGAAACATATGCCACAGCCGAAACATTAGTTGATTCAGGGGATTTAAACAGCTTGCATGACTCGATCATCTTACTAAAAGGTGCTCGTAAATATGCCTTTGAAAAGATTGTCAATGCACTCGAAACAAAAACTCATTGCACCCAATTGGAAATCAATTTGGATGCCCTTCAACATAACTTAAGTTATTACCGGAAAACCATTGGTCATTCAACCAAAATCATGGGCATGGTAAAAGCGCAAGCTTATGGAGCTGGCGCAGTTGAAATTGCAAAAATATTACAATCACAAGGCATCGAATACCTAACTGTTGCATAT
>JAGOAA010000037.1 GCA_017984215.1 Cytophagaceae bacterium
CCATCGATCACGCGAACGTAAATTGTTTTGTTCTCTAATTTTGTGATTGGGTTGTTAGCCAAAGAGAAAACAACTTTCAACTTTTCAATTTTCTTACCATTCAAACGAGCACGCTCTGTTTCTTTTCCTTTCGCATTAACAGCCAATACGCGTAAGTTTTGTGCTTTCAGTGCGGCAGCGATGCTAACCTTGCGCGCTAATTCTTTGTTCTTCGCAGCAGTTTCGTTTAATGTATCTGACAACGACTTGTTTTGCGTTTTTAAACCTGTATTCTCGTTGTTTAGGTTGGTATTTTGCGTCGTCAATACTTGATTGCTTTCTGTCAAAATGCCATTTTGTTTCTTCAATTCTACGATTTCGCCATCTTTTTGCGTTAAGACCAAATTGTATTCTTTGATTTTCGCTTCGTATGATGCAATCGTTGCATGATTCGATTGTTTCAAAGATGATTTATCTTGCTCCAATTGAACTTTCAAAGCTTCTAAATCAGCTACTTGTCCACCTAAAGACTTGATTTCAGCGATTTTAGCATCTAATTGAGTCGAGATTGAATCCAATGATGTACGTGTATTCGCTAATTCAGTTGCTTTTTCTTCGATTGTTGTTGCTTGTTCGTTATTTAATTGATTCGAACGGAAATAGAGTACGCCTAGAACTGCAGTTAAGACTGCTAATACAATCAGCGCAATTTTAGAAGTGTTGTTGGAAGATTCCATGTAGGTAAGGTTGATTTTAAAGGGTTTAATTTTTTTCAAGCGCAAAACTACAATAAATTATCTACATTTCATTTCCAATGCGCTTTTTGGTTAATTTGCAGGAAAATCGAAGACAGGATGCCTACGTATGATTTTATTGTGATTGGTTCGGGGATAGCAGGTTTATCCTATACGGTGAAAGTTGCACAGCACTTTGCGGATCGAAATATTCCCATCAAGATTGCGCTGATCACCAAGACCATCGCCGAAGAAACCAATACCAAATACGCACAAGGCGGAATCGCAGCGGTTTGGGATACGGATGATTCCTTTGAAAAGCATATCGAGGACACCATGGTAGCGGGTGATTTCATCAGCGATCGTACGGTTGTCGAAATGGTTGTTCGGGAAGCACCGGAACGTCTTCGTGAATTGATTGCTTATGGGACGGATTTTGATCGTAAATCCGACGGCTCTTTTGATTTAGTTAAAGAAGGAGGGCATTCCGATAAACGTATTTTACATTACAAGGATTCGACAGGTAATGAGATTGAACGCGCTCTTTTAGCCAAAGTAAAATCCTTTGAATCGGTTGATTTCTTTACCCATTATTTTGCGGTTGATTTGATTACCCAACATCATTTGGGTGAAAAGGTTACGAAAGACACTCCAGGCAAACAATGCTATGGCGTTTATGTCTTGAATAAAAAGACCAAGCAGGTGGAAACCTTTTTGGGAAAGACAACGCTCCTAGCCACCGGGGGAATCGGTCAAGTATATCAATCGACCACCAATCCAACCATTGCCACCGGGGATGGAATTGCCATGGCGTATCGAGCCAAAGGTTTTGTTCAGGGGATGGAGTTTATTCAATTTCACCCAACGGCCCTATATAATCCGGGCAAGAAACCTTCTTTCCTGATTTCGGAAGCGGTTCGTGGACATGGAGGGATTTTAAAGAACCAGGATGGTTCTACCTTCATGGAGAAATACGATGCGCGTTTGTCTTTGGCACCGCGGGATATTGTGGCACGTGCGATTGATTCTGAGATGAAAATTCATGGGGTCGACCATGTGTATTTAGACACACGCCATATTCCCAAAGAAGAAATTTTGCAGCATTTTCCGATGATTTATGCGCATTGTTTGAAGGAATTGGGATTGGATATGTCGAAGGATATGATTCCGGTTGTTCCTGCCCAACATTACTTATGTGGTGGAATTATTGTTGATCATTTTGGTCAAACCAATATTGAAAATCTTTATGCAGCGGGTGAATGTTCGCATACGGGTTTGCATGGGGCGAATCGTTTGGCATCGAACTCATTACTTGAGGCGATCGTGTATGCCCACAATGCGTTTGAGAAATCAGTGAGTCAATACGGTACGCAGGTCCTGCCGGTAGGTATTCCGGATTGGGATGATGCGGGAACACGTAATCCAGAGGAATTGGTTCTTGTGACTGAAATGGCCAAAGAGCTAGAATCCATCATGTCGAATTACGTGGGGATTGTTCGCACGGACCGCCGACTGAAACGCGCATACGATCGTTTGGAGTTGATCTATTTAGAACATGAGGAATTATACAAGCAGTCGCGCATTACAGTTCCTTTGTGTGAATTGCGTAATATGATCAATGTCGCCTATTTAATCATCAAGCATGCCCGTGCGCAGCGACAAAACAAAGGCTTGCATTACAACATCGATTTGCGGTAAAAAGTGGCCGTATACCCCGGCAGGGTTGTGCCCTCGTGGCAAACGTTTTTTTACTCGTATTTGTATGTTGGTTTTTATCAGTTAGGTGATAATCTTTTCGTCTAATTTATTTTTACTGCCTTAATATCGCTATCTTAGCTTTACATGTGTTAAAATCATAGCGGTTTTAACTCAATCCTAGTTCTGATAGATGAAATATTATTCAGCTTCGACGAAGCACCTATGTGGTGTTTGGTTGATTATACTATACCTCGTTGTTGCGCCCTTTGTCGTACAGGGTCAGTCCTGGAAATGGACCATCGGTTCGGCCATCACGCAGTATCAATTCGAAAATTCCAAAGGTGTTCAGATTGATTGGATGAAACCTGCTTCGGGTTTGCATGTTGAACTTGCCCATGAAAATGTCTTGTTGGACACGGTTAGACTTATTTCGAAGTTTTCAAAATCAGCTATTTACTTTAGTAAACGGCCTAAGTTTGCCAAATCGCTGAGTTATTTTCATTATGCGATTGGCGCCAATTATCACCAGCTCAATGCCATCGGAGATGTGCAACAAATTGCTTTTTCTTACCAAACTGATTTTGTCGGTTTTTCTGCTTCTTTGGGTCCCAAATACACTTTTTACAAAGGTTGGAATCTGGGTGTAGCCGGTGTGCTGATGGGCCAACAGCTTATCGCGGGAAATCAATTGTTGTCAAACCGTTATTATCCATTGACGGAAGATGGCCAGTTTAACAGTTTTAAAATATTTGCGGGTTACCAGATTGAATTGTCAAAGGCAATTAATGCCAATGTGCGAGCATTCGCTCAGGTTAGGCGGACGGCAAGTTTGTTTTCGCCTCAAAGTCCAACGGGGAAATTGGATTTATTACCCATGACGATTTCGATGGGTATCCGTTTGAATCGCTAAGCTTAAAATCACATGAAGCATTTATATCTATTGTTGCTATTGATTTCGTTGGGAGGTTTGGGCCAACAAAAAGGCTTGAATTACCAGGCGGTTATTCTGGATCCGAATACGATTGAGATTCCCGGTCAGGTCATTGCTGGGCAGCCTTTGGCTAAAGGAAAAGTATGGGTTCGTTTTACCTTGATTTCGCAAGCGGGCATTGATTATGAAGAAATTCAACAAACGACCACGGATGAATTTGGTCTGATTAATCTTACGATTGGTACAGGAAATTCAACAGCCGCTTTGGGGACAAATGCTTCGTCTGGTATTGCGCGTTATTCACAATTCGATGCGATTGTTTGGGATGAAAAACTGAAGCGCTTGAAGGTCGCGGTCAATTTTACCGGAACAGGGAATTACATTGACGTCAGTAATCAGCAATTGACATTTACCCCCTATGCGCTTTATACGGAGTCGGTTGATTATAAGAATGTCCGCGATGCGCCTAGCCATTTAAGTCAATTCAAAAATGATGTGGGGTATTTGGAACCTAAGCACTTGGAGCCCGTGAAACGTGATTTAGGCTTAGCCGTTGTCCTTGTCCAAGAAAATGCGTCCAAGATTGAGTCGAATCAAGTAGCCAATAATTTGCGTTTTATTGTCATTGATCAATCGATTTCAAAGATTTCGGATCAGGTAGACCAAAATAGTTCGACACTGTTGTCGGTGAGTAATACCTTGAATGATCATGAAACTCGTTTGCAACAGAATGTGAGTCAGATTCAAAATACTTCTTCGAGTATTATGGGTCAAATCGGTTATTTGCAAAATCAAATTTCAAGTACGCAGAATGCCTTGTCAAACATCACGAGCATTTATGAATTAGCGGCAAATAAGTCGGCCGCAATTGATTTAGGAAACGCCCAACCGAGTAATTCCTTGTATCCAACGCAATTAGCGGTTAAATCCTATGTGGATAATGCCATGACGAATGTGGTGACAACGGGCACTCCTGATGCGACGACCTTGGCGACAGGAAAAGTTCAATTAGCGGGTGATTTGGCTGGAACGGCTACGGCACCTACGGTGCCCGGATTGTCATTGAAAGAATCCTTAGCGAATAAATCGACCAATGTAGCTAACGATGCGGGATCAGACACCAAATATCCATCCGTGAAAGCGGTGAAAGATTATGTGGATATTGCCACCACGGGGATTGCTTTTCAATCGGCTTTGAATGCGAAGGCGGATATCAATTCCCCTACATTTACGGGAACACCTTATTTGCCTTCTGGTTCGACGGGGGTAACGCAATCACTTGGTAATAATTCAACTTCCTTGGCGACGACTTCCTTTGTTCAGGCAGCGATGTCGAACGCAACAGTTGCGGATGCGGATGCCACAACGAAAGGAAAGGTTCAATTGGCGGGTGATTTAGGTGGAACGGGGTCGTCGGCTGCGGCTCCAGTGATTAGTGATTATGCGATAAATACCAGTAAAATAGCGAATGGAGCTGTGACGGATGTGAAGTTTTCAGGAACCTTGTCTGTAGCCAAAGGGGGGACGGGTAGTTCGATTCTTACGGGTGTTTTGAAGGGAAATGGAACGAGTGCCGTTACACAAGCATCGGTCAATTCTGATTATAGTTTGGTCCGAATGGTCTCCGATGAGTATTCCGTAAGTACAGCTAGCCAAACGATATTTACGCTTTCTCATACCCCGAATGTAAATTCAAACTGGACACTTTTTATCAATGGCGTTCGGATATCTAAAACGGCAGTCTCTGTTTCGGGAACAACAATGACCTACATTCCGGCTAATAATGGGGCTGCAAGTTTGGTCTTAGGGGATCGTATTCAATTCGATTATTACTATTGATTTATGAGCTAATGATCAAAATGGTAAGATACATATCGGGTGCTATCTTTTGGCTTTTAAGCTTTGCGGCAATTGCTCAGCAAAGCGATATTCGAATTACGAGCGCATCTTCAAGTAGTAATGGTTCCTGGGCGTATAGTCAAAGTGGGGCTTATACGTTTTCGCCAACAGCAGATAATGCGATTTTAAGTGCAGCGGATTTACAAAATAAATTAGGGGCATACACAACTGTAGAGATCAATACAGCACGGGTTGGAGGAACGCAGACTGGGAATGTGAATGTTGATGCCGCTGTAAGCCAACTGAATTTTTACTATTATTCGAATTCAAGCGTTTTTCGAATTACCTGTGCTGGGGAACTTCAGATCAATGCCAATATGGCGATTCGTACTACTGGAGGGCCAAGTAGTGTCTTATTTAATGTGGGGGGTGATGTGCGTGTCAATGCGGTTTTGGATTTAAGTGGCGGAAATGTTTTTAGTACCACCAGTCCTGTTCGACCAGCGAATTTAACGATGACAATTTTAGGGAATTTAATTGTAGGGGCAAGTGGCAAGATATGGACTAAAGGTTGGCGTAACGATACGGGTGCATTTTCTGGATTAAATGGAGGTAATGGAGCCAGTCAAACTTATACTGTCAGCGGTTCGGTGAGTTTAGCGGCGGGGAGTTTCCTAGACGCTACTGGGGGAGGAGCAGTAATGCCTACGTATAATAATAATGGGGGAACGGGCGGTTCGATTACCATAAATGCTGTGAATTCAATCATTTTGCGTGGATCTGTTTTAACCTTAGGGGGAAATGGGAATAATGGTGGTACAGGTGGTGCTTTGAGCATAATTAGTACAACAGGATCCTTAGATTACAGCGGAGTTTTGAGTTCGGAAGGAGGGTATGATTATGGCTGGGTTATCGGCGGGAACGGAGGTAATATTACGTTAAGTGCTCTGGGTGGATTAAGCTTACAAAATAATGTCAATGCGGGATTGGGTAGGGGAACGAGTTATACAGGCGGTGGCATTGTAACTTTATCCACAGGAAATACGACATTGACGACGGGTGGAGGAGTGAACGATGGTTTGGTGGGAGGAGCGATTATTCGAGGTTCAAATTTTATCAAGTCGGGCGTCGGTGTTTTACGATTAGATGGAGTCAGTGTTTATTCGGGATCAACTAGTTTGAATGGCGGAAGTTTATATTTGTCAGCCGCAGGTGCATTGCCTTCAGGTACTTCCTTAAGTTCCAATACAGCAACGGTGATTGATTTGGTTGGAAATTCCCTGACCTTGGGTAGTTTGGATGGAGGTACTAAAATTACAAGTAGTTCAAGTGGTATCATGACGCTCACGGTTGGCTCAAATAATTTGACCACCAGTCACACAGGGGTGATGGAGGATGGTTTGGGTCAATTAAGTTTTGTGAAAAATGGAACCGGAACAATGACGGTGACGGGAGCGAATTCATATTCCGGTAATACCACGGTTAATGGTGGTATTTTGAGTATAGGTCATTCCACGGGCTTAGGTACTGTGCTGGGTGGGACTTCGGTGAGTTCAGGAGGATGTTTGCAGCTTTTTGGGGGAATCAATGTTGGCACTGAGTCATTGAGTCTGGTGGGTGTGGGACCTTATAGTCGGGGTGCATTTTACAATTTAAGTGGAAATAATAGCTTTGCTGGAGAGATATCGGTGGTATCGGGAGTTCGTGTGACAGCATTTAATGGTACGTTAAATTTGATTGCTTCAAATGTTCTTACCGGGATAAATGCCAACTTATTATTTGGAGGATATGGGATATTAAGTGTGGGCGGTATTATGAATTTAGGTACGGGTGGAATTACCTATGATGGCGGCGGCAGCATGTATTTATTAGCAGATAATATTTATAGTGGTTTGACGCAGGTGACTGCACGGGATGGGGTGTTACGCGTAGGGGCGAGTGGTGCGTTGGGTGCCACTTCAAGTGGCGTAGTTGTTTCGAATTTAGCAGCATTAGAGTTGGTTGGAGGTATATCAGTCCTGGGGGAATCCCTAACGGTTTCGGGTTTGGGTGTTGGGAGTGTCGGTGGGTCATTTCGAAATGTTAGTGGGGATAATGTATGGAGTGGGACGATTACGATGGGTGGAACTTTGGGAATTGGGATCGGTAGCGCTTCGGGTAAATTGAGTTTGACGGGAAGTCCAGCCATCGCGGCGAGTACGTATGGATTAAAAATTTATGGTATGGTGGGGGGAGTCGTCGAGTTGGAAGGTGAAACTTTGTTTACCGGAGAATTGGAGCTATTGGGGGGCTCTTTGTTGCTTGGCGGAAATGAGCGAATTGCAGATGTGTGTGCGGTTAAATTTAATGGGGGAGATTTCTCCACAGGTACTTATTCGGAAACCTTGGGAAATATAAGTCTGTATGCTCCTTCGAGCATTAGTTTGGGTAATGCATTGCATGATTTGCGATTTAGTGGAGCCGGGGTTTATGATTATCAGTTATTGACGATAAATGGCTGGCAGGGTAGCTATGCTAGTCCTGGTTCTTCGGGTACGGCGGGACGAATATATGTGGGTATAAGCTCGGTATTAAATCGAGTTCGTTTGGACCAACTATTTTTTAATGATGCTGCTAATTCTGTCCAGCATTTTGCGCTACAATTATCGGATGGCGAAATCGTTCCAGGGGCGAACTCAGTTACAAATGCGACTGGTCAAAGCAATGTTCGAATCTCATCTGCTGCTTCGAATTTCAATGGGACCTGGACGACATCGGGGACAAGTTCAGCCATATTTACACCCACGGGAGATAATGCGATTTTAAGTGCATCGGATTTGCAAGCAAAAATTTTGACCTATCAAACTGTGGAAATAAAGACCATTCGAACAGGTGGCCGACAAGCAGGCAGTGTAGTTTTCGATGGTACGGTGACCCAAGTTAGTGGGACAAGCTCAGGGATATTTAAGATTACGAGTGCGGACGAGGTTCAATTTAATTCTGTTTTGGAATTACGCTTGTCGGTGAATTCTACGGGCATGACCTATGCGGGATATACCGTTCAAGTTACGGCGGGTGGAGATGTGCGGGTGAATAATGAGTTGAGGTTGAGTGGCGGGGATGTTACTAATTTGAATCCGGTTCGGACAGGACACATAACGATGGTCATTGCCGGTGATTTATTGTTTAGTTCTACGGGTAAAATATTCACAAAAGGTTGGAAGTACCCACTCAGTGCTACGAATTACAATGGGGGTATCGGAGGAAATCAGACATATACTGTGAGTGGCCTGGTTAATTTAGCCGTAGGAAGTGTTATGGATGCGAGTGGCGGAGATACTTTTCAAAATACTTCTGCTCCTGTTGGGGGTAATGGGGGTACAATCAGCATCACGGCGACGAATGCTGTCGTTCTGAGGGGTAGTGTTTTAAGTGCGGGAGGTAAAGGGAATTCGGGTGGTACAGGCGGCACGCTGAATATTACTAGTAATTCGAGCTATGTGGATTATAGCGGGGTGATGAGTAGTTTAGGCGGCTTAGGTAATTATGCGGGCGGAGGCGGAAATGGTGGAAATATTAATTTGTCGGGCCTGGGCGGATTGAGTATACGAAGTGATTTGAATACAGCGATGGCTACGGGAATGACGACCTATTCCTATAAAAATGGAGGAACAATTACATTGAATACTGGTAATTTGAGTTTAACAACGGGTGGGGGGATGAATGATGGCGTGACTTTGGGAGTGATTCGAGGGGGGAATTTGATTAAGAATGGGGTAGGGATTTTGGCGTTGGGAATGGTGAATGTTTATTTAGGGAGTACGACTGTTAATGCGGGTAAATTGTATTTGAATGTGTCGGATGCAATCCCTAGCACGAGTGATTTGGTGTTGTCTGCTTCCAGTATTTTGGATTTACATGGATTTAATAATACGTTGAATTCGATTACGGGGGCGGCTACTTCAAAAATCACGAATAGCGATGCTGGGGCGAGTACGCTGAAATTTGGGGCAGGTACGTCGACCTACAATGGTTTGATTGAGGATGGGTCTGGGATGGTTCACATTGAAAAAGTGGGGGCAGGTGTTACGACTTTGGGAACGACGGCAAATACCTTTTCGGGTTTAACGAAAGTAAGCGCCGGAACGCTAGTGATAAACCATGCTGCATCTTTGGGTGGGACGAGTGCAGGTACGGAGGCCAATGGGGGATATTTGCGTATGAATGGAGTGACCGTTTCGGGAGAATCGTTGACTTTAGGGTCCACACCCTCCAGTGGTATTTTGTACGCTAATTCGGGTGCGAATGTGTGGAATGGCCCGATTTCCTTGTCGGGGCCGTCTTCAATATTAGTTAATACAGGTGCAAGTTTACATATTACGCCGCAGAGTGGGCCGGCGATTCAGGGGACGAATACCAATTTGGTATTGTATGTATATGGGAATTTGAATATCAATGGGGAGATAGCGACCGGGAATGCTACGTTGACGAAGAATAATGCGGGAACATTAACCTTGAATGGGGCTAATTCGTACAATGGAATCACAACTCTCTCGGCTGGCCAAACCATTATTCAAAATGATTTGGCTTTGGGTTCAAATTTGGCAGGGACGGTTATTTCTGCAGGGGCCAATTTAACGTTGGATGGGGTTTTGAATGTAACGAGTGAGTCGTTGACAATGACAAGTAATGCAATCACATTGATGGGTGCTTTATCAACAAAAAATGGGGCAAGTAATTGGTCGGGGAATATGAACCTATCAGGTACTGCGATTAATTGGACTAATGAATCAGATTTCACAGTGACGGGTATGATCGCTAATGGAAGTACGTTGTGGACGGTGGGGTCAACGGGGAATTTGAACTTGAATGGGGTAATATCGGGTGTGGGCGGTTTAGAGAAAACGGGTTCGGGAGTAATCACGTTGGGAGCGGCGAATACCTATACGGGCCTCACAAGACTAACGGCGGGTCGTTTGACCTTGGGAGGAAATGAGGTGATTTCAAACTCGAGTAATATGTATTTTAATGGAGGTACTCTGAGTACAGAGGGGTTTACGGAGACACTTGGTCAGTTATTCATCAGCGATAATTCAACACTGGAATTCGGCACAGGTTCACATGTTATTAATTTTGCGTCGGCCGGTACATTTACTCCAGGAAAAATCTTAACTGTGCGTGGTTGGGATGGCATGTATAGTATTTCAGGCAGTTCTACTTTACCTAGTTTAGATAATATGGGGATGTTGAAGACTACTTCAACCCGCTTTGTGTCATCGAATGGTGTGTTGCGTTCGACAGGTGTGATGAATCAATATGGGCAACTTAAAGTTTCGGGTCAAAGAGGTACTGCCGGAAATTTAGTTATTGGGTCATTGCTGAGTGGCGCCAACTTAAGTCAAATAATGTTTTTTAATGCATCAGCCAGTACTTCACACTATTCAGTCCAGTTAGGGAGTAATGAAATCGTGCCGGATTATACGCGGTAGGGTGAACGTTGCTATACCTGAGCTTTCAAGAAATGCACAATAACTTCCAAACCTCTTTCAAAATGATCGTTATTCGGAATAACGATGTCGCAAGAGCGTTTGTGTGGACGAATATAAGCCTCGTAGGTGGGTTTTACGTGGTATTTCCAACGGTACATTACATCCTGTAAATCATAACCACGTTCCTCGTTGTCGCGTTTGATGCGGCGCTTCAGTTTCACCTTATCTTTGGCATCAATGAAGATTTTCAAATCCAATAATTTGGCAACTTCTGGAAAATGAAAAACAAAAATTCCTTCTACAACCAAAATTTTGCGCGGATGAAAATGCAATAAATCAGGTACTTTCGTGGAATTGTTGAAGGTGTATTCCGGCCGACTAACCACTTCGCCCGAGCGTAATTTTTCGACATCGGCCGCAAAAGCCTCATCGTCAATTGCACCGGGTAAATCGAAATTCTCGATACCATTGTGATCTTTGGTCTGATGTTCTATCGGACGATAGTAATTGTCTTGCGATAAGAGACAGATTTCATCTTCCGGGAATTGTTCCATCAAGCGCTTTAAAAAAAGCGTTTTGCCCGAGGCACTCCCTCCCGTAATTCCGATGATAAATGGTTTGTCGATGTTGCTCATATAAGCTGCAAATTTGCGAAAAGCATCGCTAGGAATCAAGCCTCAACGAACGAATTTTACGTAATCGGCCTCTTGGTCTTTGGAACTCTGAAAGTCGACGCGCATATCGACACCCCGAAATAATTCGATTAATTCATCCAATTTAAACAGGCGTTTTCCGCATCCATCGTGAATGCCCCCTGTAAGAATCTCTTCCATGATGACACAACCATCCAACTTCAAAACACGGTCTATTTCAGCTAAAACAGCCTCCAGGTCGTCCATCTCATGCAAGGAATTTAACAGCCAAACTTGGTCAACGGTGGCTGCTGCCAAAGGAATCGCGGAAGCTTCCGCATGGATGATGTGTATAGGCGTTGCGACTCGGGTTTGATAATGATTTTCAAAGTAAGATAATCCTTCTTCGACATCTGGCCAGTTCAACACATCTTTATTCGGATCCAATAAAAGCATTTCGCCTGCCGCATTTTCGGACATCTGTTTAATTTCCCACCAAGCGGCGCCACAACCCAATGAAAGGATGCAATCTTCCTCCGACCAACCCGCAACTTCGAATAAACTTTTTTCCATGCAGCAAATTATCAATTCTGTTTATCTTTGACAAAAAAAGAATGCTATGGCCTTATTTATCGCACCTACCGCCAGCGTCATGGGACGCGTCACTATCGAAAAAGATGTAACGATTTGGTATGGTGCCGTTGTTCGTGCCGACGTGGAGGAAATCCATTTGGGCGAAGGTTGTAACATTCAAGATAATGCGGTGCTACACGCCGACGAAGGTGATAAAACGATCATTGGGCCGCGGGTGACCGTCGGCCATTCCGCCATTGTGCATGGTGCGGAAATCGGGGAGGGATCCTTGATCGGTATGCATGCCACCGTGTTGAATCGGGCCAAAGTGGGTAAATGTTGTTTAATCGGCGCCCACGCCTTGGTCACTGCCGGCATGGAAATTCCTGATTATTCCTTGGTCTTGGGTAGTCCTGCCAAAGTGGTCAAAACCTTAAGTCCCGAGCAAATCGATGCACTCAAACACGGCGCCGATCATTACATTAAGATGGGTGCCAAACACGCCGCTGGCGAATATCCACTCATCAAATCATGATCGAATTAATCCTCATCCGACACGCGCACGCGGGACCCTATACGAGTCCAGATGAAGCCCGACATTTATCGGAAAGAGGAATCAGCGAGGCGAGAAATCTAGCGAAAACACTTTTAGATTATCCTTTGCCAGATGGGATTTGGTATGTTTCCGATGCAATCAGAACCTTAGAAACCTATCAAATTTTAACGGATAAACCCGCTGAGATTTCTAATGATTGGTATCATGTGTCAGGTCCTGCTTATTTGGAAAAATTAAGCAAAAGCACTTCGGCCTGCGTGTACCTCGTCGCACATAATCCATCCATTTCCTATGTCGCTTCCTATTTATCTGGCGAACAAATTCAAATGGATACGGCCAATTTTGTACATTTGCAGTGGCCCACGCTCGACGCTTGGGAGGAAGTCACACAAGGCAGCGCCACAGTTAAAGCACGGTTTTAATATGAATAATCAGAAAATATTTCGTTGGGTGATTATCTTGTTCACCCTTTTGATGATTGCTTTGGCGATTGATATGGCGAGTAATACGACGGCGCCGTGGAATAAGAAGAAGTCGATTAGTCGCTAGTCCAAAGGGAAATAGTCCGAAGTCTGGAGGGAATCAGTGGTCTGTTATCAGTCCGAAGGGAAATAGTCCGAAGTCCGGAGGGGAACAGTGGTCTGTTGTCAGTCCGAAGGGAAATAGTCCGAAGTCCGGAGGATTTTAGTATGGGGGAAGGTTCCCCTCTTTCATAACCCCGGGTTTTAACCTGGGGGATTTCAGAGAAATCAAAACGTTGATTTAAGGCTTTTGGTCGTCCCTAGGCTGAAGCCTAGGGTTATAATTAAAGAAGCAATCGCCGCATTTCATGCGTCTCAAACTTTGGCAATCCCGTAAGGTTTGCCAAAGACAAAACCTCTTACCTCTTCACTCTTCACTCTTACTTCAAAACCGACTCTACATGCTTCAAATGATGCACGCAATGCCAAGCATAAATGCCTAAAACTTTATCCAAACGATACGTCACCCCACGTTCCGGATGAAAATACGTCTTCGACCAATCGGATTCTTGCATGGTTTTCATTAAGAAAACCCAGCGCAAGTGAATGTATTTAACACCCTCGATCGACCATTCAATCGGTGCCTCGTTGCCATCCGGCATCTCTGCCCAGGTGTTTTCATCGTAAGGTTTAATCGTCGGATTGACTTCCGTCAAGGCCATCTTAAAACGAATGTAGCTGTTGATGTGGCTGTCGTATAGGTGATGGATGACTTTTCTTGCCGACCAGCTTCCTGGACGGTAGGGTTTTTCCAACAAGCTTTCATCCACGTTGGCCAGTAAATCAGCCAATTGGCCGGGGAGGTCCGAGATGATCGAAATCCATTCTTCACGCAAAGCTGGCGTAATGACTTCGGGTGCAGCAAACTTCCCAATGGGATATTGTAAGGGATTTAACGCTTCCATATTATCGTGTATAAAACGCTGTAATTTCGGATCCTGCCTGACGTGTATGTGCAATGAGTGGATGTACTCCTTGGTGCATGCTTTCCATCATTTCTTTTCCACTTTCTTTGGCTAATTGGGCTACATGCAACACATATTCAACTTCGCCTTCTTCCAATTCCATCGGAACAACGACTTGATAGGCTTGATTTCCTAAGGCGGCTAAACGAGCAGCTGCTTGTTTGGCAGCTTCAAAACTGTTTTCTAAATCTGCTGGATCGATCGTAATTACTTGTGGCTCTTGTGCTACTTTCTCCGCCAAAACTTCTGCAATGGCTTGATCTAAACCTTCCAAAAGCTTCCGGAATGCGTGGTAATTTTTGCCATTGCGCATGCGTTCGCGAATCGATTGACGAATGAAATAGGTAATCGAATCGGTTACCGTTAGGCCAATTTCTGCTGTCTGTTTGAAGATCAATGAACTTGGTGACATGCCCGGAATCGTATTCGGGTCATGTAAAACAACCACGCCTTCAGATGTCAAAAATCCATCTATCCGCGTGCAAACTCCGAATCCCAAATCATCAAAGGCCTGCTTCACCTGCACCTGAATTTCTTGAAGATGTTGCAATGAAGCATCCATCGGAATGCGCTTGCGCGTTAATTTCGACTTGTATTTGGCATTGAAATCAAATACTTCCACGGATTCGTCAATCACGATTTCCGTTGGAGGAAGGGCTACCGATTCACCTTTGGGCGTTTGAATGACCCCGCAACTGAATTCATTTCCATTGACAAAGGCTTCCAACAAGACCGCATCTTCCGAATGCATCGAATGAATACAAGCCTTCGTCACCGTATGTGTAAAGTATTCGCGCAATGCGCTCAATAATTCAGCTGGGTGAGCGTATACTTGATGATTAAAGCGCACGGGAAATCCAATGCCCTCGTCTAAGTTGACCATTTTCTGAAGTACCTCCACTTGTTGGTCTTCCGAATATGTAATCCAATGTTCGCGATAGATTTCCTGAATGAACAAGCATTTTTTAATCGCTTGATCGAATACTTCCAACGAATCTTCCTTCACAAAGGCTAATCCAATCGATGATCCTTGATGGGGTGCTTTGGCAACAAAAGGAATTCCAATGGCCTTTTTTACTTGCTCAAACAAGGTCTCCCGACCGAATGCCTCGTAATCAGCGCGCTGCAATACGAAGTATTTTTTATCCAAACCGACGCTCTTTTTAAGCCAATCGTTTTGTTTGATTTTATCAATTCCAATCGACGAACCTAATAAACTCGGTCCGGAATAGGGGATGTTGAACCATTCCAATAAGCCTTGAATGCTGCCATCTTCCGCGCCAGGACCATGCATGGCGATGAATGCAAAGTCAAAATGTGCAGAAAATTCTGCTGGGCTAATTTTTGTTCCAATGGATGCAATCATCGCATCGTAATCGCTCAAATCCGTTAATGATTCGGTATAAACCGAAAAGGGTGCTGTTTGGTAAGCAGCTGGAGGAAAGAAATTCCGGATGGATTCCTGGAAAATTAATTCTTCCTTGATCAGAATGAAATTTCCTAAACCGTCTACAAAGACTGGAATGGGGGTGAATAAAGCCTTGTTGATATGTGCCATCGCCGTTTTACCACCGGCAAAACTGATTTCACGCTCACGCGCCTGGCCACCAAAAAATATTCCTATGCGCATCATCCTACTTTGATTTCTTCTACTGCTGTAATTTCAGGTACGTCGCGACGAATCGCTTCTTCGACGCCGGCACGAAAGGTCATGGCCGACATATTACATGATTGGCAATTGCCTACCAGCGCTAATTTCAACACATTTTCGGTCGTGATTTCAACAATCTCTACGTTTCCGCCATCTGCCACTAAATAGGGTCTAATGCTATCTAAGGCCGTTTGGATTCTGGAATAGAGTGGGTGATTTTCCATGTAGCTGTCTATTGTGCGTTGTTAATCGCGATTTGCTGCGCCAAATTAGCCGCAATTTGTCCAAATGCCTCTGCCGTCGGTCCTTCTTCCGCCGCAATCGGTTTTCCCGCATCGCCCGCTTCCCGAATTCCCTGTACTAAGGGTACCTCTCCTAAAAAAGGAACTTTATATTTTGTCGCTAATTCCTTGCCACCATCTTTGCCAAACAAATAATATTTATTGTCGGGCAACTCCGCCGGTGTGAAATATGACATGTTTTCGACTAATCCCAAAATAGGCACATTGATCCCATTTTGCTTGAAAAATTGCAAGCCTTTGGTCGCATCAGACAAGGCAACTTTCTGTGGCGTGGTGACGATTACCGCACCGGTCAACTTGATTAATTGCACCAAAGTCAAGTGGATGTCGGATGTCCCTGGAGGTAAATCGATTAATAAATAATCCAATTCTTCCCAATTCGTATCCCCGAAAAATTGACGCAAAGCCTGGGTCATCATCGGCCCGCGCCAAGGCACAGGGCTTTCCGTAGGGGCTAAAAAGCCCATCGAAATCAATTTAATGCCGTATTGGTTGATGGGTTGAATGCGATTTTTGCCATTGATTTCTTGCACCAAAGGTTGCATGTCTTCCGCGCCAAACATCACCGGAATCGAAGGGCCCGAAATGTCGGCATCCAAAATACCCACTTTGGCGCCTGCTTTCTTCAAAGCCATGGCTAAATTCGCCGTAACGGTTGATTTACCCACCCCTCCCTTGCCAGAAGCCACCGCAATGACATTCTTAACACCTGGAATTAAGGGATCTTGTTGTTGGATAGACGTTACCTCCGCGGTCATGTTGATGACAACTTTTAGGTCTGGATGCACCAATTTATGAATGGCACCCTCGCAATCTTGTCTGATTTTCTCCTTCAACGGGCAGGCCGGCGTCGTTAAAACAACCGTGAAGCGAACTTCGCCTACGCCCAATTCGATATCTTTAATCATCCCCAAGGTCACCAAATCCTTTT
>JAGOAA010000012.1:0-3702 GCA_017984215.1 Cytophagaceae bacterium
TCATCAAACGCAGTATCCTTCACTTGCAAATGCGCGTGATATCCAAAATAGATGCCGTGTTTTGCACCTAAATCTCCGAGACGTTGTGTTTGTTTCGGGTCAGTTGGCAATTCAACCGTCACTGATTTAGCTCCCAAAATCTTAGCTGAACGCAAGGCGTATTCTACTTCTGCATCCGAGTTATTCGGGCCAAAGGCATTGGGTTTATAGGCATAAACACTAATTCCTGCTTTATCCAATTTCGCACGAACCTCTTTGAATTTATCCATGGAAACGCTTTCACGCCAAGCTTTGACATCTTCTTGGTATTTTTTCATGGCTGTCCGTTGTTCATCCGTTAATGTAGGACGCGGTTGGCCTGGAGTCCAGCGCATTTGAACCGGGTTTACCGGTTTCCCTGCGTATTCTTCGACGGCATCGCCCATCAATTCAGTCGCTGAAATTCCTGATTGCGTTAAATATCCAATAATTTCATCAATGGATCCCGGCATGCTTCGGTATGAATAAGTGATGCAACCGATTTGAACGCCACCAAATTTTGAATCGGGTTTCGCAGAGCCAAAGGCAAAAGCGGCAGGTTTAGCAAATAAAAGGCCTAAAGAGGCAAGGGAGCCGGCGGCTAAAAATTGCCGACGAGATTGATTGTAATTCTTTTTCATAGGTAACAGGTTTGTTTAGTCAAGTATAGGAATCCTTTTTGATAATTGTATCCTTTGGGCGGAATTTTGCGACGAAAGGTTGATTTTCTTTGGCAAACCTTTCAGGATTGCCAAAGTTTGAGATGCAAAGCATCGATTCCCTAGGCTAAAGCCTAGGGTTATTAACCTCAGACTTTAGTCTGAGGAGTCGACGCGAGGTATCGCGTCTCTACATTTTTCTCCTCTGATTTATCGCGTCTCTACATTTTTTTTCAAACTGATTTTCGTTTGCGGCTCAAACGAATTTATCACTTCGATTGCATCTGGCTTCCATGTAAACGTCCAATGATGGGGGCTTTCGAAATAGCGAAGCGTGATTTCGACCGATTGATCATCTAAGATGCGGTAGCTTCCTGCGTAATCAAAAGGGGCTTTTTTCGCTAAATCCACGCGTGCGGCACGTAACATGTAGGGGCCAACCAAATTGGTTTTGCCAGTCCCCCATGTTCGGAAACCTAATTTAAATGTATGTTGGGTTGAGTCTTTCGTTACCATGATTAATTCCGTGGCATCACCTTTTGTTTGAAGCTGCATGCGTGCGAAATCGAATTGATTTTTCGCTAGTTGAATTGACGATTGTAGGGTTTTCAATACGACCGAAGAGGTAGGAACTTCTAGTTGGCGCGATGCATTAAATTGCTTTAAGGAAGCCAGAGCCTTTGGATTTGGTGCTAATGCTTTGCCCTGAAACGCAGGCAGTAAATGATCCCAAACTTGGTTCAAATCATCTGGCAAATCTTGTGATTCAGAGGTGATGATTAAGACCGCATCTTGTTCCGGCATCATGAGGATGTATTGTCCAAAGGCCCCATCTCCACGGAAAGATCCATGCCGACTCCGCCAAAACTGATAACCATATCCCTGTATCCAATCTGCGTATTGTCCCGTTGCTCGTTTTTCTGCTGTAGCATCAGGTTCTTGGTCGATGTGCTTACTTGTTGCTTCTGCTACCCAAGCGGCAGGAAGTATTTGTTTGCCTTCAAACTTGCCTTTGTTTAGATAGAGTAAACCTAGTTTGGCCATATCTTCCGTTTTAACACGGATTCCCCAGCCGCCTACATTAATTCCCTTTTGATCTGATTCCCAATCGATGCCCGAAATATGCAAGGGATCTAATAAGCGCGGTTTTAAATAGGCCAAAGTTGTTTCGCCCGTTACCTTTTGGATGATCGCCGACAACATATAGGTCGCCAATGTATTGTATAAGAATTTTGTCCCTGGTTTGGCGACAATGGGATGATTCAAAAATCCCCGAATCCAATCCGGTTGCATGACGATCACGCTGCGGAGGGGTTCTTTGTCATGACCCACCGACATGGTCAACAGATCTTGCACGCGTAAATCTTGCATGAAGGGTTTGTCTTTCAAGTCGGCATATTCAGGAAAGAAGGAGATGACTTTATCTTGAACACTTAAGCGTTTTTCAGTTACGGCAAATCCGATTGCGGTGGAGGTCCAACTTTTAGACACCGAATACATCGAATGCACTTTATCAGCCGCATAGGGTTTCCACCATGCCTCGGAAACAACTTTTCCATGACGTATGAGCATGTAGGAGTGTAATTCATGCCGTTTGGGGTCAATTTTTTCAATGTATTGTTGGATCGCTGCAGAAGAAATCCCTTCTGCCTCAGGTGTACTTCTTGGTAAGGATTGCGTAAAGGCTGGAATGGCCAATAAGCTGATGAGGCCTATTAGGAACAGTTTTTTCATGTTTTATCGGTTTAAAGCAGGCTAAATGTATGAAAAATGCGGTAAATTGTTGGCTGTTTATTTCCCTTATGTCGAAAGAAATCGTTGCCCGTGTCCTTCATTTGTCGGCCTCTTATGGAGCTAGTGAAGTATTGAATGATATTTCCTTTGAGATAGGAGCGGAGGATTGCTTGGCGATTGTAGGTCCGATGGGTTCAGGGAAAACAACGTTAGCCAAAGCGCTCTCGGGTCGTTTGTTTCGAAAAGGAGATGTCTGGTTTCAGGGGTCTTTTGTGTTGTTTGTGGAACAGCAACATCATTTCAAGAATCGGAGTAATATTTCCGAATTTTACCTCCAGCAGCGCTTTAATTCTTCGGATTCAGAAGATTCATACACCGTTCGGGAGGAGTTAGTTGATTTGGACGTGGAGGAGTGGATAAAAGTTTTTGGCATTGAAACGTTGTTGGATAAGCCCTTGTTGCAATTATCGAATGGAGAAAACAAGCGTTTGCAAATTGTGAAATCATTGGGCCAAAAGCCTGATTGGTTACTATTGGACAATCCGTATTTAGGTCTTGATGTGGCTGGTCGAGCAATTTTGTCGGCAGGCTTACGGCATTTAAAAGTGCATGGCATCCGATTTATCTTGTTTTTATCAGGTGGTAATGTACCTGAGTTTGTGAATCGGGTGTATCGATTGCCGAGTCGGAATCCGGTAAGCCACAGACTTCAACCTAAGGAGGGAAATAATAAGCCCGGGCTTCAGCCTGGGGATTTAGGAGATTCCCCGATCGTTTCCTTACGAAACGTCACGATTCGCTATGGTACCAAGACCATTTTGGATCAATTTTCTTGGTCGATAAATCGTGGAGAGCGATGGGTGTTAAAAGGGCCTAATGGAGCGGGTAAATCAACTTTATTAAGCTTGATTACGGCGGATAATCCACAATCTTATTCCCAGGATATCACGTTATTTGGTCGAAAACGAGGGACGGGTGAGAGTATTTGGGATATCAAACGAAACATTGGCTATGTGAGTCCGGAGATGCATTTGTATTTCAAGGAAACGGGAACTTGTTTTGCGGTTGTTGCTTCGGGATTATTTGATTTGTTGGGTGTGACGCGAAAGGTCAATGAGGTGCAGACCACAAAAGTTAACGAAGCGTTAGATTTATTTGGTTTAGGGTATTTGGCTGAGCGTTCGTTTCATACCTTATCAACCGGCGAGCAGAAAATGATTTTGATCGCCCGGGCATTTGTCAAGAATCCGCCCTTGTTGATTTTGGATGAGCCCTGTCAAGGCTTAGATCA
>JAGOAA010000012.1:3802-50433 GCA_017984215.1 Cytophagaceae bacterium
GGTATTTGGCTGAGCGTTCGTTTCATACCTTATCAACCGGCGAGCAGAAAATGATTTTGATCGCCCGGGCATTTGTCAAGAATCCGCCCTTGTTGATTTTGGATGAGCCCTGTCAAGGCTTAGATCAGGAGCAGGTACAGGTGTTGAAAGATGTGATTAATGCAATCGCAGCTCATGCTGATATGACATTGATTTTTGTGTCACACTATGCGGAAGATGTTCCGAGCTGCGTAAATAATGAAATGCTATTGTAGAGACGCAATACCTTGCGTCTAGTCCTCAAGTTAAAACCTGGGGTTAAAATATATAACCCCAGACTTCAGTCTGGGGCTTAAGACGCGAGGTATCGCGTCTCTACGATCCGTATTTCTGAATCATGGCTACCTGCCCCGCATGGTAAGCGGTATGTGAAATAATCCGACCAAAGGCTTCAGCTTTTGTCTTTGTCCCAAATTCCTTAGTAGTGATTTGCGTCGACCAATCTTCTTCAGCAACGGAAGCCATGATACTTGCAATCGTTTGGCCCGATTCAGCTAATAGGTTTTGAATAGCTGTTAAATCTCTCCAAACACCCGTATCCTTTTGGTCAATCACGGTATGTGCGACAACCTTTACTTCCGTATGGCCAAAGACATTCTTGCAAAAAAGTAATTCTACCTCCGCAATGTGCTGTAAGAGAAACCCGATGGAATTCGGCGCGGTTCCTAATTTCTTCGATAGATCTGTGGGGGTAAGAGTCTCAGTTACTTTACTTAGTCGGGTGCGCGCTTCGATGTAGGCGGCTTGGAGGTGTTGGGAGGTGGGCATGAGTTTTAGACTTTAGACGTTGGACTTTAGACTGTAGCGATGGAATACCTCGAAACTATTTTTCAGCCTTTAATCAAATCTACCTTATTTCTAGCCTAATGTCAATGCTAGCTTCTAAAGTCCAACGTCCATTAAAATGCCTGCATAATCGAAGGACTCGGTTGGCTAAACCATTTAGGGCCATGTTCGGTCATGTAAACACAATCTTCCAACCGAACACCGAATTCCCCTGGAATTGCGATGGTTGGTTCTATGCTGAAACACATGCCCACTTGAAGCGGTAATTTATTTCCTTTGACCATATTGCCCCATTCGTGCCCATCCATGCCGATTCCATGGCCGGTTCGATGGGGAAGGCCTGGTAATTTATACTCCGGGCCAAAACCTGCTTTAACTAATAATCCGCGAGCCGCTAGATCCACATTTTCACATGGGGCGCCGAGCACCGCCGCTTCAAATCCGGCTTGTTGGGCCCGCTTCTCTAAATTCCAAATATCAATCTGCTTCTGTGTCGGTTCCCCAAAAACAACTGTCCGTGTAATATCTGATTCATAGCCATCCACTTGGCATCCGCAGTCCAACATGACCATATCGCCTTTTTGAAGGATTTGCTTGCGTGAACTGCCATGCGGAAAGGAAGTTGCTACGCCAAAAGTTACCGAAGCAAAACCATGTTGGGCTCCTAATTCGCTGTGTTTTTGTGCAATTTTTTGGCTGATTTGACGCGGGGTACAGCCTTCCGTTAGGGCGGCGATACCCGCCTGAATGGCTAGTGTTGTAATGTCATTCGCTTTAAGCATCAATGCAATTTCAGCAGGCGATTTGATGAGTCGGCAAGTAACCGAAACCGGATCGCCACTGACCAATTGAAATTGTTGGCCAGCTTTTTGAAGTCCATTTGAGATAAAGAAACGCGTTTGTTCCTCGATGCCAATTTGGCCTGAGGCAAAACCGAAGTCTTTGATGGTTTTGATGCAAAGTTCAAAGGGGTTTTCGTCCTCGTGCCAGGTACGGACTTGTTTGCCTATTTTGATTAATTCGAGCAGGCGATCTTCTTCGAAATAAGGACATATGTAGGTCAGTTCGCCTTTGGCAGGAATAATCACCAACATGGATCTTTCACTGGGATACCAGGAAAGTCCGGTGAAGTATTGCATCGTGGTGCCCGCATCCAAAATCAATGCGACCATGTTATTTTTTTGAAGGAGTTCTTGGGCTTTGCCGATGCGTTGAATCCGTTCTTCATTGCTGATTGGAGAGGTCTCGCTTGGCGCTTGCGTATATAGGTTTGCGTTACCCATCAGCGTAGAGATGCCGATGGAGCTTTTGATGAAGTCGCGACGTTGAATCATAATCCGGTTTGTTTGAAGCAATTTACAGAATATTCGCCGACTAGGAAAGTGGAATTTTGCTGCATAGAAAAAGGCCGAATGTCAAAATTTTGACATTATAAATTTTATTTTGTCAACTGAAAATAGTTGTCTAGTGAGCTGAATATGTTTATTTAAGGGTATTTTGAGTATGTATTGCTCCTGATTTTGTCAATTTGTTCTTAAATTATATGGGGTTTGAATTTAATATCACTGACAAAAATGAGTAATTTGAATTTCTCATTTTAATATCCTAGTCCATTGAATAAGTCGAAGAAATCTCCCGTTAAAGAATTGAAATCCAAAGTAATAAAGAGCTCCTCGACACAAGAGCGTGTCATGAACCTGTTGTTATATTTGCTGGAGGCAGAAAAGCCTGTTCCCATGCGCAAGTTGGAGGCCCTATATGGCGGAGGGGAGGATTCTGGGGAAGATAAGCGTCGGACGATATTTCGCCATTTGGATATTTTATCAGGCTATGGCTTGGAAATTATTCGAGGGGACAAGTATGGGATTAAAAAGAAGTCGGAGTATTCGCGTACAGAGTTTAATTTACACGAAAGCCAGGCGTTGTATTTTGCAGCACAGGAGTCCATTTCGGATGTTGATATGCGTCGGTCTATCCAGCAAAAACTATTACAGATTTTTCACTCGAACAAAAAGCGACAAAATCTTTTGTCAAAACGGACGATTGATTTGGTCGAGTTTTGTGATAAACAGATCAATCAGAGCAAGCGGAAATACCAAATGCGTTTATTGAATTACTCGAGTGCGAATCAAGGCACGAAAAGGGACCGACTGGTTGTTCCGGTGAGTTTTAGTCTGGAAAACTTGGAGATTTATGCCATTGATTTGGAGGATTTAGCTCGTGTCACGCGCCCCAAAGTATTCAAGTTGGACCGCTGTGAGGGTATCCTAAAATTAAAGGATTTGGCACCGAAAGAATTACAGATTCACGCACATAAATTGATGCGGGATCCGTTTGGCTATTTGATCTATGATGAGGCTTTGCTGCACGTGGAGGCGTATTTCAATTTAAAAGCCATGACAATTTTCTTGTTGCATTTTCCTTATCTGACAGACCAATTTCAATATTTGGATGCCGAGGTTGACAAGCCTTTTCGATTGACATTGGACATCGTTCGCGTGGAACCAATCATCGGGGTGTTTAGTGTCTTGTTAAATCACATTCGATTTGAAAATTCGGATGCTTTTTTAGCGGCATGGAAAGTATTTCATCAAGCAAATGTGGAGGAAGGATTGGCAAAATTGTTCACCGATTAATTCAAGAGTGGAACTTGGACTGCTAATCGCTTGACTTTTGGCAATGCCTCTTAGATTTGTTAATTTTAATTTTTAGTTCTTAAAATTACATGTTGAATAAGATATTGGTTGTTGGCGCTGGGTTTAGCGGAGCTGTTATTGCACGAATGCTAGGTGAAAAAGGGTTTCATGTCGAGGTAATCGACAAGCGAAACCATATCGCTGGGAATGCATTTGATTTTCATAACGGGCACAACATTTTGGTTCATCAATATGGTCCGCACTTATTTCATACAAATAATCAATCCGTTTTTGCGTTTTTAAGTCGGTTTACGGAGTGGGTGGATTATCAGCACCGGGTCAAAGCAATCTTATCGGATGGTCGTTTAGTGACTTTGCCGGTCAATTTAGATACCAAAGATCAAGTAGGCGAGGATAAGGTAGTCGACACGTTTATTCGGCCATATTCTGAAAAAATGTGGGGATTGAAGTTGGAGGAAATTAGTCCCGACATCATCAATCGGGTTCCTATTCGGAATGATCACAATGATTTGTATTTTCCAGATGATCAATTTCAAGCCATGCCGAAAGCGGGCTACACGAAAATGTTTGAAAATCTATTGGATCATCCCAATATACAAGTAAGGTTGGAGACGGCATTTGAGAAAAGCATGGAAGCGGATTACATGCATGTCTTCAATTCGATGCCCATCGATGAATATTACGATTATTCGCTGGGGCCTTTGCCGTATCGGTCGCTTAAGTTTCATCATGTCGATTTACCTATTCCACGTATTTTTCCCGTGTGCCAGGTAAATTTTACGAATGATGGTCCCTATACGCGGGTTGTGGAATGGAAAAATATCCCGAATTCCCCTCAAAACGAACAGTTTACGAGTATTACCTATGAGGAACCTTGTTCGTATACGGAAAATAATAATGAACGATTTTATCCTGTGAAGGACGCCAGCGGCAAAAACCGGGCGCTTTTCCTGCAGTACAAACAAATTGAAAACCCGAAAACTACGTTTATTGGTCGCTTAGGCCAATATGTATACTTGGATATGCACCAAGTTGTCAGTAGTTCCATGGCAATCGCTGAAAAATTTATTAAAGAAAACACCTTTTAAATGCAAAATTCAAAGCAAGTAGACGTAGGCATTATGATCTATGGGAAACCCTATCAAACAGCCGTTTCACTACATACTCTTTACAAATACTCAAAGCAACACATCAATAAAATCTATGTGACTTTCGAAAAGGTTCAGCCTTTTGGATTTGATATGGATGAGTTAAAAGCCTTATTGGAAGGACTTCCCGTTGTTTATAATGTGTCAGAACGGTTTTTTGGATTTCAAAATTTGAGTTCAAACTCGATCAAGCAAAAATTGAAATTCTTAATTCCTTCGTATCGGAAATCAGTGCGTTACCAGTATGCCTGGGAGGAAGCTAAGATGCCTTATTTGTTTTTGATGCACAATGATATGCTCTTCTCGGGTGATTTAATCGGGAAATATTTGGATGTAATCGGTACGGATATTGCCGCAGGGTCGATCGGTCAATGCTGGAACTGTCCTGCGTTTAACAAGGGCTGTGTGGATCAGCAGTATTATGACTACCGACCAAGCAGCCAAGAGTTGTTGGAATTATATAAAGATTGGCCACATGACCGTGCGAGTTCAATGGGCTTATTGGGCGAGGGAAAAGTTAGTTGGCCCCTTCCCGAATGTCGCCTCAATGAATTCGTTGCATTATTTAATATTCCTGCTGCGCGTAAACTAGTCTTTCCACGTGGCAAGGCTCGTTTATTTGGGTTGAAAAATTCGATTGACTTTGGTATACCTTGGTTTCAGGATATTTCGCACATGGGCATTAAACTGCGCCATACTTCCTACGATACACATGCGGAACATGGCTGGTGTAGTAACCATGCAGGAGGGACGCAATCCTTGACCAATGAGAATTTGTATGTACGCGAGGAAGAAATTGCCAAGACGTATTTCGAGGAAAATTGTAAATAAGTCTTTCGAAAAGGATAAGCCGGTTAGCAGGAAATGGTTAACCGGTTTTTTTATGTTCAATAGCGGGCAACAAAAAAGCCCAACATTTCTGTTGAGCTTATCAGAGCCTCCTGTCGGGATCGAACCAACGACCTACTGATTACAAATCAGTTGCTCTACCAGCTGAGCTAAGGAGGCGCATTTCGGTTTACAAAAGTAGTATTATTCTCCTAAATCGCAAAACCGAACCTTAAAAAAAATTAACTTTTTTTCAATTTTTCCAATTCTTTTTCTGCCGCCGCAATTTTCTTTTCTACCTCCGCACGCAGTTTTTCGCTGTTTTTCGACTTCGCAAAGAACTCTAAGTTGTTGGTTAACACCGCAATATCATTTTCCAATGCTTGGATTTTTTTACGGGAATCTGCCGATGGTGCGGATGATTCCGGCGCGGCCGACTCCGTCTTCAACGACTTCAATTCAAAGCCCCAAGCCGCTAATTGCTCCTTCGGTTGTGTTCTCGCCAAATCAATTAATGCATTCCATGTCTTGCGGAAAGCCTCTTGTAAGTCCTTCACATTCTTCTTAGGAACGAATCCGATCGCATCCCAGGCTGCTTTTACTTCGCCCAAACGCGCTAATAAACTCGCATCCTTCAACATCGCTTCCATGTCGGCTAATATCGCTTGCTTCGCAGCTAAATTTGCATCCATTTCAGCATCTTTGGCACCTTTCGAAGCCGAACGCTTTAAATTGAAATAGTTGTCGCAAGCAGCTTTAAACTTCGCATAGATGCTATCTTTCTGCTTCTCAGGAACATGGCCGATTTCCTTCCATTTCTTCTGTAGCTCAATCACCGTTTGCGTAATCTCCTGTGTTTCGGTTCCTACCGCTACGATGCCTTCTACCTGTTCGATCAATTGCTGTTTCGCTGCTAAATTAGCCTTGCGCTCCGCATCAATCTTACCAAAGAAATCACTCTTAAGTTTGAAGAAGGTTTTTAAATCCGCCCAAAATTGGTGACTGACTTCTTTGCCTCCCTCGCGTGGTAAACCACCCTTTAATTTTCCCCATTGCTCTTGCAAGGCTAACACGGCCTTAGAAGCTTGGTTCCATTCGGATATCGATGTAGACGTGAACGACGCATAGCCATGCATCAATCCCGCCAATTCTTTTTTAATCTTTAAGTTCTCCTCAAATACCGCTTTGTTGGCATCCTGAATCTGACGCTTTTGCTCAAACAAGACATCTAGCGATTTCTTGACGCGTTGCCACATCGCCTCGTTATCCTCACGGTGAGCAGGACCGATGTGCTTGTATTCGTTGAATAATTCTTCAGCCTCTTTCAATAACACAGGTAAATTAGTTGCTTGTGCTACGGCTGCAGCCAATTTTTCTAATTTCGCGGCAATGATTTCTTTGGCCTGTAAATTCTTCTTGCGATCAAGTTCTAAAAGTTCAAAGAAGATGGAACGGTTCGAATAGAAACGATCAACCAATGCATGATAGGATTGCCATAAGGTTTGGTTCATTTGACCTTGAACGGCGCCTAAGCCTTTCCATTCCTCCTGAATTTTCTTGAATGCCTTGAAACTCGCATTCACATGGGCAGGATCCCCATTATCATCTTTATCTACTAAATCACGTAATTCATTGATTAATCGTGTTTTGCCTTCCAAAGCTTTTTCGCGCGCCTTTTCTAAACCTTGAAAAAATGCTTGCTTCTCGGTACGAATGTGATTGATCAATTGGTCAACCGCATGAACGGCTTCATCTTTGAAGTCAAATCCTTCGTCAGACCCTTCATTGGCAGCTTTAAATGCTTCCGCAGCCGCCTGCTTTTCCGCATATTTCAATTGGCTCCACGCTTCCTTCACCTCTTTGGTGATTTCATCCACCTTTTTATAGGTTCCTGGATGGGCATGTTCCGACACGATGTCTTTGATTGTTCCAAAATACGTCAGGAAATTATCTTTCGTAGCGACTGCAAAGTCGAATAGGGGATAGCTCACTTCCTTTTCTGTCGTGGGTGCTTCTACCTCTTTGGCAAGCATTTCGCTTGTCTCTGCTGCTACGGGTGTTGTTTCCTCAACTTTCACAGGTTCGATTGCTTCGTTTTCTGCTGGATTTTGATCAGTTGTCATGTCGTCGTTGTTTGCGTTTTTAAACTAATTTTTCAAAAATACGCTCCATCGATACCGCATGGCCTAATTTTTCTTTTAGGTCAGCGATAGAAATGCGCTCTTGGCTCATCGTATTGCGATCACGGACCGTAACGGTCTGGTCTTCCATGGTTTGATAATCAACCACGACGCAATATGGCGTTCCAATTAAATCTTGACGTGTATAGCGCTTACCGATCGCTCCTCCATCGTCATACGTTGTATTGAAGGCAAATTTTAATTGATTCGTAATTTCTTGTGCTTTTTCTGCCAATCCATCTTTCTTCACCAAAGGCAATACCGCCACTTTCGTAGGTGCTAAGGCCGGATGAATATTCAAGTAAACGCGTTGTTTCAAGCTTTCGCCTTCTCCTGTCGTTTCTTCCGTGTAGGCATTGCACAAAATAGCTAAGAACAAGCGATCTGCTCCCACGGATGTCTCTACCACATATGGAATGTAGTTTTGATTGATCTCGGGGTCAAAATATTGTTGCTTTTTCTTCGATAAATCTTGGTGCGCCTTTAAGTCAAAGTCGGTCCGTGAATGTATCCCTTCCATTTCCTTAAAGCCAAATGGGAACTTATACTCAATGTCCACCGCAGCGTTTGCATAGTGGGCTAATTTATCATGATCATGGAATTTCAAGGAATCTGCCGGTAAGCCGATTGCCTGGTGAAACTTCATACGCGTTTCTTTCCATTTGTTGTACCATTCCATTTCCGTGCCAGGACGTACAAAAAATTGCATTTCCATTTGTTCGAATTCGCGCATACGGAAGATGAAATTTCGTGCCACGATCTCATTGCGGAAGGCTTTTCCAATTTGCGCAATACCAAACGGCACTTTCATGCGGCCTGTTTTTTGCACATTTAAGAAATTGACAAATATTCCTTGAGCTGTCTCTGGACGTAAATAAATAAGGGATGCATCTTCAGAAACCGCACCCACTTGCGTCGAGAACATCAAGTTGAATTGACGTACTTCAGTCCAATTGGCCGTTCCGGAAACCGGGCATTTAATGTTTTGGTCAATGATTAATTGGCGAACCGCTTCTAAATCTCCGGCATCCAATCCTTTCGCCATCGCTTGCATGAGGGCTTTCGCCTCATCTGCTTTCCCTTCATCCTCTAAGGCTGCCGCACGCTCTTCTAATAAGGTATCAGCCCGGTAACGCTTCTTGGAATCCTTGTTATCAATCATGGGATCATTGAATGAATCCACGTGGCCTGAGGCCTTCCAAGTCAACGGATGCATGAAAATTGACGCATCTAAGCCTACCACGTTGTCGTTCAACATGGTCATCGCTTTATACCAAACGTTCTTTAAATTATTCTTTAGTTCTACGCCATTTTGACCATAGTCATAAACGGCCTGTAAGCCATCGTAAATTTCAGAGGATGGAAATACGAAGCCATATTCTTTGGCGTGTGAAATTATATCCTTAAGTGCTGAGGCGGTATCTTGTTTTTTCTGCTCCATGTAATCATTCAATTAAGCATGCAATTTACCGAAAAGAATGAAAGAGAATAGATTTTTCTTAATTTTGCGAGGTATTTTTTTTCTATGCAAAAAATCCTTTGTATTCGTTTTTCGTCCATCGGGGACATTATCTTGACCACACCCATTGTGCGTGTGCTCAAAGCGCAATTCCCGCATGCCGAAATCCATGTGGCCACGAAGGCTTCGTTCGCACACCTTTGGGAGGGAAATCCCCATGTGCACCACGTACATGGCTTCGATGGAAATATCTGGAAATTTGCCAAAGAGCTTCGTCAAGAGGGTTTTGATGTGGTTTACGATTTACATAAAAATTTGCGTTCCCATGTTTTGTGTTTGCTGCTAGGCAAAATTCCCAAGCAGATTAATAAGTACACAAGCGCGCGAAATACCTTCATTAAAATGAAAATCAACAAGCTGCCCGGACATCTCGTGGATCGAAATTTAGCCTCACTTGGGCTAAGTTCCGATGGGCAAGGCTTGGATTATTTTATACCGGCAACATCGCATGTTAATCTCACGGATTACGGCATCAAAAAACCTTTTGTGCTTTTCGCCATCGGGGCGGCACATCAAACGAAGGTACTTTCGTATCCTAAAATGATCGAATTAATCGATTCAATCCCACAGCAAGTCGTTCTCGTTGGCGATGATTGGGATGAAAAAATAGGGTACCGATTAGCAACGCTCTTCCCCGAGAAAGTCTTGAACTTATGTTCGCAAACCAGTATTTCCCAAAGTGCTTCTTTGGCGCAGCAAGCCGACATGGTTATCGCGCATGATTCTTCGATGATGCATATTTCTGCCGCATTGAAGCATCCTAATTTGTTTACACTTTGGGGAAGTACGCATGTGGGGCTCGGTTTTACCCCTTACAAAACGTCATTCACCGTGATTGAAAATACGAATCTTACTTGTCGGCCTTGCTCGACACAAGGTTCAAATGTGTGTCCATTAGGACATTTTAATTGTATGAATTCATTGGATCTTTCAGCGATAAAGGACGCTGCGCAAGCATTATGAAAAATATCAAATTTGCCTTATTGCAATTAAGCTGCTCGGAGGACGTGCAAGTGAACCAACAAAAAACGGAGGCAAAAATCCGTGAAGCAGCTTCCCAAGGTGCGCAGGTAATTTGTCTACAGGAATTATACCGTTCCGTGTATTTCTGCCACAAGCAAGATGCCGCTTATTTCGATTTAGCCGAAGTGATTCCCGGGCCAGGAACGGATACCTTGCTCGCACTCGCGCAGGAATTGAAAGTTGTTATTATCGCTTCTTTATTTGAGAAACGAAGCAAAGGTGTTTATCACAATACCTGTGCGGTACTCGATCATGCCAAAGGTTACCTAGGTAAATACCGTAAAATGCACATCCCTCAGGATGCTGGATATGAGGAAAAGTACTATTTCACACCGGGTGATTTGGGTTACCAAGTATTCGATTCGAGTTACGGTAAATTAGGCATCTTGATTTGTTGGGACCAATGGTACCCCGAAGCGGCTCGCTTAACGGCTTTAAAGGGTGCTGAGGTATTAATCTACCCCACGGCAATTGGTTGGGATAATCAGGAAACCAATAGCGAAATCAATCGGGAGCAATATCAAGCTTGGCAAACGGTCCAACGGGGTCATGCGGTTGCGAATGAAGTTCCAGTCATTGCGGTGAATCGGGTAGGGGAGGAAAATGGCCAAACTTTTTGGGGGGGCTCATTTGTATCGAATGCCTTTGGTCGCGTGATTTACCAAGCTCCACATAACACTGAAGAAGTAGCCGTGGTGGAAATTGATTTAGACGCACAGGAACAATACCGTCGGATTTGGCCTTTCATGCGGGATCGTCGCATCGACTCTTTTCAAGACCTTACCAAACGTTTCATTGATTGAGCTACCTCATTAATCTTATTCGATTATATGCTTTTTGGCTAATTTTCTTTTTAGTCGAAAGGTTGATTTTTGTCCTTCAATTTTGGAAAACACTGGCCGATGCTGCTTGGTCGGAAATATTAACGATTTTCATGGCTGCGCTCCGACTCGATGCTTCGATGGCGGGTTATGTACTCGTGTTCCCCGTGATTTGTTGGACGATTGAAATCTTGCTCGGAAAGCAGTTTGTTTCCGCGCGCTTTTTATTGCTCTATCATCGATTTTTTATTGGGTTATTTTCCCTCATCAGTGCCATCAATTTGAATATTTACCGCGAATGGGGGGCAAAGGTGAACTTGAAAGTTTTTAAAATCTTTTTCAATTACCCCTACGAATCCACGATTTCGAGTTTAGAAACAGGTATCGGGTTGACCGTTGGGATTTTAGTGGTGCAGGTTTTATGCTTCAGTTGGCTGATACGATTCTTCATTCGGACGAGCAATCCGCACTATCCTTGGTTAACGCGCATCGCTCTTTCTTTATCCGTGATAGGGATGACCGTATTAAGTGTGCGGGGTGGTTGGCAATTAGCCCCCATCAGTCAAAGTATGTCGTATTTTTCGGCAAAACCCCTATTAAACCATGCGTCGGTCAATACCGAATGGAATTTAGCCAAAGATGTCGTGACCAATTTGGCCGGAAATGCGGATGATTTTCAGTTTATGAAAAGCAGCCAACTGGATTCGATCTTGAAGCCTTACCAGTTAGATACCTTAAAATCTCCCCAAATATTACAGGTTAAACGGCCGAATGTCGTGTTTATCATCCTGGAAAGCTTTACGGCAGATGTGGTTAGCTCTTTGGGAGGAGAAAAAGGAATTAGTCCTGAATTGGAAAATTTGATGCGTCAAGGAATATCCTTTTCAAATGTATATGCCTCAGGAGATCGTACGGACAAGGGACTGATTGCCGTATTGAGTGCATTTCCAGCTCAAGCGACCAAGAGCATTATTTCGGAAACAGCAAAGCAAGAGCATCTTCCATCGATTGCGCAAGTTTTCAAAGAACAGGGATATCATACCTCCTTCCTATATGGCGGGGAAAGTGAGTTTTTTGGGTTTAAACCCTATGTATTAAGTCATGGATTTGATCGACTGACGGATAAACATGCTTTTGTGGCAAAGGATCAAAACTCCAAATGGGGGGCGCATGATGGTGTCGTGTTTAACCGTTTTCGGAATGAAATAGGCCAATTGAAGCAGCCATTTTTTGCGACGATGTTGACCTTGTCTAACCATGAGCCTTTTGAGATTCCTGAGTCGCCGCGTTTTCCAGGTTCCGATTTACCAAATCGCTTTCGTAGTACCGCCTTTTATACGGATAAATCCTTGGGTGCATTCATTCGTTCCGCTCAAAAAGAGGCCTGGTTTAAAAATACCTTATTTGTCATCGTGGCTGATCATGGCCATCGATTGCCTAAAGAAAAGTATGCGATTTCAGAGTCGAAACGATTTCATATACCGCTCTTGTTTTTTGGAGATGTGATCAAACCGGAATTTCGGGGAAAACAGTTAGCGGTCTTCGGTAGCCAAACCGATATCGCCAAATCGTTGTTAGGCCAAGTTGGCTTCGATGCAAGTCGATTTGCGTTTAGTCAGGATTTGTTCGCCACACATCCGGATCAGGGATATGCATTTTTTGACTGGGATAATGGCTTTGGCGTGATTCGAAAAGGTAGTTTTGCTAGCTTCGATAATGCAGGCAAGCGAATCATTAAGCAGGAGGGCAGTCAAAATTTATTAACGTTTGGTCAGGCCTACATGCAAAAGGTTTTCACTACCTACGAGGCTTATTAAACGAGTGAGGTTAAATCGTGGATCGCGATGGTCTTCTGTGTTTGGAAACCTTCTCCGTATTGAACGCCAATCTTATGGCCCATTTCGCGGGCGCGTGCCTCGATGAAATTCAGGAATTCTGGGCTCGAAATGTAGGATGCAGGTTCTGTGGAATTGGGGTCAAAGAACTGACTACGGAATGCGCGGATCGATGCTTCTTTGGTTGCCCAATGCTTTGAAATATCAATAACGAAATCCGGTGTGAGGTAACGATCTTGAATGTAATGAAAGAGCTGTTTGGGACGCCATTCCGTTTGTTTTTCGCCTTCGCGTGTTGTTTCAATCTTGCGTAATCCACTTAAAAAACAAGCATCTATCGCTAATTGTGCACCCTTTCCATGGTCAGGATGGCGATCTTCTAATGCATTGGCTAATACGATTTCGGGTTGAAACGCACGTATTACTTCAATCAATTTTAGTTGGCTTTCTTGGTCATTTTGAAAGAAACCATCCGCTAATTCCAAATTTAAACGGGCATGAATCCCTAAAATCTGACTTGCTTCCGCTGATTCGGCTAAGCGAATTTCAGGCGTACCACGCGTTCCTAATTCGCCCCGCGTGAAATCAACGATCCCTACTTTCTTGCCTTGCGCGATTGCAGCGGCAATAGTTCCCGAAACGGCCAATTCAGCATCGTCTGGGTGGGCAGCCATGACAAGTATATCTAATTTCATAGGTTAGTGAATGCGCAAGCGTCTTCCCGCACGGATAGTTGATGACATCTTTAATCCATTCAAGCGTGCTAATTTACTAGCAGATATTCCCGCACGCTGTGCAATGGAATATAAGGAATCTCCTGAACGTACTTTGGTCCAAACTTTTCGTCGGCTACGGATTTTTTCTCCCGCACTTCCGTATTCGTTGCGAAGCGATAAAGCGCGAATATTGAAGGTTTGTGCGGTGATTAATAAATGATCCGACAGCGGTTCACCGGTTCCAAAGTTATAAACTTGATTGGGATTAAAGGGATTGCCTTCAAAACGTGTTTCAAAATGGAGGTGAGAACCTGTACTTCTACCGGTATTTCCACCGAGGCCAATTTCATCACCGGCTTTCACAAAGGTTCCGGGTTCCAATCCTTGTTTGGACATGTGGCCAAATAAGGTCTCTAAGCCATTGTAATGGCGTAATACCATGTATTTTCCATAGCCACCTCCATCATAATTCACCACGCGAACAATGCCATCAAAGGGGGCATATATTGGATTTCCTGTTTCTAAATCTAAATCGACGCCTGCATGCAAACGTCCCCATCTCGGACCGAAGGGACTCGTTTGTTTTACAACGGCTAAGGGTTGTGCCCAATTGCGCCCTGCTGGTAAATTGTATAATTCTAAATCAACCGGTTCGTCAAATTCCTTGGCATTGATGTCGTAGGGGTCAATGCTTTTGGTATCCCAAATCGAATAATAAGAAGCCACGGATACGAAATCTTCGGATCCTACCGGGGCATTTTCTTCTTCAATTTCCACGACCAAAGCTTCCCCTTCGTCAATGGAGGTTGTGTCGAAATTACTGATCGTCGGATTGATGATTTTTAAGGGTTCATATTTACGCTCCTGCATTTCAGATCCTTGAATAGCAGTTGCCGTACTTTCGCTTTCTGTACGAAAGGTCAGCGGAGGTAAATCGTCCAAATCATCCTTTTTTGCCGACTTATCTTGGTACAAGGATGAGCTCGGCTTGGACTCAATTTTGGTATTTTTCTTGAAAAGCTTTTTTTCTTGGGCATAGGTTGACAGGGTCGCAAAGACCAAGCAAATGCCAAGAATGATTTTGCTAAAATGCATACGTGTTTTTTAGTGTAAATTGCTGGCCGCCAACCATCTTTCGGCGTCCAAAGCTGCCATACAGCCACTTCCTGCTGCCGTAACGGCTTGTCGGTACGTTGTGTCCTGCACATCCCCACAAGCAAAAACACCTGGGATATTGGTACGTGAACTTCCTTTTTCTGTGATTAGGTATTCTTGCGCATCCATGTCCAATTGGCCTTTGAAAATGCTTGTATTCGGTTGGTGACCAATCGCCACAAAGAATCCTGTCAAGGCAATTTCTTCGGTAGCATTCGTCACATTATTTTTAATGCGGATTCCCGTTACGCCATTCGCATCTCCTAGAATTTCTTCGGTTTCTGAATTCCAATGGATCGTAATCTTGGGGTTATTTTTTACGCGTTCCTGCATGATTAGTGAGGCGCGCATTTGGTCTCTACGGACAATGAGGTGTACCTGCGTACATAAATTCGCTAAATAACTTGCTTCTTCAGCGGCTGTATCGCCGGCACCTACGACAGCAACGGTCTGGTTGCGGTAGAAGAATCCATCACACACAGCGCAAGCCGAAACGCCTAAGCCATTGAATGTTGTTTCCCCTTCTAAACCTAACCATTTGGCAGATGCTCCTGTTGCGATAATGACAGAATCAGCCAAGATTTCGGTCGTATCATCGATCCAAACTTTCTTGGGTTGGCTTGTGAAATCTACCTTGGTTGCCATACCATAACGTACATCCGTTCCGAAACGCTTTGCTTGATTCTCTAAATCAACCATCATGGCCGGGCCGTCAATTCCATTCGGGTATCCTGGGAAATTATCCACCTCGGTAGTTGTGGTTAATTGGCCACCTGGTTGGCTCCCTTGATACATGATAGGCTGTAAACCTGCACGTGACGCATAAATTGCAGCGGTGTAACCCGCTGGACCCGAACCTATAATTAGGCACTTGATGGAATTCGACATAGGTAAAAATTGGAATAAAATGAGTCTGTAAATTTCGGTAAATAAGCTTACAATCGCAAACCTCGAATTTCTCCTTTTTGTTCCTTACATTTGTTAGATAACCTCACTTTAACGTATGATTAGTAAAAATATTACACGCAATCTGACATTTTGGGTACTATTATCTATTATTATAGGTGTCTTTGTTGGCCACTTTTTCCCTTCATTAGCCTTACATCCGGTTTTGGATGAGAAAATCAGTTATAATTTTCTGGGAACTGAAATTTCGATTGGAAAGACCTTAAGCGAATTTCTTTCGGGTGTTTTTATTAGCCTCGTTAAATTGTTTATTCATCCCATTATTTTCTTGACGATCAGTTTAGGGATTGTCAATATGGGGAATTTAAAAAAAGTGGGTCGTGTGGGCGGAAAAGCATTGTTGTATTTTGAAGTCGTAACGACATTAGCCTTAATTATCGGACTGGGTATCTCATACCTTTTGACTCCAGGCGAGGGTGTGATTCGTACGGACGTGGCCGGCGGGGATATTTCTAAGTTTACTCAAAAAGCCGCAGCGTTTAGTTGGCTCATCTTTTTAAAAGAAAATTTCACCATTCAGGTATTAGGTTTTTCCTTGTTTTTTGGTACTTTTTTAAATTTTGTACGAGGAAAAGCGCGCATGATTGCCGGCATGCATCAGGCGGAGCATTGGGTTTTTTGGGGCTTGAAAAAGGTGATGTATTTAGCTCCGTTAGGTGCTTTGGGTGGCATGGCCTATACCATTGGTAAGTTTGGGATTCATTCCTTATTGCCTCTTGCCAAACTAATGGTCTCCGTGTATGCAACGATGGGAATATTTATTTTTGTTGTTTTGGCCGTTATTATGCGTAGTTGCGGTGAACGAATTACCACATTCTTGAATTACATCAAAGAAGAATTGTTGATCGTTTTGGGGACTTCTTCCTCGGAAGCGGCATTGCCTTCCTTGATGAAAAAATTAGAACGCATGGGCTGTTCTAAATCGGTCGTCGGACTCGTTGTTCCGGCGGGTTATTCATTCAATCTCGATGGTACGAGTATTTATTTGTCCATGGCCACCTTGTTTTTAGCACAGGTCTATGGAATACAATTGAATTTTGAACAATTATTGACGATCATTGGCGTTTTGATGGTGACATCCAAAGGCGCTGCCGGTGTAACGGGCAGTGGTTTTGTCGTATTAGCATCGACGCTCAGTGCCTTGCAAGTGATTCCCTTGGAGGGACTTGCCTTATTATTGGGCGTCGACCGATTTATGTCGGAAGCGCGCGCCATCACCAATTTTATTGGAAACGGGGTAGCCACCATTTGGTTAGCCAAACACGAAGGAGAATTTCATCAACCAGAAGCCTAATTTATAAACATTTATGCCCACTTCATCCATTTTAAAACAAGACGCTCTCGAATACCACGCTGGTGGGAAACCGGGAAAAATCGAAGTCAAGCCCACTAAATCAACAGCCACCCAACGGGATTTATCCCTAGCCTATTCGCCTGGTGTGGCGGAACCTTGTTTAGAGATTGCAGCCAACATTGAAAAGGTGTACGATTATACCGCCAAAGGCAATTTGGTTGGTGTAATTTCCAACGGTACCGCCGTGCTCGGCCTAGGTAACATCGGCCCCGAAGCTAGCAAACCGGTCATGGAAGGGAAGGGGGTACTTTTTAAAGTATTCTCCGACATCGATGTGTTTGATTTGGAGCTTGCTTGTACCGACCCCGATCAGTTTGTGGAGACGGTAGTCAATTTAGAACCAACGTTCGGAGGAATCAATTTAGAGGATATCAAGAGTCCCGAGTGTTTTGAGATCGAGGATAAATTGAAAAAGCGTCTGAAGATTCCCATCATGCATGATGATCAACATGGCACCGCGATTATTTCTTCGGCTGCTTTAATTAATGCCTTGGAGATTGTAGGGAAAAACATCGAAGAAGCTCGCTTTGTCATATCAGGCGCAGGTGCTGCTGCGATTTCATGTGTGAAGCTCTATTTGAAATTAGGCGCTCGCATTGAGAATTTCTACATTTTTGATAAAGATGGTTTAGTTTCCAAAGACCGCACCGATTTGAACCCTTACCTGGCACCGCTGGCAGGACCTGCTGGTCATGCGGTTACTTTAGCCGAAGCCATGCAAGGGGCTGATGTGTTTTTAGGTTTGTCGGTAGGAAATATTTTAAAGCCTGACATGGTAGCCACTATGGCTGCTCAGCCAATCGTTTTTGCCATGGCGAATCCAACGCCTGAAATCGGTTATGAAGAAGCGAAAGCCGTGCGTGATGATCTCATCATGGCAACGGGTCGTTCGGATTTTCCGAATCAAGTGAACAATGTCTTAGGATTTCCATTCATTTTTCGAGGTGCATTGGATGTGCGTGCTACGGAAATCAACGATGAAATGAAATTGGCCGCTGCGAAAGCATTAGCTTGTCTGGCGAAAAAACCCGTTCCGGATATCGTGAATTTGGCCTATAATGAAAAGAGCTTGAGTTTTGGGCCTGATTACATCATTCCCAAACCCGTGGATCCACGTTTAATTACGACTGTTTCGATGGCCGTTGCCAAAGCCGCCATGGAATCAGGTGTCGCTACCAAGCCGATTAGCAACTGGGAAGCCTATGAATTGCAATTAGCCAAACGTTTAGGTTTGGATAATCAAGTCATGAAGTTTATCCTGAAACGTGCGAAGAGTAAACCGAAACGTATCTTATTCGCGGATGCGGAGAATTTGAAGGTATTGAAAGCGGTCCGTGAAGTGCTTGACGAAGGGATTGCTAAACCGATCTTATTAGGTTCTCGTGTGAAGATTCAAGCGATTTGTGAGGAAAACCATTTGGATTTAGGGGATACCGAAATCATGGATTTTAAACATGCGGATAATGCGGATCTTGTCGCTGAATTTGCCGAGTTGTTCTACGAAAAACGCAAGCGTAGAGGCGTGACGCGCTGGGAGGCCAACAAGCAAGTGCGTAAGAGTAATTATTTTGCTGCCATGATGCTGGAGACCAATCGGGCAGATGGTGTCATTTCAGGTTTAACGAAAAACTATCCAGAATCTATCCGACCAGCCTTGCAGATTATTGGCAAGCAAAAAGGCGTCAAGAAAGTATCGGGGATGTACTTGTTATTATCTCAAAAAGGTCCACTTTTCTTCTCGGACACGACGGTTAATTTTGATCCTACTGTAGAGGATATCGTGGAAATTACCGAGTTGACCGCGAAAGCTGTGAAGCGCTTTAATATCATTCCACGGATCGCTTTGTTGAGTTACTCCAACTTTGGTTCTGCCGATGGCGCGGATGCCATCAAAATGCGTCAAGCAACACAAATTTTACAGGAGAAACATCCGGATTGGATTATCGAAGGGGAGATGCAGGCACACTTAGCGTTTGATAAGGAGTTGCGCCAACAAAATTATCCGTTCGCTGCTTTAGGCAACGATACGGCGAATACCTTGATTTTCCCGAATCTATCCGCGGCCAATATTGCTTATAATCTATTGAAAGAAGCGGCTGATATTGAGTATGTCGGTCCAATTCTGTTGGGACTTGGGAAACCAACCCATATATTGCAATTAGGCGCTAGCGTCCGCGAAATTGTCAACATGGTCGCCATTGCGGTCGTCGAAGCTCAATCACCTCAATAACCACAAGAATCCTCGGCGTAATCGCTGGGGATTTTTTATTGCATCCAATTACTTAGAAGCTCCAATTGCGCTTTGCTAGGATTTTTTATAGAACGAATGGCTTGTCGGCTAGCTTGTTGAATTACAAAATAAGGTGCTTTCAAGTGCACGGTTTGATAAGTTCCATCTTCTCCTTTTCGAGCCACATCCCAAGCCAGCGTGTCACCGGTTTGAATGATTTGAAGGATTTTCTGGGTGTTCTTGACAAAATTTTCAATGTCTGTAGGCAAACCATTGATGGCGATAAGCTCATCCTTTGCCTGCATGCCCATCATTTTCCCTAAAGAATTAATCGCAGAATTTGTTTGGATAATGGCCCGTTTGGTCTCAGAATTGATGGATAATCCCTGTGGGTCAAAACCTAAGGTTTTTGTATCTTCTAGTTGGTTTGCATCCCAAGTATAGCCCAAGGATTGTAACCATGTTTCCATGGGTAATGCTTTTGTTCCTGCAACATAAGAATCGAAAAAATCTTTTAAAGCCGGCAGTTTCGTGATTTGGACGATTTTATCAAAAAGTTGATCATCCTTAAAGGATTTAGTTGGTCCGTATTCTTTCGATAAGGCTTGTAACAACAGTTGATTATTCCATTTGCCTTGGCTCAGTTGGCGTAAAGTCAAATCCAATCCAAAACCAATCAAGGCTCCTTTTTGATATACGTTTGCATATTGATCCTTGTATTTACCTAGGACTTGCTTGCTCATGTTCGTGAAAGAAACATCTTGTTTGAATTGCATGTCCATCGTTTCTTTCTTTTCCTGGATGGTGCGGAGGAAGGCATCGCTATCAATCAATTTGCCTTGTAATTGCATGTGCTGTGCCGCATATTCGGTTAGGCCTTCGTATAACCAAAGGTGTTCCGACATTTTGGGATTGATGAAATCAAAATTTCCGATTTCCTCTGAATGGACAGAAAGTGGGGTAATGATGTGGAAAAACTCATGGGCACATACATCTCGAATGGTTTGGCCTAATCGATCGATCGTCCCTTCTGGTAAATAGTAAAAAGAGGATTGACTATGTTCTAAGGCGCCATAACTCCCGCCTTTTAAATTATCGGAAAGAACGATGATGAATGCATAACGTTTTACGGGAAATTTACCGCCTAAGTAATTGCGTTGTGCGATCAATAGAGGCTTGATGTTGTCGGCGATTTGTTTCGAGTTGATGGTCTGGTTAGGCGAGTAAACCGATACTAAAATTTGCGTATCTCCAAATTGCATACTTGTCGTATCCGCTTCACTGTACAAAATGGGGGAGTCAACAAGGCTTTGGTAGTTTGTGCTCGTAAACACATCGCGTGTGCCTTTACCCGTATTCATTAACGAAGTGGATCCATATAAGTGATTCGGCCGATCAATCGAAACCTGCACGGGTAATGCCGACTGACCTTCTAAATAGCCTAAAAAACCATGTACATTAAATGCAATCAGAGAATCCGCTTGGATGTTGGTTCCTGCCGGTTCAAAGATGTATTCGCCTTTAATTTCCGGGCTGTCCCAGGTATCGTTCACCTGATATTCCAAATGGCTAATTAAGCTTGCTTGTTCAATCTGATATTGATTGATGTTTTTTTGTTTGACAGGGAGACTTTTTCCATCCTTACTGATGGCTTTGAAGTCTTGAATATATCTACCAAAATCGTAATTCGAATAGGTTCCTGGTACCTGTTTTGGAAACGAAAAAACGATGCTATTACTTTTTTGCGCAGGTAGGAATACTTGCACGGAGACACGATCATTTTGAATGTGTTTTAAATCCACTTGGTAGCGAATTCCTTGACCCCAGCTCGCTGTGTATGCGAGGCACAAAAGGCTAATTTTTATAATTAATCGCATCTTTTAATTCTAGTTTTTTAATTAATTGAGTTGGGATGTAAATCATCAAACTCACCAATAACATGGTACCTACGTTAACTGAAATCCACGTGAAGGCATCCCATTCGATGGGTACTGCCGACATGTAATAATTTTCTGGGTCTAAGGGGATGAGTTGGTACGTCGCTTGAACATAACAAAAGCCCGCAGCGAATACATTCGCAAACGCTAAGCCGCGAAGTAAAATGAAGAATCCATTCCACCAGAAAATGCTTCGAATTTGCTTGTGATTAGCGCCCAATGCGCTAAAAAGTCCAATCATCGGTACTCGTTCCATGATGAGAACCCACAGTGTCGCAATGAGATTAAAGCAAGCGACAAGCATTAATAAACTGATAAAAATGATGATGTTGCGGTCGAGCATTTTCATCCAATCGTACAGCGCAGGATACAATTCTTCACTTGTTTCTAATTTCCACTCATGTGGCAATGTAGTTAAGATCGTTTGTGTTGAAACAGGTTTAGCCAGATGGATTTCATACGTTCCAATGGAATCGGCCGTCCATTGATTCATTTTTTGAACCCAGTTCCGGTCGGCGAGGACCATCAATTTATCCATTTCCTCGAGCCCTGTTTCATAGATTCCGCTCACACGTACTTTACGGGGTCTTTCCGGTTGGCTTAAAAAATAGAGTACCAAAGATTCGTCAAGTTTGACCTTCAATTGTTTCGCTAAACTTTTACTGAGGATAATGTCTTGTGGCTTATTTATTTGGGCACTGCCCTCCCGCATATTTGCTTGAATTTGGGTTTGCGGCATATCGGATCCGATGCCTTTGATGACGACGCCCGACATATTTTCTTTGCCCACAATAATTCCGGGCTTTTGAACATGTGCTTGCAGGTGGTCGACGCCGACGATTGAATTAATTCTTTTTTCCCAGGCGAGATTGCGCGTCATCGGTGATTCCGAAAGCGAATGATTGGCTGATATTTGACTGATGCGGATGTCGCCAGAAAAGCTAATCATCTTATTGAGGATGGCTTTTTTGAATCCAAATAGAATCGAAAAAGCGATTAGAATGATTCCCGCACCCAAGGCAATTGTCCCGATGCCCACATAGGTTACCGTCTTGGAAAAAGAGGTGTCTTGCGTGCTTCGAATTCGCCTAGCTATAAATAATGGGAAATTCACCGGTTTCTTATTTCTAAATTTTATCGGATATTTGGTCAATCTAAACCAACGCGCAAAGAAAATGGGATTGCTTCGAAACTACAAACTTATCCTCGTATTGTTTTTGGGTATTAGCCAAATCGCTCATAGTCAAATTATTCCTGGCGCTTATCACACGGAGCAATACCTTCACCTGTTGAAAGGCAAGCAAGTTGCTTTGGTCGTAAATCACACATCTGTAATTGGGAAAACACATTTGGCAGATAGTTTATTGGCCCTAGGAGTTCAGGTGAAACGCATTTTTGCCCCCGAACATGGTTTTCGAGGTACTGCGGACGCAGGCGCACACATTGACAATGATGTGGATGCTAAAACGGGATTGGCTTTAGTTTCCTTATATGGAAAGCATAAGAAACCGACTCCAGAGGATTTAAAGGGAATCGATGTCGTTATTTTTGATATTCAAGATGTGGGTACACGATTTTATACCTACAGCTCGACGCTTTCATATGTGCAGGAGGCTTGCGCGGAAAACAAGGTTAACTTATTGGTCTTGGATCGCCCGAATCCCAATGGGCATTATGTGGATGGGCCGGTGCTAGACCCAAGCCGATTCGCCTCTTTTGTTGGCCTAACGGCCATTCCCATTGTTCATGGCTTAACGATGGGCGAGTATGCCCAAATGCTGAACGGCGAAGGCTGGCTAGCTAATAAAGTAAGATGTGATCTAAAGGTAATTCCTGTTTCATCGTATACACACAAAAGTGTCGTGCATGTTGCCATTGCACCTTCACCGAATTTGCCGAATGATCAGTCGATCGCCTTGTATCCATCCTTGTGTTTGTTCGAGCCGACGCTTGTGAGTGTGGGCAGAGGAACAAATACCCAATTTCAGGTAATTGGTACGCCAAATTCCGCGGCAGGGGAGTATACCTTTACTCCAACACCTCTGCCTGGTGCGATGGATCCACCCTTGAAGGGTCAATTATGCTATGGAAAGGATTTACGCGATGTAGCTACCCGGGATATGGGATTTAGTTTGAGCTATTTGATGGAGATGTTTGATAAGACCGGTCGGAAAGAAAGCTTTTTTACTTCTCCTTCCTTTTTCGATAAATTGGCCGGAACGGATGCTATTCGTTTAGGTTTACTTGCAGGTAAAACCGAGAAAGAAATTCGAGCGACGTGGGAGCCGGCTTTGAAGGCTTACAAAGAAATGCGGAAGCGTTACTTAATTTATCAAGATTAGTTTTCGGAATTTGCTTAGAAATTGCGACCTTTGCCGTTTATTTTTAAGCAAAAGGCTTTATGGCGGAAAAAATTATTATCCTCGACTTTGGTTCTCAAGTGACGCAATTAATTGCGCGTCGTATTCGTGAGGCACAAGTATATTGTGAAATTCATCCTTTTAATCACATTCCTGAAATCGATGATTCGGTGAAAGGGATTATTTTATCAGGAAGTCCATGTTCCGTTCGTGAAGAAGATTCTCCACGGGTTGATTTGAGTTTGTTTGGCAGCTTACCTATTTTAGGTATTTGCTATGGTGCTCAATTATTGGCTCATCAAGGAGGAGGCTCCGTTCAAAATTCAGGACACCGTGAATACGGTCGGGCGCACATGACGAGTGTGAAGGAAAGTCCTTTGTTGAAGGGATTATCTGCTACAGGCCAGGTTTGGATGTCGCATGGTGATACCATCATGGAATTGCCAGCTGAATATGAGTTAATTGGTTCGACAGAAACTGTTCGTGTGGCAGCATTTGCACACGTTTCAAAGCCGATCTACGGGATTCAATTTCACCCGGAAGTTACGCACTCCACAGAGGGTAGTATTTTAATTCAAAACTTCGTGTTGGGTATTTGTGGATGTGCACCTACGTGGACGTCTGATTCATTTGTGGATCGTACGGTGGCTGAATTGAAGGCCAAAATCGGATCAGATAAAGTGGTATTAGGTTTGTCAGGAGGCGTTGATAGTTCCGTTGCGGCGGTATTATTGCACCACGCGATAGGCAAGAATTTATACTGTATTTTCGTTGATAATGGGCTTTTGCGCAAAGATGAATTTGAGCAAGTGTTGGAATCTTATCATACTCTAGGCTTGAATGTCAAAGGTGTAAATTCGAAACAACGTTTCTATGATGCGTTGAAAGGATTATCGGATCCGGAGTTGAAGCGTAAGGCAATCGGAAAGACCTTTATTGAGGTGTTTGATGAGGAGGCGCATTTGATTGAGGGTGTTTCTTGGTTAGGACAAGGAACGATTTATCCAGATAAAATTGAGTCGGTTTCCTTGAAGGGGCCAAGTGCGACCATCAAGTCACATCACAATGTGGGTGGTTTGCCGGACTTTATGAAGTTGAAGATTGTTGAGCCTTTAGAAGCTTTATTTAAGGATGAAGTTCGTTTGGTAGGTAAAACGTTAGGGATTCCACAAGAAATATTAGGGCGTCACCCATTCCCAGGTCCGGGATTAGGTATTCGTATTTTGGGTGATATCACACCAGAGAAGGTTGATATATTACAAAAAGTAGATGCTATTTTCATCAATGGATTAAAGTCGGAAGGCCTATACGACCAAGTGTGGCAGGCCGGTGCTATTTTATTGCCGGTGCAATCCGTGGGTGTAATGGGCGATGAGCGTACGTATGAGCAGGTAGTTGCCTTGCGTGCGGTAACGAGTGTGGATGGTATGACGGCCGACTGGTGTCATTTGCCTTATCCGTTCTTGGGTCGTATATCGAATGAAATTATTAATCAGGTCAAAGGCGTTAATCGCGTGGTGTATGACATTTCGTCGAAACCACCGGCAACGATTGAGTGGGAATAAGAGTTGAAAGGCGCGATTTTCGCGCCTTTTTTGTTTTTTATTTGGCAAACCTTTCTGGATTGCCAAAGTTTGAGGCGTTTTTTACGCCGATTCCCCAGGCTGAAGCCTGGGGTTATAAAAAGTGTAACCTCAGACTTTAGTCTAGGGACAAACGACAAGCGTCTAATCGCCGCATTTCATGCGTCTCAAACTTTGGCAATCCTTGAAGGTTTGCCAAAGAAAATAGACGCGAAGTATCGCGTCTCTACAGTCCAACGTCCAACGTCTAATATCCATTTTCAGCCACCAACCCCGCTAAATAAATCACCGTCTCGGTAGCCTTGTTCATGTCCTGGACAGAAACCCACTCTCGCTTGCTGTGGAATGCATGCTCGCCTGCAAAGATGTTCGGGCAGGGTAGACCCATAAATGTCAAACGAGATCCGTCCGTACCACCTCGGATGGAGCGGGTCTCTGGATGTAAACCGGCCAAACGCATGGCTTCCATGGCGAAATCCATGCAATGGGGATGATGCTGAAGCACCTCATACATGTTTCTGTATTGCTCTTTTTGTTCAAAACGCACAGAAGAACGGGGATAATTTTTCAAAACCGAATGCGTGATTTCTTTTAATTGCTCCCCATATTCGACAAGTTTGCTCGTGTCAAAATCTCGAAGTATAAAATCGATTTGAGCTTCTTCGACACTGCCTGAAATATCCGTCGGGTGAATAAATCCCTCCTTTTCCTCCGTTGTTTCTGGACTACAGGTTTCTTGCGGTAAGTTTAAAACAATCTCAGCTGCAATTTTTAAAGCACTTTCCATGCGACCTTTCGCAAATCCCGGATGCTGGGATACCCCTTGAATGTAGATGTGAAAACTATCTGCTGAAAAGGTCTCATTTTCGAGGTGGCCACGTTTTTCGCCGTCAAGCGTATACCCAAACTGGGCGTTAATCTTCGCAAGATTAATGTGGTCGGCACCTCGGCCAACTTCCTCATCGGGTGTAAATACGATCGTAATGGGTCCATGGGGAACTTCGGGATGTTGGGCCCAAAATGCCACCGCATCCATGATTTCGGCAAGCCCTGCTTTATTATCAGCCCCTAATAGCGTGGAACCACTTGCCGTAATGATGTCATTCCCCATTTGTTCGGATAAATCAGGGTGCTCTGTCAATCGGATGATGACATTAGGGTCATCGGGTAAGATCAGGTCTTGGCCTTGGTAATTAGCGTGAACAATTGGTTTTACATTTTCCCCGGAACAATCTGGTGAGGTATCCATGTGAGAACAGAAGAATATGCCGGGTACTTCCTGAGGTACATTGCCAGGTAGAAATGCGTATACATAACCTAGTTCGTCTAATTCGGCATTTGAAATACCCAGATCAATTAACTCTTGCACCAAAACCTTTCCCAGATTTTTTTGTTTGGAAGTGGTAGGGCAACTCGAGGATGTCGGATCGGATTGGGTATCAATTTGTACGTATTGAAGAAACCGCTCTTGTGCGCTAAAAGAGTAGCTTTTGAATAATTCAGAGATGAGAGCCATAAAATCAATATTTTTTGAAATATGCAAAGAAAAAATTGTGTTAATTAAATTTATTTTAATTGGATTAATAAAGGTAATCAACCTTTCAAAATATCGTATTATCTTAGAGGCTTGAATTTAAAGAACAGTACTAGGCTGTTTTAAATTGCTAGACCTTATACATTATATTTATTAAGATTATGTCTCAAAATGCAGTGATCAATGTGGATGGTAAGAGTTTCGAATTACCTACGTTAGCAGGTACAGAACACGAAAAAGCCATCGATATCGCCAAATTACGTGATTTGACAGGTTATATTACCTACGATCCGGGTTATAAAAATACAGGCGCGACGAAAAGTGCCATTACGTTTTTAGATGGTGAAGAAGGAATCTTAAGACATTGCGGGTATAGCATTGAAGAACTTGCCGACAAAGCTAGTTTCTTAGAGGTTGCCTATTTGTTATTGCATGGTGAATTACCTACGCAAGCGCAATTGGACGCTTTTGAAGCTGCTGTTCAAAAATATACCGTTGCTAATCAAGCTTTATTGAACATTGCTCAAGTTATTCCTACGTCAACGCACCCGATGAGTGAATTGTCTGCTTTGGTAGGTTTAATGGAAGGTCAATATTCAACTGAAGAGAAAGAAGATAATATTTTACGTTTATTAGCAGCATTGCCAATTTTCGCTGCTTGGAATTACAAGAAGAGTATTGGTGAAGGCATCGTTGCTCCAGATCAATCCTTGGATTATTGCTCAAACTTCTTGAAAATGATGTTTGCGAAACCAGGTGAAGCATATGAAGTTAATTCGATTGTTTCCAAAGCGATGAATAAGTTATTGATCTTACACGCAGACCATGAGCAAAACTGCTCTACATCGACGGTTCGTCTGATTGGTTCATCTCATGCAAGTTTGTTTTCGAGTATTTCGGGTGGAATTATGGCCTTGTTTGGTCCGTTACACGGCGGTGCTAATCAAGCGGTTATTGAGATGTTGGAAGAGATTAAACAGGCAGGTGGCGACACAGCGAAGTTCATTGAAATGGCGAAGGATAAGAATTCGGGTTTCCGTTTGATGGGTTTTGGTCACCGTGTCTACAAGAATTTTGATCCTCGTGCGCGTATCATTAAGAAAGCGGCTGACGATGTGTTAAGTGCCCTTGGAGTACAAGATCCGATTTTAAAAATTGCTCAAGAATTAGAAGCAGCTGCGTTAAGCGATGAGTATTTCGTAGCACGTAAGTTGTATCCAAACGTGGATTTCTATTCAGGAATTATTTACCGTGCGTTAGGAATCCCAACAAACATGTTTACGATTCTTTTCGCGATTGGTCGTCTTCCAGGTTGGATTGCACAGCATCAAGAAATGATGACGAATAAGGAGCCAATCGGCCGTCCTCGTCAAATTTATGTAGGGGCGACGCCACGTGCATTTGTCGATATCAACAAGCGTTAATTCGCTTTAAGATTTGTTAAAAAGGCCCTCCATCGTGAGGGCCTTTTTGTTTTATCAACATTAAGGGGCTAATTTTGCCAGCTATGAAGCAAATAAAACATGTCTTCCTGCTAGGCTTGTTGGCCTTCACGAGCCTTCACGCGCAAACACAGCAAGGTCTCGGAACGTTTTACCACGTGCGCCATTGGGGGCACAAAACGACTTCGGGAGAACCTTATCATCCTTTTGTTTTTTCAGCGGCACACCGTACGCTTCCATTCGGAACCTGGGTCGAAGTAGAATTTCCCAAAACGGGGAAAAAGACTATAGTTCGCGTGAATGACCGCGGACCATTCTTGCGTGGTGGGGTAATCGATGTCTCGAAAGTGGCTGCACAAGAATTAGGATTGGTATCTTATGGTATATCGAAAGTAAAGGTTCGTCCACTGAGTCAAGTGGAATTAACCGATTCGTTGCAAACCTTTCTATTGAAGCGAGATTCCCTTGCTAAAGCAGAGCATCCTACACCAATACGCAAAAAGTCGAGCAAAAAGAAGAAAGCCAAAAAGCGCAAGGCCAAAAAACGCAAGAAGCGTTAATGCACGATAATTTCAATCCGACGGTTTTGTTTTCGTTCCAAAGCTGTCGGATTTTTAATTTTAGGCATCGTGTTCCCAAATCCGATTGTTTTGATTCGATCCGCCTGAATTTGATTTTGCATTAAATACATTTTGATGCTTAGGGCTCTTTTCTCAGAAAGCGTTTGGTTCTTTTCCGCGCCGCCAACTTCATCGGTGTGTCCTTGAATCTCGACTTGCTTAGCTGGATTTTGCTTTAAATAGATCGCTAGTTGACGCAAACTCTCGGGAATGGAATCCAGTTGCCAAACATTGGTCTCGAATTCGATGTCATCAAATTTGATTTGCTCGAATACAATGCTATGTTTGGGTTCCTCAAAGGTGGAATCAGGGATATATACGCGAACGATGCCTAAATCTTGTTGAGGTTTATTTAACCTACGTGAAATGTAATAAAATTCAGTCTTTTCACTCGGTGTTATCCCTGCATCGTGGTAATCCGAATTGATTTTTGTAATGGCTTTGGCCTTATTCTGCGCAATGGGGTAGGTGATTTGATAAAAGTCCAAGCCTCCTAAACCGCCTTTTTTGTTACTGGAGAAGATGAAGCGTTGTTTACTGCCCAATAAAAATGGCCCTTGTTCGTCCTCAGGACTGTTGATACTTGCGCCTAAGTTGACCGGGAATTTCCATTGCCCCATGTCATCTTTCTCGGATAGCCAAAGGTCTCTTTTTCCCAAACCTCCAGGTCTGTCTGATGCGAAAAACAGTTGGGTGCCATCATGGCTTAAATGCGGTTGGCCTTCCCAGTCGTGGCTATTCACGCGGAATCCTAGGTTTTTCGGCTTCGTCCAGGAGCCTTCAATCCATTTTGTTTCATATAAATCACAGCCTCCAAAGGAATTCGGATATTCGCAGCCTGAAAAGATCATATACAAGCCATCCGCTGAAAAGGTGGGCGTTCCTTCGTTGTTTTCTTGATTTAATTCCGTGATGGGTAGGGGAGTCTCAAAATGACCTTCCTTCCAGTTGGCATAATAGATTTCCTCATCCGAATTCATTTCCTTTCGAACCGTGAAGTACATTTTTTGTTGGTTCGGTAAAAATTGCGGAAAGTATTGCGTCCGATAGGCATTGATCACCGGGTCAGCGCTTACCAAGCTTGTCGAATCGTTAGGCTCAAATAAAGTCAAGAAAGGAATGAGCCAGACCAACATGCCTTAAGGGATTTGTAGAAACTTATGTGTTTGAACCGAAATTTGCCAAATTGGATTGGCTTTTACAAATTCTACAATCAATGGATTCATGCTAGCTTGCTTCGACCATTCCGGTTGCATGTATAAATGTGCGTTCGAATTAATTTTACTTGCCCATTCTTGCGCCCAAGCCACATCGGAAGGATGAAAGATAACTACCTTTAATTCGTGCACAAATGGAAGGATTGCGGGATTGGGTTCTTTGAATTTCTTAGGTGAAAAACAAATCCAGTCCCATGTGCCCGTGAAGGTCTCGCAAACGCCAGAAGTTTCTATGTGCGTGCGAAAGCCAGCCGCTTGAAAAGCTGCGGTCAATGGACCTAAATCGTGCATCAAAGGTTCTCCTCCTGTAATGACAACTAATCTGCCGGGAAAGGCTAATGCTTCATTTAATAAGGTGTCAACCGACTTACTGGGATGGGTGTCCACAGGCCAAGATTCTTTGACATCACACCAGTGACAACCCACATCGCAACCGCCTAATCGGATGAAATAGGCAGCATGGCCTTGATATTTCCCTTCGCCCTGAATCGTGTAAAAAGATTCCATGACGGGGTATTCAAAATCACCTCTTTTTAAAACCGATTTTATATCTTTGGTGTTTAATTCCATATTGGCCTAAATTCGATGTAAAAATACGGGTTGATTTGTAATTTAACTAATTAGGATTCGTTCTAATTGATGAATGAATTCTTTTTGATGTTACATGGTACATAGAGATTTTTCCAGAACCTTTTTATTACTAGGCTTAGGCTGTGTTTTTTGCCTAAGTTTGGCGGGATGCTGGTCGGCGCGATGCCCTCGTGCTACCTGTCATGTACGTGTGGAACATCGCCATGGAGAAAATTATTACCGACCGCACGAAGCTTTATCTTGGATGTGGACACCGCGATATAAGCACGTTCGCTCGGTCTCTTATTCCGAATTAGCGAAAAAGGAATCCAAGCCCAAGCAATTATTGAATCGAATTTTTAAGCCTAGTCCTAAAGTTTCAGCCCAAAAGCCTAGATAATATGCCGAAAATTCATGTGGCCGCCGGAGTATTAAATCAAACCCCTTTGGATTGGGAAGGGAATTTTCAGCGCATACTTGGGGCGATTCAAGTGGCTGCGGATGCTGGCGCGAATTTAGTGTGTTTCCCAGAAATGTGTTTGACGGGTTACGGTTGTGAAGATCAATTCTTTTCGCCGTTTACGCAGGAAAAAGCACAAGAATATGTGCATAAATTGCTCGATTATTCGAAGGATACCGTTTTGTTGGTGGGTCTTCCACTTTCCTTTGAAGCCAACTTATACAATGTCGTTGCCGTTCTCTATCAGGGAAAAATACAGGCGTACATTCCCAAACAATTTTTGGCAAACGAAGGACTACATTATGAAGCCCGCTGGTTTAGCGCTTGGCCCGCAGGAATTCGGACGGCTATTCAAGGTATCCCGTTAGGTGACTACCGACTTGGATTAGGGGATATTTGTTTTGGTGTCGAGATTTGTCAAGATGCTTGGGAGGGGGAGAAGCGGCCGGCACATGCTTTAGCGAAACGCGGCGTATCATTTATTTGCAACCCGACCGCCTCGCATTTTTCATTTGGGAAATCGAAGGTGCGCCAACAACTTGCTTTGGAGGGCGCTTCGATTATTCAGGGGGCGTATGTATTTGCCAACTTACTCGGCAACGAATCGGGGCGAACGATCTTTGATGGAGATGCGTATATTGCTCAGGATGGGAAGATTTTAGCACAAACAAAGCGCTTTTCGTTTCAGGATTCGCAAGTAATCTGCGCTACGATTGAAGTCAATGGCTTTACATCGCATGCAGATGATTTGATCCAAATGGGTGCATTGACGAGCCAAACAGCGAAGCCGATTGTTCCTGAAATTTCGACTTGGGAATCAACTAAATACATTAAAGAGGAAGAATTTGCACGTTCCATTGCCTTGGGCTTGTGGGATTATTTACGGAAATCGTACTCGTATGGATATGTTATTTCCCTTTCTGGGGGAGCAGATTCCTCCGCGATAGCTTCCTTATGTGCAACTGCTGTTCATTTGGCTGTGGAAGAATTGGGTTGGTTCGGTGTTCAAAAGCGTTTGGCATTTATTCCTTGGATGAATACGTGTGCGCATGAAGCAGATTTATTGCGTCAACTGATGACCACGATATACCAAGGAACGGTTAATTCATCAGCGGATACGCGGATTTCAGCTGCTACATTGGCTGCTGGCATTGGAACCCAACATCATGAAATTGAAATAGATGCCTTGGTTCAAGGTTATCGTAGTCTTATTGAATCAACAATCCAACGTCCTTTGACTTGGGAGCAGGATGATATTACCTTGCAAAATGTGCAGGCACGTGTCCGTGCCCCGAGCGCGTGGATGTTGGCCAATATCAAAAATGCCTTATTGTTAGCGACCTCTAATCGCTCGGAAGCCAGTGTGGGCTATGCCACGATGGATGGCGATACGTCGGGTTCGATTTCCCCCATTGCCGGTATTGACAAAGCCTATTTACGTACGTGGTTGCGTTGGATGGAGAAGGAAGGATTGGGCGGTCAATGGCGCGTGGCAGGTTTGGCAAATGTCAACCATTTAGAGCCGAGCGCAGAATTACGTCCTTTGGATAGCAAGCAGGTGGATGAGGAAGATTTGATGCCTTATCCAATTTTAAATGCCTTAGAGCGTTGGTCGTTTTATGAATATCAGAGTCCTGCGGCTTGTTTCGAATCGCTGAAACGAGTTTACGGTGCGCAATTTAGTAGCGAACAATTGAATGGATTTATCCATCGATTCTTTCGTCTATGGGCTCGAAATCAATGGAAAAGAGAGCGTTATGCGCCAGGTTTCCATGTGGATGATTACAGTTTAGATCCCAAATCGTGGTTGCGATTCCCGATCTTATCGGCTGGTTTAGAGAAAGATTTACCACAATAAATTATATGCATTTAGTCGTTGACATTGGTAACACGGACATTGTCTGTGGATTTTACACTTCGGAGGGCTGGCAAGTTCTTCTTCGCACTCCTACACATCAGCCATGGACGGCGATTCGTTTGGAACATTGGATTCAAAAAGAATTAGCGGAAAAGGGATTTGAAGCGGTGACAGTTGAATCTGTATTAATTAGTTCCGTCGTTCCGCCTGTATTGATTCAAATTCAAAAAGGCTTAGAGCATTGGGTCGGTTTTCCTGTCAAAATCATGGGGCCCGACTTGTATAAATCCTTGCCTGTAGAAGTGGTGAGTCCGGACGAAATTGGTGCCGATTTGGTTGCGAATTCCGTTTATGCTCATCATCATTATGATACAGATGTTTTGATTGTAGATTTTGGTACGGCCTTAACGTTTACCTTGGTCGATCAATCAGGAAAGATGCAAGGTGTATCGATTGCCCCAGGGTTAAAGACAGCCGTGAAATCTCTTTTTTCTCAAACGGCCCAATTACCCGAAGTACCTTTGGAGATGCCGGTTTCCGCATTAGGATTTGATACGGTTTCGGCTATTCAATCAGGGATATTGTGGGGTTACGTAGGGATGGTAAAGGAAATGATTGCTCGCGTGAAGGCGGAGCGAAAAGTAGAGGTTAAAGTGATCGCAACTGGAGGCCTTTCGTCTATTTTGACGCCATTGGAGCAGTATTTTGATGAAGTGAACAAATTGATTACGTTAGAAGGCTTGCGGATTATTGCGCAATTATAAGATGAAAACACCGAAAGAATTAGGCTTTTATTTTCCTGCGGAATGGGATGCGCACGAGTCCACTTGGATTACGTTTCCGCACAATGATCATTCTTGGCAAGGCGATAAATTAGCAGATATGTATCCCGAATATTTTGCCTTGATTAAGGCTATCTCGGTTGGGGAAATTGTTAATATTCAAGTGAATGATGATCAGTTAGCTGCTTTTATTAAATCGCAATTAGCTGTTTATGGAATTGAAGAGTCGCAAATTCGTTTGCACATTCAGCCTACGAACGATGCTTGGTGTCGGGATCATGGACCTGCAATTTTGGTTAATCAATCCGGCGATGAACGTCTACTTGTTGATTGGGGTTATAATGCTTGGGGAGGAAAATATCCGCCATTTGACTCGGATAATGAATCTCCAACGCGCATTGCCTCGATTTTAGGCCTTAACAAAGTGATTCCAGGAATTATCATGGAAGGCGGTTCTGTTGATTTTAATGGGGCAGGGACGGTTTTGACGAGTCGCTCATGTCTGTTAAATCCGAACCGAAACCCACATCTAAGCCAAGCGCAAATCGAACAATATTTATGTGATTATTACGGCGTTGAGCAGGTTCTTTGGGTATCTGATGGGATTGTGGGGGATGATACCGATGGGCATATCGATGATACGGTTCGCTTTGTGAATGAAGATACGGTTATCGCCATGGTGGAGCCGAATGAGCAAGATGAAAATCATTCGGTACTAGCCCAAAATCTACGCGAGCTGCAAGCGATGCGCTTACCAAACGGTAAACCACTGAATATTGTCGAAATCCCGATGCCTGCTGCGGTTGTCATTGAGGAATTCCGCGCTCCTGGTTCCTATGCAAACTTTTATATCTGCAATGCGGGCGTATTGGTGCCAACTTTTGATTGTGCACAAGATGCTTTTGCCTTGGAAACGCTCGCACAATTTTTCACTGATCGTCCCGTTATAGGTCTTTCGGCGAAGAAAATTATTTGGGGACAGGGGAGTTTTCACTGCTTGACCCAACAAGAGCCAGCTGCTAAACATGCGTAAATTCGTTTATTTTCTTGCTTTTCTATCGATGATTGCTTGTCGGCGAACAAGTATTCCACCTGTTTTGTTTACGACGCCTTTAGCAGTAAAACCTGCGGAAAGTCCTCGACAAGTTAATTTGCAGTTGGCCTCCATAACCGCCTATGATATTCAAGAGAATGTGAATCTGAAAGATGAGCTTTGGGTAGAATACAATGTTGTGGTCATCAAAAACGGCAAAATCCTGCGTATGGAATCTGCTTCGAGATTTTTAGGAGGTATTCGCCAAGGTCAAAAAATAGCCTTGGATTCGATTCCTGCTTTGCGGATTCAGTTAAATCCGGGCGAGCAATTGGGCGTTCAAGTGTCTTTGTGGGAGTTGGATGATTATTCGAAAGACCAACATTTGTTGAAACAAGTTAACCAATGGGGTGGCATGTTGCAGATTCCCATGATGTTAGTCGAGTGGAGTTCCGTCAGTAATCCTGTTTCTTGGTTTTTGTGGGGTGCTCGATTAGGTAGTATTGGTTTGGATTATTGGTCGAAGCAGGACGGTCGGGATTTAATCGGTGTTTCTGAATTGCAATGGGATTGGTCTGAAATAAAGAAAGGGAAATTAACTCGATTTAAACGCGGGAATTGGAAAGGCGGACGGGCAGGATTGAATGCCTATCAGTACGCTTACGCCTATCGAATCCATGTAAATGAATAAAGAATTAGGCCGGTTAATTGCAGGTTTTTGTGTAATTTTGTCGACTTGTGTGTAATCACGTTAGAAAATGAATTTTAGGTTTCCCTTTAAATGCTTGCTTGGTTTATGTTGTCTGTTACCACTATCCTTGTGGGCACAGCAAGATGCGCCCATTCAACTGGGAAGCAAAAAGATTTCTGCCGCGTTATTCGAGAAAGATTACCGTCGTTTATTGGAAAGTGATAGCATTAAGTCAGACAATAAGCAGAAGTTTTTATCAGATTACATCGATTATCAATTGAAGATTTTAGCGGCTGAAGATGCTAAAATTCCTCAATCACCAGCATTTCAAGATGAATATCAAAGCTTCCGAAAAGAGCTTGCTAGTCCATATTTGATTGATGGGGAGAAGTCGGAGGCATTGGTTAAGGAAGCTTATCAGCGGTTGAAATTCGAGAAACAGGTGGGTCATATTTTGGTCAAATTGCCTCAAAATCCAAGCATTGCCGATACGCTGATTGCTTATCAGAAAATTGATAATATTCGCAAACGTGTTTTGGCAGGTGAAATTTTTGAGGACTTAGCCAAGAAGTTTTCAGAGGATGATTTATCGGCTTTGAAAGGCGGAAATATTGGTTTTGTGACGAGTTTGCAAACGCAATATGCTTTTGAAAATGCCGTGTATGCGCTTGAAAAAGGAGGGATCTCTGGAATCGTTCGAACGTCAGCCGGCTATCATTTGATTAAGATTTTAGATGTCCGTCCCAATCAAGGTAAGATTCGATTGGCGCATATTTTGGTTTCTGTTCCCGTGAATGCGGCTACAAATCTACAAGTGGACGCGAAAAATCGAATTGATCAAGTACAGAAATACCTCGAAAAAGGGGATGAGTCCTTTGAATTGATTTGTAAGAATTATTCCGAAGATCCTTATTCGAAAGGTCGCGGTGGAGAATTGCGCCGGTGGTATTATTCTTCGGATTTGTCGGAGGAATTGCAAAGTAAACTGTTCACCATTCAGCGCTTGGGGGATTACACGGAGCCTATTCGAACAAATCTCGGTTGGCAGATATTTAAATTATTGGATAAAAAACCTTTATTGAGTTACGATGAAATGGCCGAATATTTGCGCCAAAAAGTTGTAACAGACCCAGAGCGTAGTGCCTTGATTCGTACTTCATTTATGAAGCGCGTGAAGTCTGAAAATAAAGTTGTGGTTCTAGAAGCAGCGGAGAAGCTCGCATTGGAGCGTTTTGCACAGGACCGGATTGGGGATGAGTATTATTTGAAAATGCCTTTGTTGCAGGTGTCAGAAAAGACTTGGACGATTCAAGATTTTTATCAGTTTATTGTGGCCCAACAAAAGAAGAAATTAAAGGCCTTAGGTTATTTGCCTAGTATTACGGAGCGTACTTGGTTGGACGAATTCATCGATATTCATACGTTAGAAGAAGAAGAGAAGAATCTGGAAACAAAGTATCCTGCCTTTAAAGAGCAGATGCAGGAGTTTTTTGAGGGGAATTTATACAGCAAAATAATTGATCAGGAGATCTTTGAGAAGTCATTGGACAGCTTGCGCCAACTAGCTTATTTTCAGTCGCATGCAGCTCAATTTACGATGCCTGCTCGCATAAAGGCTAAAATTATTGACGCTGATACACCCAAGACCTTAGCAGATGGTTTGGAACTTTTGGGGAAATCACCCTATCCGATGAATAAGCGATTGCCAGATATTGGTTTTGCTTTAGGACAAGTTGAAATGGTCGATGGAGCCAATAAGATTGCGCAAGAATTGTTTATTCTGATGGCTAAAAATCGCGATTATGTGATTGAACTTGCCGGTTATCAGGATGCCAGTGAAGCAGACACCTTGTCTGAGGCACGTGTCAATTATTTGGTCAAGTATTTAGTCAAAAAAGGAATTAGTGCTGCACGAATCATCGAACGCGTGGAAGGGACTTTGAAACCAGTTTCAAAGACTGATAAGGCAAAAAATGCGCGCGTCGCCATCAAGTTTTATTCACAATCCATGGAAGATGTGGTTAAGCGCTTTAATGCGATAAAGCCACAGAGTTTAATCGCTGAAGAAGGATACTTCATTAAGGGGCAAAATCCGCTTTTGGATGGTATTTCTTGGGAAGTAGGGAAACAAACGAAGGAATTGGAAGGCCGACATATTTATTTAGAAATAAGTCAAATGGAGCCTGAGCGTTTAAAGCGTTTTGATGAGTCGCGGAGTTCGATTATTCGCGAATTACAAGCACAATTAGAAAAGGATTGGTTAACGAATTTGAAGCAACGCTTTCCCGTGGTTTTACAAACGGAAGAGTTGAATCGCATCATGCAATAGAAAAATGAAATATATGAAATTGAAAGGGTATTTGTTGGGATTTGTCATGCTTTGTGCAGGAGCAAATGCACAGGCGCAAGAGGCGGAAAAGGGGACATTGATTGATAAAATCATTGCCAAAGTGGATAATCATTTTATTCTTAAGTCGGAGGTTGAACAACAATACAGCCAATATTTGACAAGTGGTCAAGCAAATACACCGAATCGTTGTCAGATTTTGGAAGGATTGGTTGTCAATAAATTGATGCTAGCCAAGGCTGAAATAGATTCAGTTATTGTAGATGAAAAGCGTATCGATAGTGAATTGAATTCACGTATGGATCAGATGGAGGCGCAATATGGTTCTGCCAAAAACATTGTAGAGGCATATGGGCAGTCGATTGTAAATCTTAAAGAAGATTTGCGTTTGTCTTTGAAAGAGCAATTGACAGGCCGTAAAATGCAGGAAAAAATCACGAGTGATGTAAAAATTACACCCAAAGAGGTTTCTGCGTTTTTTGCGCGTATCCCGACGGATTCCTTGCCTTATTTGCCTTCCGAGGTGGAAGTAGGTCATATCGTACGTTTGGCTCAGCCAAACAAGACGCAAAAAGCGGAGTTGGTGGGTCGATTGATGGATTATCGCCGTCGCATCGAAAAAGGTGAATCTTTTGAGGACTTAGCGAAATTATATTCGGAAGATTTAGGGAGTGGAAAGCGTGGAGGAGATTTAGGTTTTTCAAAGCGTGGTCAAATGGTAGCACCTTTTGAGGCGGCTGCGTTAAAACTGAAACCGAATCAATTATCTGATGTAGTAGAATCGGAATTTGGGTATCACTTGATTCAATTATTGGCCGTTCGTGGTCAGGAATATCATGCACGTCATATTTTGATTCGTCCGGATTATCAAAAGTTGGATTTGACTGAGCCGACTCACTTTTTGGATAGTTTGCGTATTGTCATTCAACGTGACTCGTTGACTTTTGATAAAGCGGCACGTGCACATTCAGAAGATAAGTTGACGCAAGATGCGGGAGGATTAATGTTGGATATGGCATCACGCTCTACGCGTTTGCCATTTGATGGTACGATGGAACCGGGTTTATATTTTTCATTGGATTCCATGAAAGTAGGTACCATCTCGACACCAATTCCATATCGAACAGATGATGGGCGTTCTGCCGTTCGTATTTTGTATTACAAGGCGAAATATGCGCCCCATTATGCGAACTTGAAGGATGACTACCAAAAGATTGCCAACATCGCCTTAACGCGTAAGAAAAACGATGCGATTGAGGAGTGGTTTTTGAAAGCCAAAGAGGATGTGTTCATCTTTATTGATGATGAGTATTTGGATTGTAAGGTTTTGAGTGGTGGGGTGATTGATAATTAGACTTTGGACTTTAGACTTTAGAGTTTTACCTAAATTAGAGACGCGAAATATCGCGTCTTTTTTTTGATTATCATTTTGAACGCTTGAAATAAAAAAGACGCTAATATCGTGTCTCCACAGTCTAGCGTCTAAAGTCCAAAGTCTAAAGTCTAATGTCCAAAGTCAAATGTCCAATGTCCAACGTCTAATTTCCAAAGTCTAATGTCCAAAGTCTAACGTCTAAATAGCCACCGGCGCCTTAATTCCAGGATAAGGATCATAGCCTTCCAAGGTGAAGTCTTCGAATTGGAAATCTAAAATGTCTTTTACGTTTGGATTGATTTTCATCGTTGGCAAAGCGCGAGGAGTTCTCGATAATTGCAAGTCAACTTGCTCCATGTGGTTGCTATATAAATGCGTATCTCCACCGGTCCAAACAAAATCTCCTAAGCCTAAGTCACATACTTGGGCAATCATCATGGTCAATAAGGCATAAGATGCTATGTTGAAGGGAACACCTAAAAACACATCCGCAGAACGTTGGTATAACTGACATGATAGTTTGCCATCTGCCACATAGAACTGAAAGAATGCATGACAAGGCATTAAAGCCATTTTGGGCAGGTCCGCAACGTTCCAGGCACTGACAATGATCCGACGGGAATCTGGATTTGTTTTCAGTGTGTGAACAGCTTCTTTGATTTGGTCGATGACAACGCCGTTGGCGCCTTCCCAACTTCTCCACTGCTTGCCATACACAGGCCCTAGGTCACCGTTTGAATCAGCCCATTCGTTCCAAATGCTGACGTTGTTGTCTGTCAGGTATTGAATATTGGTTTCCCCTTTTAAGAACCATAAAAGTTCGTAAATGATGGATTTAAGGTGCGTTTTCTTTGTTGTAACCAAAGGAAAGCCTTCTTCGAGGTTGAAGCGCATTTGGTAGCCAAAAACACTGGTTGTGCCCGTTCCGGTACGATCGGATTTAAATGTGCCGTTTTCTTTGATATGCGTCAATAAATCTAAATATGCTTGCATGTTAGGCTTCGAAGGTTTCCCCGTTTAAAAGTAATGAATGTGTAATGGTCGCGCTAGGTTCTAATTGTGCGGTTGCTGAGCAGTATTTGTCCATCGACATTTGGATCGCTTTTAGCGCTTTGTTCCCGTCGATTTGACCTGATAATTCAAATTGGATATTGATTTGTCGGAAAGGAGTCTTCTCGGTTCCTTCAATTTTCTCCCGATCTCCTTGCACGCGGATTTGGAAATCTTCCACCACTTGGCGTTGCTTCTTTAAGATCAAAATCACATCGATTGCGGTACAGCCGCCCAAACCCATCAACAATAATTCCATGGGACGTGCACCGGCATTATGTCCACCAATTCCCTCAGCGGCATCAATGTGCACGGAGATAGGCGAGGAGCCTTTGGCTTCAAAGTGAAAATCTTGATCTAATCGATTTAATACTACTTCCATGTTATTTTAATTCAGTGGATTTAATTGCTTTTGTCCATAATACATCGCCTTTGACATTATATAAAGTAATGTTGATTATGCGATCTTTTAATGGCCCTGAAACTTCTATTTTAGAAAAGGCACGTTCGGTAATTAAGGTTCCTTCCACGAGTGTTTCGTTGTAGTCTTGCTTAAAAGCGTCTGATTTCCCAGCTGTCATGGGAGAAACGGTTAAATCATATAAGGGATATGTCCCTGGCCGATTTAATTTATTTAAATCAGAAATGTGGCGATCACCTGTCAAAAATAATACGCCAGGTATGTTTCTGTTTTTAAGTTCTTTTAATAAATACGTTCGCTCTGCCTCGTAATTTGCCATGTTTTCAAGAATTTTGGCTGGGCTTACGACTTGACCTCCATTGACAATGATTTTGAAGCTAGCTTTTGAACTGCTTAATGCATCGAGTAACCATGTCATTTGTTTTTGACCCCAATAGTCTTTGTTGTGGTCATCAATCTCATTAGGTGCCCGAAACCAGCGGTCATCCATCAAGAAAAACTCAACATCTGCCCATTGAAATTTGCCCGTGATTCCTTCATTTGGAAAAATGTAATTCGGATTTCCCCAATACATTTTAAACATTTCCAAGGAGGTATATTTCATTGGGAATGAACGATCAGAATCATTCGGACCAAAGTCATGGTCATCCCAAATGGCATAGTGGTGGACATTGGCCAAGAGCGGTTGCATGGCTTTTGCACTTCGTGTATGATTGTTGCGGTGAATCATCCCTGTGCGGGTATAATCCGGTTCGCGGTAATAAAAATTATCGCCTCCCCACAGCATGAAATCTGGCTTTTGGGCATGCATTGCGGCATAGACTTCATCTGCTCCGCCGTACGGTCGGCCTGGTCGGTCGGTTTCCGTTTCATTTACATAATTACACGTCCCAAAAATGAACGAGAATGCCGGAGGATCTTTTCTCCATTGCCAAAGCTCCTGTGTTTGAAATTCGAGTGGGTAATCAACGTTTATTTTTTTACCATCGACAAGCACTTCATATACGTATTTTTTGCCCATGCTGACTTCATCAGCGATGATTCGCGCGATGAAGGCTTGTGCTTTTTCGGTTTTGATGGGATCCGTTTGATGCATCGTTTTATCCCCTTTTTCCCAGTAGCGAATACTTACTTGAGCAGCTTTTTCGGTTTGAACCCAAATGAGGACTTCCTTCATGTCGGAATAGCCTAACATCGGTCCACTTTTAATTTGTGCCGAGACAAACAGCGGTGCAAGCAGGAATAAGGCAATAATTATGCTTTTCATGTTCGTTTGATTAGTATCTTTGTGGCTTATAAATTTCCCTATGGCATATTATTCAATTCAGAACATTCCTTTAACAGATTTAGCCAATGAATTTGGTACTCCACTTTATGTATACGATGCCGACAAAATTAGGGAAAAAATCTCGGTTTTGAGAGCTGCATTTGAAGGAATTGATTTGACTATAAAATATGCGGTAAAGGCTAATACCAATTTAGCTATTTTGCGCTTGATGCGCGCGAATGGTGTTGATATGGACGTTGTGTCTCCACAGGAATTGGAAATGGGTTTGATTGCGGGTTATGCGGGTGCAAATATTACGTTTACGCCCTCTGGAGTTCATTTTTCAGAGATTGAATATGCCGTTTCGAAAGGTGCGATTGTCAACTTGGATAATCTGTCGGTCTTAGAAAAATTTGGCCAAACGTATGGTTCATCGCAACCTTGTTTGATTCGTATTAAGCCACATGTTTTTGGTGGGGGAAATGAGAAGATTATGACGGCGCATCCAGAATCAAAGTTTGGGATCTCGATTCACCAAAAGTCGGAGATTTTAGCAATTGTTGAAAAATATAAAATCAATGTCATTGGTTTGCACCAACATACCGGTTCGGATATCAAGGATGGCAAGACTTTTGAACAGGCTGCCTCGGCGCTGTTTGATTTTGCGTATGATTTTAAGGATTTACAAATCATCGACTTAGGTGGTGGCTTTAAAGTACCTTATTCACCAGAAGATCCGGGTGTTAATATGAAGGAAGTAGGCCAAATCATGAGTGATGCCTTTCGTGCTTTCTGTCAAAAATACGGTCGGGAATTGCGCCTTTGGGTCGAGCCAGGTAAGTTTTTGGTCAGTGAATCTGGTACTTTCCTTGCGGAAACGAATGTTGTGAAGCGGGACCCTGTGAAAACCTTCGTGGGCATTAATACAGGTTTAAACCATTTGATTCGCCCCATGATGTACGGTTCATACCACTACATTTTTAATGCGTCAAATCAAGATACTTCGAAGCAAGAAGACTATCGTGTAACAGGTTATATCTGCGAAACCGATACATTCTCATTTGATTACGCGGGTAAACAAAATGAACGATTATTGAATGAGGTCAAAGAAGGCGACATCATAGCCTTAGCAAATGCCGGTGCCTATGGGTTCACGATGGCTTCACATTATAATTCACGCTTTTTACCTGCCGAGGTTTTAGTGGATGGGGGAGTCGCGCGTGTGATTCGTCAACGGGAGACGCTGGATGATTTGTTGAGGAATCAGGAAATATAGTAACCTTTCTTAATCCCTAGGCTGAAGCTTAGGGATAAAAAATAGCCCCAGACTTCAGTCTGGGGACTCGCGAGGTATCGCGTCTCTACTATCCAACGTACACCGCCTAAGCCCAAATTTATATTTCAATCGACTTTATATATGCCGATGGAGTAATTCCCACTTGCTCCTTAAATGCATCAATGAATTTCGATCTTGAAGCAAAGCCTGCTTTTGTAGAAATAGCTTCGATGGTTATTTTTTTAGATTCTCCGGCGTTCATGAGCTCAATGGCATAATCGATGCGGATTTTTTTACGCCATTGACTAAATGTTATACCCATTACTGTGTTGAAATACAATGATAATGCTCTTTCGGAAATTTTTAAGTCAAAAGACATTTGGGCTAATGTGAAATCCTTTTTTGTAAAGGGGGATGTTAGTAAATAGCTTTGTAATTCTTCTTCAATTTCTAAATCGATTTCAATGTGCTTTCTTTTTTTAGGTATAACTGATTTAAATTCATTTATATAGCTTGAATTCTCTTTGTTTGAGATGAAAGAAACATTGCCATACAGGATTTTGGGAAATAAAAACAAGAAGAAATTTTGCAAGAAAAAGCCGCCACCTGCTACGGCAAAATAATGCTGTTTGGAAGTGAAAATTTGGGTATATGCATCACTCTGAAAGTCAAAATTGATTCCTACAACCGTCAACATATGTAATAAACTGTTGCTTGAAATGATGAATTGAATTCCACAAAGTAAATAGATCCATCTTTTGAGGATTTTGTGGTTTGTAGTCAATTGCCCTAAAACGGCCTTCGTTTTTCGGGCATGCCAATTGAAATAGATGAGCGAAAATATGCAATATGCAACTAAGTGTAAAGTCCTTGAAACGAGTATAAATTCAAACGATACAAATTGGAAATCTAGACTATATTTCTCAGTTACATTGATAATTTCGTGGGCGATTTTGGCTTTTTGATCAAAAGGAAGCGTGGTGTAGGGTAAGCAATTAATGAGAATGAAAACAGCCGGTATAAGATGTAATAAGTCTAATTTTTCTAGTCTATGATTGTCTGTTACCATGGTTTTTACATAGTAAAACAACAAGGGGCCTAACAAATAGGATAGAGGTAGAAAATGCACAAAACAAATTCCCTCCCAAAATGGGTCTTGTGTGTAATGTAAGCCATAATAGATCAATACAACCACATTACAGCATAAGAAGAAGAGGGCTAAAAATGCATTCGATCTATTTAATGAACTCAAATAATAAATTAGAATAAAGGAAGTGAATATTCCGAATAAGGGGAAAATGATGCCCATGATGAATTAGGTTTTTCGCTTAAAGTTTCAAGATAATTAATATTGATAAAGTATCATGTTCCAACCCCGCAATTTGGAACAAATTAATGTTGCATACATGTGAAATTGTTTCTTCAGCTGCACAAATTGCAACTTTATTCATCCTTAAATCAAAATTCTAATGAAAAAATTAGTACTCGCATTATTGACTATTTCTACTTTTGTGCATGGTCAGTCTTCACAAGTTTTCCAAGAGGGAAATGCTGAAACGGGATTCAATTCTGGTTATAATTTGGAAAAATCACCTAATACGAAATGGGTATTAAATTCCATCAAAGCGTTAGAATCCATGGACACGCTTAGCTACAAATCTTTTTACTCAGCAGATGTGAAATTTCATGATAATTTAGAAGAAAAGAATTTGAGCCAAAATGTGGCATTTATTAGTGCCTTAAAAGCGAACGGTATTTCTGTGAAATTTGAAAAGGTAGCTCCTATTTGGGAATATGTGCACAAAAACAAAAATATGAAAGAGGCCAACAACTATGTGATTTCATATCAATATGCTACATTAACAAAAGCTGGTAAAACCATTAAAGTAGTCATTAGTGCTGTTGACCTAATTAAAGATGGTAAAATAGTACAAGAATGGCTTGCTTACGATACTGCGGGTATCATGAGCTTGTTTAAGTAAAGGATCAAGCGGGGCGAAGGCCCCTTTTGAAATTGTATAACGCGATACCTCGCGTTTAATCCCCAGACTGAAGTCTGGGGTTAATTTATAATCCTAGGCTTTAGCCTAGGGACTAGACGCGAGGTATCGCGTCACTACAGTCTAATGACTAAAGTTCAACGTCTAGGTCATCAGTCCAATCGCCGCAATTCATGCGGCTCAAAATTGGCAATCCTGAAAGGTTTGCCAAAGAGTCATTAGTCCAACTCTAAAAGAAGCCGTTATCGCGTCTCTACAAAACGGATCTCTTACCTTTTAACTCTTAACTCTTCACTCTTACCTCTTATCTCTTCACTCTTAACTCTTCACTCTTAACTCAGTATAGCACCCACGTATCCTTCGAACCACCGCCCTGCGATGAGTTTACCACCAAGGAACCTTTACGTAAGGCAACCCGCGTTAAGCCGCCTGGCATAACCTTCACGCCATCGCCGTAGAGTATATAGGGCCGTAAATCCACGTGTCTGCCCTCTGCATGGTCATCGATCAAACATGGTACACGAGATAACGAAATCGTCGGTTGGGCAATGTAGTTTCTTGGATTCGCTAATATCAATGCCTTGAATTTTTCTTGTTCTTCTTGGGTTGATTTGGGGCCGATCAACATGCCATAACCGCCTGCTTCATTCGCTTCTTTGACAACTAATTTTTCAATATTGGCCAATACGTAGTTACGGTCTTCTTCTTCCGAACAGATGTAAGTTTTGACATTTTGAATTATCGGATCCTCGTTTAGGTAGTATTTAATGATGCGTGGAACATATGCGTAAATCACTTTGTCGTCAGCAACGCCTGTTCCAGGAGCATTCGCAATCGCGACTTTCCCATTTTTATATACATCAAAAATACCTGGGATTCCAATCATCGAATCAGGATTGAAGACGGTAGGATCTAGGAATGTGTCATCGATCCGACGGTAAATCACGTCCACGATTTGGAAGCCTTTAGTCGTACGCATTTTGACATAGCCCTCATGAACCACCAAATCCCGCGCATCCACTAATTCAACTCCCATTTGTTGGGCCAAATACGAATGCTCAAAATAAGCCGAATTATAGATTCCCGGTGTCAAAACCACCACCGTTGGTTCCGGTCTATCGCTGATGAATCTCAACATCTCCAATAATTTGTGCGGGTAATCTGAGATTGGACGAATTTGCGTTTTGGCAACGACCTCAGGAAAGGTTTGCTTCAATAATTCCCGGTTTTCCATCATGTAAGAAACACCGGATGGACAACGGAGATTATCTTCTAAGATCATATATTCCCCATCTGCGCCCCGAATTAAATCCGTTCCCGTGATGTGGATGTAGATATTTTTTGCGGGTTTAATCCCAATGCAGGGCCTCAAAAAGTCTTTGGATGACTCAATCACCTCAGCTGGAATAATACCGTCTTTGATAATCTTTTGATCCGAGTAAATATCATTCAGAAATAGATTTAATGCCGTAATTCGTTGAATAAGGCCTTTCTCAATCTTCTCCCACTCTTTAGCTTCAACGATCCGCGGGATAATGTCCACGGGCATGA
>JAGOAA010000038.1 GCA_017984215.1 Cytophagaceae bacterium
CTTAATTCCGACCAGTAATACGCTGAATCTTTGATACCTGTATTAATGAAGAAGTGTAACATCTTCAATTTAAACTTCGGATTCGGCTTGATTTTCTCTTCATACAAGGAAATCACATCCGAATAGCGAACTCCTAAACGAGAGGTATAAAATGCGAAATCCGGCTCCTCATCTGTTGCGATACGAATCGCAAGATTCGCTTTCTCAGCCGTCACCGACTTCTCGTAAAAGTCAATTTCTTTTAAATTGTCCAACACCGGAATGCAATTGAATCCGTCGTTGATCAATTCCGAAATGTATTGCGTATACAAAGGCTGCTTGTAACCATTGCAAAGAATATACGTCGATTTCGTGATTTTTCCTTGGTTGTACATATCCCGGATAATGGGGATATCAAACGCACTAGACGTTTCCAAGTGCACATGTTGCTTCAATACCTCTTCCAAAATGAATGAAAAGTGAGAAGATTTTGTGCAATAACAATAGGTATAATTACCCTTGTAATTGTATTTCTTGATCGCATTACGAAATAGCACTTTGGCATTTTCGATGTGCTCAGAGATCTTTGGCAAATAGGATACTTTTAACGGCGTACCATATTGTTTGATGATTTCCATCAGGGGTACGTTGTTAAATAACAACTCATTATTCTCATTGATATTGAATTCACGCGTGGGGAATTCAATGGTTTGATCAATTAGATCGACGTAATTTTTCATTCAGTCAGATGAATTGTACTCAAGCGTACTTGAGTTTGTGGAAAAACGTGCAAAACTGCAATAAAAGTATGTACTTTGCAAACGAATTACAGATTAAGTTATTATGCCCAAAATACATTTTATCGCAATCGGCGGCGCTGCCATGCACAATTTAGCATTAGCATTGAAATCAAAAGGCTACGAAATCAGTGGCTCCGACGATGAGATTTATGAGCCTTCCAAAAGTTTATTAGCCCAACACGGCATTCTCCCTGAGGAATTTGGTTGGTTCCCGGAAAAAATAACATCTGATTTGGAAGCGGTTATCGTAGGCATGCATGCCCGACCAGATAACCCTGAATTACTAAAAGCACAGGAATTAGGTATTCCAGTTGAATCCTATCCATCCTTTTTATATAAGCAAAGCATCAACAAACAACGCATCGTCATTGCGGGAAGTCATGGAAAAACGAGTATCACCTCGATGGTCCTACACGTGTTGAAAACCTTAGGTCGAAAATTCGATTATTTAGTGGGTGCCCGCATCGAAGGATTCGATTTAATGGCTTCACTTTCTGATGCTCCCATCATCATCATTGAAGGCGATGAATACTTGGCTTCGCCGATTGATCGCAGGGCCAAATTTTTACTTTACCAGCCCCATATCTGTTTGATTTCAGGCATTGCTTGGGATCACATCAATGTCTATCCGACTTTTGAATCCTACACAGACTCGTTTAAAACGTTGCTTGCAGGATTACCTAAAGCGGGTAGTTTATTCTTCGACCAAACGGATTCGGTCTTAAACGATTTAGCGGCAGATTGTCCTGAACATTGTGAAAAAACAGGGTATGAAGCACATCCAGCAAGTATCAAAGACGGGCAGACGATCTTAAAAGGCGAAGATGGGAAAGCGTATCCGATTCAAGTTTTTGGAGAACATACTTTGAAAAATTTAAATGGGGCACGCTTAATCTGTGAGCAAATCGGGGTATCACCTACCGCGTTTTATGAGGCAATCGCCACATTCAAAGGCGCTGCTAAGCGTTTGGAACTTGTAGCATCCTCAGAATCGAGTTTGTTGTATAAAGACTTTGCACACGCGCCTTCCAAGGTAAATGCAACCACGCAGGCATTGAAAAATCAATTCCCAAATCGGAAACTAGTCGCATGTTTAGAGCTTCACACATTCAGTAGCCTAAATCCTGCCTTTTTACCCGAATATGAGGGAACCTTGAATTTAGCGGATGATGCGATTGTTTATCTAAGCGAACATGCGCGCGAAATCAAACGGATGGATCGCATCGAAGAATCTGTTGTACAAACCTACTTCAAGCATCCTAACCTGAAGGTCATTCGCGATGCCGAAACACTGAAGCAAGCGCTATTAGCTCAAGCCTGGTCAAATGCAAATCTATTGATGATGTCATCAGGCACATTTGATGGATTAGATCTTTCGGCTTTGGGAAAAGAAATGGGTCTTTTAGGCGTTTAACAAGGCGTCAAGTTCAGTTTTGAATCCAGTCAATAGCAATTCCTTCATGCTAATCTTACGCTTTTGCGTATTGATTTTGCTGATGATGGGCTTCTCTTCCATTTGACGATCATTTTCTGCTTGGGCGATAAAATCCTCCAACTCACCTCGCTCCTTTTTTGTCATGTAATCCATTTGATTGATCATGATCTTCAATTGCTCGATGCGGGGCTTTTCGTTTAAGGCAGGATGACGATACGAAATCACACGCAACAAATAGTTCATTTCGAAAATCTTATCACATACATTTCGGAAACGCTCGGCCATCTGACGATCGACCGACTTAATCTGCGCGGTAATTTCCTTCCATTTCACGAGGTAGGCTTTGGCTAGATCCGCAGTGGCGGTCATATTCGGTTGGTCATGTAATTTCAACTCCAACTCACCCGTCATGGTGGTCAATTCCTGAATGCGGGGATCTACGCGCGGCTTGTATTCGATGCCTTTGACGCGGTTATATTTCTCGAAGAACATGTCATTCGCTTTCTTGAAATTTTTCCATAGCATGGATTGTTTCTTAGGAGGCAAACCGATGACATTCTTCCATTCTTTTTGCAATTCTTTTACTTTGATGATTGAATCATCCAAATCTTCTGCTTTACGCAATTGGTGAACGGAATCAATATAGCCTTGAAGCGTCAGGATTTTCTCGTCGATTTGACGATTTTTTTCTTCAAAATAAGCGCGGCGGCGCAAGAAGAAATGATCCATGACCTCTTGAAAATTCTCACTAAGGCTATCTTGATATTTTTTATCAACCGGGCCTGTTTTAACCCACTTCGCTTTCAATTCCATCAAATCCTCCGTCGCCTGCAAAACATCTTCTTGACCTGCGATAAGCTTTGCGTCCTCGATAAGCGCACGTTTAATTTCCAGATTTTTGATTTGATTATTTTGAATTAAATCCTTCAAAAAGACTTCTAAAGAATCTAATTGCGTGAACAGAGGCTGAAAATCGCCAAGGCCATCAAATTCTGCCAAATAGGCCTTCATTTGAACAACTTTGGTTAAATAAGATCCTTTGTTTTGAACATCGTTGATTTCGGAAGCTAATTGAATAACCTTGGTTTTGGCTAATTCAAAGCGATTGACAAAGTAGTCAAGGGCTTCTTGTTCTGTATTCCGAACAAATCCGATTTCGCGCTGTGGGAAGTTTAAATAGGCATTGATGTACACTTTGCCATCTTGGCAAAATCCGTACTCATTTTTAACGAGGTGGTTCATATAAGGGTTTAAATAAAGAGCTTCGAGCAAACGCGCTAACTCAAGGGCTTAACATCTGGATTTATTCAATTAAAATCCTGACACAATTTATCTAAAAATTTATGAATAAATGAAGAATTCCGTCGCTGAAATTCAATTTTTTACACAAATTTCACATTCTTTGCAGGTTCTTTTAATTTTTTAAGCAAATAACATGAGTAACGAGACGATTATCTTTTCGATGGAACGGGTTTCCAAAGTCATCCCACCACAGAAAACGATTATTAAAAACATATACCTTTCCTTTTTCTACGGCGCCAAAATAGGCGTTTTGGGTCTAAATGGCTCAGGTAAATCAACCTTACTTCGCATCATTGCAGGTTTAGACAAATCCTTTACGGGGGATGTTGTATGGTCTCCAGGTTACAGTGTAGGTTTGCTTGAACAAGAGCCTCAATTAGATCCAAACAAAACCGTATTAGAGGTTGTAGAGGAAGCTGTCGTTGAAATTAAAAACCTCTTAAAAGAGTTCGATGAAATCAATGAGGCCTTTGCAGATCCAGATGCCGATTTCGATAAATTATTGGCGCGTCAGGGCGAGGTTCAAGAAAAACTTGACCATTGCAATGCATGGGAATTAGATACACGTTTGGAAAAAGCCATGGACGCACTGCGTTGTCCAGATTCAGATGCACTTGTCAGCACACTTTCAGGGGGTGAAAAACGCCGTGTGGCGCTTTGCCGCTTGTTGTTGCAAGAACCGGATGTGTTATTATTGGATGAGCCTACCAACCACTTGGATGCCGAATCGGTCGATTGGTTAGAACAACATTTACGTCAATACAAAGGAACGGTCATTGCTGTAACCCACGATCGTTATTTCTTGGATAACGTAGCGGGTTGGATTTTAGAATTAGATCGTGGCGAGGGGATTCCATGGAAAGGAAACTACTCATCCTGGTTAGAGCAAAAACAGAATCGCTTAGCGCAAGAAGAGAAGACGGAATCGCGTCGCCAAAAGACCTTGCAACGCGAGTTGGAATGGGTACGCATGGCACCTAAAGCCCGTCAAGCAAAATCCAAAGCGCGTATTGGTGCTTATGAGAAATTATTATCGGAAGAAAATCGCCAGAAAGAGGACAAATTGGAATTATTCATTCCGGCGGGCCCTCGTTTAGGCAATAAAGTCATAGAAGTACAAGGCGTTTCCAAATCTTTTGGCGACAAATTATTGTATGAAAATGTAAGCTTTACATTGCCTCCTGCAGGTATCGTGGGTATCATTGGGCCCAACGGTGCTGGTAAGACGACGATGTTCAAATTAATTACAGGCCAATTACAACCGGATTCTGGAAGTTTTGAAGTAGGCGAAACGGTGAAATTGGCCTATGTTGACCAGGAACACAATCAACTCATCGCAGAGAAATCTGTTTACGAAACGATTGCCGAAGGGAACGATTGGATCATGCTAGGTGGGAAGCAATCGAATGCCCGTGCATATGTGAGTAAATTCAATTTCAATGGCGCTGATCAAGAAAAGAAAATAGGTAATCTATCGGGTGGAGAACGTAACCGTGTTCACTTAGCGATGATGCTAAAGGAAGGTGCGAATGTGTTATTGCTGGATGAGCCAACCAATGATTTGGATGTGAACACACTTCGTGCATTGGAGGAAGGACTTGAGAACTTTGCAGGTTGTGCGGTAGTCATCTCCCACGACAGATGGTTCTTGGATCGTATTGCTACGCATATTTTGGCATTTGAAGGCGATTCGCAGGTAACCTACTTTGAAGGAAATTATTCTGAATATGAGGAGGCACGCAAGAAACGCTTAGGCGACGCGGCACCGAAACGTATTCGTTATAAGAAATTACAGTAGATGAGAGGATTGATTACAATCATACTCTTGGCATTATCTAATTTATTTATGACGATTGCCTGGTATGGTCATTTACAATGGAAAGAGACTTCCTGGCTAAAACATGCAGGAATCTGGAGTATCATATTGTTGAGTTGGGGGCTTGCATTCTTTGAATATGTATTGCAAGTTCCTGCCAACAAATTAGGATTTAAAGCGAACGGCGGACCGTTCACTTTCTTCGAACTGAAAACGATTCAAGAGGCATTATCCCTGATAGTGTTCACACTTTTTCTTATTTTCGTAGTCAAGTCCGAAAAATTAGCGTGGAATCACTTCGTCGGCTTTGGATTAATCATCCTCGCGGTCATCGTGATTTTTAAAAAATGGTAATATGAATTCGAGAGAAAAGATTCAAGCAGTGATTGATGAAATGGGCAAAGTGGTTGTTGGGCAAGAGCGCCTGATCAACCGATTACTCGTTGGCCTATTCACCGGCGGGCACGTCCTCTTAGAAGGGGTTCCGGGCCTTGCGAAGACCTTAACCATCAATACGCTTGCCAAAATCTTGGATTTACATTTTCAACGCATTCAGTTTACGCCGGATTTACTTCCCTCCGACCTTGTTGGAACGATGATTTACAATCCGTTGAAAAACGAATTTGAAGTCAAAAAAGGGCCTATTTTCGCGCAAATTATTTTAGCTGATGAGATTAACCGTGCGCCCGCAAAGGTGCAATCAGCCTTGCTTGAGGCGATGGCGGAGAAGCAGGTGACCATTGGCGAAACAACATATCCCTTAGACAAACCCTTTTTGGTTTTAGCGACGCAAAATCCGGTGGAACAAGAAGGTACATTCCCTTTGCCAGAGGCGCAAGTGGATCGCTTTATGATGAAGGTCTTCTTGAATTATTTGGACAAAGAGCAGGAGTTGGAAGTGATGCGCAAGATGTCCAACATGGACTTCAAATACGAGCCAAAATCCATCTTGAGTTTAAAGGATATTCAAGCGATACGTAAGGAAATCAATGAAATTACCATTTCGGAAACCTTGGAGCGTTACATTATCGAATTGATTTTTGCGACGCGTAATCCTGCGGATTACGGTTTGACAAAAGAGGCTGATTACATTCAATTTGGAGCATCGCCTCGCGCAAGTATTCATCTCAATTTAGCAGCTAAAGTAATGGCTTATTTGGCAGGACGTGATTATGTATTGCCCGAGGACATTAAGGAAATGACGCCAGATGTGTTAAATCATCGGATCATTTTAACTTATGAGGCCGAGGCGGATAACATTACGAGTTTGCAAATTATCCAGACCATTTTGAGTTCTGTGGCGATTAATCGCTAAATAATACAGTAAATCAGCCGAATTAATTGCTTTAAAGGTCAAATTACGACCTTATGAAACTTCGTTTTGCGCTGATCATCAGCACTTTTTTACTTTTCAGCTTCTCAGCCACCGAACCCCTCCGCGTATTTTTAATCGGGGATTCTACGATGGCCGACAAAATCCCCGCAGATTTTCCTGAAACAGGTTGGGGTATGCCCTTTGCCAAGCTATTTAATGAGGCAGTTGAAGTGCAAAATCACGCCTACAACGGAAGAAGTACGAAAAGTTTCCGTCGCGAAGGTCGCTGGGCGAAGGTTCAAGCCCAATTAAAAAAGGGAGATTATGTGTTTATTCAATTTGGCCATAATGATGCCAAAGTGAGCGATACCTCCCGATTTGCACCTGCCCAAACGGAATTTCGGGCGAATTTGATTCGCTATGTAAAGGAGACTCGAGCAGCGGGTGCCACACCTATATTATTAACACCCACCCAGCGACGTAAATTTGATTCGACAGAGGTATTTGTGGATCAGCATGCCGACTACCCTTCCGTTGTCAGAGAAGTAGCTGCACAGGAAAAGGTGATGTTGATTGATGTCGAAAAGGCAAGCAAAGCCATCATCCAACAAGAAGGCCCGGAAGGAGCCAAAAAACTATTCCTTCATTATCCATCTGGCATTTTCAAGAAATTCATGAAAGGCGTTGCGGACGACACGCACTTCTCACCTTATGGGGCAACGCGTATGGCAAACCTTGTGGCAGATGCGCTCAATAATTCCACCGAGCATTTAAAAAGTTTCTTGAAGAAATCAGCATACACACAAAAATACACCTTCGAACTACCCAATGTTGCAGGAACCGCATTCAAAAAGGACACCTTCAACATTGTTCAATATGGCGCTAAAAGTTCCGTGGCTACATTGAATACAGGAGCTATCCAACAAGCGATTCAAATGGCGAACCAACAAGGAGGAGGCGTTGTCTTGATCCCCGCGGGATTCTGGATTAGTGGACCCATTACAATCCTATCGAATGTCAATTTACATGTAGCACAAGGAGCTGTATTGCAATTCAGTAGTTATCCAAAAGATTACCCCTTGGTTAGAACCAACTGGGAAGGCGTAGATGCCATCCGTGCACAATCCCCTATTTCGGCATTAAGAGCACACAATATTGCCATTACGGGTTTTGGCATTATCGATGGGGCTGGAGAAGCTTGGCGTCCTGTGAAGAAAGGAAAATTAACTCCCGGCGAATGGGACAAATTAGTGCGTTCTGGGGGTGTTTTGGATGGCAAAAAAGAAACTTGGTATCCTACGGCAGGTGCGTTGAAGGCCTCGACCATGGACCAACCAGGCGTTGTGGCAGCAGGATTTACAGAAGCGAATACGGAGGAAATCAAAGAATTTGTTCGTCCGAATATGATCAGTTTACGGGAATGTGAGCAGGTATTATTGGAGGGCGTTACCTTCCAAAACTCCCCAGCTTGGAATGTACATCCTTTGCTTTGTAAGCATTTGACCGTGGAGAATATTACAGTAAAAAATCCTTGGTATGCCCAAAATGGAGATGGCATCGATATCGAATCCTGTGAATATGTGTCGGTGCGCAATTCGCGTTTCGATGTAGGAGACGATGGGATTTGTATCAAATCAGGTAAAGATGCGGAAGGCCGTAAACGCGGAAGACCTAGTGCGCATATTTTAATAGAAAACTGTGTTGTTTTTCATGGTCATGGCGGCGTTGTCGTGGGAAGTGAGATGTCGGGAGGCGTACTTGACTTATTCGTCAGCAATTGCCAGTTCTTAGGAACAGATGTCGGACTAAGATTCAAAACCGCACGCGGTCGGGGTGGCGTGGTAGAAAACGTATACATTCGAGATATTTCGATGAAAAATATTGCGGGAGAGGCAATCCTTTTCGACATGTATTACCAAGGAAAAGACCCTGTGGCAACCTTCGGAAATGGAGGTGAAACACCCAAAATCGAATTACTACCTGTAAATGAAGGAACGCCACAGTTCAAAAATATTTATGTTGAAAATGTAGTAGCCAAAGGGGCCGAAACTGGCTTATTAATTCGTGGCTTACCAGAAATGCCTATTCACCATATCCAATTAACTAATTTGGATATTGAGAGCGTACAAGGATATCGAGTGATTGAAGCGAAAGACATTACGATAAATCAAGCAAAATTCACGGAGACGGGAACGAAGAAATCGGAATTGTATCACGTGAAGAATTGGAAGTTAAATTAACTTCCCTTTGGCAATCCTCAAACCAGGTTTGCCAAAGGTACGAGGGAAAAAGTTCAACCAACTGATAATTTTATGGGATATCCATCCATTTACCTTGCGTCTACAACTACGGAATTGTTTCGTAGAATAGATCTGCTAAACCCACAAACTCAGGGGCTTTGGGGTAAGATGACCGTAGGCCAAATGCTTTCGCATTGCGCAGTCCCATATGAGCAGATTCTTGGGACAAATACAGACCAACCGCCCTTATTCATGCGAATTATTTTGAAATTATTTCTTAAAAAATCGATGATTAATGAGGTGCCTTATAAACAGAATTTGCCTACCGCACCGAGTTTCATTCGTACGGATCAATATGATTTCGAAAAAGAAAAAGAAGGATTGAAAGGTTACATAAAAACCATTCAAGAAATGGGCGCCGAAAAATTAGCTGCCACGCCCTCGTTAAGTTTAGGGGTGCTTTCAGCAACGGAATGGAACAACCTGTTGTATAAACATATCGACCACCATCTCCAACAATTCGGGGTCTAATTAACCTTTGCCAATCCTCCAAGGTTTGGCAAAGGTAGTGGGGAAAAAGTTCAAGAGTTTGATAATTTACTTTCGCAAAATCAAGATGCTCGGGTCTGTCACATAACGCCCTGATTGATCCCCATAAAGTGCTAATCCTCCGCGTTTCGATTCAAAACGAAGCACCAATTTTCCTGTTTTCAATGCAACTTGCCAGGCAGCCGGTGGAATTAGGCCCTGCACTAAATAGCCATAGGTTCCTGCTTCATCCAATTTATTATTTCTTGCTTGGTAATGCCACGAGAGAACCCCTTGATGATCCGCAGGATCATCCGCCAACACCGTTTCTAGGACATTTATGCCATTCGCCGACACACGTAAATTAGCCGGAGAAGCATAAACATCCGTTTGCGGATACGCGTTTGGATTGACTCCTGGATCAAAAGTCCCTTTCCCAAGCATGTAATCTCCATCCATTTTTCCAGCATCCGAGCGATCTTTCCCTAAAATAGGCTTGGACGACGCCTCCACCATAAAACGAACCTCGGCAATATCAGCTCCCGAAATAGGAAACTCATATTCGAAATAGCCGGCCCCTGCCCCATTTACTTTATGTCCTAATACACCCGCCCATTGTTTCTCAGGAAATTGTGAAGCGCTAAATCGCTCCACAGGTACTGAGACAAATTCCAATTTAGGATTTGAAGCTTTAGTATTCCCCTCCTCTACAATGATATGCGCAAAATTTCGATGCAATACCTTGCCAGCAGGGTTCATTAAGATAAAAGATAGCGTATTCACCGACTTATCTTTGGGCAGAACTACTGCCAATGAATCCAAGGCTTTCACATCCCAAGGTGCAAAATGTAGGGGCAATTCTTTGGTCCAATGGCTTTGCTTTTCACCCCATGCGGTAACGCCTGCGAATGAAATTTTTAAACGTAAATCCCCCGACAAATCTGTCATGGAAGATAAATGCAAAGGAATTTTCACCGTTTGGCCGGCCTTCCCTGCCCAGGTAATCTCCTGCCCAGTCGACACATAAAAAGGTCCATGTAAATCCTTCAAGCTCATGCCAGGAACAATAGCACCTAAACCCGTTTCCTTTTCTGTTCGGTCAAATTTATAATAGCCATTCCACTCATTAATCACATCGTGATGTTCTGTATACAACCAACCCGCCATCTTCGGATGATTCCGAAATGAGTTCATCGCCTTGTGGTAATCAAACGTATAATCCACATCGCCCGTACTTCCTTGATACCCCCAAACATTCCCAAACTCCGAATTAATCATCGGTTGGGAACCTTGTACATATCCCTTTTCAAAATTCCATTGACTTCCCGGAAACAAATTATTCGACTGGTCGTCCATTAATTTGTCCCACTCATATCCCGCCTGATATGCATGCCATGACTGAATATCTGTCTCCGCATGCCCGCGTCCACAACAAACTGAATTATCTTCTACTAAACGCGTTGGATCCAAAGATCTGGCCAAACGATAAACCGATGCCACCCATTTTTGCGTTTCAGGTGTATATATGGATTTTTTATCAACATGCGTAAATAAACCCCAAGTCTCATTAAATGTAATCCAAGAGAAAATGGCCGGATGATTAAAATCGCGTTTCAGCATTTCCCGCAGTGTATATTCTGATTCGCGTTGCATATCCGCATCCGGTTCCCCCCATGCATTAGGTAAATCCGACATGACCAATAATCCTAATTTGTCTGCCCAATACAACTTACGCGGGATATCCACTTTGATGTGTGTCCGAATCCCATTCAACCCAATCCGTTTACTTCGAATGATCTCATCCTTCATAAATGCATCGGTCGGGAATGTGTAAAATCCATCGGGATGATAACTTTGATCCAATGCCAACTGCACATAAATGGGCTTGTTATTCAATGCGATATACGGAATCTTCGAATCTGGAAGGGGCGTCACAGAAATCTTCCGAAAACCAAAATAGCCATGTACCTCATCCGAGCCCAATGCTAAAGTCAAATCATACAAATAAGGATCTTCCAACGACCATAAATGTGCTTTTTTCAATTGCAACGAGAGTTCCGCAATAGTTGAACCCTTTTTCACAAGAGCTTTAGCTGATTGCCCATTCGAAAGCTTTAGGCTCAACTGTGAATCTTTCGAAGCTTCACCCCCTAAATAAGCTTTGATTAGAACTGTGCCCTTATCAATATTTGGGTATACCGCATAATGGTCAATGTAATCAGCACCACGTGCATCTAAATAAACGGTCTGCCAAAGTCCTCGTGCATTCCCATAGCCCTGTTTACCATACAAAGTAAACATCCGTCGTTTATCATCGACACGAATATCCACCCGCTGATCTTGGCCTGACTTAATAAATGAGGTCACATCGAAATCAAAAGGGGTATAACCGCCCTTATGCTCTCCCACAAATTTTCCATTTACATACACTGAAGTATGCCAATCCGAAGCACCAATATTCAAGAATACTCGCTTAGAACCCCACGACGCAGGTACCTGGAAAGTCCGGTGGTACCAAGCGACATCCGCTTCATCCTTTACTCCTGAAAGTTTAGAACCCCATGGAAACGGAACCTGAATTTTATGGGTAAATTTAGTCGGGATGACAAAGGTCGAATCAAAAGCAAAATCCCAGGATCCATTTAAATTCAACCATTGGGTTCGCAATAAATCAGGCCGAGGGTGCTCTGGTAACGGCTGTGCCGTTTTTTGAGAAAAAGCAAACGAGTTCGCCCCTAAGAATAGGAGTAGTAATAGTTTTTTCATAGGTTTAGTTTTGCGCAACAGCATTGCCCTTGCAAGAAACAAATTTGGCAATTTTTCTGATTGTTTCAGCTAATTTTTAATTTAATAGGTAATTTTACAGCTATGAGTCAATTAGAAGAATTAAAAAAGAAGATTCCCACGCAAGTTGCAGTGATTGGTGGAGGTAGTTGGGCAACAGCACTTGTCAAAATTTTATCGGAAAACCAGGTAAAAATCAAGTGGTGGATTCGTAGAAAATCAGACGTTGATTTCATTCGTAAATACAACCACAACCCAAGTTACCTAACGGATGTGGCCATCAATCCCCGCAAAGTAAAAACCTATAGCAAGATGTCGGAGGCTCTTTCCGGTGTCGAATACATTATATTAGCCGTTCCAGCGGCATTCATTCCCGAAACCTTAAAGGATTTAAATAGCAAACATTTTGAGGGCAAGAAGATTGTTTCTGCGATTAAGGGGATGATTCCGGAGGAGAATTTATTAGTCACCGACTGGATGGAAAAAGCATTCAATGTACCCATTAGTCAAACATGTGTGATTGCAGGTCCCTGTCACGCGGAGGAAGTTGCGCTTGAAAAACAATCGTATTTAACGATTGCTTCGCCCTCTTTGACAGTAGCACAGTCATTCTCAAATCTATTAAATAGCCGATTCTTACAGGCGCATGCCATCGAGGATTTATATGGCGTTGAATATTGTGCCGTTATTAAGAACATCATTGCGATGGCGTGTGGCATCACGCGCGGTTTGGGGTTTGGCGACAACTTCCAGGCCGTTTTAGTAAGTAATGCCATGCAAGAGATTAAAATATTCTTGGATGCCGTTTATCCCGAGACGAATCGCGATCTAAATAGTTCAGGCTACTTAGGGGATTTGTTGGTAACCGCCTATTCGCAATTCTCGCGAAATCGGACTTTTGGTAATATGATTGGTCGGGGATATTCCGTCAAATCAGCGCAAATCGAAATGAATATGATTGCTGAAGGCTATTACGCCGTGCGAAGTATCTATTCGATTTCCCGCCAACACAACATTCACCTTCCGATCATCGAAGCTGTTTACAACATCGTATATCAGAAGGCGAATCCGCAAGTGGAAATGAATAAATTGAAAGGTTTCTTAAAGTAAATAAGAACGAATTTTCTCAGCAGTAGCAGCTAATGATTCTTGCGAAGGCTTTAATTTTTCTTGCGAAAAGTTGATGTCCAGCATGCGATTCATCGGCACTAGATGCACGTGTGCATGAGGCACTTCAAGGCCTATCACCGCAACACCGACACGCTTACATGGAATGGCCTTTTTAATGGCAGGTGCCACTTTTTGGGCAAATTTCATCAAGTCGCCCAAAAGCTCAGGATCTAAATCGAAAATGTAATCAACTTCCTGTTTTGGAATCACCAAGACATGTCCCTCTACAAGCGGCATTACATCCAAGAAAGCCATGAATCGATCGTCTTCTGCAATCAAGTGACAAGGAATCTCGCGATTCACAATTTTGGTAAATATCGTTGCCATATTAATCGATTCGTTTCAGATTACATTTCGTAATCGGTTTGATAATTAAAGGTACTTTTTCCAACTTCACCGCATCACTATCCAAACCAAAATACTTGTCTTCCGAGTGCGTAAACTGCTTCACAAAGAAGTGTGCCTTCATGACCAAGCGATCCAACAAAGGCATCTCATTATCATATGAAAGGAATTTCTCCAAGACGACAAAACGGAAATCTCCAATTACATTTTGCTCGTTTAATGACTTGTAACGCGAGGTAATATCCACTTCGCCACGAGCGACCATTTCCTCAACAACCTTACGGAAATACAAGTTGATGCGTTGCTCCACCCGGAAGCCCAGCTTGAAATTGACCTTGATAATATCATCTGGCTCAATCACCGTAACCTTGTAATCCATTGTGTAGGGATCATCCATGGTATCCACATGGACAAACCAATAGATGTCCGCTTTTTTAGGACGGCGTTGAAAAATAGAATAGATAATCTTTGATTCAATATCCGTTACGCGCGCGGCATTGGACATAAATACCAAATGCGTCGCATATTTTGGAATTGTTTCATCCTTACTCAATTCCTTCAATGGCTCAATATAATCCGCCAATTTTTCGTATTCGGTCAACTTCTTTTTAATACGTGTCGCGCGGAACCAAACCCACATCAATAAAATAATGACACCCGCAATAAATAGCGAAACGTAACCTCCATGCCAGAATTTTTGCAAGTTGGCCACTAAAAATGCGCCTTCCAACGACACATAAACAACCAAAAACAACAAGATCCACCACATGTCAATTTTCTTGATGTGCAAGTAATAAGCCATCAGCGAAGTCGTCATTAACATGGTCATCGTAATGGCTAAACCATAAGCCGCTTCCATATTTGCTGATTCGCGGAACCACAAAACAACGCCAACGCAACCCATCCAAAGCAATAAATTAATCGAAGGAACATATAATTGTCCTTTTTGATCAGATGGATAAATCAAGCGAACGCGAGGCCAAAAGTTCAAACGAATCGCTTCTGAAATCAACGTAAAGGAACCTGAGATCAAGGCTTGAGAAGCAATCACTGCCGCCAAAGTTGCAAGCATGATGCCCGAGAAAAGAAACTGAACCCCTAACTCAGATTTCAAGAGTTCAAAAATTGGTTTTTTAACCCCTAGTAAAGCTCCATTTTGAGACAATAACCAAGCACCTTGGCCGAAATATTGAAGTAATAAAGCAATTTTGACAAATACCCAAGAGACACGAATGTTCTCACGACCACAATGACCTAAATCTGAATACAAAGCTTCTGCCCCTGTCGTACAAAGAAAAACGGCACCCAAACTCCAAAAACCAGCAGTACCAGCTTGATGAGTCGTCAACAATTCCCATGCATACATCGGGTTAACCGCACGTAAAATCGCCCAGTCATCTTGAATACCTAAAATACCCGTCAAGGCTAACATCGAAAACCAAGCCAACATAATAGGGCCAAAGAATTTACCTACAATCTTCGTACCCAAAATCTGGAACAAGAATAATCCGGTAAGAATGACAATCACCAATGGAACGGTATCTGTAACAAACGGTGTCCCATCAGGATGATGTAACATACGAAGACCCTCTACTGCAGATGATACGGAAATGGGAGGGGTAATGATTCCATCGGCCAATAAGGTTGCACCACCGATAATCGCGGGTAATGTGAGCCATTTGGCATGCCGACGAACTAATGCAAAAAGGGCAAAGATTCCTCCTTCACCCTTATTATCAGCCCGTAAAATCAAGATTACATACTTCAGTGTAGTCTGAAGTGTCAACGTCCAAAAAATGCAAGACAATCCGCCTAATACCGTTAACTCATTGATAGGGTTGTCTCCGATGATGGCTTGCATCACATAAAGCGGTGAAGTACCAATGTCACCGTAGATAATTCCCATGGCTACCAATAATCCGGCAGCCGTCATTTTATTCTTGTGTTTGTGTTCCATTATTACCTAGGGGAGTAAATATCTATCCAAGCAGAATCGTTTATGGTTAGAATGCAAAAATTGCAGAAAATTGTACTATTTTGGTGTAATTTCTTGAAATATTTCAAGAAGCGGAGGCAAATATAATTCAATGTTTTAGATATCAAATAGCTTTCGAAAACTTTTCACCAAAAGCCTGAATGCTTGGGATTTAACGCTCATAATAATAGCCAAAAATGATATCCATTTCGTCCTCAGATGTGAGACCAAATCCGAGATCTTTATTGGTATCATTCAAATAGGTGGCAACCGATGTTAGTCCCTCACCGGCTTGTAACAATATCGGTGTATCATAATTGATAACCTTCGGATGTGCCCAATCGGTATTTTCGTAAATGACTTCCCCATCACGGAGCCCGCCTTTAATCTTTATTTGAAATAATTTTCCTCGGGCGTGGAAATGAGATGTCAAGGAAACAACCGCTACGGGCTTATCAAATTTAAAATCGCGCGTGATCGTCGTTTTTTGATTCGCAGGCAATGTGAAATTCGTGACGTTAAAATCAATCATTTTGACAACTTGCTTGACTTGATCTGCTGGAACAGTATATAGATTCACATAGTTTTCGCCATACAAATTCTCCGAAGTCTTATTGAAATAATGCGGATTCAAATCAATCGATGCATTCACGGGCAACTGCAAGGCCATACCCGCCGGAAAACG
>JAGOAA010000056.1 GCA_017984215.1 Cytophagaceae bacterium
TCTTTCAAAGCACCAATCGTATCGTAGATGTATTGCACCGTACGATCAAATTCTTTTTGAGAATCACCTAAGGATTTACCGATTTCCCACATGAGAAGTTTGACAACTTCATCACGCTTTTGAATCATCTTTTGGGTGAATTTTTCAACACATTCGATGCGTTGACTTACCGACATCGATGGCCATTCGCCACGACCATTGGAATATGCTTTAACACCCGCATATAAAACTTCCATAGCATCGGTAGCATCCGTGATTGGATAAGATCCAATCCGCTTTTGCTCAAAGCCATTAGCCGTTTGAACATAAATAGGGGACCAAACATCTTGTGTCTTTCCAGCCCATTTACGCATTTCACCATTGACTAGGTATTCCCTTTGTTCAATGGGTTGTGTTAGATCAAATTCTTTGGGGATATCTGCCGCCTTGGGAAACAGATTTTCTAAATCACTCGCTTGCATATCTGTTGTTAATTAATTTCTGATTGCAAATTTCTACGATTTGCATCTTTCAAATAAACTCATGTACTTATTATTTGAATATTACAGCGATAAATTAGAAAAGTATAATATTTAAACGCTTAAAATTCAGTTTTTAGGGGGTATTTGCGGCGGATTTTATTTAGTTGGAACTTATATTGCTCGGTAAAACTATTGGGATGCATCTGTAAAAATGCCGTTTCCCATGTCAAAAACAAGCTACTTTCTTGTTCCTTAAAGTCAGCAGGAACAATGTTTTTACTGATTAAATAGTCATTAAAGTCCATTTTTTTGCCAGTTTTTATGATAGTTCAATAATAGGATAAAAGAAATTAAGGCTAATACGCCTGAAATAGCGAATGGGATAGGTATTCGTTCTTGAAGGCCTTTGTAGATCATACCAGCGAATAATGCGCCTAGGCCGATGCCCACTTCCAATGCGATGTACATCGTTGCCATCGCACGCCCCATGTGATTTTTATTTGCTAAATCCGTCGTCCATGCGGCCAGGGTAGGGGTGTTGAATCCCCAAGCAAAGCCAAATAAAATGGCAGATAAAATGACGGTATAACTATTGAGTTGGATCAGCATTGCAGCCATAGATGCTGCTAGGACTGCGGTTGATATTAATAAGACAGGAATTCGCCCATAGCGATCAGACGTTTTAGAGAAAAATATTCGAACGACGATGGAGGATATGGTGTAAATCGTGAAATAAAGGCCCTTGTTATGCCACCCGATTTGCTTCGAGATGTCGGGCAATAAAGTTACAACGACGCCTGAAGAAAAGGATACAAGTAGCATGATCCAAAAAACGGGAAGAATATTTGGTTCAAATACGTCGGACCACGATATTTTAAACAATTTCCATGAGAATTTGGATTTCATGGCAGGCGCTAAAGTCTCCTTCATGCGCATCAGAATGAGGATGGAAAGCAAAGCGAATAGGGAAGAAATCCAGAACATTTCTTTCAGCCCATAGGTAGCGGCTAAATAACTCCCAATGGCTGGGCCTATGGACATGCCTGTCGCGGTAAAGATTCCCAAGCCCCCTTGGGCTTCACCACGTCTGTTTTCTGGAATGATGTCGGCGACATATGCGGCTGTTGCGGTTGGTTTGGTACCCGTAGACATGCCATGCAAGAATCTTAAGAAAAGAAATCCTTGAACGGTATGAATGAGTGGATAAAGTCCACCACAGAAGAAACAAACGATGGATCCGAAGGCCATGACGGGTACCCGACCGACGTGATCTGTTAGTTTTCCAGAAAAGGGTCTACTCAAACCTGCGGTTAAGGTAAAAAGTGCGATGGTATAACCGATGTATTCTTTGCCACCCATACTCGCCAAATAATCCGGCAATTCTGGAATGATCATCGAAAAGCTAGCTGAAAACAAGAAATTACTAAGACTTAAGAGCCAAAATTGAAGCGTATATATGGATTTTTGATCCTCCATTATACTTCTTCGATTAATTCCTCAATGGCTTTTTTATTCATTCCCATTAAAAATGCAGGCAATAAGATCAAATTGCAGATCATCGCCATAAGCAAGGTGATTGATACTAAAACTCCCAATGCCTGCGTCCCTTTAAATGTGGATGCTGTGAATATAAAGAACCCAAAAAACAAAATCATCGCTGTGTAAAACATGGATACGCCCGTTTTTTGAATCGTAATTTGTACGGCTAGTTTAACATTTTTGGCATTCTTCAGCCATTCTTCTTTGTAACGTGTGAGGAAATAGATGGTTCCATCGCTCGAAATACCAAAGGCAATCGAGAAAATTAATATGGTACTTGGTTTTAACGCAATGTGGAAATATCCCATTAATCCGGCTGTAATCATTAAAGGAATTAAGCTTGGCAGTGTCGAGATGATGATCATTTTCCAGCTCCTAAACAAGAAGCCCATCAAGACGCAAATAAGAAAGATGGCTGTTAACGTACTTTCAATGAGGTTTTTCTGCAGGTATTCCGTTTGGAAAGCGTAAATAACAGAATTACCAGTGACCTTAGCTTCATAAACACGTTTATCGGAAGCTGGTAAGATTTCTCCAGTTTCCACATCTGTACGGAATATGCTGTCAATCTTGGGTTGAATTTCATCAAACAGTTGTTTTGTTCGAACTGTTCCTACATCAGCCATTTGAAAACTGATGCGTGTAAAGCGTTTTTCAGCATCTAAAAAGCCATTAAAAAGGTTGTTTTTGCCATTTAAACTGCTGTTAAACTCTTTTAGTTTGGCTAATTCATCGATGCCCGGCAAAGTGAAATACTTGGGATCTCCGCCTCGGTACACTTGGTACAAGTATTTGGTTGCAGTAAGTAAAGAAAGCCCTTGAGTAAATTCGGGATATTTTGCCAGAAGCTTTTCTGTACGCTTCATTTTGGCCAAAATTTCGGGTGTTAAGGCTCTACCGGGTTCATGCGCATCAATAGACACCTCGAATGGCATAACGCCTTTAAAGTGTTTTTCAATGAATTTTAAATCGGTGTATATGGCATTGTCTTGTGGGAGATCGTCAACGATGTAACCTACGGCTTCAATTTTCGATAATCCATAAAGTGAAATGGCTAAAATTACCCCTATGATGCTATAGATGAATTTACGATGTCCGAATACCCAAACTTCTATATTAGTTAATAAGCGATTAACCCGTTTCGATTCAAAATGCGCTAAATCCTTCGGTTTAGGTGGATTCAAGTAGCTAAAGAAAATCGGGATGAGTAATAAAGAAAAAAGGAAGGTCAACATGACATTAAGTGCAGCGACGATTCCAAATTCAACCAAAAGAGCAGAACCCGTGAAAGCGAATACCCCAAAGCCTATCGATGTGGTTAAATTGGCTAGAAATAATGTCCGTCCAACCGTGCTAGCACTTTCGACCAATGAAGCCTCTTTGTTCTTTGTTATGAGATACGTTTCATGGTATTTATTCAATAGGAATATGGCATTGGGCACACCAATCACCACAATGAGGGGAGGAATTAAACCCGATAGCAAGGTGATTTTAAAGCCAAAGAGTACGATGGTTGCCAGTGAAGCGACGATCCCAATCAAAATGACAATCAATGCAAAGAAAACGACTTGAATCGACCGGAAAAAATAGAAAAGAATCAAGGAAGTCACCAAAATGGCTAATCCCAAAAATAAGACGAGTTCGTTGGTTACCTGCGCCGTTAATTCGGTTCGAATGTAAGGCATTCCTGAAAAATGTATAGGATGCTTAGTTTTCTGCGCATATGCATCTCCAATTTTCTTGATATTTTTAACTAATTGAATTCGGTTCTTGTTGTTAATCGTCTTTTGATCCAACGTGATTAACATCATATGCACCTTTAAATCCTCTGTAAATAAGAAATTTCGGTATATCGGTAGATTTGCTAAGTTGGATTTTAAGGAATCCAAAGCAATTTGTGTGCTTGTAGAGCCGCCCTCATAGGCTTTCTTCGATTTAAATTGATGTGCAGCACTATCCAAATAGAGTATGGGTAGATTAGGTAAGGCTAAAATGGATTTAATACCGGATTGTTTCTTGACATCGCGGTATAATTTATTCCAAGCATCAAATTCAGTAGGGGTGAATAAATCAGGATTTTCAAGGCCGATGACCATGATGTTGCCATCCTCCCCATATTTCTTTTTAAACGATTCATATAATTGGAAACGTTCATCTGATTTGGGAAGAATTTTGGCCAATTCATAGCTCAATTGAATTTGACTCGCTTCATAGACCAAGGCAACAGTCAAGGCGCTTAATGCAATTAATATTGCAATTTTATATGCCAAAATTTGATTTGCAATCCAATTCCAAGTCTTATTCATAGGTTTACTTAGGTTGTGCTAATATCGATTCAGCCACTAACAAATCTTCGGGCGTCGTAATTTTGATGTTGGTATATTCACCTTCCACCAAGTGTATGATTGATCCGTTAGCTTCCATCACGCTCGCGTCATCCGTAAAAAGCGGCGAATATGCCTGATTAAATGCCTCTTGGAGGGAATTTAATTCGAAAACTTGGGGCGTTTGGATGATTTTTACGTCATCACGCAACACGGATTTGAAAGCCTTGGCTGTTGAATCCCATAATCGAATGGAATCCTTGCTTGAGACAGAAACGACACAATTTCCTTTGTCGGCTGCCACATCATAAGCCTTGTTGATTGTATTAGGCTGAATTAATGGTCTAACACCATCATGAATTGCCACCAAACAAGGCTGGCTTGAATCAATGGCCGCTAAGCCATTTTTGCTTGAGTGAAATCGGGTTTCTCCACCAAATACAATTTGGTGGGG
>JAGOAA010000013.1:0-1687 GCA_017984215.1 Cytophagaceae bacterium
GCTGTAATCGAGCGATTTGTCCAAAAAGGCTGTTCCTTCTAGTGTAATCGCAGCTGCCGGTTTCCAGTTTTTGTCGCTGTAGCTCGTTGTTGCCCAACCGGTAATTGCGGCATCTTTCTGCGCGTCATACACTTCGCCTTGGAAGAAACTACCTACGCGGATAGGTCCATCGCTAAAGCTTTTCCACTGCGCCGGATTTGTGTTGATGACCTGTTCGGTGCCGTCGGTATATTCGATAATTAATTGGGCTAATAAGGATTGTCGGTCCCCAAAATAGTTCCAACTCTCACCACTGTAGGTAATATTTCCTGACCACCAGCCTTCGCTGAGCCATGCGCCCCAGGCATTTTCGCCTGATTTCAGGAGTGATGTTACGTCAAAACTTTGGTATTGATGGGTCTTGTTGTATTGTGTCAAACCCGGGTTAAAATAGTCATCGCCCACGCGTTTCCCATTTAAATATAGTTCATATATGCCGCGTGCTGTGGCATAAATACGCGCCTTTTTTATGGTTTTTCCCTGTGTTGTAAATGCTGTTCGTAACATCGGCGCGGCATGTTGGCTCGGATTCGCAACGGCAAAAACGCCGCTCACACGAAATTGCTTTCCATCCCAACCGGGCCAAAGCCCAGGTTTTTCCGCTGCCGCGAATAATGTATTACTCGGTTGGCGGAAATTCTTGATCAACACCTCAGAAAAAAACGCTGTCTCCCCGGCAGGTACTTGGAAGCCGATTTCGGCCAACATTGGATAGGAGATGAAATTATTTCCCACCCCTACCGGATTTAGGTTAAAACCCGATGGCGCAAAGGGACTCGCATTTTTGGGCGTAGGGTTAATCTTATGCTCCTTATCTACTTGACCAATGTAAAGGTCATATACACCAAAATTACAGGTCGCGAAAATGGTATGCGCCTGATATTGATTGGCTTTTGAAATGATGTTTGTAGGAATCGGGAAGCGATACAAAGGTTTGTTGGCCTGATCTTTTGGGTCATACCCAGCCCGGTACACATTGAAAAAAGCTTGTGTCGTATCTGAAAGGTCCATCTCAAAACGAATATAGGCTTCATTTTTGTCGCTAGTAACCCCTTGAATATTGAGGTTTTTATTTTGCAAACGAGGGTCGTTCGCGCCAAAAACAAAGGATGCTTTTTTCGAATGGGAAGCCTCGTCCAACTGAACTTTGTACTGAAATTTATACACCGAAAGGTAGTTGCTGTAGAGCGGTAAATCGTTTGATCCGATCCATTGCGCATCTTTCCAGCCGCTTGCTAAAAGTCCCGTTTCGAAGGATGAATTAGCGGAAATTACGCGGCTTTTTGGGTCCCAAACTTGAACGGTCCAGGTATATTTTTGTCGGGCGACAAGCGCCTTTCCAGCATAAGAAATACCGATGGAAATAGCTGTTTTGATTTTTTGGCTATCCCAAACCAAGTTTTGCTTTTCGTCCTTGACTTGTATGCGGTAGGCGATTTGCTTATCTCCACGAGAAGTGGAATTACGTTGCATTTGCCAGGAGAAACGTGGTTTTGTTTCATCCATACCCAAGGGTCGATCTTGGTATTCCACTTGGAGTTTGGTCAGGCTGACTTGTGCAAAGCTCGAAAGACTTAGCAAGGTAAGGCACAATAACTGGGCAAATTTCATTTTTAAACGGTTTAGAAATCGAATGTACGTAAATTAA
>JAGOAA010000013.1:1787-3171 GCA_017984215.1 Cytophagaceae bacterium
CCGTGGCTTCCATTTTCGTATACATGTAATTCTGAAGGATGTTTGGCGGCGGTCCATCGTTCGAATAAACGAATGCTGTGCGGCGTGAATCCCAAATTATCATCGGCCGCCACCGCGATAAATGCCGGGGTAGTGGTATTTGGCATCTCTTTTCCTGTAACTGCTTCCGCATAATAATAAATGGGAGCTATGAAATTTGGCTTTAGGTTTTGTGGCGCGCTCAACAAGACGTTCATCGTCAAGGTACCTCCGGCAGAAAAGCCCATAAAGCCCATTTTGTTGGGGTCAATGCCCAAAGCCCCCGCATTTGCTTTCACATATTTAATCGCTTCAATGCCATCTTGAGTCGCCATCTCAACTACCGGCGCATTGATTTCATCGAGCTTTTTGAAGTCCTTCATGAGCGGCATTAATTCCGCGAAGGGATTTGGACTGTTGGATTTCACGACCCGATATGTTAAAACGAAAGCGGTAATTCCACGTGCGCTTAGCCATTTGGCCACATCGTGTCCTTCAGAATCGATGGATAAAATGTGGAATGCTCCACCGGGTGCGACGATGATCGAGGTTCCATTTCCTTTGCCCGGAACGGCAGGGTAAATGGTCAGCGTGGGTTCCGTCACATTGAACAACATCCGATTATTGGGCATGGGGGTAAATTCTTTCATCTCCCAATTCCAGTTTTCGGATCCCGGAGCCTTGCCCGGATAGAGTTTGATGACTTGTTGGCCTAAAGCCGAAAGGCTCAATAGTAAGAATGCGAATATTTTCATGTGTCGAATATAGATATTGTATCAAGATTAGACAATATTAAGAATGTTTCTATATTTGCCTTATTATAAACCCTTAAAATATTTATCATGAAAAAGTTTATTGCGCTTGTATTTGTTTTAACTACCTTATTTTCAACTTCAACTTTTGCTAAGCAACCAGATCCAACCGATTTTTTCGCTGGGAAATGGAAAATCTTAGTTGCTGGAACTCCCAATGGGGATGTGACTTTTGCGACGAATTTGATTCGTAAAGATGGTGTGTTGACAGGTCAATTAAAGATTGTTGGTGACGATTCACTTCCATTGATTGACATTGCTAAGATTGAAGATAGCAGTGATAAAGTCGTGTTATATTTCACGATTCAAGGTTATGATGTAAATACAGAATTAACCAAAGTAGATTCAGACAATTTGAAAGGATCTTTGATGGGGATGTTTGAAGCAAAAGGTACACGCGTTAAAGAATAATTGGCCTTTGGCTGATTGAAAAATGAAAGCCATGAAAATCGCAGGGAAAGTATTTTTAGTTACGGGTGCTGGCAGTGGGATGGGTCGCGAAATGACGCACCAAATCATAGCTAAAGGTGGGAAAGTCGCCGCTTTGGACATGC
>JAGOAA010000013.1:3271-49759 GCA_017984215.1 Cytophagaceae bacterium
CGCGTATCATTTTGCACGGTATGGAAACGAATCAATATCGGATTTTGGTGGGATCTGATTCCAAATTTATGGATTTCCTGTGCCGACTGGCACCCGAATATGCCACGAACTTCATCGCGAAAAAGATGAAGGCGCTGCTGGGATAATTATCAACTTCTTGGATTTGATTATCTGTTTCCGGGGGATTTTTTTCACCCCGCAGCACTACCTTTGCCAAACCTTGGAGGATTGGCAAAGGTAAGGTTAAGCTGGGATAAAAGTTTCCACCATCGTCAGCGCACGATCGATAATCTGGTGCATATCGTAATACTTGTATTCACCTAAACGACCCCCGAAAAATACCTGTTCTTCCTGATCCGCTAATGACCGGTATTGTTGGAACAATTCATTATTCACCTGATCATTCACCGGATAATAGGGTTCTGTCACCTCCGCCTTATAAGGCTCCGGATATTCGTAACTAATCCAGGTACTCGGCGTTTCGTTGAAATCAAAATGCTTGTGCTCGATGATGCGCGTATAGGGAATTTCCGCTTCGGTATAGTTCATGACGGCAACACCCTGATGATTCGGGTAATCATGTTTGACATGGTCAAATCGCGTTGTCTTGTATTCCAATTCCCCAAATTGATAATCGAAATAGGAGTCAATCGGTCCCGTGTAAATCACCTTATTCGCCATCGCATTGTACGTCGATTTGTCCGCCAAATAATCCACGTTTAATCGCACTTCAATGCCCTCCAATAACTTCTCGAATATCTGCGTATAGCCGCCTTCCGGAATTCCTTGGTAGCGGTCGTTAAAATAATTTGTGTCGAATGTGTAACGAACGGGCAAACGCTTGATGATTTCCTTCGGTAATTCCTTCGGGTCCTTCATCCATTGCTTTGCCGTATAACCTTTGATCAGTTTTTCGTAAATATCTTTCCCTACCAATCTGATCGCTTGCTCCTCTAAATTTTGTGGCTCTCCCAAAATATCCTTTCCCTGTTCTGCAATGATTTGTTGGGCCTCAGCAGGTGTATTTACATTCCACAACTGATTAAAAGTCCACATGTTGAAAGGTAGTGCGAATAGCTCTCCTTTGTAATTGGCGATAGGTCGGTTGGTGTAATGATTAAACTTCGCATATTGGTTTATCCAATTCCAAACCTTCTCATTCGACGTGTGGAAAATATGTGCGCCATACACATGTAAATGAATGTCATCGCGTTTTTCGGTAAAGCAATTCCCGGCGATATGATTGCGTTTTTCAATCACTAAACACGAATAGCCCTGATTGGTCAATTCTCTCGCACAAATACTGCCGAAAAAGCCGGCGCCAACAATCAAAAAATCATAAGGTTTTTGCATAACCAAGGGTTTATTTGGGCAGTAAAATTAGCTAATTTTCACATGCCTTTTCTAAATCTGCGATGATGAATTTTGACATTTGTAAAAAGGCATAGGTCGCCTTCGGTGCGGTCGCTGGATTGCTCATGAATTTACCTAAACAAATGGGGACAATTTGCCAGGAAACATTGTATTTATCTTTCAACCAACCGCATTTTCCGGGCTGTCCACCTGTAGTCAAATGATCCCAAAAGAAATCAATTTCCTCCTGAGTATCTACGACAACGACATGGGAAACGCCTTCATTGAAAGCAAATTCGTGCATGTGCGAACTATCCATGGCACCAAAAGCCTGATTTTGCAATTGAAATTGAGCATAATTTAAATGGGTAGCCACATCTGCTCCTCCTTCTCCATAGGGACTTAACTGTACCGTTTTTGAGTCCGGAAAAATAGACGTGTAATAGGCAATCGCTTCTGCCGCCTTGCCATTATTGTCACCCGTAAACATCATGCTCGGATAGACTTTATCGCCACTAACATGGTCTAGCATCAATTGCCAATTCACGCCAAATTGGTCGGCAACCCAACCATATTTACTGCTCCATGGATAGGTATTTAAAGGCATCATGACCTTTCCTCCTTCGATGAGCCGAGCCCAAATGCGATCAATCTCTGCCTCATTTTCGGCATTATAAAAAAAGGAAATCGACGGATTGATTTTGAACTCTGGCCCTCCATTGAGGTGCATGAAACGCTTACCCGCTAAGCTATAATTGACCGTAAAGGGATTCTCCGAAATCAGTTGGATGTCGGTGAATACCGACTGATAAAAAGTAAATGCTTCTTTGGCTTGCTTATCAAACCACAAGCATGTCATGATGGGATGACTCATATTGCTTTTGCTTTAAAACTCCAGGTAAATGTAAATTCGGCGACGATGACGCCTTCTAAATTCTTGCCGATGGCCTTGGATGTCAACTTGACTCCTTCGCCCGTTTTGACCGTTTCGTCTACGGCTGCTTCCATGGCTTTTCCGTCAGCGCAGGTAAAAAAGATGGTGCCGGTTGCCTTTTTGACGAATGTCGCTTCGACTTTTTCGACCAACATGCTCACAGCCGGTTTCCGATTGTGCACTTGTGCGTATGCGAGCATTCCGCTACTCATTTCGGCAGCCATCGCTTCGACAGCGAAATACATGGAGCGAAAAGGGTTTTGGTTAAACCAAGATAATTTTACGCGAACCACACAAGATTCCTCATCGAAGTGGTGGATGTTTAAGCCCGACCAAAATGCCGCGGAAAGGTTTTTAAAGATAAAAAACTTGAATAGTACCGGTGTGGTGATAATGCGTTTAAACTCGCTGAAATTCGGATTCATAGCTTTTTGTTTGAGAAATCATTTTCAAGATAGGTAAAGTTAGTAAATATAGGGAATCAGGGATTTTACTTTTTTGGCATATGTTGTATACGATTCGCCAAACAATGCGCGTAATTTTCGCTCTTCCAGTCTACTCCCAATCCAGATGTAAACATAGCTGATGACAAGAACAGAAAGCATCATGTGAGAGGGCATAAGTAAGTAAAGTCCTGCGATGAGGATAATCGTTCCAAAATACAGCGGATGTCGGACAAAACGATACATGCCTGTGACGACTAATTCGGATTTGGTCTCGGTCTGAAAACCTAAAAATTCACGGAGGTTGAATGCCCGGAAAGCGAGAACAATAAAAAGCAATCCGATGCCTGTGATTACACTACCTATGAATGTGTCAACTGAAAGTGAAGCTAGGGGTAAGGTGAACGTTAGTAAAATCCCTAAGCCTACAATCGCAATGACATTGTATGCGATGCGGTAATAAGGGTTCAGACCCGGAAAAGTTTCGGAAAAATATTTTTTAACCTTTAAGCTTGCTAAAAGGCTATGCAAAAAGAAATAAAAGAGCCATCCGGAAATTAGAAACCCATGCATGCGCGTTCGATTTTTGTCAAAGCTAAATCCTTTTTGAGAAAATATTCCCATGTTTAGTAAGAACCTTTTAACTTTCCCTTTTGAAGGAAAAACCTGAATATGCAACGAAGAAAATTTATCCAATGGTCAACCTTGATCAGCTCCCTATCTTTTTTTTCTGCCAAAGCCGAAACCAAGGCTAATGCACAAAATGATCGTAGTTACTGGGTAAACCTGCTTGATAAAATCGCCGCCCCCATCTTGAAAAATATGTCCAAAGGGGAACTGCGAAAAAATATGGTCATTACTTATAGCCCGACCTGGGATCATCGTGCATCCGATGTCGCATACATGGAGGCTTTTGGCCGTTTATTAATTGGCATCGGTCCATTTTTAGTCTTGCCGGATGACGTGAGTTCTGCCGCAGCCCGGGAGGAAACGAATATCCGAAAGCGGATGAAGGAGCAAACCTTGGCAGCGCTGAGACATGCCGCGGATCCTTTAAGTCCCGACTACTTATATTGGGGTTCACCCACTTCCAAACAACCTTTAGTGGATGCCGCATTTATTGCGCAGGCTTTTTTGATCGCCCCCTCTGCATTGTGGGAACCATTGTCGGCCGAAACCAAAATGAATTACATTCGAGAGTTTACGACGATCCGACAAATCACGCCGCCCAATAATAATTGGGTTCTTTTTGCGGCTACGATCGAGAGTTTTCTTCTGTATATCGGTAAGCCGTTTGATGCTGCGCGCATCGATCAGGCGATTGCCAAAATCCAGTCTTGGTATGTAGGTGATGGCTGGTATAAGGATGGTGAGAAATTTCATTTCGATCATTACAATGGTTTTGTGATTCATCCCATGTTGATCGACGTCATGCGGGTTAATTTGGCCAAAGGCCGTTTATCCCAAGCCGATTTTGATTTAGCCTACAAACGGATGCAGCGTTATGCGAGTTTTCAGGAGCGCTATATTTCGCCAGAAGGCACTTTTTTGGTGGTAGGTCGCTCGTCAACGTATCGGGTCGGTCTATTCCAACCGCTCGCGAAATTGGCTTTAGAAAATGCCTTACCTGAAGGAGTAAGTTTAGCGCAAGTTCGCTCGGCTTTGACGGCAGTTTTTCGTCGCGTGTTTGTTTCTTCGACCTTCGATCGAGACGGATGGTTGACCTTGGGTTTGGTGGGTGCTAATCAAGCGAATATCGCAGATTCGTATTCCAATACGGGAAGTATGTATTTGACATCCGCGGCATTTTTGCCATTGGGCTTGCCGGCGAGTCATTCATTTTGGACAGATGCTGATGCGGATTGGACGCAGAAGAAGGCGTGGACCGGGCAGGTATTTCCGAAGGACTACGCTGTGGATTTCTAACTTAACCTTTGGCAATCCTCCTCAGGTTTGCCAAAGGTAGTTGCGCAGAAACGAAAAACGCGTAAAAAAACTGATAAAAAAAGATGCTTCAAGAACTCATTGCCCTGTATGATCGGGATTTAAATGCCCTTCGAAAAGAGATTGAATTATATCCCTCGGATAGCCATGTTTGGCAAGTCGCGGAAGGAATCAACAATCCGGGCGGAAATGTATTCCTGCATTTGATGGGGAACCTAAATACATTTTTTGGGGCGGTCTATGCAAACACGGGCTATGTCCGCGACCGACCGCTGGAATTTACCGCGCGGGATATTCCACGGAAAACGTTACTACAAAAGCTCGATGAAATTCATCCTATCGTACTTCAGGTTTTGCGTGATTTCCCGGCCGACAAATTAGGGGATATATACCCCATCCGAATCTTCGATGAGGATAAAACAAATGGGTATATTTTTATCCATTTGGAGACACATTTAGCTTATCATTTAGGCCAAATAAATTACCACCGTAGGCTGCTTAATTCCTAAGGGCTCTACTACCTTTGGCAAACCTTGGAGGATTGCCAAAGGTAAGGCGTGCAAATAAGATAACTGACAAAAAAACTGATAAACAAATGAAAAAATTCTTAAAAATTCTGGGAGTGACTTTGCTTAGCATCATCCTATTGCTTTCCGTAGCCTTGGGCACCTTTATGTACAAAGTGAAGTACGGTTTCCCCGTGAGTTACGAAACGGAAAAACCCGCGATTCAATTTCCGGCAAACCAGCCAGCCATTTTGGTCTTTACCAAAACAACAGGCTTCCGCCACGCAGAATCAATCGATGCCTCGATTCCCCTGTTGAAAGGTCTAGGCAAAGCCCACAACTATTTTGTCTACGAAACGGCTGATGGTGGGGTGTTTAATTCTGAACAATTGAAGCAATTTAGCTTGGTGATTTTTAATAATTCGACGGGGCGGGTGTTGAATGACGACCAACAAGCTGCTTTGGAAAAATATGTAGAGGAAGGTGGTTCGCTCATGGGAATTCACGGTGCGGGAGATGATTCGCACCGCTGGGATTGGTATGAAACAAACCTTTTGGGAGCCAAATTTTCCCATCATCCCTTGAATCCACAGTTCCAACAATCCGATGTGCGCTTGTCGGAAAATGTCGATTCTTTGTTTTCGAAAAACTTGGTTAAACAATGGAGTAATACCGACGAATGGTATGTGTTTTTTAATCAACCCAAAGACGTAACGGTCTTGTATTCCATCAATGGAGACAAGATCATTCCGAACGGAAATATGCTTTGGATGACAGATAAAAACTTTGGCATGGGAGCGAATCACCCGGTGGCCTGGTACCGTCAAGTAGGAAAAGGGAAAACCTTTTATACGTCGATGGGTCACTCGGCAGCGGTTTGGCAAAATCCAGACTACCTAAAACTTATCGAACAAGGTATCGCCTGGAGTATTCAAAAAAATTAGTCCAAATAGGGCATTAACTCCGCGCGCAACAAACCACTCCCTCCTCCATAATGTTGGATGATCGGTAGGCTTACTTGCGCGCGGATCTTGGCTTCATCTGCCTCCGAAACGCTGCTACTCAACAACACAAGGTCGAATCTAGCGTTCAAAAGTTCATCCACTTCTGCAAAGGATACCGCTTCGGCCGTTTCATATTGATTAATCAAACGGACCAAAACGGCTACGATATCAGGATTCCCTCCGAAGACAGCTATTGTTTTCATGCGCATTAAAATTGCATCGGAACTTCCATGAGTAAAATCTCCGCATCGGCCGACAAGGCTTTTAATTCAAATGCCTCAGCGCCACGAATGCCTAAGCCATCGCGCGCGGACAAGGTTTGACTATCGAGTTCAAAACTGCCCGAAAGAACAAAGGCATAAACCCCATTTCCGGCTTTATTTATCGTATAGTTTGTAATAATATCCTGATCAAATTTTCCCATATGGAACCAGGCATCTTGGTGAATCCAAACGCCCGCATCTTCTGAATTCGGGGATAAAATTTGTTGCAATTGATTGTGGCGGTCTGCTACATTCAATGTGATTTGATCATAACGAGGCGTTACATTTTTCTTGTTCGGGAAAACCCAAATCTGTAAAAATTTAACCGTAGAATCTTTGCTGTGATTGTATTCGCTGTGGTAAATACCTGTCCCCGCACTCATGACTTGGATATCACCATGTCGAATCACAGCCTTATTTCCCATGCTGTCTTGGTGTTCCAGATCTCCTTCCAAAGGGATGCTGATGATTTCCATGTTGTCATGTGGATGTTGGCCAAAGCCCATACCACCGGAAACCGTATCATCATTCAATACGCGTAATGCACCAAAATGGATGCGCGATGGATTGTGGTAGTTGGCAAAACTAAAGGTGTGGTAGCTGTTAAGCCAACCATGGTTTGCGGCTCCGCGGGAATCAGCTGTGTGTAATTCGTAAGTTTTCATAAGGGACGGAATAATTTCAGCAAAGCTAGTATTTATTTGATTTGCTTGCGGTTAAAATGTAGAATTTAGGCGTAGTTTTGGTCTAAACTTAATTTAACAAATGAACGGTAATTCTGAAAACGCTTTTTTGGCTGGTCCTCGTTCCCGCTGGAAAGAATTTTTATTTTCATTGGAGGTATTATTCCAATTTATCAAAGGATTTCGTAACCTACATTTTGTTGGTCCCTGCATCACCATTTTTGGTTCCGCGCGATTCGGCCCTGAAGATGTGTATTATCAAACCACGGAAGAACTTGCGACGCGATTAGGAAAAAGTGGTTTTGCGATTATGACGGGTGGAGGGCCGGGAATCATGGAGGCGGCCAACAAGGGAGCTAAAAACGCTGGAGCCTTATCCTTGGGTTGTAATATCGAACTTCCTTTTGAACAACATCCCAATCCCTATTTAGACCGCATGGTCAACATACGCTATTTCTTTGTGCGCAAAGAATTGTTGCGAAAGTATTCTTCCGGTTTTGTCATCATGCCGGGCGGCCTGGGGACCCTAGATGAGTTTTTTGAAGTGATAACACTTATCCAAACAGGGAAAATGAAAAACTTCCCTGTCGTAGTGATGGGCCTGGAATACCATGAACAACTCATGCGTTATTTTGAGGCGCTGATTCATGAGGCAACGGTGAGCTCAACGGATTTCCAGCACATCCTATTCACGGATGATATCGCACAGGCGGAACAACATATTCGAAACTTTACGGACATGTCGCCAGAAAAACGCGTTCAAATAGATGCCCCCTTATGGATTTTAGGGGAGAGAAAAATAACAAGAAAAAAATGAAAAGATCGCTGATTTTATTTTGCTTTATCGCATTTAGCGGAATGTCACAATCTGTGCAGGTAAAGACCCTCCAAGGAGTCGTGGAAGGCGAAAAGTTGGGTTCGATACACCGTTTTTTAGGTATCCCTTTTGCGCAGCCCCCTGTTGGGGATTTGCGCTGGAAAGCTCCACAAGAAATGGACGCTTGGACTGGGGTTAAAGTCACTAAAGCCTATGGCCCCAGCCCCATGCAGGCTGAACCCAAACCCTTTATGGTTTGGTCGGAGGAATACCTAATTCCCAAGGAGCCCATCAACGAGGATTGTCTATACTTGAATGTTTGGAATGATTCGAAAGGGAAAGCGTCCAAACCCGTTTTGGTTTATATTTATGGGGGAGGTTTCCGAAGCGGAGGCGCGGCATGTCCCATTTATGATGGGGCCGCTACTGCCTCCAAAGGGGTCGTTTTTGTTAGTATCAATTACCGGGTCGGAACCTTTGGTTTTTTGGCACATCCTGAACTTAGCAAAGAATCCGCAGCGGGTGTCTCAGGTAATTATGGGTTGTTGGATATGATTGCGGCATTGAAATGGATTAAGGCAAACATCGCTGCTTTTGGTGGCGATCCGAATCAAGTGACCATTGCTGGACAATCCGCGGGAGCATTTGCTGTGAATTATTTATGTGCCTCTCCGCTTGCGAAAGGGCTTTTTAAACGAGCCATTGCCGAGAGCGGAAGCGCCATGCTTTCGACTCCCTTACGACCTGCATTATCTCAAGTGGCTGCGGAGGCGACCGGTGTTTCATTTGCCGCGAAATTAGGAGCCGATAATTTACAAGCCTTGAGAGCGAAATCGGCGAAGGAAATTTTGGCGGCCCCTGGAGGATTGTCTTCTCCGTATTTAGATGGTTACGTGGAGCCCTTGAACATGGCGAATGCGTATGCTGAAAAACAAACAAACGATGTGGATTTATTAATGGGCTGGAACTCCGAGGATGTCGTGAGTAATCGCTGGTTGCCTGCGCAGGAATACCAACAAAATTTGACCAAAAAATATGGCAAAAAGGCTGCGACTTTTTTGACTTACTATCCAGCAGCAAATGATGCGGAGGCTGCGATTTCACAACGCAATTTAAGCCGGGACGAAACCTTCGGAGCCGGGGTGTTTTTCTGGGCCAAAACGCAATGGAAACATGGTAAATCCCCCGTTTACCTCTATAATTTCAATCGGCAGATTCCCGGCGATACACCCGAAACCCAAAATGGCGCATTTCATACGGGAGAGGTTCCGTATGCATACGATAACTTAGCAAAAGTGAAAAGGCCTTACCAGAATGTCGATCTCCAACTCGCAAAGTACTTGTCGAATTATTGGGTCAATTTTGCGAAGACGGGGAATCCGAATGGGGAGGGTTTACCGCTTTGGCCGCGTTTCCAGGATGGAAATCAAGTCATGCTGTTGGATGTTGAAACAAAGGCTTCAACATTGAAAAATGTCCAAGCGCTTGACTTACTCGCGCAGTAGCGTTACTTTTTTAGCAGATCACGGATCTCGGTGAGTAGTTCGACTTGAGGGTCTTTTTTGGTTTCCTCTAGGGGGACTTCGACCAAATTAACTTTGTTGATTGCTTTGATGATGGCAAAAAGTACGAGGGAAATTAAGACAAACTGAATAATGGCAGCAAGCGATTTTCCATATTTTACGGCTCCCCAGGACAGCTTATCAATATCTGCAACTCCTGCCGCTTCAATGGCCGGGGTCAGGATTAACGGCGTGATAATGTCGGACACGAGGGAGTTAATGATGCTCGAAAAAGCCGCCCCGATGACCACGGCAACGGACAATTCAATAACATTTCCTTTGATGGCGAAGGCCTTAAATTCTTTTATCCAATTCATGTGCGAAATCATTTAAAGCCCAAAGATAAACCCTTATTTTGCACAAAAATACACATCATGAAAAACTATTTATTGGGATTTTTACTGTTATCGTTTTCGAGCTTTGCGCAAAAACCCTTTGGGAAAATTAATCCCATGCAGCCGGTGGATACACTGGCGGCTTCCTGTGGCTCCTGCAATTTTAAGATGGCGAAGAAAGGCTGTTATTTGGCCGTTCAACTAAAAGACATCGCCTATGAGGTAAAGGGAACGGGATTGGATGATCATGGCGATGCCCATGCTGCTGATGGTTTTTGCATGGCGGTGCGCAAGGCCCGCGTACAAGGAAAAATAGAAAACGGATTCTATGTGGCGACGTATTTTGAGTTATTGAAATAAAAAACACCGCACGAAAATCGGGCGGTGTTTCTGAATTACACTTCATCAACAAACTAAATAACAGCTATTAAAGGCTTGAATCGATATAGTTTACTCGCGTATTTTTGTACATTTGAAACTTCACCCTAGTCATAATCAACCTATGAAAAAGTTTTTATTCGTCGCTGCTTCCATAGCCTTATTTTCTTTTGCAGCAGATAAATTTATCACGATGCGTATCCCTGAGCCAACGGTGAATTACCATTGGAACAATTTGAATAACATCAAAGTCATCGCTGACCAAAGTAACTTGCCGCATGCGCAAGTGAAATTCATTATCGCGTCGATCGATAGTTTACAAAAGGACATGGCGAAAAATGCACGTTTGGATAGTACGGTAGCAGGACCTGCACCTGTAGCTTCGCAAAAGAAAAAATAGCGTCAAATTAAGACGGTTTGACTACCTGTTCGTTGGATAGGTCTACTTGGAATGAGCATTGAGCCTTTTCCCATTATATTTCCTGTCTAAAAAACACCCGATGCGTTATCTTATCTTACTATTGGCATTTGTACTCATTCAGTGTACAACAACAGAACAAGTTGATTCAAGCTCTTTAAGTTTGGCGTCTGCTAAGTCTCAGTTTAGCACGACGATCGATTTTGACAATCCTGCAAATTATGCGAATCAGTCGAAGCCGGCTTACATAACAAAAGACAATGTAGGCGGGAATGGCATCATCGATAAACAAGCTACATTGGGTCGAATCCTTTTCTATGATAAGAACCTAAGTATTGATAACAGCATTTCCTGCGGTTCTTGTCACAAACAGGCCATTGCTTTCGGTGATACCGCCATTCAAAGTTTGGGAGTATCGAATGGAAAAACCATTCGGCATTCGATGCGCTTAATTAATGCGCGTTTTGCGAATGAAAGTAAGTTTTTCTGGAATGAGCGCGCGAATAACTTGGAAACGCAGACGACCATGCCCATTCAAGACCATTTGGAAATGGGATTCAGTGGAGAATCGGGTCGAGGGAATCTGAATACGTTATTGGCGAAACTACAAGCGATTCCTTATTATCCTGAATTGTTTACCTGGGCCTATGGTGATAATCGTGTCACGGAAACGCGAATGCAAAGCGCACTCGCGCAATTTATTCGAAGCATTCAATCCTTTGATTCGAAATATGACGCGGGACGTGCACAAGTTCAAAATGACCAGGCCTCTTTTCCTAATTTTACAGCCTTGGAGAACCAAGGGAAAACGCTGTTTTTAACGCCGCCGGTATTTAACGCCAACAGTGAGCGTGTAGGTGGGGGCTTCGGATGTCAAGGCTGTCATCAAGCGCCGGAATTTGATATTGACCCAAACAGTCGCAACAATGGAATCATTGGGGTGATTGGGAGCACGGATCTGGACGTGGGGGTTACTCGGGCTCCTTCATTACGCGATGTCGTTAATGAACAGGGGAACGTGAATGGGCCACTGATGCATACGGGAGCCGTCCGTGGATTGAATAATATGTTGGGGCACTACAATGACATCAATGCCCCTGCGCGAAATACAAATTTAGATCCACGTTTGAGACCCAATAATATAGGTCAAAAGCTACAGATGACCCCCAATGAAATTACGGCTATAGTCCAATTTTTACGGGCGCTTTCTGGAAAGAATGTTTATGTGGATAAAAAATGGTCGGACCCTTTTGTAAAATAAAGGCTTAGCGCTTGCCCAAATGCTGAAATCCTGAAAGCATTTCTGCTGCTAACCGCTCAACACTGAAAATTTGAGAATTCCGCTGGGAAAATCCTTCAATGGCTGCTTGTTGTCTTGGGAAATCCGCTAAGAATTGTTGGATTTTATGGATGTTTGCAGGGCTTGTAATATCCGAAAGGACGAGGCCATTTTGACCATCAATGACCAGGTCGTTTGCGCATCCACAAGCCTCCGTACAAATGACGGGTTTGTGTAATTCCTGTGCCTCATTTGCCACCATTCCCCATGTTTCGGCTGTGGAAACCAACATTAAGGCCGTAGCGTGTTGATATAGGTTAGCCAAATTTCCCCAAGCCACAGTCCCTAATAAATGCACATTATCAATCGATTCTCGCTGTTTTTTTAGCGTCAACTCGTCGTGTTGTGGCCCATTCCCTACGACCAACAGGTCCATGGGCAGTTGTTTCAACAGGTCAAATAACGCGGGTAAATTTTTCTCGGGAGACAAGCGGCCCACAAACAATAAATAGGGTTTATTGTGCGGATTTTCCGGTTGAGTGGGTAGCGTTGCATGAAAAGCAATCTTGTCAAATGCATTCAAGTAACTTAGAATTTGACGTTTCCCTACGCCCGACTGGAATAGAAATTTATTTGTATTGAGGCCATAAGAAAAAAAGCCGTCACATAGCCGAATTAAAAATCTTTTGTATGTCGTCTTAAGCGTATTTGCCAGCGCATTTCCGCGGGCAGATAAGTTTTCAATCGATTCGACAGTCATGATGGTTTTGATGCCGAGGCATTTACTCAAAAGCAAAACCGGTAAAGTTCCCACCTCGCTGTAACCGGTCAAGTTGATTACATCGGGTCTAAATGCTAGGATAATTCGGATCCAATCCCACGTCGTTTTCCAGGGAGATACTTGCTGCAAGGGAATGCGATTTAATAGTCGAACGGGAAATTGGTAAGCATAATTAGCTACATCAAAATCGACCAAATCTTCACGACCTTTTTCAGTTATCGCCGTTTGGACAACCAATACTTCATCTTCGGGCGCACATGTCTGAGCGATTTTTTCGAAAACCACCGACTTGTATTGAGACCACAATAAGTTATGTAAGATTAATATGCGCATGAGTCGTTTGCAAAGCTACGGGCTTTTTGGCTAAATTCGTGCAAAATCCAAAAATCATGGCGGAATGTATATTGAAATCGGATGCGCAATCGCAGGCGTGGTATAAAGAACAGATTTCGCTGTTGGACCCCCTGATTTTAGCACTTGGATTAAGCCAACCAGCACTTCGTGCATTGGTAAATTTGGAGGTTAGCAACGTATCGGATTTAAAAAGATTGAACAAGGAAACCATCTATAATAGTCATGGTATCGGGCCAAAGGCATACAGAAAGTTGGAAACACTGTTCTAAACTTGTATTATTGTATCAAATCGTGACAATATAAACCTATTACACATGAAAAAAATGTTATTGACCATGGGCTTTGGCCTATTGTGTTCATGGGCTTCTGCTCAATCCGTTAATTTATTTCCTGTTCAAACGACGATCCAACATGGCGTTATTGAAGGAAATTATGATACCAAAACAGGTGTTCAAAAGTATTTTGGTGTTCCATTTGCGAAACCACCGGTGGGGGAATTGCGTTGGAAGGCACCTCAACCTTTAGCTCCTTGGAAAGGGGTGAAGGAAACAAAGAAATTTGGTCCGCGTCCGATGCAGGGAATCGTATTTGGCGATATGATGTCACGTTCAGAAGGCTTAAGTGAGGATTGTTTATACCTGAATGTATGGACACCTGCAAAACGAAGTACAAAAAATCTACCCGTATTAGTCTATTTCTATGGCGGTGGTAATGTTGCTGGAGATGGTTCTGAGCCACGTTATGATGGCGAAAGCATGTCGAAAAAAGGAGTAGTCGTTGTGACTTGTAACTACCGTTTGAATATTTTCGGAAATATGGCGCATTCGGAATTGAGCGCTGAGACAGCTTATAAAGGTTCTGGTAATTACGGATATTACGATCAATTAGCTGCTTTGCAATGGGTTCAAAAGAACATTGCTGCTTTTGGTGGGGATCCAAGCCACGTAACGATTGCTGGGGAATCTGCGGGATCCGTTGCGGTAAGTTATCAAATGACATCGCCACTTTCTAAGGGCTTAGTTCATGCGGCGATCGGTGAAAGCGGTGGAGGAATTGCACCTACGATGTCACCTGTTTCGTTAGCGGATGCGGAAAAGAATGGATCTGAATTTTTACAAAAAGCAGGTGTAAAATCGATCAAGGAATTACGCAGCATGTCAACGAAAGATATCTTTGATATGTACCAAGATTCGAAGCGTTTTGGTTTCCCGGTTGTATTGGATGGCCACTTCTTGTCGAAAAATTTATCTGAAGTTTTCGCCGCAAAGGAACAACATCAAATCCCCTTATTAGTAGGTTGGAACTCAGCTGAAATTCCGGGTGGTGCATTCATGCAAGGCAAACCTTATACGGTTGAAAACTACATCGAACGCGTGAAGAAAGAATATCCGAATGATGTGGATAAAGTATTGAGTTTATATCCCGCACATTCGGAAAAAGAAGTTGAATTGTCGGCAACAGCGCTTGCTGCAGATCGTTTCATTTCCTATTCTACTTGGAAATGGTTTGACTTACATCGTAACAACAGCAGCCAACCGGTTTATCGATATTTATATAGCAAATTACGTCCGCCATTGGTTGATCAAAACACCGTTTCAGCATTAGCGGGGGGTACTGTTCGTCGGGAAGGACCAGTGCAAACACCTCCTCCAGCCGTAGGTGCGCCTCATGCATGTGAAATTGAATATGCGATGGGTAATTTGCATTTGGTGAAGGAATACGCTTGGACTTCAGACGATTTCAAAGTGTCTGATACGATGTTAAATTACTTTACCAATTTCGTTAAATCGTATAACCCCAATGGAGATAAATTACCTGAATGGCCTGCTGCTAAAGCGGGAGATGCAACTCCTCCGGTCATGATTATCGATACAAATTCTCGCGCGGAAAAAGCGCTGAATGATGGTCGTTATTTATTTTTAGATAAGACTTATTCGAAATAAGAATTTAAGGCGAATCGAAAGGTTCGCCTTATTTTTTTCCTTGAATAATGGCTTTGATGATTTTTCTTTCGGGCTCATGAATGCTTTGAAATTCATCCCCCACAGTTGACCAGTCAAATCGATGACTGATGAACGGGTTCACATTAATTTGTTGCGTTCTCAACAAATCCATCACATAGGTAAAGTCGGCGATCGTCGCATTCCGGCTGCTCATGAGCGTAGCTTCGCGTTTGTGAAATTCAGGGTGTATAAATGAGATGGCTTCTTTCTGTAGTCCGATCAAAATATATTGTCCTCCATGCGCGATTTTTGCAAAGCCAGATTCAATGGCAGCTTTATTTCCGGTGGCATCGATGACGGTTTGATAACTCGTTTGCGAAGCGGAAGATACGCCAAGGTTTTTCTCGCAGAATGCCAAACGGGCCGGATTCGGTTCGGCAACGTCTACGTCGGCACCTTGAATTTTGGCCATCAAAATCGTGAATAAACCAATCGGCCCAGCCCCCATGACAAGTACCTTTTCGCCTGCTTGGATCTTTCCCCTTCTCACGCCATGTGCCGCAATCGATAATGGTTCCACCATGGCAAGCTCTTCAGATGTAAGCCCATTTCCTGGCAAAATGTATCGGTCCTCCACGGCGATGTATTCGCGCATTCCGCCATCCGTGTGTACGCCAAAAACCTGCATGTTTTCACAACAATTTGTTTTGCCTTGCGCACAAGCGGAACAGGTTTGGCAATTGAAATAGGGAATAATTGTCACCAATTCACCTGCTGTAAACCTATCCGATTCGATAACTTCCAAGGCTAATTCATGCCCTAAGATTCGCGGATATTGAAAGAAGGGTTGGTTGCCGGCAAACGCGTGTATATCGGTACCACAAATCCCAATCGCCTTTGTCCGCAAAAGGGAATACCCGTGCGGGCGGTGGGGAATTTCTGTTTCTTGTAGTTCAAAGGTTCCCGGCTGGGTACAAGTCCATTGTTGCATGTGCTGAATTTTGTTTTCAAATTAACAATTTTCGTTAAATTAGTTGGCATAATTCTAAACCTCATGAAAATCAAGTACTTATTCCTGGGCCTTTGCCTCATTTCGACCAGTCTTTTTGCTCAAAAAACGTATCAAAATAATTGGGAATCCATTGATAGTAGACCTGTTCCCGCCTGGTTCGAAGATGCCAAATTTGGAATTTTTATTCACTGGGGTTTGTATTCCGTTCCTTCTTATAGTCCTACCGCGCGCGACAAGGTCGGTGTTTATGACCGCTATGCGGAATGGTATTGGCGTCGGTGGCAAGAGCCAAATAAGACCCAACAATTTTTTACCGATTTTCATAATAAGGCCTTTGGCCCAAATGTTAAATATCCTGATTTTGTCAATTACTTCAAGGCTGAAATGTTTAAGCCGGATGAGTGGGCCCAACTATTCGAAAATGCCGGTGCGAAGTATGTTGTATTAACATCGAAACACCATGAAGGATTTACTCTTTGGCCATCCAAACAATCTTGGAATTGGAACGCGATGGACGTAGGGCCGCACCGAGATTTGTTAGGGGATTTGACGAAATCCGTCAAAGGTAAAAACATCAAAATGGGCTATTATTATTCACTATTGGAATGGTATAATCCTTTATACAAGAAAGAGACGCTGAACGAATACATAGACCAACACATGTTTACGCAGATGAAGGATTTGGTAAATACCTATCACCCGGATTTGGTTTGGACGGATGGCGAGTGGGATTATACTTCCGACAAATTACGTAGTACGGAATTTTTATCATGGTTGTACAACGATTCTCCGGTTCGAGCGAGTGTGGTTGTGAATGACCGGTGGGGAAAGGAGACACGTAGTAAACATGGTGGATTTTACACAACCGAATATGACTTAGTGCATGATGGCGATGCGAATGGCTTGGATTTCGCTAGACCTTGGGAAGAATGCCGGGGCATCGCGGGATCTTTTGGGTATAATCGAAATGAGAATCTAGAGGACTATTCGAGCTCGGAGCAACTCGTACATATGTTGGTCAATAAAGTAGCGCGCGGCGGGAATTTATTATTGAACATTGGTCCAACAGCCGATGGGCGTATTCCGGTGATTATGCAGCAGCGACTATCCGATATCGGATCGTGGTTAAAGGTAAATGGGGAAGGAATTTATGGCACGCGCAAATGGGCCAAAGCACCCAAAGTTACCCCTACGACGAAGCACTATTTCACACAAAAAGGGAATGATTTGTATTTGATTACGACGGAATTTCCAACGGCTGCTATTCAAGTTACAGGGTTGAAAAGACCTGTATCTGTGAGTCTTTTGGGCTCCAATGTGGCAATTAAATCAAGCTTTAAGAATGGTACGTTGAGCATTGTTCCACCTGTAATTACGCCGGGTAATAACCCATGTCAATATGCGTGGGTATTGAAGATTGCTGGAGGAATTTAAGTAAAAAGACGCGAAGCCCCTTTGGCAATCCTTTTAGGTTTGCCAAAGTTTGAGGCGCATTTTCGCGCCGATTACCTCGAGGGATTTGTTCGGGGACGATTCGTGACCCTTCAGGAAATAGACGCGAGGTATCCTATCATACCTGATACTTATCATTTTTACGCTCCTCGGCACCTTTTACCTTTGCAATCTATGCAACAGGTATCGCTCGATTTACTTCAAAAATACAATGTTCCCATTCCCCGGTACACGTCCTACCCAACCGTTCCGTATTGGGATGAGACAATCGATGTTCCAGCTTGGAAATCTTTATTTACCCAACGTTTTGACGAGAGTCGCGAGATAAGTTTATACCTGCATCTGCCTTTTTGTGAAAGTCTATGCACCTTTTGTGGGTGTAATAAACGAATTACGACGAATCATACTGTTGAGGAAACGTACATGTTGGCCCTCTTGAAAGAATGGGAAATATACCGCGCCATGATGCCGCATAAACCCGTTATTCGGGAATTGCATCTGGGTGGTGGGACGCCAACCTTTTTCTCGCCGGGAAATTTAAAGTACCTGATTGAACATATTTTGGCTGATTCAGATGTGCCTGCGGAACATGAGTTTGGTTTCGAGGGACATCCGAATAACACGACCCGGGAGCATTTGCAAACGCTTTTTGATCTCGGATTTAACCGCGTAAGTTTTGGTATGCAAGACAGTAATCCCGAAGTCCAAAAGGTGATTAATCGAATTCAGCCGCATGCTAATGTTGTGCAGGTGGTGCAATGGGCGAGGGAGATAGGCTATGAATCGGTGAATTTGGATTTGGTCTATGGTTTGCCGTTGCAGACCTTGCCTCGATTGGAGAAAACGATTCAAGATGCCTTGGAGATTAAGCCGGATCGTATCGCATTTTATTCCTACGCGCACGTGCCTTGGACAAGTAAGGCGCAACGCTTATTCGATGAACAGGATTTGCCTTTTGCGGATGAAAAGATGCAACTCTATCAAGTGGGAAAAAAGCGATTCATGGAGGCGGGTTATACGGATATTGGCATGGATCATTTTGCCTTAGCTGGCGATTTGATGGTTCAGGCGCATGAAGCAGGAAATTTGCATCGCAATTTTATGGGTTATACGGTCCAACAAACGGGCATGCTCGTGGGATTAGGCGTTTCGAGCATCAGTGATATTTATTACGGTTTTGCCCAAAACAAAAAGACGATCCAGGAATATTACGAACAAATTAATCGCGGCGAATTAGCGGTATTTAAAGGCTATTTTCTGGATGAAGTGGACCAAAAAATGCGTCACTACATTCTCGATGTGGCTTGTCGGGGAAAAGCTCATTTTGCCAAAGAGGACCTGGAATTATTGCGCCAATATACCTTTCATGCATTAGACGAATTAGCCTTGGATGATTTGGTCACGTGGGGAGAACATGGATTGATTGTGACCGATTTGGGAAAACATTTCATTCGTAATATCTGCAAGGCTTTTGACTTAAAATTACTTTCCGCAGAAGTTCAGAAAAAGACATTCAGTCAAGCCGTGTAAAAACGAGTCGATCAATTTCATTAATCGACTCAAAATTTAACTATATTTGAGGCGATTAGACTTATTAATCGCCTCATTATGTATAACTGGCAACGAGATTCCTGGCCTCATTTTGAATTTGATACGACTGCTATCGAGTCGCGAATTTTTGCGTTTATGCAGAAATCGGGCGAATTGAGCGGTAAATTAGCCGCTTTGCCTCTGGTGGAGCGAACGGAAATGATGATACAGCTGATGGTTTCGGAGGCCCTAAAGACTTCTGAGATTGAGGGGGAATTTTATAGCCAGTTGGATATCATGTCTTCGGTTCGCCGAAATTTAGGTTTAGCTACTCAACATAAGATACATAATAAACAAAGCATCGGGCTTAGTGACATGTTGATGGATGTGCGAAATACCTACAATGAACCATTGACGGAAGTTCATTTAAAATATTGGCATCGTTTATTAATGGGAAGTGTTCCCGGGATTCTAGCAGGAGAATGGCGAACTGATGAAGCACCAATGCAAATTGTTTCTGGATCTGTTGCTCAGCCTAAGGTTCACTACGAAGCCCCCCCTTCCATGCGTGTCCCAAAAGAAATGGAACAATTTATTTCTTGGTTCAATGAAAGCAATATAACTGCAGCGCCCGTTAAGGCGGCTGTGGCTCATTTATATTTTGAGGCAATTCACCCGTTCGAAGATGGGAATGGTCGAATCGGTCGTGCCATTGTGGAGAAAGCGCTTTCGCAGGGTTTGCAATGCCCCTTGCCATTTAGCATTTCAAAGGCCATTGAGGCAAATAAAAAGGCGTATTACCATAGGCTCCAACAAGCAGAAAAGAGTCTTAATATTACGGATTGGGTAACTTGGTTTGTAACGATGTTGTTGGAGGCGCAAACGTATGCCGACAAAATGATTCAGTTTACTATTTCCAAATGGCATTTTTTTGCCATCTTCGAACACAAACTAAATAATCGCCAAAGTAAAGTCATCAATCGAATGTTACTTGAAGGGCCAGATTCATTTCATGGTGGAATGAACGTTCGGAAATATGTGGGTATTACGGGAGCGTCTAGAGCAACAGCATCGCGTGATCTTCAAGAGCTCGTTTCTATGCAGGTGTTTACGCCAGTCGGTGCGGGCAGGTCAGCGCGTTACGAGTTGGTTTTTTAATCAGTATTTTTTGTGCATTTTGCGCTTTAATATTGCGAAAGCCTCTAAACAAAATTACATGATACACACGATGCGCTGGTTCGGTCCAAACGACCCAGTTTCGCTGATGGATATTCGACAAGCTGGATGTACCGGAGTTGTCACAGCTCTTCACCAAATTCCCGTGGGCGAGGTGTGGCCCATCGAAGCGATTCAAGAACGCATTTCGATCATTGAAGCAGGGAATCAGGATTGGACACCTTTGCATTGGTCTGTCGTGGAATCGCTCCCTGTGCACGAAGGAATTAAGAAAGCCTTGCCTTCGCGTGAAGGATTCATTGAAAACTACAAAACCTCTTTACGAAATCTAGCGGCCTGTGGCATCAAAACGGTGTGCTATAATTTCATGCCCGTGCTCGATTGGTCACGGACCAAATTGAATTTTGAAATGCCAGATGGCGCACGCGCTTTGCGTTTTGTATGGACGGATTTTGCGGTATTTGATTTGCATATTTTGCGGCGTCCGGGGGCTACTTCGGATTATACGCCTGCCGTGCAGGCTGCGGCTGTTCAGCGTTTCGCAACAATGACGGACGAGGAGAAAGAGGAGTTGAAAAACACGGCATTATTGGGTCTTCCCGGCTCAGAGGAGGCCTTTCATTTAGAAAATTTCCAAAGTTTATTAGACGAATACCGCGACATTTCCGCCGACAAATTGCGCGAGAACCTACACTTTTTTGTGCGTTCGATTGCTCCTTTGGCACAGGAATTAGGCATTAATTTATGCATCCACCCGGATGACCCTCCTTTTCCATTATTAGGCCTTCCTCGTGTGGTGAGTACGGAAGAGGACCTTGCTTTATTGATGAATGCGTCTCCGGAACGCGTAAATGGAATTACCTTTTGCACGGGTTCATTGGGCGTTCGGGCAGATAATGATTTGCCTAAGATGATTCGTCGCTTCGCAGATCGCATTCATTTCTTGCATTTGCGAACTACTTTTAGAGAACAAAATGACCCCTTGATTTTCCACGAGGCACCTCACTTAACGGGGGACGTAGATATGTTTGAAGTTGTCAAAGCCGTTGTGGAGGAAGAAAAAAGACGTGGTGGCGCTGAGATTCCGATGCGCCCAGACCATGGTCACCAAATGTTAGATGATTTGAAAAAGAAAACCTATCCAGGCTATTCGGCAATCGGAAGATTGCGCGGTTTAGCTGAAATTCGTGGAATAGAATTGGCCATTCGCTCTTTTTTAGCGGTGTTTTTTGTGGTTTGCAGTTTCGCTTTGAAGGCAGATGATGGCTATCGCTTGTGGTTGAAATTTGATAAAGTAGCGTCTGCTTCTCGCTATGCATCGTATGCGCACACGCTTTCATCGGAGTTTCCAACTTCACCGATATTAGAAACGGCGCGGAAGGAATTAAGTCACGGTCTGAAAGGATTGACAGGGATTGCGCCTGTTGCGAAATCCGCGGATGGAAGCATACAATTTGTGAAGGATACTACGATTCCGGAGGAAGGCTTTGAGATTCAGGTGGATAAAAAAGTACAAGTAAAAGTGGAAGGCCTAAGTGTGGTAGGTCGGAAATATATCCGAATCAAGGCCAGCTCTGAACGCGGCATTTTGTACGGGGTTTTCGAATTATTGCGCATGATTCAGCAGGAGAAGCCTTTGGCAGATATCAGTTCTTCCCCCAAAGTCAAATTACGCATGTTGAACCACTGGGACAACGTCATGGGCACCATCGAACGCGGCTACGCAGGGGCTTCTCTTTGGAAATGGTATGAGTTGCCGGAAACGGTCGACCCGCGCTACACGGATTACGCCCGGGCAAACGCGTCCATCGGGATCAACGCGGTCTCCGTGAACAACGTCAATGCCTCGGCGCGGTTTATGACGCCGGAGTATTTGGCGAAAGTGAAAGTACTCGCGGACGTGTTCCGCCCTTATGGAATCAAACTGTTTGTATCCGTCAACTTTGCCTCGCCTAAATTGGTGGGGAAATTGAAAACCTCAGATCCCTTGGATCCACAGGTTCGTGCTTTTTGGGCCTCCAAAACAAAAGAGATTTATGCACAGATTCCGGATTTCGGGGGCTTCTTAGTGAAGGCCAATTCGGAGGGCGAACCGGGGCCACAAGAATTCGGTCGGACGCATGCCGACGGCGCAAATATGTTGGCGGAGGCGGTGAAACCGTTTAATGGAATAGTTATTTGGCGTGCCTTTGTATATGCCCCTAACCCCAATGGGGATCGTTTCAAAGAAGCGTATAACGATTTCAAACCACTGGATGGAACCTTCGCGAAAAACGTGATTGTTCAAGTGAAAAATGGCCCGATTGACTTCCAGCCGCGGGAGCCATTCCATCCACTTTTTGGCGCGATGCCGAAGACGCCTTTGGCCTTAGAATTTCAAATCACCCAAGAATACACGGGTTTCAGCACAAACGTTTTCTATCAATCGATCCTCTTTAAGGAATGCTTGGATTCAGATACCTACCAAAACGGTAAAGGCTCCACTGTCGCGAAAGTTATCGACGGCAGCCTTGGCAACGACCAAATCACGATGATGGCCGGCGTGGCGAATACGGGTTCTGACCGAAACTGGACGGGGCATTTACTGTCGCAAGCAAACTGGTATGCCTTCGGCCGATTAGCTTGGGATCACACCTTGAGCTCGGAGAAAATTGCAGACGAGTGGGTGAAGCAGACTTTGACTCGCGACGACAAAGCAGCCAAAACGGCATCGGATATCTTGATGAAATCCCGTGATACCTATGTGAAATTTACGACACCTTTAGGCCTGCACCACGTGATGGGTCAAAGCATCCACTGGGGTCCAGAGCCTTGGCTCGAGCGTAGCCAACGCCCCGACTGGACCTCGATTTATTACCACCGCGCAGATTCTGTCGGCCTAGGTTTTGACCGAAAAGCATCCGGAAGTAATGCCTTGAGTTTATATCATCCAGCGGTCGCTCAACAGTGGCTTGACCCAGCGAAGACCGATTTAAACTATTTACTTTGGTTCCACCATGTAGGCTGGCAGGAGAAATTGTCTTCGGGCCGCACGCTTTGGGATGAATTCTGTTACCGAATGAATACCGGTTTACAGGAAGTGAAGGATTTGCAAAAGGACTGGGATTCGCTGCAAGGCAAGGTGGATCCGGAGATTTTTGCGGATGTTCGCGGACGTTTGGCCGCGCAACAACGAGAGTCTGTTTTATGGCGAGATGCGCATTTGCTGTACTTCCAAACTTATTCGAAATTACCGATTAGCTACGGGACGCCGGCGCGGACTTTGGCAGAGATAAAAGAAATTGTACGTATATACCAACTGAAATAAAATGCAACAACCATTCTCATTACAAGGGCGCGTGGCGCTCATCACGGGCGGCGGAACCGGAATCGGATTTGATATTGCCAAATGCTTCTTAGCTTCTGGCGCGACGGTCGTGATTACGGGTCGACGGGAAGAGGTACTGAAAGAGGCGGTAGCCAACTTAGGTTCAGGGGCACATTATGCGGTGAATGACGTTTCTGATTTGAGTCTGACCTCATCTTTAGTTGCTGAGCTGGTAGCTAAACATGGCGGAATAGACATACTCGTGAACAATGCGGGCATCAACATGAAACGCCCAGCTGTGGAAGTGTCGGATGATGATTTTGCGAATATTATTAACGTGAATTTAAATGCGGTTTTCTCCTTAACACGGGAAGTAGGGAAACATATGTTGGAGCGAGGCAAAGGATCCATCATCATGATTTCCTCCATGGCGGCTTATTATGGAATCGACCGAGTGGCGGCATATGCATCTTCGAAAACGGGAATCTATGGTTTAGTTCGTGTACTCGCTTCTGAGTGGTCGGGCAAAGGCGTTCGCGTGAATGCGATTGCCCCTGGATTTATTGAAACAGCGATGAGTCGGACTGCCATGAATTCAGATCCAGATCGCAAACACAAGGCGATGGATCGCACGCCGATGGGCTATTTCGGGAAACCGGAGGATATCGGTTGGGCTGCGGTGTATTTGGCATCGGATGCTGCAAATTACGTAACAGGCGTCTCAATCCCGGTTGACGGCGGGAATTCAATCGGATTCTAATGAAAGGAAATTACCGCTGGGTGGTAGTCGCTCTCTTGTTTTTTGCGACGACGATCAACTATTTGGATCGCCAAGTAATCGGCCTATTGAAGCCCACATTGGAGAAAGAATTGAACTGGTCGGAGACGGATTACAGCTTCATCGTGATGTGTTTTACGGCGTCCTATGCGATTGGATTATTGGCTTTTGGCAAGGTAATCGATAAGATTGGTTCCAAAATGGGATATGCCATTTCGATTGTGATTTGGTCGTTCGCGGCGATGGCACATGCCTTGGCAAAAACGTCGTTTGGCTTCGGCGCGGCGCGAGCTGCATTGGGAGCGGGTGAAGCGGGGAATTTTCCGGCAGCGATAAAGACGGTGGCGGAGTGGTTTCCGAAAAGAGAAAGAGCTTTAGCGACAGGTATTTTTAATTCGGGGGCAAATATTGGGGCGATGGTCGCGCCCATTATGGTGCCGTGGATTTTAGGAGCGTATGGTTGGGAGGAAGCTTTCCTTATCACCGGGGCTATTGGATTTATTTGGTTGGCTTTGTGGTGGGTGTTTTATGAGATACCTTCGAAACATAAATCTGTGACGACTGAGGAATTAGCCCATATTCAAAACGTGGAGGAGGATGCGACCGAAGTCGCACCCATTGCTTGGGGGAAACTTTTCGGTTACCGACAAACCTGGGTATTCATCGTGGGCAAGTTTTTCACAGATCCCATCTGGTGGTTTTTCTTGTTTTGGTTGCCCTCTTATTTCTCGACGACCTTTGCGCTAGACTTGAAAAAGCCGAGTTTGCATTTGGCGATTTTGTTTACGTGTACTTCGATAGGCAGCATTGGCGGAGGCTATATTTCAGGATATTTCATTAAGAAAGGCTGGCCCGTTTACAAGGCACGGAAGTATTCGATGTTCTTTTTTGCATTGTGTGCGGTACCGATTATTGGGGCGCGCTGGGCGACGGATATTTGGCAAGCTGTCTTCTTAATTAGCATCGCGGCTTCCGCGCATCAGGCTTGGTCGGCGAATATTTTTACGACCGTTTCCGATATGTTTCCGAAGCATGCGGTTTCCTCCGTCGTGGGGATTGGGGGTTTGGCAGGATCTTTAGGCGGGGTCATTTTTCCTTATATTATTGGTGTCATATTGGATGCTTACAAGGCAGATCAGGCTTTGTCGGCCGGATATAATGTTATATTTGTAGCTTGTGGCTGCGCGTATTTGTTTGCGTGGTTACTCATTCATTTTATTTCGCCTAAAATGGAGGCGGTTAAATCATAGAACGATGAAAAAATTATTGATTGCTTTGTTGGCCTTTTCTTCCAGCGCATTTGCGCAAGAACATCATCCTTTGGAGGGTGCTTGGGATTTGACGGTTGCGATGGAAAATCGGAATGGTGGAGTATCTACTGCGCCATCGTGGTTGGAAGTTCGCCACTCGGGACATAAGACTTTGTTTGGTCATTTTGTGGGTGATGGTGGTTCTTCGCGACCTATTGCTGAGGTGTTTTTTAAGGATGGCCACGTGTCGTTTAAGATTCCGCCACAGTGGGAGAAAGAAGAAGCGTATTTGAGTTTTGAGGGAGATTTGAAAGATGGGAAATTATCGGGAACCCTTGTTAAGCCAAACGGGAAATCCATGGCATTTACGGGCGTTCGCGCACCATCGTTATTGCGAACTCAGGCACCTGTTTGGGGCAAGCCGATTAACCTATTGAATGGGAAAGACCTAACGGGTTGGAAGGCTTTGGGTCCGAAAAACCAATGGATTGTTGAGAATGGCGTGATGAAGAGTCTAGCATCCGGGGCGAATATTTGTACGGAGCAAAAATTCACCGACTTCAAATTACATATTGAATTCCGCTTGCCTCCAGGAAGTAATAGCGGGGTTTATTTGCGAGGGCGTTATGAAGTTCAGGTGGAGGACAGCTATGGAAAAGCGCCTTACAGTATCTATTTAGGTGGAATTTATGGGTTCATTGATCCTTTGTTTCAGGCTGCTAAACCTTCTGGCGAGTGGCAGTCGTATGACATCACGCTGACGGGGCGTAAGGTATCGGTGACATTAAATGGCCAAAAAGTTATTGTCGAGCAAAACATACCAGGTGTTACAGGTGGTGCGATGGATAGCGATGAGGCTGCACCAGGGCCGATTATGATTCAAGGAGATCATGGTCCGGTGGAGTATCGTAATATTGTGATAACGCCCGCATTGTAAGATTATCAGGAAACTTTTAGAATAAAATAGGAAATTGCTTCGGGGTAGACGCTGCCGGGGTCGCAGACCCCGGCAGCGTCACCTCCCCCACACATTTATACCAACAACATGATAAAAAATAATCAACTACTCTCAGAAGACTGGACGGTCGTTTTTCTTGGATTTTTCCTCATTATTATCGCACTTCTTGGTATTCTGGTCCCCACCCCGAGTTTTGGTTGGGAGACAACTTCAGAGCTGACAGAAAAGGTCCTTTCTGGTAAAAATCTTATAAAATTAGTTCAGGTATTTGGCATTACTTATGTCATTGCCCTTTTATCAGCGCGTCTATTGGGTAAGTCAATTAACGGTACAGCGAAAGGATTTCCCATTGTATTTGCGTTGACGAGCCTTGCGCTTATTTTGGCGGGTAATGCATTCTTGAAAAATTGGAATCTGGAAGCGGTGATTTTTAGTTTAGCGATTGGGCTTTTGTTGAGTAATTTTTTTACGCTGCCAGGGTGGTTGACCGAAACGCTTTCAACGGAATTGTTCGTTAAAATTGGTTTGATCTTATTAGGAACGAGCGTGATTTTTGGAGACATTTTAAAGGCTGGTTCGCTCGGATTGATTCAAGCATTAGTGGTGGTGATTTCGGTTTGGTATTTTGCGTTTTGGGTTTCTAAAAAAATGGGCATCGACGAAGAATTCGCCATCATGATCTCTAGTGCGGTGTCTATCTGCGGTGTTTCAGCGGCGATTGCGACGTCTGGAGCCATTAAAGGGGATTCGAAGAAGTTGTCGTATGTGATCTCCATCGTCTTGATTACGGCGATTCCGATGATCATCTTTTTGCCGTTTATTGCGCAGGCTTTGGGTCTTTCGCAAGCAGTTACCGGTGCTTGGCTAGGCGGAACCATTGATACAACAGGTGCGGTCATCGCATCTGGAACGATGGTAGGCGAGGAGGCCTTGAAGATTTCGACGATTGTTAAATTCTCCCAAAACGTGTTATTAGGTTTCGCCGCTTTTGCCATCTCCATTTATTGGACGATGACAAACAATCAGTCGGATACCGTAAAAGAAAGTAAGCCTACATTGGGAATTATTTGGGAGCGCTTTCCCAAATTCGTGCTAGGGTTTATTGCTGCATCATTGCTCTTCTCTTTTGTGATTTCGTCTGAAACGATTGATTCGGTTAAGGGAGGATTCAAAGCATTGCAAGGACTTTGGTTTGCCTTAGCATTTACGAGCATCGGTTTAGAAACCAAATTCTCAGACCTTTTCTCGAAGGAAGGCAAAAAGCCTTTATATGCTTTTTTAATCGCGCAGTTATTCAACGTGTTTGTGACGCTGGCGGTGGCTTATGTGCTTTTTAACTGATGTACGTAACTTGTTTCTAGTCAGGCTAAAATCTTTTTGCCATTTTCCTCAGTCTACCGGGATGTGGAATACACTTGTGTTTATAGAAATAAAGCCATATTGAAATAACAAACATACGTTAAGTGCGACTGGTTTAGGAGTAACCATGGTTGTCGTTCTATTTGTCGTAGAATAGCGTTGCGGGAAATATAACCCTTTGCAGGCCCATACTACAGTTTTTTGATTATAAAAACAAAAGAATATTTAGTCTATCGTTTTTATAGAATAAATTATATCTTTGTTGGATGAAGTATTTATTTTTCTTTCTTGTTCCTTTGTTTGGGCTTTGGGGGCAGTCTAAAATTGAGCATCAATCTCAGGTTTGGTATGGGTATTATTTGACTTATCCCATAACTAAGCAATGTTATGTCCAAGGCGAAGCGCACACCCGTCATTTTATAGACCCAATAATCCATCACCAAAATGCCTTTAGATCACACTTGCATCTTACTATAGGTGAGAATTGGGATCTTTCTGCTGGAGCGGCCCTTTTCCTAAACACCCCTAATGATCCGCGGACGACGAATAGATTAGCCATTCCGGAATACCGCCCTCATATAGATATTGTTTATAAACATCTCTGGTCTAAGGTTCGCTTAGATCATCGTTTCAGATCTGAAATGCGTTTTAACCGAGTAACGAATGCGGGTCGTACAGAACTTACGGATGCGGTTAAATTCAGTAATTACCGTCTTCGCTACCGAATTCAAGCCTTGTTTCCTTTATTCAAGCGAATACAGGGAAAAGTTAATACTGAAATTTTATTGAATGCAGCGCAGGATAATCCGGATAATGTATTGGACCAACACCGTATGTTTGCGGGATTAAGTATACCGATTTTGAGTAATCTGACAGTAGATGTTGGTTACCTTCATGTGTTTCAACAGCGGTCAAATTTGGATTTTTATGATCGAAGCATCTTGAGTTTGATGGTGTATCACCGGATTAAATAACGGGGCAGGCGGTTTATCAGTTTATGGCTCAAATCATGACGATAAAGCGCTTGAAGGCTGTTTTTCTTAGATGTAATATAAAACGTGTGGGAGGTGACGCTGCCGGGGTTTTTAACCCCGGCAGCGTCTACCGATTTACGCATTTTTTTAATCAGTTTTTTGATAAATTCAGTCTAGCGCCTATTCCGATGCGTATTGGCCTATCAAGAAGCTGATTTTTTATTCCAGTCCCACAGCACAATATCCCAAGCAATTCCCCCATAGTTTAGGGTATCGATCACCTGAAATCCGCGTTTTTGATGAGCTTTTAAAGATCTAGCATTTTCCTGCGCGACGTCGGTGACACAAAAATCATAGCGTCCCGCATAATGATCTCGAAAGGCGCCATAAAGTCGTTGGACCAAATCTTGGCCTCGGTACTCCTTTGATACACACAATTGTGCGACGATGGCATAGTTTTCAACGGGCTTTCCTTCGAATAGGCATCTTTCAATGTTAGCTACCAAATCGGCCAATAAAGCGTGTCTTCGAGCGGTATCGGGCAACGCAACCAAACTATAAGCTACCACCATGTCCCCATCTTTGGCAATGATCCCGGGACTACTGGATTGCAATAATGTCAAAAAGGGCAAATCATATTCGGCCATCAAAAATCCTTGTGACTCGGCTTCCTCTTCCGTAATATTTTTGCGTAAATTGGCCTGCTGTAAGGCTAAAACGCCTTCCAATTCCGCCTTGTTTGTTACCAATTGTAGTGTGAGCATGTGCGAATTATTTCATCGACAAATTATAAAATATGATTCAGATTTATGTTACCGGCGGAACATTTGATAAAGAGTACAACGAATTAAATGGCTCCTTGTATTTCAAAGAGACGCATTTGCAGGAAATGTTGACTAAAGGCCGTAACCGATTGGATGTCAAAACGGATACGCTCTTTATGAAAGATAGCCTCGAGTTTTCGGATGCTGATCGAATTCAAATTTGCGATGCCTGCCTTTCTGTAAACGCCGATCGAATTTTGATTACGCACGGAACCGATACCATGACCCTAACGGCAGAATATTTGGCGGGTCAAATTTCAAATAAAACCATTGTTTTAACGGGTGCCATGATTCCTTATAAGTTCGGGTCTTCCGATGGAATGTTTAATCTTGGGAGTGCTCTAGCATTTGTCCAAGTGCTCCCTCCCGGCGTTTACATATCGATGAATGGTAAAGTTTTCGAGGCCGGCAGGGTTCGCAAAAACCTAGAACGCGGCGAATTTGAGCCTATTTAGCGGATACTAATCACTACCCGACGATAGCGAGTTAAGGCTGGCATTCCATTGTCTGTTCCCTCGATGACGACGTGAAAAGTGTCCCCTTTTTTCGCTGAATCAGGGATGGATACGATCGCTTGTTTTCCTCCTATATTAATTCCTGCTTTTCCGGATCCAGCTTCTGGGTAGGCCCAAGCCTTTAATCGGATGCCATTCCGGTCTGGGTCTCGCGTTTCTATCGTTAATAACAGCTCTTGACCTGGATTAGCTGTCAAATACATGCCTTCTTTTACCGTGATTTGGGGCGCGTGATTTGCGTCCGCGTAGGATTTTACACACCAGTCGGCGCGTGCCGCGTAATCTTCCTGTGCTGCAATCAACCAGCGTGTTTGGGAATAATTGATATCCATTTTCCCTGTCTCGGGATTGAAGTCGGCAGCCTGATCATTATCTTCAAAACGGTACGGATTGTCTTTTGTTTGTATAAAGCGGCCGCCCCATCCGCCAAATGAAGGGTTGTTCAAGTTGTTTAAGCCTACGTCGACGAGGTGTAAGAAAGCTGGGGAATCGCCTTCTGAAATGAAATCGTATTGGGTGAAATCACCCCATTGCGCATTTTTTATTTTGGTAATATCTCCATGAATGTGTTCGTCATCCCCCGCCTGTTTTTGCCCATCCCCGTAGGAATAATACATTTTCAAAAGCGGCCCGTGATCTAAAATAATTCTGTTTGCCATGTAGGCTCCCTCGAAATAAGGTTGTGTTGCCTTGGGCATGATGCGTTTCCATGGGTAGGCGAAACTCGCAAATTGATGTGCATTGTAGAAAACGCGAATTTCCGGCCAGTGGCCTCCGATGTAGTTTTTATAGGTGGCGTCCTGGTCCATCACGGTATATATGATGGCTTTTTTCGAAATTTTCGCTTTGATCGTTGGCCAATTTTTGTCGGCACCCAATTGCTCTTCGATCGATTTTAATGCGCGTGCAATCGTGTTCGTACCTCCCCATGCTTGCAAATAAATCGGTTCGGGATTCTTGTCTAATAACTTTGATTTTATCCACTCGGAACCTTCGGTGATCTGTTCCATTTCGCCTTCAAAATCAATATTCCCAACTTTCACAAGGCTATTTAGGTAGGCTGGAGAAGGGTAATTTTTATCGTGTAAAATTAGATTTGGATGCACCTGTGCATAAGCTTTTAGGAGGTCTTGAATCCATTGAACGCCTGGCCAGCGCAAATCCGTTTTAGTGCCATACATCTTACGCGTCATTTCCATTTCAGAAATGAATTTGGTGCCCTTTCCATCGCCTTTGTAATGCCACATGGAGCTTGAATAAACGAGGCCCTCCAAATGATATTCATTGGAATACATCAACATACGAATGAAGGTATCGACATCGTCGATTTCACCATCGGTGGTAACGATTGTACGAGGCATTGAGCCTTTCGAAAATCCAATGAACGAAACGCACAGGAGCAATGCTCCAAAGATTAATTTTTTCATAGTCGGTTTATATGCTGCCGGTGGTCCACGACCCCGTCAGCGTATCGCGAAGTTAGTGGAATTAAGGATAATTTGCTGTTTAATTACTTGATAAAATGCTTTTTAGCCATCGAAAATTCCTTATTTCCCCGTAGCTTTGGCAATCCTCCCAGGTTTGCCAAAGCTAAGTGAGGGAGATAAATCTAAACCGATGAAAAAAATTATCATCTTGCTGATATTCAGCATGACTTCCGTCTTTGCTCAAGACGCCCCCAAACTCGAATTTTTCTGCGAATTACAAGTGAAACTTAGTCCCGCATTGACTGTTGGCGAAACGGCTCACGGCACCCGACGGATCATTCCGATTATCGGCGGAACGGTGGATGGACCCGGGATTAAAGGAGAAATATTTAATGGGGGTGCTGATTGGCAAGTTGTCCGCAAAGATGGTGTTGCCGAATTAGAAGCACACTATCAATTTAAGGCAGACGATGGATCAATCATTTATGTGAAAAACATCGGTGTTCGCGTGGCTTCGCCCGAAGTCGCTGCCCGTATCGCGAAAGGGGAAAAAGTAGATGCAAGTCAATATTACTTCCGTGCCATTCCGAAATTAGAGGCTCCTTTGACCAGCAAGTATGCTTGGATCAATGATACTATTTTTGTTTGTACAGGCGAACGCATGCCGGACGCAGTTAAAATTCGAATTTATAAACTACTGTAATGAAGCAAATAGCAATTTTATGCCTGCTGGCCCTTTCGCTGCATGGACAAAAGGCCGTAGATCTAGGTACCTTAAAAGGTGGCGACTACCAAGTACACATTCCCGCAAATTGGAATAAAAAATTAATCATGTATGCGCATGGTTATCAGTTTATGGGTACGCCTCCATCGAGTGCGAATGCGCAGTTGGCCCAACGACTAAAACCCTTTTTAGATCGCGGATTCGCAATCGCGGCATCGGATTACCCCATTCAAGGGTTCGCCTTGCCAGAAGGAGTGGATGCGACTGAAGAATTGCGTCAAGCCTTTATAAAAAAAATGGGCCAACCTGATTCTACTTTCATGGTAGGTCATTCCATGGGGGGCGGCATAACAATCGCTACGCTGGAAAATTTTGGGCAGCATTACCAAGGTGGACTACCCTTGTGTCCTTTGTCTTCAAGACCTTATCTACAATGCCGCAAGGAATATGATATGTATGCGACTTTTAACGGCCTTTTTCCGGGTATTGTTCCTAGTTTGAAAGAGATTTTTGATCCATCGAGTTCGATTTCTTTTGTGTCATTTGCTCAAGCGGGTCCACGCATGGGAGCGATTAAACAAGCAGTCATTTCAAAAGATTCAGTCTTGGCGGCAGCATTTGCCAAACGCTTTGACCTCAAATTAGCCGACCTTCCTGCAGCATTATTTTTTAACCAAAATGTGTTGCGCGATTTGGCCTTAAAATTCAATGGTAACCCTTTCGATAATACGCAAACGGTATATTCAGGTTTTCCTGATAACCTGGAAGTGAACAAAAAAGCAGAGCGTTTGGCAGCTACGCAAGATCCTCAAAAACTATTTGCCCGTTACGATCGCACCGGGAAAATTGACAAGCCAATCGTTTTGATGCATACGATTTACGACCAACTCATTCCCGTTTCCTATGCGGTTACGAATCTAGAAAACATGATTCATGCCCAAGGTCGCGGGAAATATTTTACGGTGAAGTACACGAATGGTCAGGCGCATTGCCAATTTACGGATAAGCAAACAGGTGAGGCATTTGATGCTTTGCGTAACTGGGTTAAAACAGGCGTGAAGCCTTCTTTTGGATATGTCAACTAAGCAATACATCGCAGTATTTATCTGCTTTTTAATGAACATGCTGGACGGGATGGATGTGCTCATCATTTCCTATGCCGCTCCTGCCATTGCCAAAGCGTGGAGCATTTCGCCCGCGAATCTAGGAATCGTATTTAGCTCAGGCCTGGTGGGCATGACTGTTGGAGCCATTTTTTTAGCGCCTTTCGCTGATCGTATCGGCCGAAAATCAACCATGTTAATCGCCGGATTATTGATGGCCACCTGTATTTATCTGACGTCTTTTGCGACAGATATCAATTTATTGATGATTTTTCGTTTCATCAGTGGCTTGGGAATTGGAGCCATGATGGCGACAACGGCTGCATTAACTGCAGAAAACTCGCCAACTTCTACTCGAAATTTTTGGGTGAGTACCGTCGTAGCAGGCTATCCAGTGGGAGCCGTTTTATCGGGATTAGTCGCCGCAACGGTCATTAAAACCGCGGGTTGGGAGCATCTATTTGAATTAGCAGGCTATGCGACTTTTCTGTCTTTACCGCTGGTAGGCCTATTTATCAAAGAGTCATTTGCTCTTTCCAAACAAGACGATGCAAAACCGAGTGTTCAAATCTTAGTCAAAGAGCCTTATCGCATTTCTACATTTCAACTTTGGACGGCATTGTTTCTAGCCTTTGCTACGCTCTATTTTATGTTGAATTGGATACCCAAATTAGCCACGAATGCGGGCCTTTCGCTTTCTGCCGCAATCTATGCAGGGACAGTTTTCAACCTGGGAGCGATCGTCGGTATTCCCATGCAAGGCTATTGCTCATCGCGTTTCGGATTGAAAAAAACGATTGGAACAATCTTGATTTTTACCGCTTTGGTCATGCTCTCCTTTGGCTTTTTTGTGGAGACCGACTACGTTTTGGTGATCTTCTTTTTAATGGGTTTTGGTGTTCAGGGAGGCTTTGTTGGCTTGTATGCCGTGGCGGCTAGTATGTACCCAACGTACATTCGAACCACTGGCGTTGGTTGGGCAATAGGCGCCGGTCGCTTAGGAGGAATTATCGGTCCTATTTTAGGAGGCTTGTTGGTCGCTTGGGGCTTGGATATGACCCAAAGTTTCTGGGTATTTGCCATCCCGTCTGCATTAGCAGGATTAATGACATTTCGAATTTCATCGAAAGATATCAGCTAATTGATAATCGATTTTTTCTTGTCTTACATGTCGGTTGCAAACACTACCTTTGGCAAACCTGAGGAGGATTGCCAAAGGTTAAGTGGGGGTTATTTCGTAAAAAGCCCTACAAAAGAGTTCGTAATACCTACCACAAAACTGAAGATTAAGGGAGCGATAAATCCATTCACCTTAAATCCAGTCACATAGGCTTCCACGATGTAAACCATCGCTACGGTAATGACCAAGGAAAACAATCCCAAGGTCATGAAGGTAATCGGGAAACTGATTATTTTCAGAATTGGTTTTACGAAAGAATTTAAAAATCCCATCGCCAAGGCTACGACAAAAGCTGTCGTAAATCCATCGACCGTAATTCCCTTTAAGTAGCGGGGAATGATTAATACCACGCCCGCAATGATGATGTAACGAATGATAAATCCAATCATGTTATTTCTGATGTCTAGCTTGTAATGTCTTTACGATTTCTTCTAATCCAATGCCGCGATCTTCCAACAAAACCAATAAGTGGAAAATCAAATCAGCAGCCTCGCCTTTAAACAATTCATCATTGTTCATCATGGCCTCGATTACTAATTCAACCGCCTCTTCGCCTACTTTTTGAGCCACCTTATGCGTTCCTTTTTGGAACAAGGAAGCCGTATACGAAGTGTCTGCCGATGCATTTTTACGAGAACGAATGATGTGTTTTAAGTGGTCTAACCAAGCAGCATTATCCGCATTCGATTCATTGAAACAGGTATCAGAACCCGTATGGCATGTTGGCCCCGCTGGTTTTGCTTGGATCAAAATAGTGTCTTGGTCACAATCAATAGCCACATTGACCACATCCAGATAATTTTCTGAAGTTTCTCCTTTGGTCCAAAGACGATTCTTTGAACGGGAAAAAAAAGTCACCCGGTTTTCGGCAAGCGTTTTGGTATAGGCCTCTTCATTCATGTAGCCCAACATCAATACTTTCAAGGTGCTTGCATCTTGTATTATGGCAGGGACTAAGCCTTTGGAAAAATCGGGTTGTAAACTCATAAAGGTTAAATTAGTATATCCGCATCGGAATTCCTTTGCTCGCTAAGTATTTTTTCAATTCAATAATCTCAATTTCCTTGAAGTGGAAAATGCTTGCTGCCAAACCGGCATCTGCTTTTCCCTCCGTAAAAACCTCATAAAAATGTTCCATCGTCCCAGCGCCGCCTGATGCGATGATGGGAATGGAAGATTGCGAAGAAACCCGACTCGTTAGGTCATTGGCAAAACCCGATTTAGTCCCATCGGCATCCATGGATGTTAATAGGATTTCTCCCGCCCCACGAGATTCGACTTCTTTGGCCCAAGCCATCGTTTGAATATCCGTGATTTTTCTGCCGCCATGGGTATGCACCCAATCGTTACCTTCTACAAAGCGCGTATCAATTGCCACGATGATGCATTGAGAACCGAATTGTAAGGCTAATTCGTCTATTAATTCCGGCCGACGAACCGCCGAGGAATTAATGGAAACTTTATCGGCCCCCGCATTTAATAAAGCAGATACATCTTCGATGCTACTAATTCCTCCACCTACCGTGAAGGGAATATTCACATGTCTTGCCACTTCACGCACCAGATTGACTAAGGTTTTTCTATTGTCAACCGTTGCTGTAATGTCTAAGAAAACTAACTCATCTGCCCCTTGTTCAGCATATAAAGCACCTAATTCCACGGGATCGCCCGCATCACGCAAATCCACAAAGTTGGTCCCCTTCACAGTCCGACCCTCTTTTATATCCAAGCAAGGAATAATTCGTTTCGTTAGCATAGGGATTCTTTGGCAAATGTGGCTAAATCTTCGAGTGTAATGCGGCCTTCGTAAAAGGCTTTTCCAACAATCACACCGAATAAATTCATGGCACGTAATTGTTCTAAATCTTGCATATTGGCTACGCCACCACTGGCAATGATGTTTAATCCAGGATTATTCGCTTGGATTTTTGCGTATAAATCAAAACTTGGCCCCTGCAACAATCCGTCCTTCGCCACATCCGTCGATATGACGTATTGAGCGCCTGCCGCTTGGTAATCTGTCAGAAAATCAAATATGGAAATATTCGAATTTTCTTGCCAACCAGCTACTGCGATTTGTTCGTTGTGGGCATCAGCGCCCAAGATAATTTTATCAGTTCCGTATTTTTTGAACCAGCCATGCACGAGCTCAGGATTGCGAACGGCAATACTTCCCGCGGTGATTTGTGCAGCACCGGCAGAAAACGCTCGGTCGATCATGGCATCGGATTGAACGCCGCCACCAAAATCAATGTGCAAAGAAGTGTTCGAGGCGATGCGCTCTAATACGGCAGCATTGACAATTTCTTTCGCTTTTGCTCCATCCAAATCAACTAAATGTAAGCGTTGGATTCCCGCTCCTTCGAATGCCTTGGCAATTTCTAGCGGGTCAGAACTGTAAACTTTCTTTTGTTGGTAATCTCCTTGCGTTAATCGAACGCATTGTCCTCCAATAATATCGATGGCTGGAATGAGTTGGAACATAGATTAAAGCGCTAAGAAGTTTTGAATGATTTTTTGACCAGCCATGCCGGATATTTCTGCGTGGAATTGTGCGGCGTAGAAATTGTCTTTTTGTAACATAGCCGAAAAGGGTTGGACATAGTCACAAATGGCTGTCGTATAGGGATTTACGGGCGCATAAAAAGAGTGAACAAAGTACATGTACTCCTCTTTTTTGAGCCCTTCCATGAGGATATTTTCACCAGAGGCTTGAATGGAATTCCAGCCTACATGGGGTATTTTCAAGTCGGCACTTACAAATCGTTTCACCGGCACATCGAATACGCCCATACAATTCGTATTATTTTCTTCAGAATCGCGACACAATAATTGCATACCGATACAAGTCGCTAATACGGGTTGCTTTAAGGTAGGAATTATTTGGTCTAAGCCTTTTTCGCGCAAATAGGCCATCGCGGTACTCGCTTCTCCCACCCCAGGAAAAATGACTTTATCCGCTGATCGAATCATCGCTTCGTCGTCTGTCCATTGGTATTTCATCCCGATTCTGTCCAAGGCGTACATGACCGATTGCACATTTCCGGCATTGTATTTGATGATTGCGATTTCCATGGACGAATTTTAATGGGGCAAAATGCCATGCAAAGGTAGGCAAAAGGGCTTAGATTATGAAAAGAAGCGTATATTTGTTGGCCCTATGTCTCAAAACCGCCGCATTCTTTTCGAAACCCTGTACCTCCTTTGGATGGGGGCATTGCCCGTCTTATCAAGTTTGTTGCTAGGCTATTTTGCTTTGGCGAACCCCGACTTTTTTACCAGCTTTAATGCGCTGGAATCCGTGATTTTTTGGGTCATAGCCGTATTCATTATGGGTTTGGCGCTATGCCCTACGACCTTTTTTGCTATGTTTACGGGCTATGTTTGGGGCTGGTCGGGTCTGTTGCCGCTCATTGTTGCTTATGCGATTGCCTCCTTATTGGGTTATGCGATGGCGCGAAAAATGAAAGGGGATGCACTCATCGAGCTCATACGAGTTAAGTTTAAAGCGGCTGATTTTCTGGATAACGTACAAGCTCAATCTTTTGCTTGGGTATTTTTAGCGCGCTTATCTCCCATATTTCCTTTTGCTATTACAAATGCATTAATGGCATTTTTAGGAGTTCCCTTGCGTCAGTTTTTTGTAGGTGGAACGCTCGGTATGCTTCCGCGAACATTAATCGCCTTATGGACGGGAACCCAAGCGGCCTCCTGGGCAAACTTACTTAATCATCCCGAAATGCTTCGTTGGCAAGATGTCGCGAGCCTTGCAATGTTATTCATTTCCGTCATCGGGATGTTTGTGCTTGCAAAACGAAAAGCCTAATGTTTTAAAAACAAGTAAATAAAACCGAACATCGCGACGAGCTGACCTATCCAAAAGGTAAACATCCATCGTAGAATATTTTTTTCCGAATCGGCTATTTTCGTTAATAATTTCAACTCCAGTTCCATGAGTCGAACATCTAAGTATTCCTTCGTGACGAAGTTTTTAGTTCGGTCCTCAATGGTGTCTTGAATGACTTCTACAAATTCCATGGCATCTTTTTCCACTAAGTGGAGTTTTTTATGCGCTAATTGATATAGTTGAATTGATTTCGCTTCCATGTTTCAAACCTACAAAAACACATTAGATGAGCCAATTCGATACAAGAATAGCTCAATAATTATCAGTTTTTCATCAGGGAAACAATCATATACGTCACAGCCCCTTGCCCCACCCAAAAAATAAACATCCATTTAATAAGTTCACTTTTTGCTTCGGCAACGGTCTGATGAACAAAATCCTTGCTCACAAATTCATTCGTGGAATCTTGTATTTCTTCTTGGATGCCATGAATAAATCTCATATCATCTTGCTCGCCCAAATGTAATTTGGCTCGAACTCTTTGATAAAATTTTCGGGTGTGTGGTTTCATGCCCTAAATGTAGGACCTCTCCACGAAGGAGTCAATTCGCTTTTCGACTATTTTAGATTAATTCAGAATCAATCACTTGAACTTTTCCCCACAAGTGCTTGTTGTCATCAATGAACTTTTTGTGCAAGGGGTGATATAGGTATTCTGATTCTTTTGTAGCATTATCAAATACTAATACCACAGAAAAAGTATAACTTCCATCTGTTGCGCCTTTGTCGAATTCAGTTACGATGGGACGGCCAACGTGCGCATTTTGGATCATAGGCAAGGTGCCTAATTGTTTAAGAGCGGCCAACAATTGTGCTTTTTCGGCATCATTGTTCGGGTTTTTGGCCCAAAACAACACATGGTGAATAAAGGTCATAGATGTTTTTGCATTTGGTAATACACTGCTAGCTGCAGCCGCCAAACCGGCTTGTTGGAGGAAATTTCTTCTCGAAGTCATCAAATAGGTATTTAAATATTATTCAATTCTACGATGGAAAATCTACAAAAGCAATTTATCATCACGGGTGCCACAGGCATGGTGGGCGAAGGTGTCTTACATGAGGCGATTCATTCTCCTTTCGTTAGCCAAATTTTGGTGGTCAACCGCAAACCTTGTGGTGTACAGCATCCAAAAGTCAAAGAATATCTGTTAACTGATTTTTTGAAACCCGAAGAAATTCGCGATGCGATTAAAGGATATGACGCCTGTCTGTTTTGCCTCGGGGTGTCCTCCGTGGGAATGAAGCCGGATGAATACAAACAAAAGACCTACGATTTGACCTTAGGTTTTGCCCAAGTATTGCACGAGGAAAACCCTCAAATGTCGTTTAGCTATATTTCAGGCGCCGGAACGGATTCTACAGAGCAGGGGCGTTTAGCCTGGGCGCGCGTGAAAGGGAAAACGGAAAATGATCTACGGAAAATGGGTTTTGGGGACTATTATTCTTTCCGACCGGCCATGATTCGGCCGACTCCCGGCTTGAAAAATGCGCTGTCATTCTATAAATATATTGATTGGATCTTCCCGATACTCAAGTTCGTTGCTCCGCATACAGCCTGTACCTTACAGGAGTTGGGCCATGCGATGTTAGAAACGGCCGTTTTTGGTTCACCGACCAAGACCGTAGAAGGGAATGATATTTTGGCATTAGCCAAACAAATGCGTGCGCGTTTATAGCTTTTTGGCTATTTTTGTAAGATAATTAAATATACTCCCGTGAATAAGAAAGTCGTACTTATGATTTTAGACGGTTGGGGAATTGCCACCAACCCAAAAGTTTCAGCGATTGATGCTGCCAAAACTCCCTTTATTGATTCGTTATATACGAAATATGCGCATTCAAAACTGGAGGCGTCTGGCGAAGCTGTTGGTCTCCCTGAAGGCCAAATGGGTAATTCGGAAGTAGGGCACATGAATTTAGGTGCTGGCCGCGTGGTATATCAAAATTTGGTGCGTATCAACAAAGCTGTTCGGGAAAATACGTTAGGTCAAGAAGTTGAATTAGCGAAGGCATTTGATTATGCAAAAAAAGAAAATAAATCGGTTCATTTCATGGGCTTGGTTTCAGATGGAGGTGTTCATGCACACATCGAGCACTTAAAATCTTTATTGACCTCGGCCTCTGAAGCGGGATTGTCGAACGTGTTTGTGCACGCTTTCACAGATGGACGCGATACAGACCCGAAGTCGGGGATGAAGTTCATGACGGACTTGGTTAATCATACGAAGAAAACAGGAACAGCGGTAGCTTCCGTAACAGGTCGTTATTTTGCGATGGACCGCGATAACCGCTGGGAACGCGTAGCCTTAGCTTACCATGCGATGGTAGATGCGGAAGGCACGCCTTCGCAAGATGTGCTAGCTTCTATTCAAGCGAGTTATGATGCGGGTGTGACGGATGAGTTTATTAAACCGATCATTGCGACAGATGCTGCTGGAAAGCCTTTGGCTAAGATTGCTGGTGGTGATGTTGTGATTTGTTTCAACTTCCGAACAGATCGTGGTAGGGAAATTACACAATCCCTTACGCAACGCGATTTCCCAGAGGAAAATATGCACAAATTGGATTTGTATTATCTAACCATGACGGAATACGATAAAGAATTCCAGAACGTTAAGGTAATTTTTAATGATTCGAATTTACCGATGACGATGGGTGAGGTATTAGAAGGAGCGGGTAAAAAGCAGATTCGAATCGCTGAAACAGAGAAATATCCACACGTAACTTTCTTCTTCTCAGGAGGTCGTGAGCAATTGTTTGAAGGCCAAGAAAACATCTTGCGCAATTCTCCGAAAGTTGCCACCTATGATTTGCAGCCAGAGATGTCAGCAGCAGATTTACGTGACGCCTTGATTCCAGCTTTGGAAAAAGAAGAAGTAGATTTTGTTTGTTTGAACTTTGCGAATCCCGACATGGTCGGTCATACCGGCGTTTTTGAAGCTGTCGTAAAGGCGGTAGAAACAGTGGATGCATGTGCTGAAGCGGTTGTGAAAGCGGGATTAGCCCACGGTTATTCATTTATTATCATCGCCGACCACGGTAATGCCGATGTGATGATGAATGAAGATGGTTCTCCCAATACAGCTCACTCAACGAATTTAGTTCCTTGTATTTTGGTTGATAATGATTTTCATCCAACGCTTCAAAATGGAAAGTTGGGCGACGTGTCGCCTACAATCTTGAAGTTGATGGGCGTTGCTCAACCCAAAGAGATGACAGGAGTACCTTTATTTTAGTTGGAAAACCATGGAGGTTCAGCCCTCCATGGTTTATAATTGACCATTGGATAAATAAGCATCATCAAACGTAGGGGAATTAGGGAATCTCTATTTACCTTTATTTCTTTAAATCAATCTATGGCTAAAGTCATTATTTTTGGTAATACACGTACCGCTGAACTTGCCCTCTATTATTTGCAGAATGACTCAGAACATGAAGTCGTTGCCTTTACGGTTGAGCAAGATTACATTCAAGAGCCCACCTTTCATGGTTTACCTTTAGTTCCTTTTGAGACGTTGGAGCATGTTTATCCGCCAGCCGACTATAAATTCTTCGCACCGCTAACAGAAAAGAACATGAATCGTGTTCGTGCGCGTGTGTATGAGCAAGGGCTAGAGAAAGGCTATTCGTATATCTCCTACATCAGTTCACATGCGACTGTTTTGACGGATAAAATTGGCGACAATTGCTTCATCTTAGAGGATAACACGATACAGCCCTATGTAACCATCGGAAATGACGTCGTTTTGTGGTCGGGGAATCACATTGGTCACCATGGAACGATCGGAGATCATGTCTTTTTTACATCGCATGTGGTGCTTTCGGGTGGATGCCAAGTAGGCGATTATTGTTTCATTGGTGTTAATGCAACGATTCGTGACCAAAGTGTTTTGGGTGAAGGAACCTTGATTGCGATGGGGGCCAACTTAACCCGTCAGAAAACAGATCCTTGGAGTATTTGGAAGGGAAATCCTGCAGAAAAAGCAGCCATTTCAAGTAAAGACATTAAGATATAAAAAAAAGCCCTTCGTTTGAAGGGCTTTTTTGTTAGTGCTCGATAGGTTGATTGTTTTCGTCCACAATCACAAAAATATCTTCTTTCGGTTTCTTCATCAGATATTTTTCCCGCGCATATTTTTCCAACAACGATGGATTTCCGATCACCATGCGGCGCTCTTTTTCCAGCTCTTTGGTTTTTTGTTGGTAATACGTTTTCTCGTTTTCAAGCTGTCTTAATTCATTCCAAAGGCGAAACTGAACAGTTACATCATTGGAATCCAGCACGAACATCCACACGAAGAGGATGCTCGCTGAAATCCAATAAAATTTGTTCGGCCCAAGAAATAGTTGCTTGATGCGATTCACGAATGCTTAGAAATTTAAACCTGGAAAATATGCGTTAGCTCCCAATTCCTCCTCAATACGAAGTAATTGGTTGTATTTAGCCATACGGTCAGAGCGTGACGCAGAACCTGTTTTAATTTGGCCTGTGTTTAATGCAACTGCTAAGTCAGCGATTGTTGCATCTTCTGTCTCTCCTGAACGGTGTGACATGATGTTTTTGTATGAATTACGTTTCGCTAAGTTAACTGTATCGATTGTTTCAGTTAATGAACCAATTTGGTTTACTTTAACCAATACTGCATTCGCTACGCCTTTTTCGATACCTTCTTGTAAACGCTTCACGTTTGTAACGAATAAATCGTCACCAACTAATTGGCATTTAGAACCAATCAATTTCGTTTGCTCAGCCCAGCCAGCCCAATCGTCTTCAGCCATACCATCTTCGATCGAAATGATTGGGTATTTGTCAGCCCAAGTCTTCCAGTACGCAGCCATTTCCATGTTGTTCAATTGCTTGCCATCTGATTTTTTGAAGGTATAAAGACCTGTTTTCTCATCGTAGAATTCAGATGCAGCAGCATCCATCGCGATGAAGATTTCTTCGCCTGGTTTGTAACCTGCTTTCTCGATTGATTGCAATACGATTTCGATTGCCTCTTCGTTCGACTTGATGTTTGGTGCAAAACCACCTTCATCACCTACGTTTGTTGAATATCCTTTTGATTTCAACACACCTTTCAATGCGTGGAAAACCTCAGTACCCATACGCAATGCGTGTGAGAATGATTCAGCTTTCGCTGGCATCACCATGAATTCTTGGAAATCGATCGAGTTATCCGCGTGAGAACCACCGTTCAAGATGTTCATCATCGGAACTGGCAATGTATTTGCGTTAACACCACCGATGTAACGATATAAAGGCAAACCTGCTTCTTGTGCTGCTGCTTTAGCAACGGCCATCGAAACACCTAAGATTGCGTTTGCGCCTAATTTTCCTTTGTTTGGAGTACCATCTAATTCAATCATTAAACGGTCGATCATGTTTTGCTCAGAAACTTCTAAGCCCCATAATTCTTCAGCAATAGCTCTGTTTACGTTCTCAACAGCCTTCAAAACCCCTTTACCAACGTAAACTGATTTGTCTTCATCGCGAAGCTCAACAGCCTCGTGGATACCTGTTGAAGCTCCTGAAGGAACTGCAGCTCTACCGAAAGCTCCGTCTTCGGTCTTGATATCAACTTCGATTGTTGGATTTCCGCGTGAATCTAAAATTTGTCTGGCGTGTACGTACTGTATTGCACTCATCTTTTTATTGTTATTGTGAATAAATGATTACGATGTAATTGCTTAAATTGCCTTGCAAAATAACGCAAAATTTGGATAATTTCCGTGGTTTTTGTGTTTTATCATGATTATATAACCTGACATCCCCTCAAAATGAAAAAATATTCACTTCTAATCCTGTTTTTAGCCTTATCCGTAAGTCCTTTATTTGCGCAAGTGCTTGACGTTGAATCATTTTCGAATAAAATAACCGAGACGCCACAGTCATTATTGTTGGACGTTCGGACCTCTGGGGAGTTTGGTGGTGGGCATTTGCCCAAAGCAACCAATATAGATTTTCGGTCTGAGGGCTTTTCGAAGGAAATTGATAAACTCGATAAATCGAAACCGGTTTTAATCTACTGCCTATCCGGCGGCCGCTCCGCGCAAGCCGCAGAAATGATGCGCGCGAAGGGCTTTCAGGTAACCGAATTAAAAGGTGGATACTTAAAATGGACGACTAAATTGATGCCCTTGGAAGGAGTACCTTCTGTGAAGCATGATGCCGCGTGGAGTTTGGCGGATTTCGAAAAATTAGCCAAAGAAAATGATGCCGTTGTTGTGGATTTTTATGCTAAATGGTGCGCTCCATGTCTAAAAATGATGCCAATGGTCGACAAGTTGGCTGGAGAATACACGGGAAAGGTAACTGTCATTAAAGTGGAGGCTGATGGAAATCAGGCGATCTTGCAGGCAAGTGGGGTAGACGAAATCCCGAGTTTTCTGGTTTTTCGCAAGGGAAAATTAATCCAAAAAACATCGGGATTCCGAGAAGAGCCGAAGCTCAAAGAACTATTTGATCAAGCTACTGGGACCATTCAGTAGGTTGGCGCTCCCAGCGGTGCTTTCTTAATTCGGTTAGTAATGTTGCCGGTAGTGCTGCTCCATCTGAGCAAGCGATATTGCTTTCCACGTGCTTGATTTTGCGCATACCAGGAATGATGGTTCCTACATCTGGGTTAGCTAATATGAATCGTAAAGCCATTTCAGGCAAATTCATTCCTTCAGGTAACAAGGGTTTTAGCGCATTCGCGTGATCGACACTCGATGTTAAATTCTCCGGGACGAAATACGTTGAACGCCAATCATCGGCAGGGAATGTCGTTTCATAGGTCATTAGACCTGTTAAGCTTCCTTCATCAAAAGGAACACGGGCGATAACAGCCACATCCAATTTCTTGCATAATGGAAATAAAAGGTCTTCAGGATTTTGATCGAAGATATTATAGATGACCTGAACGGACGAGATTAAGCCCGTTTCTAGCGTTTTTAGGCAGTTGTTGGGTTCCCAGCGGTTCACTGAAATTCCCCAGTGAGCAACTTTTCCTGCTGCGGTTAATTGTTCAACAGCCTTTTGCCACTCTTCTGAATTTGCCCAAGCATCCTCCCAAACATGGAATTGTTGGAGATCAATTTGCTCTACACCCAAATTCTTTAAACTTTTTTCGGTGTATTCAATGATATGTTCTGCTGGAAAACATTCTTCTATTGTAAAATGAGATTTAGATGGCCAGGTAAAATTTTTAGGTGGAATTTTTGTGGCTGCATATAGTTTTTTATCGGGATGGCGCTTTATCAACGCTCCTAATATTTGCTCACTCTTTCCTTCTGCATAACCCCAAGCTGTATCAAAAAAATTTGCGCCTAAAGACACCGCTTTTTCTAACGAGGCATTCACTTCTTCAATGTCGGAACCTGTCCAACCAGCGAGTCCCCACATACCATATCCCAGTTCACTTACTTGCCAGTCGGTCCGACCAAATCGTCTTGTTTTCATATGTATGTTCTTTTTTCCGTCGCAATAATATCGTTTTTTCATGTGTTTACTATCTGCTTTGTGTTGTTTTATTTATGAGAACCACACGCCCAATTGACCCTTATTGGCAGTAAAATGTGTTTAAACACAATTTTTACATTTTTTGATTTACCTTTTAATAAACGATTAAGTAGCTTAAAATAGCAATAACGCAAATAACTCAATTCTACTCAAATTTCGTGTTTGAGTAGTCTAATTTCGAATAAGCAAATTGCTGAATTTAAAGCGTGTTTATGCTATTTGAAGAAAAGTTACATGTGTTACCTGCTTTTGTACTTGATGGTACTGAGGTATTGCCGCTCGATATTTTACTCGTCCGAGGAGAAGGCAATTATTCGCATGTGATTCTTAAGGATGGTCGCAGATTTTTGTCTTGTAGAACCTTGAAATATTTCGCTGATGTCCTTGAGCTTGGCGGATTTATTCGCCCATCTAAGTCGGCATTAATTAATCCTGCTGCGATCCAGCACATTGATTTCAAATCACAAAAAGCAATTCGTTTAATTAACGACGAAATCATTCCGATTTCAAG
>JAGOAA010000014.1 GCA_017984215.1 Cytophagaceae bacterium
GATTAAATCGAATAATTACTTTCATTACGACGAAGTAACCGTTGAAAAATTAGAGTTCATTAGCGATGCCAAATCAGTAGGATTTACCATCAGGGAAATAGGTCAAATGATTGATGCTTGGTATAACCAAAAATATACCAAGGAACAAAAACTAGAAATTCTTGATGATAAGCTGATTTCTTTAGAGCAAAAAATGAAAGAGATAAAGGAAATGAAAAAGCAAATCATTGAATTTAAAGATGACGTGCTAAATGATAGGTGCTAGAAAACTCCAATATGATATAATGGAATTAAAAAGATGCAACCACCAACCGCTCTACTGACCTCGAACCACTAAATCCAACATTTAACCTTCATTTTTAGTCATTAAACCATATTTCCATTTGAAAAACGGCATTCAATCCTTCAAAATTATGGTATTGAGTTGCAGCTTTTATGAAAATCCTCCTTTTGAAAATGGAAAAGTTGCAACCACAAAAAATGTGTCTTTACAGAAATTTATGATAGTTTTTAAACAAAAAAAGAGGTCGAAATGACCTCTTTTTTAATCGTGCTCCCTTACTAGGTGAAATGTTGCAACCGTTTTCTTTGTTTAAATTGAAAGTATTTTGTCATTCGGGAATGAAATTAGTTATCCCAATTATCGGTTCTAAATAAATTAACAGGCAAGCCTTCTTTGGTAAATAAATTAGGCATGTCGGTATTATTAAAAGCAAATCGTACAGCTACGGGATTGGTTACCTCATCTGAAGAAACGACCAAGGTGGTTCCGTCTATTTTTCCTTTTGCAGGATAAAATTTCTGATCTGCCCCGGCAATCATTAAATGACTAGGTTCTGCCCCATCTTTCGTAACTAACTTACTTCCTATTTCTCGGAAATAAATTCTGATTATATTTTTTTCGATTTTTAAACGATCATATTTGGGGTAAAAAATAGGGCCAACATCTTGTCCATAATTTTTAACCAAAGCTAAATTGGCAAAACGGTTTGCTACTTCGATTTTTTGAGTAGGATGAATATTGCTAACATCGGGTACTAAATCAGTCAAAACAACCATTGCCGTATTTTCAAGGGCTAAATTTTTTGTTTGAGCTTCTCTTAATTTAGCACCAAAATTACTTGGGTATTTATCAAATGGAGCAATTTGTGCAAAGTAAAAAGGAACGTTTTTCTTAAATCCTGCTCTCCAAGAAAGAATTAATTCATTCATTAATTCCGTGTACGTGGAATACTGACTTACATTACTTTCCCCTTGGTACCATAATACTCCTGCAATTTGATAATTCAAAATAGGTGCAATCATGGCATTGTAATTGTCACCTGCACGGCTAGACCACCATTCGTAGGTTTGTAATTTCTTAGCTGCATTGGCCAAAGTTGGATTACTTATAACCTTATCTTGGGGAACCCAAACCTCTGCTGGAGTTCCGCCCCAATTCGAATTAATCAAACCCATCGGTACGCCTAATTTTTCGTTGAGTTTTTTACCAAAAAAATATCCGATAGCAGAAAATGATTTCATCGCTTCAGGATTACAAACTACCCATTTTGCCCGAACATCTTCTTGGGGGAAATCTGCAGTCGCTTTTGGAATATAAAAGAACCGAATACGCTTATTTGTTGCATTGGGCATTTCATCCAACGTTTCTCGCAAATTTTGATCACCACTCCATTCCATATTGCTTTGTCCTGAAAATACCCAAACTTCGCCGATGAGTACATCTGAGATTTGAATGGTATTATTCGCGCCAGAAACGCTGATGCTTTGATTTTCGGAAGCTGCTGGAGTGTTTACGTCTAACATCCAGTGACCATATTTTGCATTGACTTTGTAATGTGTTGTGTCCCAAGAAACTTTTACCTGAACTGTTTCATTGGGATTCGTTGTCCATCCCCATAATTTCACTTTACTTTTTTGTTGCAAAACCATGTGGTCGCCAATGATAGCAGGTAATTGAACATCAGCATTTGCTGAGAATTGGGCAATAATACACCCAATAAGGAATAAGACTTTTTTCATCTAAAATTTAGTTTAGCGTTATATACTTCATATACAAAATACCCCAATGGGGGTACACCATCGTGAATCATTTCACGGTTCGTTTGGATCGAAATTTACATATTATTCGCCAACAAAAAATACCGATTAAAACCAACTATTGGCAAAAACAGAAATTCACAGGCAAAAGCCCTAATGAAATATGTCCAATAAACACGAAACAAGCTACTGACCTTGAACCACAACAACCAACATTAAATCTTCCAAATGATTCAATAGACCACAGTTCTCCTCAAACCAGTGATTTAGGGTTGTAAATTCACGAAAAACGAGGTATTGAAAATGGAAAAGTTGCAGAAAGTCAATGCTTTGTCGTACCAAAATGAAATTAGCTACCTTTGAGGTATGATGAAAGTTATCTTTTTATTACTCATACAGACGGCCATTGTTAATCAAGGTTTTGCCCAAAAATTTAACCCTGTTATAAAGCAAGATATTATAATCAATAGTGAAGGAGCTAATCTTGCAGGAACTATATATAGACCTAAAAACGCTTATGCCTCAGTTGTAGTTGTACACGGTTCGGGCCAAGAAACTAGAATGACTGAATTCGCTGAGTTACTTGCAAATAATGGAATTTCAGTACTAACCTATGATAAACGAGGGGTTGGTAAATCTGGAGGTGTTTATGCTGGCCCAGAGGTTGGAACAAATAATGTTGATTCCCTTAATATCAATTTATTAGCCAAAGACGCACGTGCTGCATTGAATAAAATAAAAAATTATAGTAATGGTACGCCAATAGGACTTCTAGGTTTCAGTCAAGCTGGATGGATTATTCCTATTGCAGCAAATAATAATCCACTTGTGAATTTTATGGTTTTATTTAGTTGCCCTACAATCACTTCCCTTGAACAACTTAGGTTTCAGTTTTATACCAACGGGAATACTAATTTTTGGGTAAACCATACTGAAGAAGACGTTCGAAACCATATCAAAAACGATTCAGACCGTTATCAATTTATCAGTACTGACCCAAAGGTTGCTTTAAGAAATATTTCGGCGCCATCACTTTGGCTATTTGGGGAAAAAGATATTCAGATTCCTGTAAAATTATGTATCGAACAAATCAATACCCTTAAATCAGAAGGAAAACCATTCGAATATACTTTATTCTCTAATTTAGGACACAATACTCCATTTACTGATGACAAATCCCCTGTAGAAATTGCTATTAACTGGATAAAAGAGAAAACTAAAAATTTCAAACCTTAAAATATTTTTAGTTTAAATATCTGATTAAAAGCTGCATCTAGCCTAACTCACTGATTGACAACAAAAAAGGCGTCCGTCGATTGACGGACGCCTTGTGCACTTTTGCTCCCTCTCTTGTCGGAAGTTGCAACCAAAATTTAAACCAATTCCTTCAAAAAATAATCTAAATCCGGAATTTTGGTTTGAATAATGTCCCAAACAATATCGTAATCAATACCAAAATAATCATGTATTAATTTATCTCGAGTGCCCGCTATTTTCTTCCACTCAATGTGATGATTAACCGTCTTAAACTCATCATCTAATTTCTTAGATGCTTCACCGATAATTTCAAGACTACGCACTATCGCCCGACAAAGCACATCATCATGAATGACGTCATCTTTTTCTTTATTTTCTGTATGACGTAGAATGAATGTGGTTTCAACTAAGATGTGTCGAACCAATTCTAGATTAGAGGTTGACATGTTGAACCTCTTTTAAAATGTGTGGACCTATAAACTTACTCAAGGATTCAGGGGTAACAATCTCCACTTTTCGCCCCAAGATCTCTTCTAAAAAAAACGAGAGATCCATGAAATTATCAAAGCTTTTTTTTGTTGGATCAAAATCTACGAGCAAATCTACATCACTAGATTCAGTATGAGTTCCTTTACAAAATGATCCAAAAATCCCTAAATGATTCACGCCAAACGCCTTTATTGCCACACTATGCAAAAACAACGTGTCTAATAAATCTTGCTTTGAATGAATTCTTACCGCTTCCATGATCGGAAAAATTAGGTATTATATTTTACAACACAAAAAAGCCGATCATTGCTGACCGGCTTGCTCCCTCTCCTGGGCTCGAACCAGGGACCCCATGATTAACAGTCATGTGCTCTAACCAACTGAGCTAAGAAGGAATATTGTTCCTATTGGGACTGCAAAAATAGGGGGACAATTCATTAAAAGCAAGATTGCCCCCCATTTTTTTTGAAATTATTTCTTTTCAGCCTTTTTAGCGTCCTTTTTCTTCACGACTTCACCATCCTTCAATTTCTTCGCTACCGTCGCATAAGGTCCCGAGATGATCTCTTGACCTTCCTTCAAACCCGAGATAATCTCAATGTTCTCAAAGTCCGAAATACCCGTCTTCACCACGACTTGCTTCGCCTTGCCTTTCTCTTCCACAAAAACTACTTCTTTCGTGCTCTCCTTGCGCTTCTTCGCCGTGTTAGCATCTTCTTGTGTCGTCACAACCGCAGCGTCTCCAGGCTTCTCTTCGCCTTCCTTCGCATCCTTCGGTGCGCCTAATTCACGCGTTGTCACGGATGATAATGGTACCGTCAAGATATTCGACTTCGTGTTCGTTAAAATCTCTACAGAAGCAGTCATGCCGGGCTTCAAGGGATACGATAACTTACCTTGTATCAAATCCGCATACGAACTACGCAACACCCGAATCTTCACCTCAAATTCCGTGACAGCATCGGTCGTAACGGATTGCGCTGTGCCCGACGAATTTGCTGAACTAGCCACTTCATACACCACGCCCTTAAACTTGCGCTCAGACGAAGAGAATGCATCCACATCAATCAATACCGTATCTCCCAAACTCACCCGCGTAATGTCATTTTCATTCACATTCACACGTACTTCCATGTTATTCAAATTCGCAATGCGCAACATCTCCGTTCCCGCCATCTGCGAAGTTCCTACCACACGCTCACCCAACTCCACATTCAACTTGGAAATTATCCCACTCTGTGGCGCATAAATCGTAGTCTTCGTCAAGTTTGTCTTCGCCTCTTTAAATGCCGCCTCCGCTGACTTTACGTTGAAGTTGGCCGCCTTTACATTCGCTTTTGCTGCTTCCAAATCTTGTTTGGCAACTAAATAGGCCGACTGGAATTGATCGAAATCTGAATCCGAAATCACCTTATCCTTGTGTAAACGATTGTTACGATCAAAGTCAATCTTCGCCTTGCTTAAACGAGCTTCACTCTGCGCCAAAACCGCCTTGCTCTGTTCCGAACCCGCCTTCTGCGCGTTCACCTGTGCCTCCGCACGTGCTAACAATGACACATAATTGTCTGGACGAATCTTCAATAATTCCTGACCGGCAACCACTGAATCTCCCTCCGCTACCTTCAAGGAAACAATCTCACCCGAAACATCGGGAGAAACCTTCACCTCAACCTCCGGCTGAATCTTACCCGAAGCAGATACTTTCTCCACAATCGTCGCCTTCACCACTTTGGCATATTCTACCTCCGTAGGCTCCGCCTTTCCTATCCACTCCATCTTCTTCGCCAAAGCCAAGCCTCCAAAAATCAATATCACCACACCTGCGATGATTATCCATGTTTTTTTGTTATTCATAATCTTAATTATTGTAGAGACGCGATACTTCGCGTCTTATGTTAAATAAATCCTTTAATGTTTTATTAATTAGACGCGAAGTATCGCGTCTCTACTATATCCCCCTAAAAAGTCAAACTCTTCCCTTGGTAATAATCCAAAATCTTCGTCCGAAACACAAAATCGTATTTCACCTGGATCAACGCCAAACGCGCCTTATCCAAATTCGTCTTCTGTAAATTATAACTTACAAAATCAATCGTTCCCGCATTAAAGCGACTTTCTGACGCCCGGAAACTTTCCTCCAAAGCCGAAACTTGTGTGGAAGATGCCTCATATTTATTCGCCGCATTCACCATATTCACATAGGCTTGCTCAATGTTTTGACGCAAAGTTAAGCGTGCGCGTTCTGCCTCAATCTCCGCATTTTCCTTCTGCAAGCCCGCCTGCGTCACCCGCGTGCGATTCGCATATTTGGCAAATATCGGAATGTTTAAATTCAACGAAATGACCTTGTTCTGCGTGTTATTCAATTGGTCAAAATAGCCTACCGTAGACCCTTCACCATATTTAGGCTGTACCGTCGATACCGGATAGGACGTTCCACCTATAGCCACCGAACCCAAGTTCACCGTCTGTGAACCCAATAATTCAATCGTTCGCAAAGCATTGGATTGATTTGCCGACCAGCTTCCACTCATTGATAGGGTAGGAAGACGAAAAGCCTTCGCCACAGCAACACCTTTCGACGCGCCTTGTACACGAAAATCAGCCGCGCGCACTAAGGGTTGAATCTCGAGCGCTTTGGCATAAATCGCATCAACCGATAAATCATAGGCTTTTGAAGATGGAACCGGTACCTGAATACGCTGCAAATCAAACATCCGAATGCTCGAATCATTTAAAAGTTGCTGCAAGGTCAATTTGTTGATGTCCAACGAACTTTGGAAGGACACGACATTGGATTCTTCATTGGCCAACTGTGCCTTCAAATCCAACACATTCGATACGGGCAATGTACCCGCTGTCACCAATTTCTGCGTACGATCAATCTGTAATTTCGTGATTTCCGTTTGCGCTTGAGCAATGGATAATTGGTCCTCCGCATTCAAAATCGACAAATAAGACAAAACAACCTGCAGGGCAATATTCTCGCGCATCGATTGCAAATCCTGTTGCGTCGCCTTCAAAGCAAACTCATTTTGTAAAATGGTATTCCGCAATTGACCTCCATTAAATAAGGTCAAATTCGCGTTCAATCCGACGTTATTGTAATTGATGTTTCGGGAATCATATCCGTTGGTATACGGGTTAATCGACCGACCAAAACTCGCCGCCTGATTAATGTTTCCCCCCACAGATGGTAATTGGTTGTATTTCGCTTGTTGGTAAGTCAACTCCGCATTCTTCAAGTTCACCTCATACGACTTCACCGTCAAATTATGCTGCAGCGCGATATCCACCGCTTGGCTTAAACTCAAATGAACCAATGTGGCATTGCCTTGAATCGCAGTTTGCGCGTGTGCTCCCCAGGACAATCCAGCCAACAAGGTAAGCGAAAGGTATTTTTTAATAGACATAGGCGTCGATAGAATTAGTTCACAATAATACACAAATGCGGTTGGTACAAACTTGATTTTTGGATAAACGGCAAGAGTCGCTGATAAAATCCGCGATTACTGCACAACAGGAAAACGGCGCTTCGCCTCCGCACGCGAAAACGCATTAAAATGCCACCACTCAAACTCAATGCGCATGAAGCCTGCCGACTGCATCGCCTCCCGTAAGATCAAGCGATTTTGATAGGCTTTTTGGCTCAATTTCCCAGCTGCTAGGAATTGCTTTTCTTTTGATGGATAGGCCAAATCACCAAAAAAATCATATTTCGTTCCCATGTCCAGGGGCTTTCCGCTTGCATCCGCTACTGTTAAATCCAAAGCAGATCCATAGTTGTGAATCGAATGCTGCTTCGGGTCTGCCACGTATTTTTGGCGTTCCGCGGGAGGATACTGCGTCAATGTATTCCACAAAACCCATTGGATGGATAGGGGGCGCGCCGCATCATAAATCAATAAATGATAGCCCGGGTGTTTTTTCTCAAGTGTTGCCTGCGCTTTCTGAAGCATCACTAACACGGGCTTTTGCACATAAGCGTGCCGCAAACAACCATAAACATCTCTACCCATGAAATTATCTGCCGTCCCATATTTCAATTCCACGAGGACGCCGGGCGCACTTGCGCTAACTTCCACCAAGCCCTGTTTTTCCATGGCCAACTCATACGAACACGTCGTTTTTTGTGCCCAAGCAGCGAAGGAGAGTAGGAGGAAAGCAATCGTGCGCATAATAATCGAAGATTTTCCCTAAATTTAACCAAATTTCCTCGACCCTATGGCATTAAATTGGATTTGGTTTTTATTCTTCGGTGTGGCTTTTGTCGTCGCGATTATTCAATACATCTTCTTTGGTAATGCCGAAATATTCAAAATCCTTGTAGACGGGATGTTCGATTCCGCCGAATTAGCCGTGATGAAAATTGCCTTGCCACTCGCGGGTGTGATGACCTTTTTCATGGGAATATTACAAGTAGGGGAGAAGGCGGGTGCGATCCAATTTTTGGCCAAACGCATCGGACCCTTTTTCACCCGTTTATTTCCAGAAATTCCCAAAGACCATCCGGTACACGGGCAAATGATCATGAACTTTTCAGCCAATTTATTGGGCCTCGATAATGCCGCGACGCCCTTTGGGCTAAAGGCCATGCAGAGTTTACAAGAGGTGAACCCGAATAAAGAAATAGCCTCGAACCCGCAAATCATGTTCTTGGTGTTGCACTCGGCAGGACCCGTGTTGATTCCTTTAAGTATCATGGCCCAACGGGCCATTTACGGCGCGCAAGATGCCTCTGATATCTTTATTCCCTGCCTCATGGCAACTTATGCCACGACGATTACTGGGCTAATTTTTGTGTCAATTAAACAGAAAATCAACTTATTAGAACCCGTACTTTTTGCCTGGTTGGCCGGACTATCCGCTTTTCTTGGTGCCATCTTGTGGTATTTCAGCTCCTTGCCAAAAGAGGCGATTGAGCTGCAGTCCAAAGTTATTTCAAATGGAATTCTATTCCTATTAATCTTCTCCTTCATCGCTGCCGCAATGCGCAAGAAAATCGACATTTTCGGAACCTTTGTAGAGGGTGCCAAAGGGGGATTTGAAACATCCGTGAAGATTATTCCTTACCTCGTTGGGATGCTCGTGGCCATCTCTTGCCTACGGAATTCGGGTGTTTTAGGCTATATGGTTGACGGCATTAAATACTTGGTGGATTTGTCGGGCATCGATAACCGCTGGGTGGATGCAATGCCAACCGCACTTTTGCATCCGGTGAGTGGAAGCGGATCGCGTGCCATGATGATTGATACGATGAAAACCTTTGGTTCGGATTCGTTTGTTGGACGCCTATCCTGTGTATTCCAAGGCTCAGCCGAAACGGTTTTATACGTAGTCGCATTATACTTTGGATCCGTACAAGTGCGCAACATTCGATATACCTTGTGGGCAGGATTGCTTGCTGATTTTGTGGGTATCGTGACAGCTATTTGGGTGAGCTATTTGTTTTTTGGCTAATTCAAAGGCAAAACCAACGCAACATTTCCTCCGATGACATCAGGTTTCCAAAGACCCTTATCGGCGCCTATCGATGCCTTCAATTGCGCATCATAGCCCATCAATTGAACAGGACGTTGCCATTGTAAGCCGAACGAATACTGCCTTTTTACGGGAACATTTTCTTGGCCAAACCAACCGATGGAATTGCTCATCGATCCGCGAAATGTGAAATCATTTTCACCAAATTTGGCCTGAATTCCCACATAAAATGATTCAACTCGGTTGTTATCATAAAAGGTGCCGCTCGTAGGAGTTAATTCTGACTCCGAATCGAGGGTCATCAGTGGCGTACCAAGTCCCTTGCCGGCATAGGTCCAACCGTCCCGATAAACAGCATTGTTAAAATAATTGTCCAGCCCTCGGTTTATATTCGAGTCGTTAAACACAGATCCCCCTTGCGATGCCGAATTAAAGTATTCCAAAACGATTTTGGTAATACCTTGTTCAGCCTTGCGTGTAAAGGCGATTCCATGAAGGCCGTCGGTGATATTATTTCCGTGATAAAGCGATCCATCCTCGTATATGCTTTGGCGGTAAAAAAAGAGCTTCGCCTTTTCCCAATCAAACTCCATGCCTACATCAATCGTTCCCAAATGATTCCCTAAGCGATTCCAGCCATCGTTGACACCGTAGGTCGCGGTATCACCGCCAACAACGTTCATACTTTGGCCAGTAATCATGTAAAAATACTCTTTTAAGCCCGTGGCGATTTTACCGTTTTTCGCAGAAAAATTACCCGGATCCGCGTATTTCAGCGTGCCGCCCCACTGTACTTGGTGATTAAATCCGCCGTAGAATTTGAAAAGCCAAGATGGCTTACCGAGTCGGCCATAAAAGGATTTTTGATGTAAATAAAAATTTGATACGTCGCTTCGTTGGTTATCAAACCAGCCATGCGCATAATTGCCTTTAAAGCCAACGATCCCTTGAACAAATTCGGGCGCCCAATAGTCTTGAACAACGAGGTTGATCATGGGCATGGGTAAAGCATTTCCCGACCATATAAATGAACCCGAACTTAGTGTTGAATCAACCAAGCCTTGTATTTGCTTTTTCCGTCCCGCTTGTAATTCAAAAATGCCAAATTTCCATTTTAAGTAGGCTTCTTGCAATAATACATCCGCTTTTGTCTCCGTTAAATTGACCAAGGCGCGGACACCATACCCCCAGCTCGCTCGCTTATTTACTTGTATGAAATCGCTCATGGACACCGCCGCAGTGGCATAACTTTCCTTCGTTGGAACGGCGCCATACTGATTAGCGCGCAACCAAAATGGCGTATAAGTACCATTGGTTAAACCTGTGCCCAACTCAAGACTAGGGCCCATTTTTTCCTGCGCTGTCGCACAGAAGGCAAACAATAGTAGAAAAGAAATCGCGCGAAGCCGCATGAATAGGGGTTTAAGTATGCAAAATACGAAAAAAGTATTAACAAAGTTGTAGAGACGCGAGATGTCGCGCCGCTAATTTGAACAGATTTTCCGCCGTACTTTTAACTTTTAACCCCAGGCTTAAGCCTGGGGATTTAAACGCGAAATATCGCGTCTCTACAATGCTACAATCGGCTAACCAGCTTACTGATTATTTTTACCGCATTCGATAATCGAATTGACTACGATTGGGACTCACAATACATTTGTCAAACAACCTTAACCACGACAATAGATGCTAGCCCTCAAAACGAAAAAATCGCTACATTTGATTATGAAAAAACGAATTCAAATCTTTCCTCAGGATAAAAAAGAGCGCTTAGCCATAACCAAATGGCTTCGTGAAAACAATATCCGATTTGAAGAATTGGATTCAACATATAATCCGGCAATCGTTGAAAAAGTGCTCGAAGGCAAACGCAATATCGAAGAGGGCAATTTTATCAAATTTACTCCGGACATGTTGTGGAAATAATTCTATCTCCACAAGCACAATCGGATATTATATATTGGAAATCTAGCGGCCAAAGATTGGTTCTAAAACGAATCGAGGTCCTATTGTTGTCAATTCAACAGGATGCGTTTAAAGGCATAGGCAAGCCCGAAATACTAAAATACCAGTTAGTTGGCCATTGGTCGCGGAGAACAAACGCCCAACATCGAATTATCTACGAGATAAAATCAAATGCTGTTCATATTTTAAGCTTAAGGGGGCATTATTTGTAGTGACGCGAGACCAACATTTTGTAGAGACGCGACACCTCGCGTCTTTCTTATAATCTCCGTCTTTAGGTTGGAAAACAGACGCGAAGTATCGCGTCTCTACAATACGTCGATTACTCCACCCTCGCCACCAACTCAAATCCCAAAGAATCAATCCGCAATCGAACTTCATGCCGATTTTTAATCCCCATCACTTCGGCCTTTTGGCCCTTTAAAGCACCCGCATCGATGGTAATGAAATCCCCCACTTGCAGGGCATTTCCAAAGACTTCCACAGCCGCATGCTCCGATAAAAATTGTTGGATCGCCAGAATTTCATCGTCTTGAATGACGGCCGGCTTTTGTAACCAATAAACAAAATTAACAACACCCAAGGTCCGACGAACCGTAGCACTTTGCTTGTCTAAATCAATGTTGACAAAAACATAGGAACGAAAAAGGGGTTCTTCGGTGACTTTACGTCGGTCCGACCACTGTTTTTCGCGCTTATTCACGGGACAATAGGCTTCGATTCCTGCTTCTTTTAAGCGCAAGGCTACTTTTTTCTCCGTACGAGATTTCGTGTAAACTGCATACCAAGCCATATTACAAGCGGGCGTCTACGATGGATTTATCTAAAACAGATTTGATATCGAAAAGCACCCCGTCTTTGGCTTTTAATTCGCCGAAGGCGAGATCCAAAAATTCGCGGTGCGCCACCGTTAACACAATGGCATCATACGCTTTGCCCAATTCAGAAACCAAATTGATCCCATGCTCATGGCTGACCTCTTTCGCATTGGCCCAAGGATCATACACATCCACCTCCATACCGAAATCGATCAGTTCCTTATAGATATCAACGACACGTGAATTACGAATATCTGGACAGTTTTCTTTGAATGTAATGCCCAACATTAAGGTTTTGGCACCCCCAATTTTCTTGCCCTTTTGAATGAGCAATTTAACCAGCTTGTTGGCCACAAAAATCCCCATGTTGTCATTCACTCGTCGGCCGGACAGAATAACCTGCGGATAATAGCCCAAACTCTCCGACTTATGCAATAAATAGTACGGGTCGACCCCAATACAGTGGCCGCCCACTAAACCGGGCTTAAAATTCAAAAAATTCCATTTGGTACCCGCCGCCTCTAAGACTTCCGTCGTGTCGATTCCCATCCGATCAAAGATCAGCGAAAGCTCATTAACAAAGGAAATATTAACGTCGCGTTGGGCATTCTCAATCGCCTTGCTCGCCTCGGCAACCTTCAAAGATGGCGCCTTGTGCGTCCCGGCTACGATAATCGATTTATATAATTGATCTACCCACTCGGCAATTTCCGGAGTAGAACCCGAAGTCACCTTTTTGATTTTCGTCAAGGTATTTACCTTATCGCCTGGATTAATCCGCTCAGGCGAATAGCCGCAGAAGAAATCTTGGTTAAAAACCAATCCCGAATGCTTTTCAAGCACCGGCACACAATCCTCCTCCGTACAACCCGGGTATACCGTGGATTCATAAATCACGACATCTCCTTTTTTCAACACCTTTCCGATCATCTCTGAGGCCTTCAACAGCGGACTCAAATCGGGCTTTTTAAAGTGGTCAATGGGCGTGGGGACGGTAACAATAAAAGTATTGCAGGTTGACAAATCTGCCACCTGAGAAGAAAATCGCAAATTTTTTGATTCTGCTAATTGATCCGCACTAACTTCTTGGGTGCGATCCACCCCCGACTTTAATTCATCAATACGCGAAGCGTCGATATCAAAACCCAAGGTTGGATAAATCTTTCCAAACTCCACTGCCAGCGGGAAACCCACATAGCCCAAACCTATAATCGCAATCGATGGATTCATCCTATTTGGTAAATAATTGTACATCCGAAGCCATCATGTCTTTCACCAAAGCCGGCAAATCATATTGCAATTTCCAACCCAATTGTTCTTTCGCCTTCGTTGGGTCGCCAATCAATAACTCCACTTCCGTAGGACGGAAATAGCGAGGGTCCACCGCAACCACCTCTTTGCCTATTTCAACTTGATACAAAGGGTTGTTACAAGACGCGATTGTCGCAATTTCATTCACGCCTTCGCCGGTAAATTTAATTTCAATGCCCACCTCACTAAATGCCATCCGAATAAAATCGCGAACCGTTGTTGTAATACCCGTCGCAATGACAAAATCCTCCGGTTTCTCTTGTTGCAAGATTAACCACATCGCCTCAACGTAATCTTTGGCATGACCCCAGTCGCGTTTCGCGTCTAAGTTTCCTAAGTATAATTTATCTTGTTGGCCCATCGCAATCTGCGCGACCCCACGAGTTATTTTTCTTGTTACAAACGTTTCTCCGCGCAAAGGCGACTCGTGATTAAACAGAATTCCATTCACGGCAAACATGCCGTATGCCTCACGGTAATTCACCGTAATCCAGTAGCCATACAATTTGGCAACCGCATAAGGTGACCGCGGATAAAAAGGTGTTTTTTCTGATTGTGGTACTTCTTGTACCAAACCATATAATTCAGACGTAGACGCCTGGTAAATCTTTGTTTTTTTCGTCAAGCCCAACAAGCGAACCGCTTCTAAAATACGCAAAGTGCCGATTCCGTCTACTTGAGCGGTATATTCCGGTTCGTCGAAAGATACTTTGACATGCGACATCGCACCCAAATTGTAAATTTCATCCGGTTGTACGTCTTGAATAATGCGAATGATATTCGTAGAATCACTTAAATCGCCATAATGCAAGTGGAAATTTGATGCATCAACATGCGGGTCTTCGTATAAATGATCAATCCGTTGCGTATTAATTAGGGAGCTTCTGCGCTTAATCCCATGAACAACATAATTCTTGCTCAACAACAATTCTGCCAAATAGGCTCCATCCTGACCCGTAATACCCGTAATTAAGGCAACTTTTTTATGCTGTGACATACATTCAATTTAATGACTCCTCGCGGAAATTTTTCAAACCCCAAAATTACGAAAATTTAGCAGAGCACTAAAGCTAATTCGTGAAAACACATTGTTTTATTCATACAATGCCAAAATAGCCTTTTCGTGTTTGGCATAAATCGCCTTGCGCTTCAACTTCAGCGTAGGTGTAATTTCACCATCCTGCACCGTGAATAAACGAGGTAATAAAACAAATTTCTTCACCTGTTCGTATTTCGCGACAGAACCCATCGTTGACATAACCTCTTCCTCCAACTTCCGGAAAACATCTTTATTGTTAATCAGCTCTTCTGGCGTGCCTACAGGAATTCCGTGTTGTTTACACCAAACGCCTAAAGCTGCAAATTCTGGAATAATCAATGCCGAAGGGAATTTTTGACCTTCACCTACAACCATGCATTGTTCGATAAACGCCGATTCTTTTAATTTATTTTCCACCAACTGGGGAGCAACATATTTACCACCCGATGTTTTGAAAATTTCCTTTTTACGATCCGTGATCTTCAAATACTTTCCATCCACCATTTCACCGATATCCCCGGTGTGGAACCAACCGTCTTTATCAACCGCCTCGGCAGTCGCTTCCGGATTATTGTAATAACCCACCATAACAGAATCACCTCGCACACAAATTTCTCCATCCTCAGCTATTTTCAATTCCATGCTATCGACCAAAGTTCCCACACAACCGATTCGGAAATCCGGCGGGTTTACTTGTGAAACAGAAATAACAGGGGAGGTTTCCGTTAAGCCATAACCTTCACTTACCGGAACACCAGCTGCCCAAAAAACACGCGATAATCGCGGTTGGAGCGCCGCAGATCCCGAAGCTATTAATCGTACATTTCCTCCCAAAGCTTCACGCCATTTGCTGAAAATCAATTTCCGATAAACGGCTAATTTCATCGAGTCTACAAATCCCAATTTAACCATCGGATCATACTGTAAGCCAAATTCAATAGCACCGAAAAAGAGCTTGCGTTTGATACCTGTCAATTCATTTCCTTTGGCCAAAATTTTGTCATAAACTTTCTCCAATAAACGAGGTACCGAAGCAAACATCGATGGCTTGACTTCTTTAATGTTATCCGCAATAGTATCCATACTTTCCGCATAATATACAGAGACGCCATAGGACATGTACATGTAAATATCAGTACGCTCGTAAATATGACAAAGTGGTAAAAAACTCAACGCTCGATCCGTCGGATATAAATCAAAAAACTTACCACGAATCAAGGCTTTTACGTTCGAGACAATATTGTGATGTGTCAACATCACACCTTTAGGCCGGCCAGTTGTACCCGACGTATAAATCAAGGTTAATAAATCACTTGGCTTTACCGCATCCTGTAAGGGTTTCAAAGGTGACCGATCTTGACCAAAACCAGCATCCTTTACATCTGTCCACATATCTGCCCCTTCGACCGGATCAAATGTGAAGACCTTTTTAATTTTACGATTTCCCTTAGAAGCTTCTTTGGCTTTCAAGTACAATTCTTCTCCCTCAACAAACACATACTTCACCTCCGCATTCTCAAAAATGAATGCATAATCTTCAACCGTAATGGTTGGATACATCGGCACCGAAACCGCACCAATCAATTGAATGGCAAAATCGATGAAATTCCATTCGGGTCTGTTGCCTGAAATAATGGCAATTTTATCACCTGGCTTAATCTTCAAGGCCAAGAGTCCTAAAGCCACATCCTGGATTGTCTCCAAGGTTTCTTCAGAACTATATTTCCGCCATTCACCATTTCGCTTCAAACAGAAAAGATCTGATTTCTGAAGCTGATCATAAATAGGCAATAAATCAAATACGCGGGTGAAATTGGAAAATTCAAGCATGATTTAAGTTTGTTGGTAATGAATATCAAAGTTAACAAAAGAGCCTCTTGATTTGCACTTTTGTACGATTTTTTTGTACCAAAGAGTTCTTTGTCCACAAGTTATCCACAATGAGGGGGGTATTAATATGCTATTTTATCTAAAAAATAATTTTATATTAAATAAAATATCAAAAAAGCATTAAAAGTAGCACACCCCACCAGCGTAAATTCCTTTTTCTTCTTTTATCCACACATATAAATTAAAAAAAAAAAAACTTTTTAAAATCTTTTCTTTGTTTCTCTTTGTTGTTCTATGTGGATATGTTGATAAGTCTAAAATTGATTTGTAATACCCTATTAATCAGCACGATGCTATTTCAAATTCTTTTATTCTTATGTGGATAAGATTTCTTGATCGCGTGGATAAGTATGGACTTATACACATTCTCCACAGGGTATGTTATTTTATCCACATTCGTCCACATAGATTGTGGATAAAATGGGGGTTTATTGGGTACTTATCAACACATCTGTAATCTGGAAATTAGCCTTCAGTTTTATCTTTCCTGGGAAGAAATAAATCGCCTCCGGTTTTTCTTTCGTTTTAAAGTTGCCTAAATCCCAAACGCCGTTTCCGTTGCGATCCTCAATGGCACGTAACTCATATAAACCTGGTTCCACGTGTTGAAAAAGGAAGGAATTTAATCCAGTTTGTTGATAAGCTAAGACCTTCGTATCCGATTTGATTAATTGAAAAATATGTTTGCCTTCAGGCGATTTGATTTGACCTGAAATACTTCCATAATTTTCTAAATCTTGAAATTCAAACGACTGTGCAAAAGTTTGCGAGGAATCTTTTTCTACGCTCACAAACGCGTGTTTAGAAAATTTCAAATCAAATTTCGTACGTAAGGGTAGATATGATTTTTGAATACTTAATTCATTGACAAAGCTATTCCAACGATAGGCCTCGTCTGGCAGTTGCATTTCTTCATCTGGGCCCGTTACAAATGATATGGCTTTCGTGTTGATTAAAGCTATTGGTTTAGGGAATTTGATAACGATTGAATCCTCGGGACTTAACAGGTGATTGCTGGCTGGCAAAACTTCAATACGCAAGGGTGCATTAACGACTTTTTCCTTTTTATTCGGCTCACGGAATTTTAATTTTAAGGATAAGGTCGCAATCCGATTTAGGGAATCCGTTACGGTTGCCGTTATACGTACTGTATCTTGATGTTCCACGTTGCCTACATAGAAACGTAAATTACGATTCGACTCAATTTGATATGCCAACGTTTTTGGTTCGATATCAATTCGCTTTACACCTCTCGATAATTCATATAAGACGGTTTTTGCCGTGCTCGTCGTCTTACTGATTTTCAAAGGATCTTGATTCTGTAGCGCGATTTTAAAATCCTGCGTTTGGCTTTTCGTTAAGTCAATGTAGTTTTCGGTGATGAAATCAACAGGCTCTTTATTCGAATTGTAGACCAAATTATTGTTGATATCATGAAATGCCGCCATGTAATATTTGCCAGCTGCAATATTCTCAATTTGGTAATTCCCAGAAGTATCTGTTTTGGTAAAGTAATAAGGCTTGGCTTGATCGATGCGCAGTGTATCGGTGAAGGGATATAGGCCAACCAAAATCGATTCAAGTTTTTTATTTGTCTCCAAATGCTTCACTTGGCCGCTGATTTGCAAGGAATCTATGTCGGAGCCAGAACTAAATACAAGCTTAATATTTTTACCAATATTACGTTCCGACATATCTTCAATCGCATTTCTAAAATTGAATGTGTAAGTCGTGTTTTGATGAAGCGTAGAATCTAATACCAAGGTTACACCCGTCGGGCGAATCCTTGTTTCATATGTTCCCACATTGGGAGTTATCAACAATTCTTGATTCAAATTTCGAATATTCACATATTCATTGAAATTCAGCTCAACTTTTTTGCCTGTATAGTTTTTGCTTTTGTTAAGCGGAATGCTGCTAACAATTTTAGGGGCCAAGGTATCTTTCTTCCCGCCTGGAGGACTTGCCGTTTGTGCACAGCGCTGGAACATGCTCAAACTAAGGAACAGGATAAATGTAGCGAATGCGAGTTTGTGCAAGAATTTAGGCATGTTCAAAAATATAGATATTACTTGAATAATTCCCAGTTTTAAAATAGGCAAGCATGTTCGACCAAAGACCTATGAAAAACGAGGCTACCAACTTTTTGCTCCCGGTCTTGTATTCATGACTCAAGAGCGCAATGTAAAAACTATCGAATAGCTGGCCGCGCTGTTTAGCTAATTTAAACCCATGGTTTTTTGCCAGGGATTGGATTGTCTCTGGATTGAAATGATAGATGTGGCGTGGAACATCGTAAGCCGCCCAAAACTCCTTAAAATAAGCCGCATCAAAGGAATTCGAGTTTGGCAACGCGAGCAACAACTTCCCGTTCGGTGTGATGCGCTTTTTGAAGAAGTCGAAATAGGCGTCAATTTCATACACGTGTTCCAGAACATGCCACAAACTGATTAGTTCAAATTGCGGTTGATCTGGAATTGCCGTTAAATTTGGATAGATGTTTTGTCCTGTTAATGAAGCAGCACGTGCCGCCGTATCAGGATCTAATTCCATCCCAAAAGTATTCCACCCACGTTGCTGACATGCATGTAAAAAGTGTCCGTTTCCGCAACCTATATCCAATAGGTTTTTTGTTCCTTGTTGGTCGCCTTGGATTAGATTCGTTTTTTGTTTTAACGTGATATTACGAACCGCATGGTAAAGTTTGTTGATGAATCCTTTTTGCGTGTTGCTGTGCGAAATGTAGTTCTCTGATTTATAAAAATAGCCTGCTTGTTCTGCTTCGGGTCTTGGATTTGTAAACAACAAATCACAAGCTGCGCATTGAACAATGTCAAATGTATTTTGAGATACCGTGTAATCCTTCGCCTGCAAAACACGTGTCATTTTTTGTCCTCCACACGCTGGACAGTTTTTCAGTGTTTCCATATTTAGCGACCCATGAATAAAAGTAAAATAGAAACGTCGGCGGCAGAAACGCCCGAGATTCGACTTGCCTGTCCGATCGTTTGTGGACGAATGGACTTCAGCTTGATCCGCGATTCTGTCGACAAGGTTTTAATTTTGTCATAATCGAAGTTGGCAGGAATCGCCAAATCTTCCATGCTCTTCATCTTGTTTACCATCAAGCGTTCTTTCTCGATATAGCTTTCGTACTTGACGATAATTTCGACTTGTTCAATTACTTCTTGTGAATAAGTTGCCTTAATGCTCTGGCCAATTTCGTGCTGAAGAATTTGCTCAAAACTTAAGTCGGAGCGCTTCAACAAATTGATCAGCGGAGCCCCCTCCTTCAGCGTCGCTGTCCCTTGGCTTTGCAACCAATCGTTTATTTCGGCAGGTTTTACTTTGGTCGTCTGTATGGTTTCAATTAACGCTGCGACCTGATCCTTCTTATTTAAATACGTATCCAAACGCTCTTGTGTTGCCAAGCCTAAGCCAAAGCCTTTTTCGGTTAGGCGTTCATCAGCATTGTCTTGTCTCAGCAAGGTTCTAAACTCTGCGCGTGACGTAAACATACGATAAGGCTCATCCGTACCCTTGTTGATTAAATCGTCAATCAGAACCCCAATGTAAGCCTCCGATCTCGACAAAGTAAATGGCTCTTTCTTGTGTGCTTTTTGGTGCGCATTGATACCTGCCATTAAACCTTGGCAAGCCGCTTCCTCATAGCCTGTTGTACCGTTAATTTGTCCTGCAAAGTATAAACCCGAAACACGTTTGGTTTCCAAGGTCGCGTTCAATTGCGTCGGCGGGAAATAATCGTATTCAATGGCATAGCCTGGTCGGAACATTTTCGCATTTTCAAAACCCGGGATCAACCGGATTGCTTCAAACTGTATGTCTTCGGGCAGGGAAGTCGAGAATCCATTCACATAAATTTCAACGGTATTCCAACCTTCGGGTTCAACGAAAATTTGGTGCGAATCTTTGTCGGCAAAACGATTGATTTTATCTTCTACGGATGGGCAATAACGCGGACCCAATCCTTTGATGCGCCCCGCGAACATGGGACTTCGATCAAAGCCTTTGCGTAAGACTTCGTGTACTTTTTCGTTCGTATGTGTAATCCAACAAGAGCGCTGTTCTTGAATGGCCGACTTGGATAAGTATGAAAATGAACTTGGGTTCTCATCGCCTTTTTGTTCTTCCATTTTGGAATAATCCAAACTACGACCGTCCACACGCGGGGGTGTTCCGGTCTTCATCCGACCCGCCTCAAATCCCAATTGGATCAGCTGTTCCGTGATACCTCCTGCCATGGGTTCGGCCATGCGCCCACCCCCAAATTGCTTTTCTCCAATGTGTATCAATCCATTTAAAAATGTGCCGTTTGTTAACACGACCGTTGGCGCAAAATACTGCATACCTAAGCGGGTATTCACACCCTTTACTTCGTCGTTTTCAACAATCAATCCTTCCACGGAGTCTTGCCAAAAATCGACATTGGCATTTTGTTCTAACGCCCAACGCCACTCTTCTGCAAATCGTGCTCTGTCCGACTGGCACCTTGGGGACCACATGGCTGGACCCTTCGAACGGTTTAACATGCGAAATTGAATCATCGTTTTGTCTGAAATAATTCCAGACATCCCGCCTAGTGCATCAACCTCGCGAACGATTTGGCCCTTCGCCACACCCCCCATCGCTGGGTTGCATGACATCTGCGCAATCGTTTGCATGTTCATTGTAATCAGCAAAACCTTCGAGCCCATTTGTGCTGCTGCGTGTGCCGCTTCACAGCCCGCATGCCCCGCTCCTACTACGATTACATCATATGAATTCTGCATCATCTTATTTTATGTTTCACGTGGAACACGTTTTATCTTTTTGCCAAATAATAATTTTCCTTACTCGTCATCAATTCTTTATCGGCCTTCGCCTTATCCTTATAGCCACACAAGTGCAACAATCCGTGCACCATGACGCGCTGCAATTCGCTGCTCTCGGTTCCGAATTTTGCAGCGTTTTCTAGGATTCGATCATAAGAAATGAAGATATCCCCTTCAATGATTTTGGCGTCATCCGAATTGTCAAATGTCACGATGTCCGTATAGGTGTCGTGTTGTAAATAATTCTGGTTGATCTCCAATAGATAGCTGTCGGAGCAAAAAACATAATTTAACTCGCCAATCTTTTTTTGCTCTTCTTTCGCAACCGCTTGTAGCCATTGCTTGTGCTTGATTTTGTCTTGCAGCTTGAAAGAAACATCTTCTGTGTGGAAACTGATCATATTCGTTTATTAAACCGCGAATTTACGAAAAAGCATCCTCGAAATGCTCTATTTTAACAGCTTGTGGAAAAAAAGTAATGGAAATTGAGTCAAACTGTATTTCTCCGTGCCATTTTTCTTCCAACTGAAAGCTTTCGGCGGCTTGGTGATAGCGCCGAATCTTACCCTTTCCGATTTGTTCTTCGGGTTCTCCGTAGCGCATCGACCGCTTTGATTTGATTTCAATGAAGTATAATCGGTGGCTTTTCTGCGCCACAATATCTACTTCCGCTTGCCCACTTCGGTAGTTTTTGTCTCGTATGAAATACCCCCTTTTGCGTAAAAAATCAGTTGCCAGATATTCCGCCTTTTTTCCTAGTCTTAAATGTTTCGCCATTCTTGTATATTTGCTTTCCCAAAAGAACTCGTTTCTTGGGGGCTTACATAACAGTAACTTGATAATCTCCATGCCAAATAAAAATGTCCAATTTGTTGATTTAGGGCTTGTGCCTTACAAGGAGACATGGGATCTACAAGAGTCCTTGATGGCACATACGGCGACGATTAAATTAGGGAATCGAAATCTCGCCGAGACAGATGTGAGCGCCACCCCAAACTTTCTTTTGTTCTGCGAACACCCACATGTTTACACCTTGGGTAAGAGTGGCGATGAATCTCATTTGTTGATGCAAGAATCATTTTTGCATACGATTGGTGCAAGCTTTTTCAAGATTAATCGGGGCGGCGATATTACGTATCATGGGCCAGGCCAACTGGTTGGCTACCCCATTTTTGATTTAGAAAACTTCTTTACTGATATCCATTTGTATCTCCGCATGTTGGAGGAAGCGATTATACGCACCTGTGCACATTATGGTTTAATTGCGGGGCGCATCGAAGGCCTAACAGGTGTTTGGATAGATCCTGAATCGGATAATCCGCGGAAGATTTGCGCTTTTGGCGTGAAAGCGTCTCGCTGGATTAGCATGCATGGTTTCGCTTTAAATGTTAATACAGACCTCTCCTACTTTGGTCACATTGTGCCTTGTGGAATTGCCACGAAGGGCGTAACCTCCTTGCAACAGGAACTTGGTCGCGAGGTTGATCAAGCCGAGGTCAAACTTCTTGTGTTGGCCAACCTTCAAGAGCTTTTCCAATTCAACCCCGAACATGTTTCACGTGAAACACTGCCTAAGCCCGAAATAAATGAACTTTAAAAACACGCTATTTCTTGATATTGAAACCGTGTCAGGAGAATCCGATTTTTCCCGAATATCGGAGCGGATGCAAGAATTCTGGCTAAAAAAAGCGAAGAGTTTATATAATGTTGATGCATTGAGCCTGGAGGATCTATATGCCGACCGTGCCGCATTGTTTGCAGAATTTGGTCGGGTGATCGTGATAGGTATGGGGTTTTTGTATGTCAACAAAGACCAGCAACTTAGCTTAAAGGTCAAAACAATTGCACATCATGACGAAAAAGAGCTTCTCAAGGAGTTTTCTGCCTTTATCAATAAGACATATAAGTCGAAAGAATTGACGTTGGTCGCACACAATGGAAAGGAGTTTGATTTTCCGTATTTGTGTAGAAGAATGTTGGCAAATAATCTCGAAATTCCTAAAGCGCTACAAGTTCAGGGTAAAAAACCATGGGAAATCATTCATCAGGATACGATGGAAATGTGGCGCTTTGGTGACCGCAAAAACTATACTTCGCTGGAGTTACTTGCTGAAATGATGGGAATCGACGGAGCTAAATCAGATCTTTCTGGGGATCAGGTACACGATGTATACTATAAGGAGGGTAATTTGGGGCGTATTGAAGCCTATTGCATGGAGGATGTGATTGTGGTGGCCCAACTTTATTTACGGTTTCACTTTATGAACCTCGTTGAGCCACACAACATACAAAAACTATAGTATTTTGGCTGGATTTCCAAAAGCACGCTTGCTTGATGGGATATTTTCTATTACAACAGAGCCTGCGCCAATAGTGGCACCCTTCCCTATTTTGATGCTTCCCACGATGGTAGAATGGATTCCAATGAATGCATTTTTATCGATTTGGGCTTCTTTCCCGATGACAGATCCGGCGCCAATTTGGCTAAATTCTTCAATGCTTGCGCCCGTTTCAATGATTGTTCCAGGGCCTACGATTACGTGATCTGCGATTTTTGTTTCTGCGCCAACGACCACATTAGCCCCAATGAAAATGCCGTATGCTAAGCTTTTCACATTGGCAATTTGTGCACTTGGATGAATGGCGTGGACAGGTTTTGTCTTGCGATCTTCTTCGATAAGTTCGATCATTTTCTTGCGTTCTGTTGGGTTTTCTAGTGCCACGAATACAGCACAAGACTTTCCGATTAAGCCCCAATAGCTCTCATCTTCTGTTGTTCCTAATACGGGAATCTCACCAATCATGGTGTCTTTTTTCTTAACATCGTCATCTAAAAAACCATAGATTACTACATTGTTTTGTTGGAATATATGCGCTACTTCTAGTGCAAATGGATTTACTCCAATGATGATTACGGGTAATGATGTCATATGTTTATTTTATTTTGGCTGTAAAAGTACGTAAATCAAAGGTTGTTTCCCCTCCTTTTTTGAAGATCAAATCACTTATTTCTTCTCCTAAGTTTATTGTTTGTGTGTAATCAAATTGGCTTGCATCTACGGTATTTAGCGCATGCATATAGGCTAAGTTACCTATTTCTTCTATGCTCCAAGAATACTGAATATTGGTTTTGTCGGATGCGGTTTCTTTTAGGTTTATTCCTATATCAGCACGGATTTTACCTGTTGGTTCCAAGGGTGCTTTTGTTAGTTTTATATCAAATATTTGTCGTTCGTTTGTTTCTAACGCCTCATAGATGTCGGTATTTTCTTGCTGATAATTACCAGTTGCTACGCTGTAAAATGCATCGAGCAATATGGCTGCGTTTAGTTGGCGCAAGGATTGTTTTTCCAGGTCCCATCCTGCCCCGCCCGATTCGAGTAAAAGCAATCCATATCCTCTTTGTTGGAATGTGTCACCAAAAGCGCGCGCATTAAATTCATCTGTCCATTTGGCGACTTTATTTGGAATGATTTCCTGCGTTAAGCGCGTTAAACGATTGGCTAATTTGCCCGCGCGTAGTCGAGATTCAGTCCAAGTTCCTGTTTCATCTGCAGCTGTTGCGAGGAAGGCGATATGTGTTTGATGAGATGAATTTCCGACAGAATACAATCGATTTTGATCGTGTAAATTGAAGGCGAATGTGGGTTGGATTCGGTCTGCCCAATCTGAAAGTAGTTGAGCTTCTGGGCTATATTGGTTTTGTGCATCCCGGTTCATGTCGATGCCCAAAGCTGTTTCGCGTGTCCATCGTGCGGCTCCATCGGCGTTTAAATAAGGAATGAAGTGTATGGTCAGATTTTGATGCAATATTTCCCTTATTTCGGCAAAAGCAGGGTCATTTGAGTTGATAAAGTTGAAGATATCACACAAAGCCATGGTTGCGGTTGCTTCATCTCCATGCATTTGTGACCAAGCAATTACTTGAATGGGTCCTTGGCCAAATGTTATTTCATGAATCGCTCTTTTTTCAAAGGTTTCTCCTATTTGTTCTACATGTAGCAAGGGCGAATTTGACCACGCTTGTACAAGTTCTTGCCAAGTATTTTCATCAAAACGGCGCTTTTGAATTCGCGCTTCTTTGTACTGTGGATAGTTGTCGAAGAAGAAATGGAACATATTAAAAAGGGAGTTTGGGCACATAGTTTGCCCATGTTTGTGATTTGAAAATACCTTTGTGACCTGCTAAGTAGATAACCATAATTGTTACGATTAGGTAGCAAAACCAGGCATCATACCCAAAGAGTTCGATACCCATGCACATGGCAGCGATAGGTGTTTTGGTTAGTCCCATGTATAAACAGGTGAAACCGATGGCAGCTAAGAAGGGACCGGGTAATTCAAGTATTTGCGTAAGTCCTGCTGTTGCATGTGCCCCAATTAAAAATAAGGGTGTCGCCTCTCCCCCTTTATACCCGAGTCCAATACTTAAGCAAGTTGCGATCAGCTTTTCGATCGCAAAATATCCGGCCTTAAAATTTTCTTCAAAGGGTCTACGTAAATATTCGGAACCCAATCCGATGCTTTCTTGAAATTCGGGAAATTGAAAGAGTGCTAGTAAAATCAGACCCGCGAGAATCGCTTTTTGGTAAGCTTGTATGGGTAATTTATCAGACGCAGAAGAAATAATGGATTCTAAGCGCGAATAAATGCGAGCAACGAGGGCTAAAAAAAGGCCAATAAGCGCTAATTTGGCCCAAAATACGGGTGTAATCTCGGGTAGTAAAATGTGGGGATACAAAACGTGTTTTGTGCCGTACACGTGGAGACTTACTAGATTTGCTGCAAAAGCGGAGGAGAGGCATGCGAAAAAAGAGCGAAAATGAATTTTGCCCACTTCTTTCATTTCGAGTCCGAAAAAACAGCCGGCCCAAGGTGTTCCGAAAATCGCAGCAAAGCCAGCGCTCATTCCGGCGCGCAGCCAAATGGATTTTTCTTCATGCGTTAACCCTAATCGTGCTGAACTTTCACTTGCGATTGAGCCCCCCATGAAAACGGCTGCTCCTTCCCTTCCCACGGAGGCCCCAACAAGATGACTTAGCCAAGTGCTTACCAAGGTAAAGGGAGTTTGAAGAAATGAGCTTGGAACGGTTTCGCCGTTTAACTGTTTGACAAAATCATTCGTGCCAACTTGTGTCACGGTCCATTTCTTGGTCCACGCAAGTAATAGTCCAAGCAGCGGAAGGCCGAATAAAAAATAAGGTTGTCGATTTTCTTCGATTAACTGCAAGCCCCAGAGGAAAAGTGATGCAACACTGCCGCTGGCGAAGGAGATGATGGCCCATAAGAGGATTCGAATGCCCCAAATTCGCATATTCAGAAGAATTTTTGTTTCAAAGGTAGGGAATTTTATTTTGCCTACCTTTGTCGAGGAATTGCAATCGGGCGCCGGCAGCGCTCGTGAACGGAATTCCACGGAGGAAATTGTCCCTTCATCAATATTTATCATATGACTGATTTTTCTTCACTTGGATTAAATCCTCAATTATGTCGTGCATGCGACGCGTTGGGATATGTTAAACCGAGTCCGATTCAAGAGAAAGCGATTCCCCTCATGTTGCAAGGCCACGATGTACTTGGTATTGCACAAACCGGAACGGGTAAAACGGCTGCTTATGCTTTGCCGATATTAATGCGTTGTAAATATGCGCAAGGAAAAAATCCACGCACCTTGATTTTGGCACCTACGCGGGAATTGGTCATGCAGATTCATGAGGTGATGGTTGGTTTGGCGGTGGAGACCGATTTGCGAATATTGGCTTTATATGGAGGTCTTGGGCCTAAAACCCAAATTCAAGCATTGGAAGCTGGTATCGATATTTTAGTATCTACGCCGGGTAGATTCTTGGAATTATATCGCAAGGACGTAATCGTTGTAAAGGAATTGAAGATTTTGATTTTAGATGAGGCGGATAAAATGATGGACATGGGTTTCATGCCGCAGATCCGTGAAATACTCGAAAAAATCCCTTATAAAAAGCGCCAAAACGGTTTGTTTTCGGCGACTTTTCCAGAAAAAGTAGAAAACTTATCGCATGAGTTTTTGGAGTTTCCTCAAAAGGTTGAAATTACCCGACAAGCCACTCCGGCCAGTCAGGTGACTCAATTTGTTTACGAAGCGCCGAACTTGAGTACAAAAATTAACGCCTTGGCCTATTTCCTGAAACAAGATCGTTTTGAACGCGTCATGGTTTTTTGTCGGAGCAAAGACGTCGCCAATCAGGTCGAAAAATATTTGATTCGCAAGGTTTTACCCGAAGACCAAGTACGTGCGATTCACTCGAATAAGGGCCAAAATACGCGTATTAATGCCATGCAACAATTTCGCGAAGGCTTGGTTCGTGTCCTCGTGACGACCGACGTGGCTGCACGCGGAATCGATATTCCCAAGGTTTCCCATGTGATCAACTTTGATGTGCCCTTGATTTATGAGGATTATGTTCACCGGATCGGTCGGACGGGTCGCGCGGATCAGGTAGGCGAGTCGATTACATTTATTACCTTGGCCGAACAATATCACTGGACCAAAATTGAAGAAATAATTCAGCAAACAATTGAAATTCAGGACCTTCCGGCAGAAATTAACCGTGAAGAGACGCCATTTGTTGAACAACAAGATATGTTACGTGCCGTGGATGATCAACGCAAACGCGAGGATCCCGATTTTCAAGGTGCGTTCCACGAGAAAAAATGGGTGATCAAAGCGCGGGCAAGCGGCAAAAAAGTGCCTACGCGTAAAGCGGTCACAAAAACAGGCCCCAAAGGCGGTGCCGTTTCAACGCCAAAACCCCCTCAACGGAATAATCGCCCCGGAAAAAACGCAAAATTTCGCCCAGGAGCACCATCATCTAAAAAGAAAAGGTAGATTTGCAGCGATGAAAGTACTACTAATCAGTTTGTTCATGTTTGTTGGCAGCCTCGCGATGGCCCAACAAGCTGCAGCGCCAAAAGAGGCAAAATATTTGCCACTTTATGGACAAAAGGCATTATCAGCTAAAGACCAAAAGGAATTATCGGAGTTTGTAGAGTCGTGTGATGCCAGTTTTGGTTCACGCAAAGAGGCGGTCGAATTCTTTTCTGAGCGGGCGTGGGAGTTTGTTTCTTCGGGTTATTTGGATACCGCAACGTATCGATTTAATCTGGTGCAAGCGCTTGATAATCAGGCCGTTGATTCTTATTGGGGCTTGGGTGTCATTACCTTTCAGCGACAAGATTTTCCAAAAGCAATCGAGTTTTTATCCAAAGGTTTGGCCTTAGATAGTACACAAAGTATACTTCGTGTGGATTTGGCGATTGTGAAATTGAGCTGTTACCTGAAAACGATGGATTGTGGGACTTTGGATGAAACAGATGCGCTTTTGCAGCAAGCCTTAGTTCAAACACCGAATTATGCAACGGCTTGGATGAAGCGTGCGCAAGTGGCGTTTTTACAAGAAAAATATGAAAACGCTTGGGCCTATTTGCACGAGTGCCGCAAGTTGGACATCACGCAACTCGATTTGAATTTAGGACATAGTTTGGCGGAAAAATTGCCTGATCCGCAAGGCGTGTTTAAGTAAGTAATCATGGGAATTAGATCCTTTTTTGCGAAACCATTTGCGCGTAAGGTGGTAAAAAAACACCAAAAGAGTCATGCGCAGGCGATTCAAATTCAGGAAAATTGGCTCAAGAATAACCTTAAAAAGGCGGAGCAAACCATCTTTGGTCAGGCCTATGAATTCGACAAAATTCGTAATTATTTAGAATACAAAATCCGTGTTCCCATCGCTGAATACGAGGATTTAAAGACTTACATCGATGAAATGGTATTGGGTTCTCCCAATATTTTATGGCCTGGAAAGCCCGCGTATTTTGCCAAAACATCAGGTACAACCTCTGGGGCCAAATACATTCCTATTTCGAAGGAATCGATGCCTTTCCACATTTCGGGCGCGCGAGATGCTTTGTTGCATTATGTGCACTATTCTGGTAATTCTGCATTTTTAGACCAAAAATTGATTTTTTTGTCGGGCTCTCCTGAGCTTGAGACGAAACACGGAATTCCTACGGGACGCTTGTCGGGGATTGTCAATCACCACGTTCCGGGCTATTTGCGTAGCAATCAATTGCCAACGTATGAAACGAATTGCATCGAGGATTGGGAGGAGAAATTGGAGGCTATCGTGCAAGAAACCATGCAAGAGCGCATGGGCTTGATCTCCGGAATTCCGCCCTGGGTTCAGATGTATTTTGATCGGTTGGAAGCTTTATCTAGCCAAAAAATAGGTGATCTATTTCCCGATTTTCAATTGTTCGTCACGGGAGGCGTGAATTTTGAGCCTTATCGTCAGAAGTTGATGGATTCGATAGGCCGTGACATTGATGTCGTAGAAACCTATCCCGCATCCGAGGGTTTCATTGCTTTTCAGGATTCGACGGGAGAGGAGGGATTGTTGTTGAATGTGGATGGCGGAATCTTCTTTGAATTTGTTCCCACAGACACCTATTTCACAGCGACGCCAAAGCGTCTGATGCTTTCAGAGGTGCAGTTGGGCGTTAATTACGCCTTGCTCATGTCAACGAATGCAGGACTTTGGTCGTATTCGATTGGAGATACGGTGAAGTTTGTGTCATTGAATCCATTTAGGATTGTGGTGACAGGTCGGATTAAGCATTTTATTTCGGCTTTTGGGGAGCATGTGATTGCGGAAGAGGCGGAACGCGCCATGGCCGAGGCCCTAAAGGCTTGTCCGGAGGCTTCGCTTGTTGAATTTACCTTAGCGCCGCAAGTAAACCCTTCGGCCGGAGAATTACCTTACCATGAATGGTTAGTTGAATTTGCCCAAGCTCCACAGGATCCCACGAAGTTCCAGGCCGTTTTAGAGGCCTCTATGAACGCCCAAAACATCTATTACAAGGATTTGATTACTGGAAAGGTTTTGCAGCCTTTAAAGTTGACGATTTTGCAACCCAATGCCTTTATTGATTACATGAAATCACAAGGAAAATTAGGGGGTCAAAATAAGGTTCCACGCTTGGCGAATGATCGGGTGATTGCGGATGGATTGGTGAGCTAGGAGTGGTCAGTTGTCAGCCTGAAGTCCGGAGGGATATAGTCCGGAGTATAGAGAGATGATAAATTTAAATATCTTTTTCATAGCCCCAGACTTTAGCCTAGGGTTATAATTATCAGTCCAACGTCTAACGTCTAATGTCCAACGTCTATTTTTGCCACCCCGCATATTCCAAATAATTCATTGCCGTGCGCATGAAAACTTCGGCAGCTTCTGGGCTAACGGGCTTGAGTAATTTCGCTGGATTTCCTGCATAAATGCTGCCGGCGGGAACACGGGTATTTTGAGTCACCACGGCACCCGCTGCGATGATAGATCCTGTTTCAATCACTGCGCCATCCATGATGATTGCTCCCATACCCACGAGTACATAATCCTCAATCGTGCAACCATGAACGATCGCATTGTGCGCGATGGACACATAATTTCCGATGTGCGTTTCTGTTTTTTGGTAGGTGCAATGAATCACAGCTCCGTCTTGTATGTTGCTGTAATTTCCGATGCGGATGCGGTTTACGTCGCCTCGAACAACCGCGTTATACCAAACCGTACAATGCGAACCAAAAGTCACATCTCCTACGATGGTCGCATTTTCAGCCTGCCAATTCTCTTCACCAAATTGCGGGGAAATACCCTTTATCGGAACAATTAATGCCATTTTCGTATCGTTAAGCAGGCCAGTTGCCTTGTAATTTCATTACTTTTTCAATCACATCCCGCACCGCACCTTTGCCTCCGCCAAATGGCGAAACATATTTGCAGGCTTGCTGAATTTCTGGAATTGCATCTGCTGGACATGTGCTTAATAATGCCGGCCGAGAAAGAATTTTTAAGTCGGGAACGTCATCGCCCATGTATAAAATTTCCGATTCGTCCAGGCCCATTTTATCCAACCAGCCCAGGTAAGTTTCTAGTTTATCTTTTCCGCCCAAGCCAAAATAAATATCCTGAAACTTGAGATTTTCGAGTCTTTTTTTGACCCCTTTATGGCCTCCGCCCGTAATCACGCACAAATTGTATTCCGCCTCACGCGCCTTTTCGATGGCATATCCGTCTCGAATGTGAAAGGTTCGGTAATGTTCCCCCGTTTCTAATACATGGACGCTGCCATCTGTCATGACGCCGTCTATATCGAATACAAAGGCTTTAATTTGGGCAAATTGTGTGAGTACGTTGGACATATCAATGGATTTGAATGGTAATTTACATAAATCTGCGGAAAGACTTGATGCGATTCGTGGTGGCTTTTTTGTATTTTTACCCTCTATGAGGCGTTTGCGTTTATTTTTCTGGGTTGGCTTACTGGCTTTTGGGCCAGTATTGGCGCATGCCCAACAAAATACGCAAGCGACGCTCGTGTCTGAATTATGCTCAAGCATCAGCCAAAGCAAGTATTCTGATGCCCCCCTTGTCGTGAAACAATTGCAAAGCCTCTTGGCGCAAGACAGCCAGTCGGGATTCTTTGAACAGGCCCAACATATGCGCACGGCGGGATATAAAACACCTCAGTTTTCGTATTTATTTGCTCGTACTTTTTTGCAGGCAAACCCCAATTTACAGAAGGAATTACTGCGTGTCGCGGATGAACTTGCCAACCGGAAAGTAGGCAAACTCGCGATTGATTTTTACGAACAAGTGGATAGTTGGCAGTATAACCAACAACTTTTACAAACCGGAAATTACACCATCCGTGTGCAAGGAAACCTTTCGGTTCGTTGGCAGGATGCAGATAGCACGGCTGTTCCCGCCGACAACTGGGATACGCCATCATCGGATAGTCCCGCGGAAACGTGGATTCAATATCAAGCGAAAAGCCCTGGTCCGGTTTTGGTGTGGGAGGATGCGTTTTGTCAATCTTTGATTGGCAAGGATAGTCTTCGTTTGGCCGCGAAACAGCTATTGTTCTCTGTTAAAGACCGTTTGTTTTTTGGAGAAAAAGCGATTGTGGGACAAGGAAACTTGTCGCTTCCTACCTTTCAAATTAATCCGCGTAAAGGCTATTTGCTAAGCGAGGAAATGACTTGGCAAGAAGGTAAGCAAGCCATTTTGGGAGCGCTACGGATGCAATTGAAAAAGAAGGCGGGTTCTTCTGCGTTTGACATTGAATTTCGATCCAAGCAAATTGTTTCTCAAGCTATCCAAGGAAATTACTTTAAAGGATTTGGTCGACTGCTCGTACGAGGGGATCAGCGAGGGCTGATTGGATCAAAGGATAAACCCGCACGGGTAGAGATTTGGGGGCCTCAAAGAAAGTTGGGGGAAATATGGACGACGCAAGCCTTGATGCAGCCCAACGAATCTATTCAGATTAAGGAAGGGGCTTTCGTTGGTTATGTAGGCAAAAAGGATTCTTTGTACCATGGCTTTGTTACAGCAAATTGGATTCCATCCGAAGCCGCTTGGCATTTCAAACCTACGCAGGAAGAAATACGTTTCGAGGATAGCTTTCACCAGGTTTCGATTTCGGCTGATCTAGGTGTTTTACATGCCGAAACTCAAAAGATGGATTTTTATCGCTTGTCGGGGAAAAGCCAAAATCCCGCTTGGGTGGAGTCATTTGACTTTTTTGATGCGGACCGACTGGACGCGCAGCAAGGGATTTTGACCTACGATCCGATTCGGATTTTGTATAATCATTTAGCAATCATCAAACGAAGCCAAGCGAATTTGTTTGATATCGCGGCGGCGAATAAAAAGGATCCCCAACTATTAAAGGGAGGATTTCAGCAATTCAAGCATGCGGGTTATTTGAATTTTGACGAGTCGACGGGGGAGGTTTCCTTTACACGTTTGGGGCGTCATTATGCCCAGGTGAAATATGCACAAAAGGATTTTGATCGTTTTTATGTGCCTTCGTTTGGGGGAATGTTGGCCAAGGATACGGCGAATATTTCCTTGGATTTAGGCCAACAAAAACTCGTCATTCGCGGCATTAAGGAAGTGATGGTATCGGATTCATTGAAGGCGAATTTTATTCCTTCGGATAATCAGATTGTGTTTGGCCAAGGGCGCGATTTTGATTTCATGGGAGAAATTAAGATTGGGAATTACCGCTTCCGAGGCCAGGGATTTCGCTTTAATTTCACGGATTATTCGATTAATCTGCCCCAAATTGATTCAATTACCTTCGTGCGAAAAGGGACAAATCGAGAACTGGGTGGACAGTTTCGTTATGAAGCGGGGCACATTTTATTAGCTCCACCGAATAATAAATCCGGCCGACTGGGACTGGCCGCCTTTCCTAAATTGATTATTCCGAAAGGCGTTGTTTCCTATTTTGATGAGCCTTGGCGTGCCACGGGCGTATATGGTAAGACGCATTATTTTCAAGTTCCACGCATTGAGCTAGACAGTTTGACTCAAAAGGAAATCACCTTTGAGGGGAGTTTTTATTCGGATGGTTTGTTTCCCACTTTCAAGTCTTCTTTGGTCCTAATGTCGGATCAAAGCTTTGGCTTCTCGTTTAATCAAAAACAGGCGCTTGCTATCTATAAATCAAAGGGAAGCTATCTATTAAAATCCCCATTATTGATGAACAAGGGAGGGTTAAGCGCTTCGGGGACCTTAAATTATTTGGCATTGCAGGCCACCCAAAAAGAGTCCCATTTTTATCCTGATTCCTTGATTGCAACGGGCTTGGAAGCTTCCATGCAAGGCAAAGGATTTCCAAACATGCAAATGGGCGAGCACCGTTTCACATGGATGCAGCAGCAGGATAGCCTTTGGATGCGCCCATTTAAACAGGCGATTTCCCTTTACAACAAAGAAGTGCAGTTGACCGGCTCGCTGGGTATGCACCAAAAACAAGTTTTCGGTCGGGGAAATTTAACGTTACAAGACGGGATCATGGAGTCGTCTAATTTTCGTTTTGATGCATTATCGTGGACTGCTTCAGAAGCGAACCTGAAGATTGGCAAGCAAATGGCGCTTTTCCCGCCGGCCGTTTTCATGGATCGCGTGGCGCTGGAAGCAAATATGTCGACGCATAAAATTGTTATTCGGCCGATGAAAGGCGACATGGGTTCGGCGATTACCTTTCCTTATGTGGCCTACCAAAGTAGTCTTTCTGAGGCGACCTGGGATTTGACGAATCAACGGTTTTTGTTGGGCGGCCAACAAGGCTTTGAGCTAAAAAGTTTGGATAGCACAGGCATTGCGGGTTCTACGATTAAGGCGACAACCGCAGCGTATGACTTAAAAGCACAATATTTGGCGTTGAGTGGCGTGAAGGAAGTCGAGGTGGGCTCCGCGCTTTTGTATCCCGAAAAAGGTGTTTTAGGCATCCAAAAAGATGGCGCGTTTAAGCCTTTTGCTGGTGCCAAAGCGGTGCTGAATGGGAAGCATCTGTTGAAAGAGTTAAAGATAACAGAGGGAAATTCTGCCGGCTGGAAAGGGGAGGCCAACTATCAATTCCCGCGAAGTGATGGGGACACCGTTTCTGTAGCACTTCGAAACTTTCATTTTGAGGGCAAGAATTATATTACGGCGGAAGGACTTTTGTCGGAGAAAATTCCCCTTCGTTTCAGCAAGCATCAGCAATTTAAGGGCGAGGTATTCTTGGATACACGCCTGCCTAATTTGAACTTTAAGGGATTTATTCGGCCGGTGATTGGTTTGCCAAATTTCCGTGCGGCATGGATTCCGTTTGAGAATAGTAAGGGCGAAGAGCCTCATTTGTTATTGAACAAAGATGTACACGATGAGGCCGGTCGGCCGATTACCGCGGGGATATTTATCAATGCGCAAAATAGACTGTATCCAACTTTTTTAAGTCCTCAATCGGATGATTTGGATCCTGTGTTATTTCAGGCGGAAGGGGATGTGATTGAGGCGAATGACCGCTATGAGGTCAAAGGAAAGCAGACGCAGATGCAATTGTTTATCGATAAACACCGTGTGGAGGCGGAAGGCCCCATTCAATTGTTTACGGGGAATCAGGCCATTCGGGCTTTTGGTCATTTGACCATGTCGACGGATAGTTTATTGCCGCGACTAGACACCTGGGTGAATTTACAATTTCCGTTTCCTGCCAAATTGTTGAAAGTGATGGGGGATCGTATCGTCAAATATTTGTTGGACGAAGGCGTCCAAAGTGAGCCGGCGGATGATCCAGAACGTCGAGATGCGTATTTAAAACGAGCCGTTCAAGTACTAGGCAAGCCGATTCAAGAAGCGATGCTGACAAAAATGGATCAGGTACACATAGCGTTGGACAAGGTGGCCCCAGAATTTGCGAATTCGATTAACTTTTCGAATGTTGAGTGGGTTTGGTCTCCGAATACCTCTGCTTTCTATTCTACGGGGGGAATTCCATGGGTGAATGTGGGGCCGGTGGATATCAATGCAACGGTGAAAGGATACATGGAGGTGATCAAAAAACCGAGCAAAGAAGAGTTTTATGGGTATTGGGAATTGTCGGAAGATTTGTGGTATTATTTCGCCTATTTCAATGGCGAACTAGGCGTTTATTCGTCGGATCCGGCCTTCCTTGCGAGTATTCGAGAAGCGGTTAAATCAGATAAAAAGGGTAAATTGGCGGTCGTAGAAGCGGCAGGAGATGAGAAAGATGCATTTCTGAAGCGCTTCTTGGCATATTACCGGGGAACTACGCCTACGAAAAAAGGGAAAAAAGTGGCAGCGCCAGCTAAATCAGCAGCGCCAGCAACGAAATCGAAAAAAGGAGGATTTTAATATGAGTCAGTCAAAGTTGGCCAAAGTATTTCATTTCATGGATACGCTCGGATTGGGTGAGCGGGACCCCTTTGGCAATCCGATTTTATTCAAGCGGATTGTGATGATGGTTTTGGGATTTATATCGTATAATCGGCTGACAGTCTACAATAAAACGAAGATTACGGGGACGGAACATTTGGAAAATTTGCCGAATGAAGGTGTCTTATTTTTGCCGAATCACCAGACCTATTTCATGGATGTGGTTTGTTTATATCACATCTTTTTCTCGGTCAAATGGGGCTTTCGCAATACGCTGAATTACCCTTTTTATTTATTGGCACCGCGCTCCAACCTCTTTTATGTTGCTGCGTCTGAAACCATGAAAAATGATGGTTTATTGCCACGACTTTTTGCGCAAGCGGGTGCAATTTTGGTGAATCGTTCTTGGCGAGCAGAAGGTGTAGATGTGAAACGCGAGGTAGATTTGGGTGCTGTGGAGAAGATTGGCAAAGGTTTGAAATTTGGCTGGGTGGTTAGTTTTCCACAAGGAACCACCCGTGCTTTTGCCCCTTTGCGAAAAGGAACGGCACATTTGATTAAAGGAGAAAATCCGATTGTGGTGCCGGTCCGAATTAATGGATTCCGACGGGCATTTGATAAAAAGGGCTTATTGTGGCGGAAGCGAAATACGACCTTAACGGTCGAGTTTCGGGAGCCGATTCGCTTTGCGGCGGATGCGACAACCGAAGAGATTTTGACTCGTTTGCAGCACGAAATCGGCCTGGATTATGCTGAATAAAACGAAAGGTATTGTCATTCAATACATGAAATACAGGGAGTCGTCCTTGTTGGTGACCATTTACACCGCAGAATTTGGCATCAGCTCTTATGTGGAAAATGGGGTTCGTTCTGCGAAGGCGAAACATAAAATAGCGCTGTTCCAACCGCTCACGTTGTTGGATTTAGAAGTGTATCACAAGCCCGGAAAAGGCTTGCATCGGATATCGGAGGCCAAATGTTATTATCCGTATCGGAAGATTCCGTTTGATATTGCTTCGTCGAGCATCGCTCTATTTTTAACGGAAGTATTGAGTAAGGTGTTGCGTGAAGAGGAGGCGAATCCGGTGTTGTTTTCGTTTTTAGAGGAATCGTTTCAGATTTTGGATCAGGGTCAGGGGCATTTGGAGAATTTTCATTTGCAGTTTTTGTGGCGTTTGAGTGAGTTTTTGGGATTTCATGCGGGTCAGGTGGGTGAGTTTTTGGAACAGTTGCGTGAGGCCGGCGTTCCAGGCATGGGCGATTTAGATGCCATAACGGTTCAGACCCTGTTTAATGCAGATTATGGAGATGGCGTTGGAGTTAATCGGGTGCAGCGCGCGGCGATTTTACGGGCTTTGATTTATTATTATGGTTTGCATATGGAGTCGTTTGGGGAGTTGAGGTCTTTGCAGGTTTTACAAGAAGTATTGTCATGAGGACATTAACCTATCGAATTACGCCAGCGTTTCATGCGCTGGATATTGAGTTAACATTTATGCCTTCGCGGCTGGGGCCTTTGCGCATGCATTTGCCTATTTGGCGACCCGGGCGATATCAGGTGCAGTATTTTGCGAAAAACATCGCGACGGTTACGAGTACACATGGACCGGTAGTGAAGTTCGATTTGTCTACGTGGACGATTGAGGTGACGGATTTACGGCCGATTACGCTGAAATATCGATATCATGCGGAACAGCCGGATGCGGGAGGATCTTGGGTGGACGAATCGATGGTTTACATCAATTTTGTGAATTGTTTATTGTTTCCACATCGGGGGGAGAACCGCGCGTGTGAGGTGGAGGTTGTGTTGCCGCCGGCGGGTTTTTCGCCGGAGGAAAGGGTGGTTTTAGCCGGAGCATCTTCGGCGAAAATCACGCCGGCAGGGGGGTACGAAACTTCCTGTTCCTTAAGGACTTACGGAAATAAATTTCGGGCGAAAACGTATCGCGAGCTGGTCGATTCTCCCTTTTTGGCTGCGCCTCAACTCCATACACATACTTGGAAAGCCAAAGGGGTGAAATTCTATTTACAGGGTGTCGGCCCGAAGACACATTTCTCAGATCGATTGCTGAAGGCCTACCAAAAATTTGTTGGATATCAGCTTGATTACATGGGTGAATTCCCTGTTCGTGACTATCGTTTTATGTTGTGGATTTGTCCGAAGCCCTTTTATCACGGTGTAGAACATACGAAATCCACGATGATGGTGTTGGGTCCAGAGGATCGTGATTCATATGAAGATTTGATCGGGTTGGGTTCGCATGAATTGTACCATGTGTGGAATGTGGCGACCATTCGGCCGAAAGCCTTGTTGCCTTATGATTATACGAAGGCGGTTGTTTTTGATACGGGCTGGATAATTGAGGGTATTACGACTTATTTGGGGGATTGGTTTTTGTGGGCATCGGGCGTTGTGAATGCGGAGGAGTATGTGAATTTGTTGGCCGGCAATTTGAAATTACATTTTGAGCGGGATGGTGCTTCTAAGCAGACTTTGATTGAAAGTTCAATCGATTTGTGGCTGGACGGCTATGGCGCTGCTTTGCCCGGAAAGCGCGTGTCAATTTATTTTAAGGGGGCTTTGGCGGCCTTGGGCTTGGATCTGTTGATTCGTCGGAAATTTCAGCATGCCAAATCGCTTCGCGACGTCATGTTGTTGATGCAAAATCGCTATGGTCGTTTGAAACAGGGCTATTCCCGACAGGATTTTTATTCGTTGGTCGAGGAAGTATATGAAGGTTCGCTGGCCGATTTCTGGACTATTTGGGTGGAATCAGCTGAGCCTTTACAATCAGCCATTGCGGATTTATTGGAAGGGGTGGGATTAAGGTTTGAGTCTGAAGGAAGTTTAACAATTGTAGATTTTAGTCGGCTTGAAGGTTTTGGAAGGTCACAATAAGAAATTTTATTTCGATTTATGACACTTTTTGTTGTTTTGGTCATAACGTGAGAGTATATACGATTCATTATCTTGCCTTATGAAAAAATATGCAACAAGACTCCGGAAGATTCGAATTTCTCACGAGTATAGCCAGGAGTATGTGGCATTGAAATTGGGTATGTCAAATTCGGCGTACTCCAAATTAGAGCAAGGCAGAACGGAAATGACCTTAACGCGTTTGGTACAGATGTCTGAAATTTTGCAATTCAATTTATCTCAATTTTTTGATGAGGAGCCCGAAATGGAAGTTGCGGAGTCGGTCTATGCGGGCTATGGTTTTGTGACACGCGGGGAATTTGTCCAGCATGTTGATAAATTACATTTATTGGAGCGACAATTAAGTAAGATCCTTTCCCAACTGCCGCAATAATTCCTACCTTTGTGCCTTAAATCATTCGATATGTTACAAAGGCCGCGTAGAAATCGTCAGAGTGCAGTCATTCGTGATATGGTGGAGGAGACTCGCCTGTCGGTGAAAGACATGTTATTTCCCTTGTTTGTTCAGTCGGGAACGGGTAAGCAAACGGCAATTGCATCCATGCCGGGAATTAATCGCTATTCTGTAGATTTGTTGTTGAAGGAAATAGATGCATGTGCCAATTTAGGCATTCGTTCGTTTGCATTATTTCCTCAGGTGGAGGAGTCTTTCAAGGACTCTATTGCATCTGAAAGTCACCGAAAAGGCTCTTTGTATTTAGATGCTATTCATGCGGTTTCGAGCCGTTTTCCAGAGATTTCTTTGTTGACCGACGTTGCCATGGACCCTTACAGTTCGGATGGTCACGACGGGATTGTGAAAGATGGTCAAATTTTAAATGACGAAACTTTACCGGTTTTAGCTAAGATGGCGATTGCACAAGCGCAAGCTGGCTCTCGTTTGATTGGTCCGTCGGACATGATGGATGGTCGCGTAGGGTATTTGCGTGAGGCATTGGATGGCGCGGGATTCTCAAATGTGGGCATCATGGCGTACACGGCTAAATATGCATCTGCATTTTATGGTCCGTTCCGCGATGCGCTGGAGTCGGCACCTAAATTTGGCGATAAGAAAACATATCAAATGAATCCGGCGAATCGTCGGGAGGCCTTGATTGAATTGGAATTAGATGAGGCGGAAGGAGCTGATTTCTTGATGGTCAAACCCGCTTTGGCCTATTTGGATATCATAGCTTTGTTGCGTGAAAATAGTCATTTACCTATCGCAGCTTACAACGTGTCTGGCGAATATGCCATGATTAAGGCGGCTGCTCAAAATGGCTGGTTGGACGGCGAGAAGGCGATGTTGGAAAGTTTATTATCGATTAAACGGGCGGGTGCGCAGGTGATACTGACGTATTTTGCCAAAGAATTTGCTCAATTAAATCAAGCGTAATATGTCAACCGATCGCTACATGCAACGGGGAGTTTCGGCTTCTAAAGAAGATGTTCACAAGGCCATTGCCAACTTAGATAAGGGTTTGTTTCCACAGGCATTTTGCAAGATTTCCCCGGATATTTTGGGTGGAGATGCGGATTATTGCAACATCATGCATGCCGATGGGGCAGGGACGAAGTCGTCTTTGGCCTATTTGTATTGGAAGGAAACGGGGGATATTTCAGTTTGGAGAGGTATTGCACAGGATGCGGTTGTGATGAACACCGATGATTTGATTTGTGTCGGTGCGACGGATCAAATGCTGCTTTCGAGTACGATTGGTCGGAACAAGAACTTGATTCCGGGCGAAGTGATCGCGGAGATTATTAATGGGACCGAAGAGGTGTTGGAGATGTTGCGGGAGAATGGTTTGGGCATTTACAGCACAGGAGGAGAAACGGCAGATGTGGGTGATTTGGTGCGGACGATTATTGTGGATAGCACGGTAACAGGTCGAATGAAGCGTTCCGATGTTATTTCGAATGGCAATATTCAGGCGGGCGATGTGATTGTTGGCCTAGCTTCAGATGGCCAAGCGACCTATGAAAAGACGTATAATGGCGGGATGGGAAGCAATGGATTGACTTCCGCGCGCCATGATGTGTTGGGCAATTACCTAGCTGGAAAATATCCAGAGAGTTTTGATCCATCCGTTCCTGCGGATTTGGTTTATTCGGGATCACGCGCCTTGACGGAAGCAGTTCCGGGCACACCGTTGAATGTGGGCCAATTAATTTTATCGCCAACGCGTACCTATGCGCCGGTGATTAAGGCGATTTTGGGTGCCATGCGCGCACAGATACATGGGATGGTTCATTGTTCTGGTGGAGCTCAGACGAAAGTGATGCATTTTGTGGAGGGGGTTCATGTGATTAAGGACAATTTATTTCCGATTCCTCCGCTGTTTGATTTGATTCAAAAGGAGAGTGGAACAAGCTTCCAGGAGATGTATAAAGTGTTCAACATGGGTCACCGGATGGAACTTTATGTGGCACCTGAGTTTGCCGAGGAGATTATCCAGATTTCGCAATCATTTGGTATTCCAGCACAGATTGTGGGACGTGTGGAGGCCGCTCCTGCGAAGAAATTGACCATAAAAAGTACTTATGGAGAATTTATTTACGAATAAGGCTTTGCTTTATAGTAAATACTTTTTATATTTGCGACCCCATTTAAAAGGCTTTGTAAAGGTAACGACCTGGCCTCGTGGGATTGTTTCACTTAAATACATATAAAATGTACGCAATCGTAGAAATTGCCGGGCAGCAATTTAAAGTAGAAAAAGACCGTACCGTATACACTCACCGTTTGGCGGGTTCGGTAGGCGCTGCACTGGTTATCGACAAGGTATTACTTGTTGACAATGACGGAAAGATTTCCGTAGGAGCACCCACAGTAGCTGGTGCGACTGTTCAAGCTAAAATCGTAGCACACGTTCGTGGCGAAAAGGTTTTAGTATTCAAAAAGAAACGTAGAAAGTCTTACCAAAAAATGAATGGACACCGTCAAGATTTGACGCAAGTGTTAATCGAAGGTATCTCAGTTAAATAATTGAACATTAGCGTTTTATACGCATAAAATAAAAAAACATGGCACATAAGAAAGGCGCCGGATCGTCGAAAAACGGGCGCGAGTCACATAGTAAACGCTTAGGCGTTAAGTTATTTGGAGGCCAAGCAGTTATCGCGGGGAACATCATTGTTCGTCAACGTGGAACAGCGCACAACCCAGGTGAAAATGTTGGTCTTGGAAAAGATCATACATTATTTGCTTTAGCGGATGGTGTAGTAGCATTCAAAAAAGGATTTAAAGGTCGTTCATTTGTGCATGTATTGCCAGCAGTGGCAGCAGCAGCACCAGCGGCTCCTGTAGCGAAGAAAGCTCCAGCGAAAAAAGCAGCTCCAGCAGTGGAAGCGGCTCCAGTAGCAGAGGTTGCGGTAGAAGCAGCTCCAAAAGCGAAAAAAGCTCCAGCTAAGAAAAAAGAAGCTGCAGCTGAGTAATCAATTGTAGATTTCAGATAAAACCTGATACGAAAGTGTCAGGTTTTTTTTATTTTTCGAAACCTTAATGGCTGTTCGGCTGTTTAGCGACTATAACTCCACCTTATGCTTACCTCGACAGTTACCATTTATACAGAATCTACGCCCAATCCACATTCGATGAAATTCGTTTTTAATGTGGAATTATTGCCGGAGGGCATGTCTTTCGACTATACCCAACCCGCAGATGGCTTGACCAAAGAAAAAAATTCTCCATTAGCAGTCGCATTATTTGGCTTTGAATTTGTTCGTCGGGTCTTCATTACCAACAACTTCATCACATTGACCAAAACAGAAAATGCTGCTTGGGAAGATGAATTGTTCGGGATTAAGCAATACCTAAAGAAATATTTCGCCGAGAAACAACCTGTTTTCTCTTTACCTGCCTCGGAATTTGCCGAAGAAGGGGAATCTTCAGATTCAGAAATTATCACCCAAATCAAGCAAGTTTTGGAGGAATATGTGAAACCTGCTGTAGAATCAGATGGTGGAGCGATTACTTTTCATTCATTCGATGAATCGACGGGTCAAATGAAGGTTTTGTTGCAAGGATCTTGTTCGGGTTGCCCTTCGTCTCAAATGACGCTTAAAGCGGGGATTGAGACATTGATGACACGAATGGTGCCTGCAGTGAAAGAAGTTGTCGCAGAAGGCGTTTAAATAAGTTTATTGGACAATATAGCCCTGGCTTAATCGTTGGAGCTTGACGTAGACGCTGCCGGGGTCGCAGACCCCGGCAGCGTCACCTTTTCACTTCCACTTCCCGGAAAAAACTTTCTGCCTAACAAACTGATTATTTTCTGCTTTTAGATTCTCTAAAGGGCAAAATCGGGCCTTAGCTTATCACATATTTGATAAACCGCCCCCGCTAATTTTTCAAATAGTTTGATTTTATAAAAACGAGAGAATCTCGTTTAGATGTTCAATCTCACGAAAATTTATGTGTTCTACCGGATGGCTCACCATTTCGTGTGCCCAGGTCGTATGAAATGGAATATGTACCCCATGTCCGCCAAGCTCTAACACCGGCAAAATGTCTGATTTTAACGAGTTGCCGATCATCATAAATTGCGCGGGAGCAATGTCTAAATGACGGATTAATTTTTGATAATCTTCGGGCTTTTTGTCCGACATGATTTCAATGTGATGGAAATATTTAGCTAAACCTGATTTCTTTAACTTTCGCTCTTGATCGAGCAAATCTCCCTTGGTAGCTACTACCAGGCGGTATTTTGTGGAAAGTGCTTCTAAGACCGCCTCGACATGTGGTAGAATTTCAATCGGTCTATCGAGTAATTCTTTCCCGATTTCTAAGATTTGTTGGGTTCCTTCGGCCGACAGATGACCATCCGTAATTCGAATAGCAGTCTCGATCATGGATAACATAAAACCTTTTACCCCATAGCCATAAAGCGCCAGGTTATCCATCTCGGTTTTGAATAATTCTTGTTGGGTTTGATGCAAGGGCAAATAGTCTTCAAACAAGGCAGCGAAGGCCTCCTCGCTCTCACGAAAATAAGGCTCATTGACCCAAAGCGTGTCATCCGCGTCAAATGCGATTACCAACATATTGATATACTTTTTTCGAATATAAAGCGTTCGGGGAGTAACGCTGCCGGGGTCTTCAGACCCCGGCAGCGTTTACCCGCCAACACACCAATTAAAACGATTTCGCAATCGTGATGAAGTCCGCCGCGATCAATGAAGCGCCACCGATCAATCCGCCATCCACATCCGGACCCGCGAAAATCTCTTGTGCGTTTTTCGCATTACAAGATCCACCATATAAAATTGAGCAATCATCTGCTACGCTTGCGCCATATTTGGCAGCAATGTGAACACGCAAATGTGCATGCATTTCTTGTGCTTGACCTGCCGAAGCCGTTAAACCCGTTCCAATCGCCCAAATAGGCTCATAGGCAATCACAACTTTAGCAAATTCCTCTGCCGACAAGTGAAATAAACTAGCCGTTAATTGATCCGCCACATAAGCTAAAAATTCTCCGCCTTCACGTAATTGTAAACTCTCTCCGCAGCAGAAAATCGGTGTGATACCATTCGCTAAAGCCGCATCCACTTTGGCAGCTAATTGCTCATTCGACTCCGCGAAATATTCACGACGCTCCGAGTGACCAATCAATACGTAAGGAATCGCAGCTGATGCTAATTGCACCGCCGAAATCTCTCCTGTATACGCTCCTGATGCTTTTTCGTGGCAGTTTTGTGCCGCAACAGCTAAATTATCAATGCCCTCAACAACCTGAGAAACACCTGTCAAATATAAGGCCGGCGTCGCCATAATCACTTGTACATCCGCCGGAACCTCCGACTTCACTAATTGTGCTACTTCAGTAGCCAACACGAATGCCTCAGCAGCCGTCTTATTCATTTTCCAGTTTCCAGCAACAATTTTTTTTCTCATACGTTCATCTTATTAAGCTCCAAAAATACAATTCCTTTCCCGCTTACGAAAATCCAAGCAAAAAAATCCCAAAGATTCCGTATTTTCACAATCCATTACCCCCTTTTACCCATGATCAAACGCATTCTTCTTGCCTTTTTATTCATCGCCTTAGGCAAATCCGCATACAGCCAAACCGACCTTTTCCCCCACACCAAATCGAAATGGGTGGATTCGGTCATGAAAAGCCTAACGGTCGACCAAAAAATCGGCCAAGTGCTGATGCCGCGCGGTAACACGAATGCGACTTATGACACCGCCCGACTCTATGACATCGTACGCAATTACCACGTTGGCGGATTCGTGCTATTTGCCGGTTACCCAACGAATCAAGCGCGCTTGGTCAACAAATTACAAGCCATGTCCAAAGTACCCATGTTCATCGGCATGGATTTGGAATGGGGGCTAAACATGCGCTTGGACTCAACGGTTCGCTATCCCTACCAAATGACGCTCGGCGCGATACAAGGTAATGACGCGCTCATCGAGAAAATGGGCTTCCAAATCGCCCAACAATGCAAGCGCATGGGGGTGCATATCAATTATGCACCGGTGGTCGACGTGAATAATAATCCCAACAACCCAGTCATCAACTTCCGCTCTTTCGGGGAAAACCGAGATGCGGTTACAAGTAAATCCCTTGCCTACATGCGTGGGCTTCAAAAAGGCGGAATTATCACCTCTGCCAAACATTTTCCCGGGCATGGCGACACGGGCGTCGACTCCCATTATGACATTCCGGTGTTGACGCATAGCCGCAACCGATTGGATTCTTTGGAGCTTTTTCCTTACCGTGAATTAATCAAAAAAGGCCTACAGGGTGTCATGGTAGGTCATTTAAGCATACCTGCGCTGGACACCACAGCCATGCTCGCATCCACGATGTCGAAACCCATTGTGACAGGCCTATTGCGTGATTCACTGAAATTTGAAGGCCTCGTATTTACGGATGCCATGGACATGAAAGGTGCCACCAAAATGTTCCCAGAGGGGCAGGCGAATGTGAAAGCGTTCCTTGCCGGCAACGATATTTTGGAAACCTTTGTCGATGTTCCTGCTGCATTTAATGCGATCAAAAAAGCCTTAACGGAAGGCGAAATTACCGAGGCGGAACTTGACAAGCGCGTTCGTCGGATTCTGAATGCCAAAGCTTGGGCGGGCCTTGATCATTACCAACCCACCGAAATCAAAAACTTAATCGAAGAACTCAATCCACTGCAAGCGGATTTACTCAAACGCACGCTCGCAGAGAAATCGGCGACGGTGCTAAAAAACCCGTTCGATTTAATTCCTTTGCGCCGTTTGGATACTTTGAAAATTGCCACGCTGGCAATCGGTAAAGCTAATTATGGGGGCGTATTTCCGACAGAATTCCAGAAGTTAGCCCAAAATTACGTCGAGATGGATCATTTCTATTTGGATGAATTGAGTGCCGATTCAAGCATTGTCAAGGTAGAAAATGCCTTGAAAAACTACGATGTTGTCTTGATGGGTTTACATGGAATCTCTTACCGACCGGTTAATAATTATGCGATCAAAGCCTCAATTCAAGCATTAGTCAAACGTTTTGCTACACCGAAAACCATCTTGTCTTATTTCGCCAATCCATTTACCCTGAAGTCTTTTGAGAACTTAAAGAATTTGGGCGGATTGGTATTGACGTATCAGGATGGTGTGGCCCAACAAGAAGCGGCGGCCTCGTTGATTTTCGGTGGTATCGCGGCAGAAGGGAAAATGCCTGTTAGTGCCTCGGCTGATTATCCTGCGGGGATGGGGATTTTAACCCCGAGTTTAGGTCGTTTGCAATACAATGTGCTACCGGAGACTGTGGGAATTTCTGGGCAATATTTGAATAAGCACGTCGATTCTTTGGCACAAAAAGCCATCGATATCAAAGGTGCTCCGGGTGTCGTGGTGTTGATTGCCAAAGAGGGCAAGGTGATTTACCACAAGGCTTTTGGTAGCCAAACGTATGAATCGAAAGAGCCTCTGAAAAAGTCTGACATCTTCGATTTAGCATCGATTACGAAAATTTCCACCTCGATTCCGGCCTTGATGAAATGGCAAGACCAAGGAAAATTCACCTTGGAAACAACGATGGGCGAACTGATTCCAGAATTCGCCCAAAGCAACAAGAAGGATTTGAAGTATTTGGACATATTGACTCACCAAGCTCGATTGCGTGCCTGGATTCCTTTTTGGCAAGATTACATTGATAGCACCGACATGATTGTGCATAGCAAAAAGTTTAACCAGCTTTTCGCCAAAAACGACATGCAATACTCGTTCCTAGAAAAGTATTTGACGAAGGCGGCAGGAGAAGAACGTATCAAAAAAATCATTCGTACACAGAAGAATCTTTGGGATTCCTGTGTGGACATTAAGTCGGAAGTGACGCGCTGGAAACCCAGAACGCTTTCCTACGCTTCCTCAGAAGAATATCCGATTCAGGTCGCACCGAACCTTTGGGCGCATCGTAGCATCAGTGCACAACTAACGGATGCAATTAAAAATTCGGCATTGCGGGAGAAAAAGGAATATGTGTATTCAGATTTGTCTTACTATTTATTGCCCCAAATCGCACCGCGTATCACAGGTAAAACCTGGACAACTTACTTGGCTGAAACGTTCTATAAACCTTTAGGCGCGAGTACTTTGGTTTACCAAGCGGAGAAGTATTTTCCGATGGCGCGCATTGTCCCAACCGAATATGACTCTCTATTCCGCAAGACCTTGATTCATGGCAAAGTGCATGATGAAGGGGCTGCTTTATTGGATGGTATTAGCGGTCATGCGGGCTTGTTTGGGAATGCCAATGACCTCGCGAAATTGATGCAGATGTATTTGCAAAATGGGTATTATGGAGGCCAACAATTTATCGAGGAAAAGACGGTGAAGCAATGGACTGCTTATCCATTTTCGATGGACGAAAATTCCCGCCGGGGAGTTGGTTTCGATAAACCAGATCGCAAGAAACCAGGAGTCTCCGCGGCGGCATCAGCGAGTGTTGCAAGCTTTGGTCATTCCGGTTTTACGGGAACGTATACCTGGGTAGATCCGACGCAGGATTTGGTTTATGTATTCTTATCAAATCGTGTTTACCCAACACGAAATAACAGTAAAATATCGGATGCCAACATTCGCACGGGCATTAACGAAGTGATCTATCAGGCGATTAAAAAAGGAAATTAATGCGCATTCTCATCACCGGCGGGTCGGGTTTTATTGGGCAAGAACTACAGGCATATTTACATGCGCTGGGTCACCAAACGCGTATTTTATCTCGTCAAGGGGGTTGGGATGTTGACAAAGCTTATCTAGCTCCTGATGCGCTGGATAACATCGATGCGATCGTGCATTTAGCGGGTGCTGGGATTGCGGATAAACGCTGGTCGGCGGACCGGAAAAAGGAATTAATTCATTCGCGCGTGGCCTCAACGAAGCTATTAGCTGAAGCCTTAAAAACCCGAAAACACCAGGTTCACACCTTTGTATCTGCTTCTGCCATTGGTTATTATGGCGCAGATTCTGGGGATGTACTTTGTACGGAAACAACGCCTGCTGGCCAAGATTTCTTGAGTGCTTGTACTGTCGCGTGGGAAAATGCGGTGGATGAAATTCAAGGTTTGCGCGTGGTGAAACTACGTATTGGTTTAGTTCTGGGGGCAAATGGGGGCATATTCCCCGTATTGGCCCGACCGATTCGTTGGTTCGCGGGTGTCATTTTAGGCAAAGGAACACAAGGTCAATCCTGGATACATATTCAAGACTTGGTCAAAATGTTTGCTTGTGTGTTGACAGAGGAGCACGCAACGGGTGTATATAATGCGGTTGCGCCAAATCCCGTGACGCATGCAGACATGTCAAAACAGATTGCGGCGGCCTATCACAGACCCATTTGGTGGCCAAAAGTACCGGCATGGGCTTTGCGCTTGGTGCTGGGAGAAATGGCCGTTTTGGTTACGGGTGGAAATTTTGTTTCCTCCGAGAAAATACAAAAAGACTTACAATTTACGTTTACCTATACGCGCCTTGCGGATGCGTTAAAACAACTCATACATGTCTAAAACGATTTTAGTTTATTGCGGCTCATCGAAAGGCCATAACCCGATTTACGAAGCAGAGGCAAAAGCATTGATGCAGTCTTTTAAGAAGTACGATTGCAAATTGATTTTTGGTGCAGGAAGTGTGGGTATCATGGGAGTTTTGGCGGATGAGTATTTACGTTTGGGCGGACATGTGATTGGGGTGATTCCTTCGTTTATGGAGCCTTGGGAGGTAAAGCACAAGGGAATTCAGGAATGTTATGTGACGGAAACGATGCATAGTCGGAAACAGAAAATGGCCGAACTAGCTGATGGCGTAATTGCCTTGCCTGGGGGATTCGGAACCTTAGATGAGTTGTTTGAGATGTTGACATGGAAGCAATTGGATTTACACCAAATGCCCATTTCTGTGCTCAATACGAATGGCTATTACGATCATTTAATGGCGCAATTGCAACATATGGTGGATGAAGGATTTTTGAAATCGCCTAATTTAGAAGCTTTGCAGGTAGAGACCAATCCGGCGGTTTTGGTGGATTACATCATGGGCTACGAGCCGGAGAAAATGGAGAAAAAATGGATTTATCGCGGCTAGTTTGCGTTTTTTTATTTGTGTCTTTTATGGGTTTCGGGCAGCAAAAGCCGGAAAACCTAGGCACTGCTGTGAACTCGGAATTTGCCGAACTGAATCCCGTCATGGCGCCTGATGGCAAGACGCTTTATTTCGGCCGAAAGAGTCATCCCTCCAATCGGTTTGGGACGCAGGGTTCAGAGACCGTTTCGGGATCTCAGGATATTTGGTACAGCGAACGTGTGGGGGATGTTTGGAGTACGGCGCGCCGTATGCCGGATGTCTTGAATCGCGATCAATACAATACGATTTTATCGATTTCCCCGGATGGCC